>NZ_JBJHAN010000002.1:0-600807 GCF_054051055.1 Blastococcus sp. SYSU DS0973
GGGTGGCCTGCGTGATCGACTCGACCGCGGCCTGCAGCCTCTCCCCGCCGACGGCGTCGAGCTCACCGCGCACGGACACCGATCCGTCGGCGTGCTGCACGATCACCAGCGACCGCTGCTCGGTCGGATCGGGTTCGGGTCCGTCGGGGTCGAGCCGGGCCAGGTAGTGGTGCACCACCTGCCGCAGCTCGGCGTAGGGCTGGGTCGCCGCCACCTCCGCCAGCGCCGCATCCACCCCCGCCACATCGACGCCCTGCGCCTGCGCGGCGGCCAGGTGCTCCGGCGCCGCGACCGGCGCGACCGCGGCCACCGCCTCGGCCGACACCGCACCGGCCACCGCCGCGGCAGCGACCGCCGGCAGCTCCGCCAGTGCCCGCCCCGAACCCACCAACCGCGACGCCGCAGCCGCCGAGAACCCGGCGTGGCCGCGCAGCCAGGAGGCCATCGTCTTCAGCCCGTCGTGCTCGGCGGCCTGGGACAGCTCGCACTTCCGCACCGTGCGCGCCACCTGCGCGGCCAGCCGGTTCGACGCGGTCAACAGGCCACCGAGCCGGTCGAGCAACTCCGGGCCGAACCGGCCCGCCAGCTCCTCGGCGGCCAGGTCGTCCAGCGCGGCCGCCAACCGGCTCAGCACCTCGGACCCACCCGTCGAACGCATGTACGAAGAATACCGCCCGCCCGCCGCCGACGCAGGACGAATCCCCAGGTGAGCGGCTCGTCCACGGATCGGAGGAGGTCCTCGACGAGCCCAGCGGTCACCGCCCCGGCGAGGGCAGCAACCCCCGCTCCACCGCGACCAGCACCGCCCGCGTCCGATCGTCGACCCCGAGCTTCGCGAACACCCGCAGCAGGTGCGTCTTCACCGTCGCCTCCCCGATGAACAACTGCCGGCCGATCTCCGCGTTGGTCAGCCCACGGGCCACCCCGCCCAGTACCTCCAGCTCCCGCGCGGTCGGCGCGTCCACCGCCGGCGCCCGCATCCGGGACACCAGCCGGGCGGCCACGGGGGGCGCCAGCACCGTCTCGCCGCGGGCAGCGGCGCGGACCGCCTCGGCCAGCTGCGGCAGGGGCGTGTCCTTGAGCAGGTAGCCGGTGGCACCTGCCTCGACCGCCCGCACGATGTCGGCGTCGGTGTCGTAGGTGGTGAGCACCAGCACCCGGACCGCCGGGTGCGCCGCCGCGAGCCGGACGATGGCGGTGACGCCGTCCATGCGCGGCATGCGCAGGTCCATGAGGACGACGTCCGGTTCCTGCTCGGCCACCTGCGCCAGCGCCTCCGCCCCGTCGCCCGCCTCCCCGACCACATGGAGGTCGGGCTGTGCGTCGAGCCACCCGACCAGGCCGCCCCGGACCACGGGGTGGTCGTCGACCACGACCACCCGGATTCCGGTGCCTCCGCTCATGAGGCCGGCACCCGCACGGTCACCCGCGTGCCCTCGCCGGGCGACGACACCACGTCGACCTCCCCGCCGACGGAGGAGGCGCGGTCGCGCAGCCCCTCGAGCCCCGATCCCCGCGCGCGGGACGGGTGGAAACCGACCCCGTCGTCCTCCACGTGCACCGACACCTGCCGCGCCCCCTCGCCGCCCACCACCGACACCCGGATGACCACCGCCTGCGCCGCCGCGTGCCGGCGCACGTTGGTCAGGGCCTCCTGCGCCCCGCGCAACAGGACCACCTCCTCGTCGCGGCGCAGCGCCAGCCCACCGGCCAGCGCGGCGGTGTCCACGCGCACCGACAGCCCGGTCTCCCGGCCGAACCGCTCCGCCAGCCGGGCCAGTGCCTCGATCAACGTCGAGCCGTCCAGCGCCACCGGCCGGAACGCGGCCACCATGGCGCGCGCCTCGGCGAGGTTCTCCCGCGCGACCTCCTCGATCAGCGTGAGCCGGTCACGGGCGGCCGGCGGGTCGGTGGCGAGCTGCGCGACCGCGGTCTGCGCCAGGACGACGATGCTCGTGTAGCCCTGCGCGAGGGTGTCGTGCACCTCCTGGGCCAGCCGCTCGCGCTCGGCCAGCACGCCGCGCTCGCGTTCGGCCCGGGCCAGCTGCGCACGGGTGCGCTCCAGTTGCTCGATGAGCTCGGCGCGGTGGGCGCTCTGGTGCAGCACCCGGCTGATCCACAGCCCCAGCGCCAGGCTGAACAGCAGGCTGATGCCGGTCTGCAGCAACACCTCCCGGGCGAGCTCGCCCGAGACCGCGCGCACCAGCGGGCCGACGGCGGTGGCGCCCGCCAGCATTACCGTCCACGCCACGCCGGTCATCCGGCCGTGCACCACGAACCAGACCTGCGGATAGGCGAGGAACAGCAGGAAGAACAGCTGCGGTGACAGGAAGCCGAGCGCGCAGAACCCGGCGACGAGCACCGACAGGTACCCGACCGCACGGACCGGCGCGCTGCCGCTCAGCGCCGGCGCGCCGGCCAGCACGTAGGCCACCGCGAACGCCGCCAGCACCCCGAGGACGGCGGCCAGCCGCCCACCGTCGTGGTCGGCGACCGCCGTCGCCACGGCCAGCGTCCACAACGCCGCTGAGATGACGTGCATCCCGACGACGGTCGCCCGCCACCCGCTCTCGGACAGCGGTTCAGCGCCCCCCTCCTCCTCAGCCGGAGGGAGGAAGGCGACGCCGAGCCGGTGGCGCAGGCTCATCCGGCGTTCCGTCGCCACCGGAAGGTTCGGACGCAGACCACGACGCCGATGATCACCCATGCGGCCAGCACCGCGGCAGTGGTCCCGTGCTCCCAACTGCCCGCCGGCTCCGCGACCGCGGCGGCGTCGGGCAGGAAGACCGAGCGCATCCCCTGCGTCATCCACTTGAGCGGGAACACCGCGGCGAGCTGCTGCATCCAGCCGGGCAGCTCCGAGTACACGAAGAAGACGCCGGAGAAGAACTGCAGGACGACGGCGACCGCCGGGATGCCGGCCCCCGCGGCCCGTGCACTGCCGACGAACGACGACACCGCCATGCCGATCACCGTGCCGGCGAGGATGCCCAGCACGGCCACCCAGGCGAAGGTCAGCCAGCGGCCGGCGTCGTCGGGCATCGGCACGTCGTAGACCGTCGCCGCCACCGCGAGCAGCACGGTCAGCTGGACGACGGTGGTGAGCAGGACCTGACCGGCCTTGCCGATCCCGTACGCCAGCGGCGGGGTGCCCAGCGTCTGCAGCCGCACGAGGTCGCCTCGGTCGCGCTCCTCGGTGATCGCGATGCCGACGGCCTGGAAGCTGGTCAGCATGACCCCCGTCGCGGCGATCCCGGCCAGGAAGTACTGCCGGAAGTCCACCCCCGGCGCCACCTCCTGGCCGCCGAAGACCGACCCGAAGATCACCAGCATCACGACGGGGTAGGCGAAGGAGAACACCAGCTGGCCCGGGTCGCGGACGAACAACCGGAGCTCGAGGGCCACCCGGGCCCACCCGATGGCGACGGCGCTCGGCGGCGCCGGACGCTGGGTGGGCGGCGCCGGGGTGGGCAGCAGGGCGGTCATCGGGGCGCTCCCTCGGAGACGAGCCGGAGGTACACGTCCTCCAGGCCGGGGCGGGTGACGGTGAGGTCGGGGATCTCCCCGGTGGGGGTCGCGGCCAGCAGATCGCGCAGGACGCCGGCCGGCGCGGTGGTGACCACCTCGCGCGCGGCGCCGTCCTCGGTCCAGCGCACGGTCGCCTCCTGCCGCAGCCCGGCACCGAGGGCGCTGGGCGTGGCCACCTCGACCAGCCGGCCCGCCGCGATGACCCCGACCCGGTCGGCCAGGTGCGCCGCCTCGTCGAGGTAGTGCGTGGTCAGCAGGACGGTCGTGCCGCGGTCGCGCAGCCCTTCGATCAGCGTCCAGAACTGCCGGCGGGCGGCCGGGTCGAGCCCGGTCGTGGGCTCGTCGAGGAACAGCAGCTCCGGCCGCCCCTGCACCCCCAGCGCGACCTCCAGCCGCCGCCGCTGCCCGCCGGAGAGCCGGTCGACGCGGGTGCCCGCCGTCCCCGACAGCCCCACCGCGTCGAGCAGCTCGGCGCTGTCGTGCGGGGTCGCGTGGTAGTGCGCGTAGTGGCCGACGGTCTCCCCGACGGTGAGCGCGTCGCCGGCGCCGGTGCTCTGCCCGACCACGCCGACACGGTCCCGCCAGCGCCGATCGGCCCCGGCCGGGTCCTTCCCCAGCACCTCGAGCGATCCGCCGTCCCGCCGACGGAGCCCGGCGAGGATCTCGACCGTGGTGGTCTTGCCCGCCCCGTTCGGGCCCAGCAGCGCGAACACCTCGCCCCGCCGCACGTCGAGGTCCACGCCGTCCACGACGGCCCGCCCTCCGTACCGCTTGACCAGGCCGCGCACGCGCACGGCCGGTCGATCGCCGGACGCCGCACCCGGCAGGGCCGGCGCCTCATCGGTCGTCGTCATGCACCCACCCTGGCCGGGAGACGGGCCGGGGAGGACGACCGAAGCGCTGATCCGCCGTCCACCGATCGGTGGATCACCACCGCGGAGGTCGACCCACGGCGGCGTCCGAAAACCGCCGGAGACCGTCGTCCGGCACTGGCATGCTCGACGTCGTGAGCGAACCCCTGGACCAGGAGCGCTGCTACCGCGCCGTCGCCGGCCGGGACG
Organism: Blastococcus sp. SYSU DS0973; assembly: GCF_054051055.1. Taxonomy (NCBI): domain Bacteria; kingdom Bacillati; phylum Actinomycetota; class Actinomycetes; order Geodermatophilales; family Geodermatophilaceae; genus Blastococcus; species Blastococcus sp. SYSU DS0973. Next base: position 4,590 of record NZ_JBJHAN010000002.1, read on the forward strand.
CGCGCTTCGACGGCTGGTTCTTCACCGCGGTGCGCACCACGGGGATCTACTGCCGGCCGTCGTGCCCCGCGCGCACGCCGCTGGCCCGGAACGTCTCCTTCTTCTCCACCGCGGCCGCGGCCCAGGGCGCCGGCTACCGCGCCTGCCGCCGCTGCCGGCCCGACGCCGCGCCGGGCTCCCCGCAGTGGGACGTGCGCGCCGACGCCGTCGCCCGCGCCGTGCGGCTGATCGCCGACGGGCAGGTCGAGCGCTCCGGCGTGCCGGGGCTGGCGGCCCGGCTCGGCTACTCCGAGCGCCAGCTGCACCGGCTGGTCGTCGGCGAGCTGGGCGTGGGCCCCCTGGCGCTGGCCCGCGCCCAGCGCGCGCAGACCGCGCGGGTGCTCGTCGAGACGACGGACCTGCCCATGGCCGACGTCGCCTTCGCCGCCGGCTTCTCCAGCATCCGGCAGTTCAACGCCACCGTGCGCGAGGTGTTCGCCGCGACCCCCGGCGAGCTGCGCCGCAGCCGGCGTGGCACGCACGGGGGGCCACCCGGCTGGCTCTCCCTCCGGCTCGCCGCACGCGCCCCGTACGCCGCCGACGAGGTGCTGCTCTTCCTGAGCGCGCACGCCGTCCCGGGCCTGGAGGAGTGGGACGGAACGACCTTCTCCCGGGTGCTCGACCTGCCGCACGGTCCCGCGGTGGTCCGGCTCTCCCCCGCACCCGACGGCGCGGCCGCGGTCAGTGCCCGGCTGCGGGTCACCGACCTGCGCGACCTCGGCGCCGCGGTCAGCCGCTGCCGCCGGATGCTCGACCTGGACGCCGACCCCGCCGCGGTCGACGACGTCCTGGCCACCGACCCGGCGCTCGCCCCCCTCGTCGCCGCTGCCCCGGGACGGCGGGTGCCGGCCTCGCCCGACGCCGACGAACTGGCCGTGCGCGCCGTGCTCGGCCAGCAGGTGTCGGTCGCCGGTGCACGCACCCTGACCGCCCGCCTGGTCGCGGCGGCCGGCACCCCGCTGGCCGAGCCGGTCGGCACCCTGACCCACGCCTTTCCGCGCCCGGAGGCGCTGACCGCCGCCGACCTCGGCGCGGTCGGCCTCACCCGCGCGCGGCGGCGCACCGTGCACGCGCTGGCCGCCGCCCTGGCCGACGGGACGATCACCCTCGGACCCGGCGCGGAGCGCGCCGAGGCCGGGCACGCGCTGCTCGCCGTCCCCGGCATCGGCCCGTGGACGGCGGCCCTCGTGGGCCTGCGCGGGCTCGCCGACCCGGACGTCTGGCTCCCGGGCGACCTGGCCCTCCGCAGGTCCCTCGCCGCGCTGGGCAGCAGCGACACCGACGCCGCGACCCGGTGGCGGCCCTGGAGTTCCTACGCCGTCCTCCACCTGTGGGCGCTCGCCGTGCCGTCCCTGTTCACCCGCCCGGCTCCCGCCGCTTTCCCTCCCCCTGCCCTCCCAAGGAGTGCCTGATGACCGGTCCCGCCCGCCACGCGACCACCGCCACCCCGGCCGGCCCGTTCACCGCGGTCGTGACGATCGACGACGACGGCCGGGAGTTCGTCCTCGCCAGCGGCTGGACCGCCGATGTCGCCGACCTGCTCGCCGTGGTCCACCCGGCCCTGCGGCCGGACGCGTCCGCCCCGGTCGGCCGGGTTCCCGTCCTCGACACGGTGGAGGCCTTCGTCGCCGGGGACGTCGCCGCGATCGACGACGTCGTCGTCCAGCAGCGGTCCGGGCCGTTCCTCCAGGAGGCGTGGGAGGTCCTGCGGACCGTCCCCGCCGGCCGGCCCGACACCTACGCCGCCTTCGCCGCGCGCTGCGGCCGCCCGGCCGCGGTGCGCGCCGCGGCCAACGCCTGCGCCCGCAACGCCACGGCGCTGTTCGTCCCCTGCCACCGGGTGCTCGGCTCCGACGGCGGGCTGGGCGGGTTCCGGTGGGGAACGCCGGTCAAGCGCTGGCTGCTCGACCACGAGGCGGAGCACGCACCGGTCCCGGCCTGAGAAAGGACCTCCCTGCCACCGCCCGCCCGCCCGCGGCGGCGCCCTCGAAGGGGACGGGACGCGCTGACGAACCGGACCCTTGCCCGGAACTGTCGGTCGCCTCCGGCACCCTCCACGGCATGGACGCCGCTTCCCTGCTCCTCGGGCTCCTCCTCGGCGCGCTGCTGGGTGCCGCGATCACCCTCGGCGTCGTCACGCTGCAAGCCCGCCGGCGGCCGGCGGACGCCGGGCTCGAACCGGTGCACGAGTCGCTGGACCACCTGCACCGGCTGCTGGCCGGCATGGAGCGGGCCCGCGCGACCGCCCACGGGGAGCTGCGGGAGCAGATGGGCAGCGTGGGCCAGGCGTCCGCGCAGCTGAAGCACGAGACGGCGGCGCTGGTCACCGCACTGCGCACGCCGCACGTCCGGGGCCGCTGGGGCGAGGTGCAGCTGCGGCGGGTGGTGGAGGTCGCCGGGCTGCTCGAGCACTGCGACTTCGTGGAGCAGCCGGCCGGCACGAACGACGAGGGCGCCGGCGTCCGCCCCGACCTCGTCGTCACCCTGGCCGACGGGCGGCAGGTGATCGTCGACGCCAAGGTCCCGTTCACCGGCTACATCGAGGCCGTGCAGGCCGAGGACCGGGCGGTGCGGGCCGAGCGCGTCGCGATGCACGCCCGCCAGCTGCGCGCCCACGTCGACGCGCTGGCCGCCCGGCGCTACCCGACCGCCTTCCGCCCGGCGGCGCCCTTCACCGTCCTGTTCGTGCCGTCCGACGGCTTCCTCACCACCGCCCTGGAGGCGGAGCCGGGGCTGCTCGAGTACGGGTTCGCCCGCGACGTCGTCCTGGCGACGCCCAGCACGCTGCTGGCGCTGCTGCGCACCGTGGCCTACTCCTGGCGGCAGGAGCGGCTGGCACGCGACGCCGACCAGGTGCTCGAGGTGGGCCGCCGCCTGCACGCCCGCCTCAGCACGCTGTCCGGGCACCTCACCCGTCTGGGCTCGGCCCTGTCGACGACGCTGAGCCGCTACAACGAGACGGTGGGCTCCTACGAGCGCTCGGTGCTGACCGCCGCCCGGCGGTTCGACGACCTCGGCATCGCCGAGTCGCCCGTACCCGAGCCGGTCGAGGTGGAGGCGACGATCCGCACCCTCCGGCCCGCCGACGACCTCGGTCGGCCGGACGTCGCCGGGCAGGAGCGCGACGGAACGTCCGGCTGAGCCGGAGCGCGTGTCCGGCTGAGCGGCACGCCGGCTCCCGGGCGCGCCCTGCCGGCGCCGAGAGGCGGGGCTCGTCCGCCCCCCGTGTCACACCCACCACGGGGCGTGACTGGCCTCCCACCGGCTCCTGGGAACGCGGTGCCGTCTTCCCACGAACTCCCAGCTCGGGTCGCTACCGTTGCCCTGGAGGTCGGCCAGTCGGGTCGCCCTGCGGAGCGGGACGGAGGTGCGCCATGGCCACGGCGAGCACGGCAGGCGCATGGCAGGGCGGCAGGCGCCCCGAACGGCCGCACCCCGCACGGGCACCGCGCGCCTCCTCCGGCGACGAGCGCACCGGCCGCCCGTCGCGCCCACCCGTGCCGGCGCCCGGCCGGGCCGCTGAGCGCCTCCGCGCCGCTGAGCACGGGTACGCCCACGACCGCTACGCGCGGCCGCCCGCCGGCACCCGCCGGCGGGAACCGGTGGACGGCCGACCCGCCGCCGCGCGGGCGGCCCAGGAGAGCAGCCGGGGTCGCACCGCCTCCCCCGACGGCGCCCGGGAGAGCCGCCTCCGCGGCTCGGTCGCCGTCCTCGGGGTCTTCCTGCTGACCCTCGCCGGCTGCGCCGTCGACTCCTTCGTCGGCATGGGCCTCGGCATGATCACGCTGGTCACCCTGTCGGCCGGCATCTCGATCGCCACGCTGCTCGTCCGGAAGCGGGACCTGCTCTCCGTCGTCGTCGCGCCGCCGCTGGTGTTCACGCTGGTCGCCGTGGCCAACATCAGCCTCGCCCCCTCGGCGACGCTGAACCTGCCGACCATGGCCACGCTGCTCGTGCGTGGCTTCCCGACCATGGCCGTCGCCACCGCCGTCGCCGTGGTGCTGTCCCTCGTGCGGCTGGTCACCCGCCGCTGACCTCTCCTGGCACGACGAAGCCCCGGCCGCGCTGAGCGCGACCGGGGCTTCGTCGTCGTCGGATCAGTCCGCCACGGGCTCGCCGCGGCGCTTGCGCAGCTCGTGCGGCAGCGCGAACACCAGCCGCTCCTCGGCCGCCTTCACCGTCTCGACGTCGGGGTACCCCCGTGCGGCCAGGAAGTCCAGCACCTCGCTGACCAGGATCTCGGGCACCGAGGCGCCGCTGGTGACCCCCACGGTCCCGACGCCCTCGAGCCAGGCCGGGTCGATCTCGGCGGCGTAGTCGACGAGGTGGCTGTCGCGCGCCCCGGCCTCCAGGGCCACCTCGACCAGGCGGACCGAGTTCGAGGAGTTGGTGGAGCCGACCACGAGCACCAGATCGCACTCACCGGCCATCTTCTTGACGGCCTGCTGCCGGTTCTGGGTGGCGTAGCAGATGTCGTCGCTCGGCGGCGACTGCAGCCCCGGGAACCGGTTCTTCAGCTGGTCCACCGTCGCCAGCGTCTCGTCGACCGACAGCGTGGTCTGGGACAGCCACACGACCTTCTCCGGGTCGCGCACCTGAACGTTCGCCACGTCCTCGGGGCCGTCGACGAGCTGGATGTGGGCCGGGGCCTCCCCGGAGGTGCCCTCGACCTCCTCGTGGCCGCGGTGACCGATCAGCAGGATGTCGTAGTCGTCGCGGGCGAAGCGCTTGGCCTCCTGGTGCACCTTGGTGACCAGCGGGCAGGTGGCGTCGATGGTGTGCAGCTGCCGGGCGGCCGCCTCCTGGTGCACCGCCGGGGAGACCCCGTGCGCGCTGAAGACGACGACCGAGCCCTCGGGCACCTCGTCGGTCTCGTCCACGAAGATCGCACCACGGCGCTCGAGCGTCGCCACCACGTGCTTGTTGTGGACGATCTGCTTCCGGACGTACACGGGCGCGCCGTGGATCTCCAGGGCGCGCTCGACGGCGACCACCGCCCGGTCCACGCCGGCGCAGTACCCCCGGGGATCGGCCAGCAGGACACGTCCGCGCTGATCAGCCATGGCCCCCATGGTAGTTGAAGGAGCCTGTGGCCCCCGTCACTCGCGAGCTCGCGACGGGGCCCTGTGCGGGGCCGCACCACGGGGTGTATTCGCACACACCGGGTGTCGGTCGGAACGTTCTGGGGCACGCTGTGCCCCATGGCCCGTGAGATCCCCGAGGTTGTCCGCGCTGCCGCCGGTCTGGCGGCCACCGTGCTGGACGAGGCCCGGAAGCTGCCCGAGACCCTGCCCGGCCTGCCGGTGCGCGTCATCGGCATGGCGATGCAGCACGCGATGAAGGTGCAGCAGACCTATGCCGGGCTGGTCGCCCGCGGCGACGAGCTGCTCGTCGGGCTGCGTGGCGACGCCGAACCGGGCATGGCGACGTTCGACGACGACGAGGCGCCCGCCGCGGGCTTCCGTGGCTCGGCCTTCGACCGGGTCGGCGACGCCGGCACCATCACCGACGAGGAGGTGGCCGACCTGCCCGACGACCCGGCCGCCGACGCCGTCGTCGCCGCGATCGACGACCTCAGCCAGGAGCTGGTGGAGGACCTCGCCGACGGCGCCGAGGAGCTCACCGACGGCGCGGACGAGGCCCAGCAGTCCCTCACCGACCTGCCGGCGGCCGACGCACTGACCACCGACGAGGTGCTCGACGAGCTCGCCATCGACGAGGCGGTGCCGGCGACCCCGGACACCGACCCGCTGACGCCGGCCGCAGGCGACGCGGTGGTCACCGAGGACGCCGACGCCCTCGAGGCGGCCCTGCTGGAGTCCGACCCCGCGCCCGCGGTCGCCGACACGGAGGCGACGGCCGACGTCGCCACGTCCACCTCCGTCGACGTGCTCACCCCCGAGGGTGACATCGCGACGGTCGACGCGGCGATCACCGACGAGGGCGTCGCGGCCGTCGAGGCCCCGGCGGAGGAGACCGGCGCGGACGAGACCGTGGCCACGACCGACGGCAGCGTCGCCGGCACCTCCGACAGGGACACCTCCGACACCGACATCTCCGACACCGACACCGCGGCCACCGGCACGAACGCCGGGCCCGACGTCGCCGTCGACGAGGGCGGCACCCCCGTCGCCGCGGCCACCGGGGTGCGCACCGACGAGGGCCCGGCCGACACCGACGAGACCGACGCCGCGATCGCCGAGGGCGCGACCGTCGACGCCGTCGGCGAAACCTCGGACTCCCCGACCGACGACCCGCAGGGCGGCAGCGAGGTCTCCGGCGCTCAGGCAGCCGGGGCCGCGCCCGTCGACGGTTACGACAGCTTCTCCATCGCCCAGCTGCGCGGCCGCCTCCGCGGCTACCAGCTGAACACCGTGTCCGACCTCCTCGCCTACGAGCAGGCGACCCGCGCCCGGGAGCCGTACCTGCGGATGCTGCGCAACCGGCTGGAGAAGCTCGAGGAGCAGGCGGTCGAGTCCAGCCCGCTGGCCCCCCGCGGCGGCGCCTGAGGAAAAACCCTCTGCCCCCACTGCTCACAGCGGGCCCTGGCACGGGCCGGGGCGGGGCAGGGGGCGTCCGGTTGCTGTCGGTCCCGTCTGACACGCTCGGGACATGACCGCCCCGTCCACCCCGGAGTCCCCCTGGCCGGTGCGCACGGTGGCCCGGAAGGTGGCCGACTGGATCGGCCGGCTCGGCGAGGTGTGGGTCGAGGGCCAGGTGGCCCAGCTGTCCCGGCGCAGCGGCGCGGCCACGGTCTTCCTCACCCTCCGCGATCCGGCCGCCGACCTGTCGGTGCCGGTCACCTGCCACCGCGACATCGCCGAACGGCCCGGGCTGGAGCTCACCGAGGGCGCCCGGGTGGTCGTGCGGGCCCGGCCGGACTACTACGTCGCCCGCGGCTCGTTCTCGCTGCGGGCCACGGAGATCCGGGCGGTCGGCCTCGGTGAGCTGCTGGCCCGCATCGAGCGGATCCGCCGCCTGCTCGCCGCCGAGGGCCTGTTCGACCCCGCCCGCAAGCGGCCACTGCCCTTCGCCCCCCGGGTGGTCGGTCTGATCACCGGCCGGGACAGCGCCGCCGAGCGGGACGTGCTGGTCACCGCCCGCCGACGCTGGCCGGCGGTGCGCTTCGCCATGCACAACTGCACCGTCCAGGGCCCGCAGGCGGCGGGCAACGTGATCGAGGGCCTGCGGAAGCTCGACGCCGACCCGGCGGTCGAGGTCATCGTCGTCGCCCGTGGCGGTGGCTCGGTCGAGGACCTGCTGCCCTTCTCCGACGAGGGGCTGGTGCGGGCGATCGCGAGCTGCCGCACGCCGGTGGTCACCGCGGTCGGGCACGAGACCGACACGACGCTGGTCGACCACGCCGCCGACGTCCGGGCCGCCACCCCGACCGACGCCGCGCACCGGATCGTGCCCGAGATCGGCGAGCAGCGGCGCCTGGTCGACGGGCTGCGCGCCCGCGCGCGGCACCTCGTGGTCGCGCGGCTGGAGCAGCAGGAGCGGTGGCTGGACTCCGTGCGCACCCGTCCCGTGCTCGCCTCCCCCGACCGGCTGCTGCACGGCCGGGAGGACGACGTCCTCGCGTTGCGCACCCGGGCGCGCCGGACGCTGACCCATCGCGTCGAGGCCGCCGAGCGCGACCTCGAGCACGCCCGGGCCCGGGTGTCCGCCCTCAGCCCCGCCGCCACGTTGGAGCGCGGCTACGCCCTGGTGCAGCAGGCCGACGGTGCGCTGGTGCGCGACCCCGCCCAGGTGGCCGACGGCGAGCTGCTGCGGGTCCGGGTCGCCGGCGGCCGGCTCCCCGTGCGCGTCGATCGGGCCGCAGCCCCCGACGCCGATGCCGTTCCCACCCCTCAGGAGGACCCCGCATGAGCGTCACCGACGAGAGCGCCCCCGAGCCGACGACCACCTACGAGCAGGCCCGCGAGGAGCTCGCCGACGTCGTCCGGCGACTGGAGGCCGGCGGCCTCACGCTGGAGGAGTCGCTGGCCCTGTGGGAGCGCGGCGAGGAGCTGGCCCGCCTCTGCCAGCACTGGCTCGACCGCGCCCGCGAGCGCCTGGCTGCAGCCGCGCCCGCCGACGACGCCTGAGCCGCCCGGCACCCGGAACCGCCGGCTCAGGCCGGCGGACGGAGCCGGGTGTCCGGGGCGACCACGAGCCCGGCGTCGGCGAGGGCCGCCAGCACCCGCTCGATGCGCTGCTGCAGCTCCGGCGTTCGACCACCGGAGGGGATGACCCCGGCGAGCGCGCCGGCGGTCTCCTCGTCCAGGCAGCGGGCCAGCACGTCGCGCACGTCGGTCGGACCTGCGGCCCGGGCCACCGGGATCCGGGTGACCATGCCGCAGGCGCACGACCCCCCGTCGGCCGGGGCCCGGTGATCACTGCGTGGGCATTCCTCGCGTGGCGGCATCGGGCACTCCTCGGGCGGTCGGGTCACTGGTCGATCCCGCCACCCTCCCGCCGCGGGGACGCCGCGGCGCGGGGACGCACCGGGGAGTCACCATGTCGTGACCTTGCGACCCCCGACCGCGCGGTCAGCCGGACCAGGGCCGCACCGCGGCCGCGACCGCGGTCAGCTCGTCGTCAGCGGCCGATCCGGTGACCACCACCGTGACGCCGTCGGCCACCCGTGACAGCGCCGTCTCGCCGCGCTCGGTCGTCGAGCGGGTCCACTGCTCGCCGTCCACCTCGACCGCGCCGGCTTCGGTCGCCCCGTCGAGCACCGCGCCCACCGCCTCGGCGTCAGCGGCGTCGGTGACGACGTAGCCCGCGTAGTCGCCGGAGGGGGTCAGGTACCCGATCTGCAGAGTGACCGCGTCGCCCGGGGAGGCGTCGCCGGCATCGGTGCGCGCGCTCGTCGGCCGGTACCCCTTCCCCAGCCCGTCGGGGACGAGCACCGGGTACTCCGCCCGGGACTGGGCCAGCTGGATCGTGCTGCTCGGGTCGATCTCGCGCACCGGGTCCCCCGGGTCGTTGTTGATCGAGACCCAGCCCACGATCAGCAGGCAGATCAGCACCAGGGGCAGCAGCGAGCGCAGCATGTTGGCCGCGCTCAGCCGGTTGGCGCGCTGCACCGCCGACGGCGGCGGGGGCGCCTCCGCCCCGGGGGCCGCCGCGTGGTGGGGGACCTGGGGGCGCTGGCTCGTCGGGCCGATTCCGGTCATGCCCCTAGGATCGCAGGCGAGCGCTTTCCCACCGCCGCCCAGCGCCCACGCAGCATCCGCCCGGCGCGTACACGTCGGGCACGGCCGGGCCGGGGCACCGCCACCACCCGGTGGCCCAACCAGGAGGTCCCGTGTCGCTGCCCCTTCCCGATGGCCCCCTCCCCTCGACGACGGCCGGGCACGGCTTCGCCAACGACCGCCCCGCGCCCGACCGGAACCTGGCGCTGGAGCTGGTGCGCGTGACCGAGGCGGCCGCGATGGCCGCCGGGCGCTGGGTCGGCCGCGGCGACAAGAACGGCGGTGACGCCGCGGCGGTCGACGCGATGCGCGCGCTCATCGGCACGGTGCGCATGAAGGGCGTCGTCGTCATCGGCGAGGGCGAGAAGGACGAAGCGCCCATGCTCTACAACGGCGAGCAGGTCGGCGACGGCCAGGGGCCGGAGTGCGACGTCGCCGTCGACCCGATCGACGGCACCACGCTGATGGCCAAGGGCATGCCGAACGCGATCGCGGTCATGGCCGTCGCCGAGCGGGGTGCCATGTACGACCCGTCGGCGGTCTTCTACATGGAGAAGCTGGCCACCGGCCCGGCCGCGGCCGACGTCGTCGACATCACCGCGCCGGTCGCGGAGAACATCCGCCGCATCGCCAAGGCCAAGAAAAGCTCGGTCGGCGACGTCACCGTCTGCATCCTCGACCGGCCGCGCCACGAGCAGCTGGTGCAGGAGGTCCGGGATGCCGGCGCCCGCATCAAGTTCATCACCGACGGCGACGTCGCCGGTGCGATCGCCGCCGCCCGCGAGGGCACGGGCGTGGACCTGCTGCTGGGCATCGGCGGCACCCCGGAGGGGATCATCACCGCCTGCGCGCTCAAGTGCATGGGCGGCGCGCTCCAGGGCCGGCTGTGGCCCAAGGACGACGACGAGCGGCAGAAGGCCCTCGACGCGGGCCACGATCTCGACCGCGTGCTGCACATCGACGACCTGGTGCGCGGCGACGTCTTCTTCGTGGGCACCGGCATCACCGACGGCGAGCTGCTGCGTGGGGTCCGGTACAGCGCCGGCGGCTGCACGACCCAGTCGCTGGTCATGCGCTCCCGCTCGGGCACGATCCGCTCGATCGACAGCCTGCACTCGCTGGAGAAGCTGCGCGCCTACTCCGCTGTGCCCTTCGACCGGAACTGAGGAAGGACTCTCCTGCACCCAGCGCTCGCAGGCTCGCCGCGGGCCCTTGCAGGAGGGCCGGGGCACGGCTTCCGACCGCCGCGAGGGCGCCCGCGCTCACTCCAGCTCGGTGCAGGCCATCACCGCGTAGGGCTTCACCCGGCCACCGCAGGTGCTGGCGTACTCCTCGTAGTCCGACAGCGGCGGCGACTCGTACATGAGGTCGTCGCACGACTGGAGCTCGCCGTCGAAGCAGGTCTGCGCATAGGTGTCCAGGGCACCGTCGGGGCCGAGGTCCCCGGGCTCCACCGGCGGGAACTGGTCGACCGGACCGGTGGGCGTGCCGGCGTACCACCCCATGCTCTGGTCCAGCATGCCCATGGCGGCGTCCATCTGGTCCTGGGCGCCGTCGGCCATCCCCTGGCGGATGCCCTCGGTGAGGCCGGGGGTCAGTTCCTCGGCCATCGCGCGGCCGATGTCCTCGGCGCTGCCGATGAAGACCGCGCTCACCAGGAAGGTGGCGGCCACGGCACCGACGGCCAGCCCGCCCAGGGCCGCACCGGCGACCGCCCAGCGGCCGCGCCCGGACGGTGCGGCAGGTACCGGCGCGGCGGCCGGCACCGGCGGCCGCCAGGACGTCGTCGACGCCCGGTCCGGCACCGGCTGCGCCGCGGGGGTGGCCCAGCCTCCCGGAGGCGGCCAGCCGGCAGCCGCCGGCTCCTGGGGGGACGGCGCGCCGCCGGGGTCCGGGCTGAGAGGCGGCTGGGACATGAGGCCCTCCTCAGGACTCGTGCCGGAGCGGCACCGTCGACGGCGCAGGTGCGCCGGCGCTCAGGGCCTTCCTCGGCGGGCCGCAGGGAGGGCGGAACCGACCCGGTCCCCCACGGGGATCTAGGGTCCCGTGCGGAGCACTGTCACCATCCACACCACCGGGAGCACAGCGTGGCCCAGCAGAACGGCGCAGCGCAGGACGGCGGAGACTTCCGCATCGAGCACGACTCCATGGGAGAGGTCCGCGTTCCCTCCTGGGCCAAGTGGCGGGCGCAGACGCAGCGCGCCGTCGAGAACTTCCCCATCTCCGGGACCCCGATCGAGCGGGAGCTGATCGGCGCGCTGGCGGCGATCAAGGGCGCGGCGGCCGCCGTCAACGCCGACCTCGGCGTCCTCGACCGGTCGATCGCCGACGCCATCACCGAGGCCGCCGGGGCCGTGGCCCGCGGCGACTGGGACGCGCACTTCCCCATCGACGTGTTCCAGACCGGCTCGGGCACGTCGAGCAACATGAACACCAACGAGGTCATCGCCTCGCTGGCCACCGAGTCCCTCGGCGCGCCGGTGCACCCGAACGACCACGTCAACGCCTCCCAGTCGTCCAACGACGTCTTCCCGTCGGCGATCCACATCGCCGCCACCCGGGCCGTCGTCGTCACGCTGATCCCGGCGCTGCGGCACCTCGAGGCCTCGCTGCAGCGCAAGGCCGAGGAGTTCGCCGAGGTCGTGAAGAGCGGCCGCACCCACCTGATGGACGCCACCCCGGTCACGCTCGGGCAGGAGTTCGGCGGCTACGCCGCGGCGGTGCGCTACGGGGTCGAGCGGCTGGAGGCCTCACTGCCCCGCATCGGCGAGCTGCCCCTCGGCGGCACCGCCGTCGGCACCGGCATCAACACCCCGCCCGGGTTCGCCGCCGCCATCATCGAGAAGCTCGCCGGTCAGATGGAGCTGCCGCTCACCGAGGCCCGCGACCACTTCGAGGCGCAGAGCTCGCGGGACTCGCTGGTCGAGGCGTCCGGGCAGCTCAAGACGATCGCCGTCGGGCTGATCAAGATCGCCAACGACCTGCGGTGGATGGGCTCGGGCCCCCGCACCGGCCTGGGCGAGATCCAGCTCCCCGACCTGCAGCCGGGCAGCTCGATCATGCCGGGCAAGGTCAACCCGGTGATCCCCGAGGCGGTCATCCAGGTCGGCGCCCAGGTCATCGGCAACGACGCCGCGGTCACCTACGCCGGCACGACCGGCGTCTTCGAGCTCAACGTGACGCTGCCGCTGATGGCCCGCAACGTGCTCGAGTCGATCCGGCTGCTGGCCAACGTCAGCCGGCTGCTGGCCGACCGCTGCGTCGACGGCGTCACCGCCAACGTCGAGCAGTGCCGCACCTACGCCGAGTCCTCCCCCTCGATCGTCACGCCGCTGAACAAGTACATCGGCTACGAGGAGGCCGCCAAGGTCGCCAAGCAGTCGCTGGCCGAGCAGAAGACGATCCGCCAGGTCGTCGTCGAGCGCGGCTACGTCGAGCAGGGCAAGCTCACCGAGCAGCAGCTCGACGAGGCGCTCGACGTCCTCTCGATGACCCACCCCTGACGGTCGCGCGGGAGCGGGAGGGACACGAATCGGTCTCCCTCCCGTTCCCGCGCGCCGACCCGGGCCGCGATCGGGGCGCAGGGGCGCTAGCGTCGTCCCCGATGACCGAGACAGCGAGCACCCCAGACGTAGCCCTGCGCTGGCCGGGCGGCGAGCTCCCCCTCCCCGTGAAAACCGGGACGGAGGGCGCCGACGGCATCGACACGAGCAAGCTGCTGGCGACGACCGGCAAGGTCGCGCTGGACATCGGCTTCGTGAACACCGCCGCCTGCACGTCGGCGATCACCTACATCGACGGCGACGCCGGCATCCTCCGCTACCGCGGGTACCCGATCGACCAGCTGGCGGAGAAGTCCAGCTTCCTGGAGGTCAGCTACCTGCTGATCTACGGCGAGCTACCCACCGCCGACCAGCTGGCGGAGTTCGACGGCAAGCTCCGCCGGCACACGCTGCTCCACGAGGACCTGAAGCAGTTCTTCAACGGCTTCCCGCGGGACGCCCACCCGATGCCGGTCCTCTCCTCGGCCGTCAGCGCGCTGTCCACCTTCTACCAGGACTCGCTGGACCCCTTCGACGAGGACCACGTCGAGATCAGCACCCTCCGCCTGCTCGCGAAGCTGCCGACGATCGCGGCCTACGCGTACAAGAAGTCGGTCGGGCAGCCGTTCCTGTACCCGGACAACTCCCTGGGCCTGGTGGAGAACTTCCTCCGCATGACCTTCGGGTTCCCGGCCGAGCCCTACGACGTCGACCCCGACCTCGCCAAGGCGCTGGACATGCTGTTCGTCCTGCACGCCGACCACGAGCAGAACTGCTCCACCTCGACGGTCCGGCTGGTCGGCTCCTCGCACGCCAACCTCTTCGCCTCCGTGTCCGCGGGCATCAACGCGCTCTTCGGCCCGCTGCACGGCGGCGCCAACCAGTCGGTGCTGGAGATGCTCGAGGCCATCCGGGCCGACGGCGGGGACATCCCGCGCTTCGTCGAGCGGGTGAAGAACAGGGAGCCCGGCGTCAAGCTCATGGGCTTCGGGCACCGGGTGTACAAGAACTACGACCCCCGCGCGGCCATCGTGAAGTCGACGGCCGACACCGTGCTGGACAAGCTGGGCGGCAACAACGAGCTGCTCGACCTCGCGCGCCAGCTCGAGGAGATCGCGCTGAACGACGAGTTCTTCATCCAGCGCAAGCTCTACCCGAACGTCGACTTCTACACCGGGCTGATCTACCAGGCGATGGGCTTCCCGACGCGGATGTTCACCGTGCTGTTCGCGATCGGCCGACTGCCCGGCTGGATCGCGCAGTGGCGGGAGATGATCGCCGACCCGACGACGAAGATCGGGCGCCCCCGGCAGCTCTACACCGGCGCGACCGAACGGGACTACGTACCCGTCGACGCCCGCTGAGGAAGCACCCCGTCCTCCTCGCCTCCGGCAGGCTCGGGGCGAGCCCCGGGACGGGGCCGAACCGGGCCGGGTGACCCTCCGGGGTCACCCGGCCCGTTGCGTTCCGGGGCGAGATCCCTACGGTGGGTGGACCCCCGCTCTCGGAAGGACCGCGCATGGCCGAGCCCCCTGACGAGGATCTCCTCGTCCTGCCGCCCATGCCCTTGGCGACCGGCCGGTTCCTGGAGCCCGACGGTGAGGGCGCCCCCGTTCGGATCACCAAGCTGGAGTTCGTCGTCTCGACCGAGGACGGCGGCGAGCTGCGGATCCCGCTCGAGCACCGGCACGGCGCCTGGTGGGCGCCCTGAGGCGCGCGCCTGGCGCCCCCTGTCTTCCTCCGAGGTCCACCCCACCCCGAACGGGTGCCCTCCGGAGACCGGCTCTTCAAGCGTCTCCTACGGCGTGTCGATGGATGTGCGAGAGCTCCTGACCACAACGGCACCAGGAGCCCCATCCGTCAGGACCAGATCGCCCGGGGGACGCAGTGGCCGCTTCGCGTACGTCCACGCGTGCGACCACGTCGGGACCGGCGTCCCCGACCCGGACAACCTCGACCCGCGGCACCGCCGCACGCGACGCCGCCGCCCGTGCTGCCGCCCCTCGCACCGCTCCCCGCCGCACGGCCGCCGCTCGCCCGGCCGGGTCGGCGACGGGTGCGAAGCGCGCCCCGGCCCGACCGCCCCTGACCCCGGCGGAGGCCACGGCGCTGCGGCAGGCACTGGCCCTGCGCCAGGCCGCCGCCGCCCGTCGCGGCGTCACCCCCGAGCAGCTGGCCGCGGCCCGCGCAGCCGTCGCCGCTCGCTCCGGCGCCCCAGGCCCGGATCCGTCCCGGAGTGCGACCGGCCGCGGGCGCCCGGCCGCCGGTCGCGCCGCGGTGCGCCGCGGGCGGGCCCGTGGCCGCATCCGCGCCGCCCGCCGGAAGCGCACCGGCTCCACCTGGTCGACGCGCCTCGGTGTGGTCGCGACCAGCGCGCTGCTCGTCCCCGCTGCGCTGGCCCTGCTGCTGCCCGGGGCGCAGGCTCCCGGCGGCGCCGGCTCCGCGCTCGACCCGACCACGCTGGCGCTGAGCGCCCGCAGCTCGCTGCTGGAGCAGGCCGACCGCTACCAGCGGCTGGCCGGCGAGGTCGCCCTGCGGCGCACCCGACTCACCGATGCGCTCACCGCCGAGCAGGCCGCGCGCGAGGAGCTCGCCACCCGGCAACAGGCCGTCGGCGCCGGAGCGGCCGACCTGTACCGGGCCGACGCAATCGGCCGCTACCCCGTGCTGGGACTCGACCTGCACGACGCCGAGGCGACCCCCGGCGTGCTGTACCAGCAGGCCCTCGCCGACCGCGCCGGGGCGGACCGCTCGGCCGACGTCGTCCAGGCCGCCCGCAGCGCCGCCCGGCTCGAGGCGGCCGTGGCCCGCGTGGCCGATGCGCGTGCCGCCGCGGTGGCCGCCGACCGGCGCGCCGCCGACGTCCTGTCCGCCGTGCGCGCCGAGGTCGGCGACCTCAGCCCCGAGGTGTCCGGCCGGCTCGCCGCCCTGGGCACCGCCCGAGCCGCGGGCGCGCAGCAGGAACGCAACGCCGCGGCGACGCGCCGCTGGCAGGAGTACCTGGGCCGGCTCGCCGCCGCCGGCATCGCGCCGCCCCCCGCGGCCGCGCTGACCGACCTCACGAGCCTTCCGGCCGGCATGTCCCCGGCGCTCGACGCCGACGGCCGACCCGTGCCGGGCGTGGCCTGGGCGGTCATCGGGAACGAGCCGGTAACCGTCCTCCCCGCCGAGACGGTGGCTGCCGTGAGCAACGCCCTCTCCCAGCTGGGCAAGCCCTTCCTGCCGGGCACCGCCGGGCCGGAGACCTACGACTGCGGTGGGTTCACCGCGGCCTCCTGGCTGCTCGCCGGATACGCGCTGCCGGGCAGTCCCGAGGCGCAGTGGGCCTCCGGCGCGGTGGTACCCACCCGGGACGTGCAGGTGGGCGACCTGGTCTTCCCCCCCGGCGGCCAGGACGTCGGCATCTACGTCGGCGACGGCGACGTCGTCGGCGCCTCCGCGGCGTCCTACCAGGTGGCCGTGCGGGCGATGGCCGCCAGCTCGTCGGCCGTGCGGGTCACCGCGCCCGCACCCGGCGCAGCCAACCCCGCGCTCCCCGCCGGCGGCGGGACCGGCGCGTGCGGCGCCCCGCTGCCGCAACCCGGCCCGGTGAGCCCCCGGTGGGGCGGCTGGGAGAACGGCCGCATCCCCGCCGAGGCGCTGTGCCGGCTCGGCATCGCCGGCCACGCGCTGCGCTGCGACGCGGCCGCCTCCTACGCCCGGCTGGACGCGGCGTTCACGGAGGAGTTCGGCGTCCCCCTGCGGATCACCGACTCGTACCGGTCCCTCGGGGCGCAGGTCGCGGCGTTCTACGCCAAGCCGGGGCTCGCCGCCGTCCCGGGGGCGTCCAACCACGGCTGGGCACTGGCGGTCGACCTCGGCGGCGGGGTCAACGTCGCCGGCACGCCGCAGTGGACCTGGATGACCGCCAACGCCGGCCGCTTCGGGTTCGTGCAGCCCGACTGGGCGAGCCCCGGTGGCGAGAAGCCCGAGCCGTGGCACTGGGAGTACGGCCACATCTCCTGAGCCCTGTGCGGAACGCGGGACCCGCGCTCAGATCCAGGGCAGGTCGACGACGCGGCGCCAGGGCAGCGTGACGCTCGCGTCACTGGCCTGACCGGCCAGCCGCCGGGCGACGCCGGGCCCCGCGCAGGCGACCGGCCGGTGCGGCGTCACGACGACGTGCATGTCGGGCAGCGCCAGGCCCGCCCCGGCGATCCGGTGCAGGAGCAGTTCGGGAGCCACCAGCGCGGCCGAGGCCAGCACCGGCACGGTGCGGTGCGACCAGAGCGCCAGTGGACCCTCCACCCGCAGCTCGAGCCGGACGTCGTGCGCCCGGCCGGTGGCCGCGGACCGGACCCGGTGCAGTTCCGCCGTGCGCGCCGCCGGCGAGGGCGCCCACGGCAGCGCCAGCTCCCCCCGCACCACGACGACGGTCCAGCCGATCGAGGTCTCCGAGCCGTCGGCCCAGTCGAGCACGGCGACCCCGGCGGTGGCCGCGGCGGCATCGGTGACCGGGCGGCGGGCCACCCAGGTCCGCAGCGCGGCGGCGATGCCCGCGGCCGTGCCCGGGACCCCGGCGCGGCTCATGTCGTCGGCGAGATCGGTCAGCGACACCCGCTGGACCCGCTCGTCCTCCTCCAGGTGGAGCACGGTCCCGGCACCCGGGCGCCGGACGAGGTCGAGCTGCAGCCGAGGAGAAGCCAGGCGCGGCAGCAGCTCGGCCGCGACGTCGTGCAGGTCGACGACCTCGACCGGGGCCGCCCGGAAGCGGTGCAGCAGGCGTGCGGACGGCGCGGTGCCGAACAGGCTCGAGGTCACGCGCGGCTCCGGGCGTCGAGAAGACCGCGGAGCCGGTCGGGCAGGTCCGGCAGCGCCAGGACGCCGGCGAGCTCCGCCGGGCTGAGCCGGACGGGCAGGACGTCCTCGTCCCAGCCGGTGGCCAGCCGGACCCGGGCGGTCGACGCGGGCCAGACGGCCTCGCGGGCAGCGGCCACGTGCAGCTCGGTGAGGACGTCCTGCAGGTGGACCGCGGCGACGGGGTGCACCGACCGGTCCCCCAGCGCGGTCCGCACGGTGTCGGCGAGCAGCGTCCGCGCAGCGGCGTCGAGCCAGTGCGGGAGCAGGACCGGCGCACCGGTGTCCCCGGACGGCAGCGCGCTCACCGGAGGTCGTCCCGGTTCCGCAGTCCGGTCGCCGGCGACGCCGGGACAGCGCGGTGGCGGTTGCTCGGACGGGGCGTCACACAGTGGATATCGGCAGGTGCAGGCACCAACGGACCCCTCACCGGCGCTTTTTCCGGGATCGACCCGCGAGCGGGGTCGCCCGGGACGCGGCAGCACGTCCCGCCCCGCGCGTACCCCTGGCACCGGCGGACGGGCCGGGCACCCCGGATGCGCAAGATCCCGTGGGCCCGCACGGAGGTGCGGGCCCACGGGATCTCGGTGTCCCGTCCACGACGGGGCGGGGGCGCTACTGGTCGGCGAGCTCGGCCAGCCGGTGCTTGAGGGCCTTCTCCACCCGGTCGGCGTAGACGTTCATGTTCCGCACCGAGGTGTTGAGATCGGCCGACAGCTGCGTCTTGGTCTGCCCGCCCCAGGTGGTCAGGTACCACGTCGCCCAGCCCAGGACGTTCGGCTGACCAGCGCGCTGGTCGCGGCGCGCGTCGGGGTCCGGGGCACAGGCGGCGGTGAGGGCGTGGGAGAGCAGCGTCTGCTCGGCCTCCCCCATGATCTCGTCCGGCGCCTCGGCGGAGTCGGGCAGCAGGATCTCGGTCGCCTCGGGAGCGCCGTCGAGGGACTGCAGGTTGCGCAGGCCGTTGAGGGTGGCGACGGTCTGGGAGTTGCGGCGCAGTGTGGCGATGCTCTGCCCCATGTAGGCGGCGAGCTCCTTCTCGCTCGGCCGCCGCTGGTGCTCGGCCATGAAGGCGGCGATCGCCTTCTGCTGCTTGTGCTCGGTGTCGGCGGCGGTGCGCCCGTGGGCGTTGCGGCCCAGGTCGTGCACCCACTTGGACAACTGGGTGGCGAGGAACGCACCGAACGGAACGGACTTGGTCTCGTCGTACTGGGCCACGGCCTTGAGCACCCACTCGAACACCTGCTGCCCCAGGTCGTCGGGGTCGGGCAGGTGCAGGCGGATCGTGCTCATGTTCCGCTGCAGCCGCTTGAGGCTCACCGGCCCGTAGTGGCGGCACAGGTCGGCCAGGAAGTCCGGCGGGAGGTCGCGCGGGGTGCGCCGGCGGACCCCCGTCTCGGCGCGCAGCCCGATCGTGGTCACCCCGCGGCCGGAGCACCAGGCTCTGATCCAGTCGGCCAGCACGGCGGCCGAGCCGCAGGCGCCGTCGACCCGGTAGAGGCCGTCGCCCTGGTCGTAGCTGACCGTGACGCCGTCGGGCAGCTCCCGGCAGAACTCGTCCAGCGGCAGCTCGTGGTCGACGCGGAAGTGAACCCGGTCGCGGGGGGTGATGGGCGCCAGCGCCCACCCCTCGGCCTCGGGGATGCCGCCGAACACCAGGGGCGGGCGGTTGCGGGCCCGGTCGTCCGCGGTCGGCTGGCTCGGGATGCGGTCGGGCATGGGAACTCCTGGCGCTACGGGGAAGAAGAGGTGCCGGGTAGGCCGGCGCCGGCGTACCGCTCGGGAGGCCGTCAGGCCGGGATGCGCTCCCCCGGGCCGGGGAGGCGCGGCGAGGGCACGGGCGAGATCGGCGACGACTGGCCCGGGAGGGCGTCGATGGCGTCGACGGGGAGCGCGTCGGCACGGGCGGCGCCCGCGGCGGCGTGCTCGAGGAGTGCGGTGGCGGCAGTGCGCTCGGCGCCGCTGGGCTCGGCCGTGTAGACCGGCATGTGGTCGTACAGCGAGGTGAACAGCGCCGAGACGAAGGCGTACGCCGCCTGCGCCTGCGGCGAGAACCGCGCGACCGCGGTACGGGGGCCGAGGTCGACCCCGACGGTCACCCGGACGACGCGGTCGTCCTTGCTCAGGCCGGTGACGGCGAAGACCACGTCGTCGTGCTCGGCGGCCAGCGTCGCGAGCGCCGCGAGGCACTTGCGGGTCGCGCCGCGGCGCGGCCGCAGCTGCACGTGGACCACGACGGACTCCTGCTCACCGGCCTGGTCGCCGGCCGCCGAAGCGGTGAATGCGTTGCGTGCCATCTTGATCGCCCCCTGTCACTTGCTTGGGGAGGAATCTGCCGCATGCACGCACCGAACTCGGCACACAACTCGCCGTGTCGACGCAGTTGTCGGGGTCGAGCTTCGGCAATAGTTGCCCGTGTCGCGCCCCACGACGACGGCGCCGCCGTCAGATTGGCACTGCCTGCCGAGGTGAACCCCCGGCAGCCGTGCAGATGTGTCAGTCCTGGGAGCGCGCCGCCTCGACCGGGCCGTCGGCGGCAGGGGTGCCGGCGTCCGCGTCCGCCCGGGGCGCCGGTGCGAACGCCGCGAGGGCGCCGAGCGTGTCCGCGGTGACCTGGGCGGCCAGGAGGTTCGCCTCGGCGATCTGCCGGTAGACCTCCTCGCGATGGATGGCGACCTCGCGGGGGGCCTTGAAGCCCAGCCGCACGGTTCCGCCTCGCACCTCGACGACGTGGATCTCGATGTCGTCGCCGATGCGGATGGTCTCGCCGACGCTGCGGGTGAGTGTGAGCACGTGTACCCCTCCATGGGTGTGTGACGGCCGTCCGTGGCGGTGCCCGGCGGTGCGGGCGTGGGCCGCTGCGTGTGGGCCCTGAGAGGTTATCGGCGCAGGCGCCGCCGAAGGGGAAGAGACGTGTCCGCCTGCACCACCTGCCGGGCCCGGTGCGTCGAGGGGGCGACGACCACCGGGGCGCGGAGGTTGGCGGTGGCCTCGGCGGGATCGCCGTCCGGAACGCTGACCAGGCAGTAGACCCGGGCGTCCGCGGCGTCGGCCAGACCCAGCTCCCGCCGGACGGGGGCCGGCACCACGGGCGAGTAGTCCGGGAAGAACTCCCGGGCCGGGACGGCGAGGAACCGTGGCCCGTCCGGAGCCACCGCCTGCAGCCAGAACAGCAGCCCGGCTTTGTCCCCGGCGACCAGGACGTAGTCGGCATGGCGGGGGAACCCGGGCAGCGGCTCGGCGAACGAGAGCACCTGGACCGGGGGCGGAGCCGGTGCCGTCGTCGGACCCGCTGCGGGGCCGTCGGTGAGGGTGGTCATCAGCGCAGGTAGTCCAGCAGCGTGGGCGAGATCGCCTTGGCGGTGGCGGCCAGCGCCGACTCGTACGCCGTCTGCTGCATCTGCAACCTCATGATCGTGTTCGGCAGGTCGATGCTCTCGACCTCGGCCAGCCGGGTCTCCAGTCCGATGCCCCGGTCGGCGTTGAGCTGACCCTGCCGGTCCATCCGCGCGGATCGGGCGCCGACGTCGGCGAGCGCGGACCGCATGCCCTGCATCAGCCCGTCGAGATCCGCGAGATCCGTCTCCAGCGCCGTCGGATCGCCGGTCAGGTTGGTGGCGATGCGGCCGACGACCGCGAACAGGTCGGCACCGGCCGGCCCGAACGCCTCAGGGCCGTTCACGTCGATGCGGACCGACTCGGTGCTCGAGACCCGCCGGGACACCTCGGCGGCAGCCATGCCGAGGTAGGCGCCGGTGGTGGAGTCGTACGCCTGCTGCCCGGTGGTGATGCCACCGAAGAGCGGACGGCCGGCGTTGGTCGTGTTCGCCAACCCCAGGAGGCTCTCGCGCAGGGAACTGACCTCGGTGGCGAGCGCCTGACGGGCGGTGTCGGACATGCCGCCGGTGTTCAGCCCTTGCACGGTGAGGTCCCGGACCTTGCGGGTGACATCGGTGATCTGCTGCAGCGTGGAGTCGGTCTGGTTCAGCCAGCTCTGCCCGTCAGAGATGTTTCGCGCGTACTGGGCGACCGCCTCCTGGTCCGACCGCGTCTGCATGGCGCGGTTGGTACCGGTCGGCGAGTCCGACGGGGCGCTGAGCATCCTGCCCGAGGTGAGCTGCTGCTGGAGCTTGCCCAGCGCGTCGAGGTTCCGGTTGAGCCCCTGCAGGCTGGTGAGCGCGACGGCGCGCTGGGTGATGCGCATCCCAGGATCAGCGCCCGACCAGGCCGGTGCGGTTGATCAGGACGTCGAGCGCTTCGTCGATCGCGGTGATCATGCGCCCCGCGGCCGCGTAGGCGTGCTGGTACGAGAGCATGTTGGTGAGCTCCTCGTCGAGGTTGACACCGGCGACCGAGTCGCGTGCGGCGTCGACCGTGGTGGTGATGCTGCTCTGGATGCCGAGGTTGCGCTGGGACACCGCCGACTGGACGCCCAGCTCGACGATCATCTTCCGGTAGCCGGCGTCGACGCCGGTGACCGAGTTCGCCAGCTGGGCGATCGCGTCGGCGTTCCCGCGGTCGAGGTTGGGCGTGCCCGGCCCCACCGACGACGCGGCGATGCGCTTGGGGTCGGTGATCACGACCGAGATCGTGGACGCCGTGATCGGGCCGCCGGATGAACCGAGGAGCGCCGTCCCCGCATCGCCGTAGAGGTCGAAGCCGGCGGCGTGCGCGTCGTTGAGCGCCGTCGCCAGGCCCGTGGCGACGCCGTCGAGCTGGGCGCGGTAGCCGGGGATGATCGTGTTGAGGGTGTCGAGCTGCCCGGCGGCGGTCCCGCCGACGCGCACACCGAAGTTGCCGACCGCGGTCACGATGCGCAGCGGGTCACCGACGGCGGCGTCGGGGTCCGTCGAGCCGGCGAGGGTGAACGTCGTCGCCGAGCCCGACGAGACCAGGGACATCCCGCCGACGACGACATCGAGCACGCCGTCCTTGCCGTGCCGGACGGTCGCGCCCACCTGGTCGGCCAGCTTCATGACGAGCTCGTCGCGCTGGTCGGCGAGGTCGTTGCTCGGGAGGTTGCTCTGCGTCGCCCGCTGGATGGCCACGTTGAGCTCGGCGATGTTCGCCGCGGCCGCGTTGACGTCGGCCACCAGCACGGCGAGGTTCTCCCGGGTCTGGTCCCACTGCCCGCCGAGCTGCTGGTGGCTGAAGTGCAGTCCGCCGACGAGGGTCTCCAGGCGCTTGAGCACCTGCCCCCGGGCGGCGGGGTCGTCGGGTGAGTTAGCGACGTCCTGCCATCCTGCCCACATCTCCGACAGCATCTTCTGGACGCCCGTGTCACCGGGCTCGCGGAACGCCTGCTCGACGAGCTGGTAGGCGTCGGTCTCGGCGACCAGCTGGGCCTGGTGGGCGCGCTCGGTGTGCCCGCGGCCCTCCAGGAAGGCGTCCCGGATCCGGATGACGTCGTCCGCGCGGACGCCCTGGCCGATACCCGTGCTGGTCGAGAAGAAGGCCGGCACGGTGCTGCCGCTGATGGCGGACAGGTCCACCCGCTGACGCGAGTAGCCGTCGGTGTTGACGTTGGCGATGTTCTGGCCGGTCACGTCGAGGCCGCGGCGCTGCGCCCACAGGGCGGTGGTCGCCGTGTTCAACCCGGAGAACGTGCTCACAGGGCGCCGTCCAGGGTCACCGCACGGGAGCTGCCGCCGGAGTGGCGCCCGGTCGAGCCATAGGTGCCGGCCGAGGCGGTGCGGACCTGCAGCAGGGCGTCACCGATGGCGGCCAGACCGCCCTCGATCAGCTCCCGGTTGGCGTCGGAGAGGCTCCGCAGCTCGGTGACCAGAACGAGGAGCGCCTCGTGGTGCTTGGCGTACAGGTCGTTCCACGGCGCGGGCGCGACCTCGGCCACCTGGCGGAGCGAGGGGTTCGAGTCGATTCCCAGCTTCTGGGCCAGGGCCTCGGTCGCGGCAGCGCGCTCGACCTCGAGGGTGCGCAGCTGGTCGAGGACCACCTCGATCTCGTGGGCGATCCGCTGGAGCCAGCGGGTCTTGCCGGTGAGGAGGAGGTACTGCTTCTCCTCGGCCTTGAACAGCAGCAGGTCCAGCAGCTCCTGCTCCCGCCACAGCAACGTCGACAGGTGCTGGTAGTCCACGCGTCCACCGCCCTCCGTCGTCTCATTCGTGCTCGCTCGCAGCCGCAGTGCCGGGGCAACCGCCGTCGGAGCAGGCATCGGCACCGCTCGGGGAGGGTTGAGCCGAAGCGCGGAACTGGCGCTCGAGTTGACGAGAATTCCTGCCGGGACGTGGTGCCGACCCCGGCGCCGACCGCCGAGGAATACGGACGTGACCCCAGTCCGTGCCCTCGCGACCGAGCGACCACTGCGTGAGCGGTCCGCGCATGACCGGCCGTCGCGCGAACGCTTGCCGAACGGCCGGGTGCCGCACCCGGTCAAGGGGCGGTCGCCGGAGGAGGTCGACGCGCTGGTGACCGATCACCTCCCGCTCGCGGCCTTCGCCGTCAACGCCGTCGCGTCGCGGATCTCGCTCCCCGGCCACGTCAGCCGGGAGGACCTGCTCTCCTGCGCCCACGTGGCGCTGGTCGAGGTGGCGCGCCGGTTCGACCCGGCCGCCGGCGCCTCGTTCGCCACCTACGCCCTGGCCCGCCTGCAGGGCGCGGTCCTCGACGAGCTGCGGTCGGGCGACTGGGCCAGCCGCTCGGTGCGCGCCGCGGCCCGGCGAACGGACGCCGCCGTCGACGCGCTGACGATCAGCCTCGGCCGGCCACCCACCCGCGAGGAGCTCGCGCAGAGCCTGGGCGTCGCGCCAAGCGAACTGGACCACCTGCAGGTCGACGTCCACCGGGCCGTCATGGTGAGCATCGACGCCGAGGCCGGCCCCGACGGGACGACCCTGGACCTGCCCGATGTCAGCGAGTCACCCGAGCGCGCGGTCCTGCGGGGAGAGCGCGCCCGTCACCTGCACGAGGCGATCCGGGCCCTGCCCGACCGGCTCGACGAGGTCATCGAGCGCAATTTCTTCGGTGATGAATCGCTGACCGACATCGCGCAAGACCTTGGGGTGACCCTGTCGCGGGTCTCCCAGATGCGCGCGCGGGCACTGACCCTCCTGCACGCCGCCATGGGCGAGACGTGGGAGGGCATGGCCGTCCCGGCCACCGGCGGGGTCCGCGCGCGCAACCAGCAGCGCGCATACCTCGAGCGACTCTCCATCCGCGCCGGCACCGCCGTGCCGGCCACTCCCCCGATGCCGTCACCGCCGCGTCCACGGGCGGGCGCATGGATCACCCCCGACCGGACGGCGGCCGCGCGCCCCGCCTGAACGGACGGCGAAAAAAGCGTCGACTTCGCCTCAAGTCCCAGCGGGGTCAGACCGAAGTTGTTCCTGCGACACCAGCCCGGCCCGCAGCACGGATGCAGCGGGAGTCATCAGTAGGACCCCTTCCAAGGAGGAACATCATGGGTCTGCGCATCAACCAGAACATCGCGGCGATGAACTCGTACCGCAACCTGTCGATCACCGACGGGCAGATGAGCAAGTCCCTGGAGAAGCTCTCCAGCGGCTTCCGCATCAACCGCGCTGCGGACGACGCCGCCGGCCTCTCGATCTCCGAGGGTCTGCGGGCTCAGGTCGGTGGCCTGAAGGTCGCTTCCCGCAACGCTCAGGACGGCGTCTCCGTCGTGCAGACGGCGGAAGGTGCCTTGACGGAGACCCACTCGATCCTGCAGCGGATGCGTGACCTGGCCGTCCAGGCGTCCAACGAGGGCTCCCAGGACACCAAGGCCCAGGCCGCGGCGGACACCGAGTACCAGGAGCTCGCCAAGGAGCTCGATGACATCGCCACCAAGACCACCTTCGGTGGTCAGGCGCTGCTCAACGGGGACTACGACAAGAACTTCCAGGTCGGCGCGAACGCCGGCGAGCAGCTCAAGGTGACCATCGGCGACATGAAGGCGGCGACGCTCCTCACGGCCGTCGGCGATCTGAAGACCACGGCCAACGCCCAGACGGCCCTCGCCAGCATCGACACCGCCATCGGAACCGTGTCCACCGAGCGCTCCAAGCTCGGTGCGACGCAGAACCGACTCGAGCACAAGATCAACAACCTGAACGTCGCCGTTGAGAACCTGTCGGCGTCCGAGTCGCGGATCCGTGACACGGACATGGCGCAGGAGATGATGAGCTTCACCCGCTCGCAGATCCTGTCCCAGGCCGGCACCGCGATGCTCGCCCAGGCCAACCAGGCGCCCCAGGGCGTTCTGCGCCTCCTGGGCTGATCCGTCCCCTCCAGGGCCTGATCGACAAGCACCACAGCTCCACCCTGCTGAGGGGGGAGGCCCCCGGCCTCCCCCCTCACGCACAACCGGCACCGCCCCCGCGACACCTGGAGGACCGACGTGGCAGGCATGACCGTCGACGGCCTGGTCTCCGGACTGGACACGACCAGCCTGATCAACCAGCTCATCCAGGCCGAAGCGGCCCCGCAGACGGCGCTGAGGAACCGGCTGACCAGCACCGAATCGGCCGCGTCGGCCTACCGTTCGATCAACACCCGCTTCGACGCCCTCCGCACCGCCGCAGAAGCGGTTCTCAAACCCGAGACCTGGTCCTCGGCCAAGGCCTCGTCGTCGGCGCCGAGCGTCTCGGTGGCGCTCGGCAGCGCGCCGCAGACCGGGTCCCTGACCTTCGACGTCAAGGCCGTCGCCGTCACTCACTCGGTCGTGAGCACAGCCAGCTGGACGGCCTCCACGCAGCCGTACGGACTAGCGTCACCCATCGTCGTCCGTGACGCTCTGGACCAGCCCAAGGGCGAGATCGCTCTCCCGGCGGACGCCACGCTGGAGGACGCCGTCAAGGCCATCAACGCCGCCTCCTTCGGCCTCTCGGCCACCGCGGTACGCGTCGGCGACAATGACTACCGCCTGCAGGTCACCGCCAAGACGTCCGGGGTCTCGACGACCTTCGGGCTGGGAGGAGCCACCGAGTTCTCGACCACGACGCAGGGTGCCGACGCCCACATCACGGTGGGCAGCACCGCTGCGGCCTATGACGTGCGGTCGGCGACCAACGACTTCACCGGCCTGGTGCCCGGCGCCACCATCACGGTCAGCAAGCCCGAATCCGGGGTGACCGTGGCGGTCGGATCGAATCCCGAAGCGATCGCCGCGAAGGTCCAGGCCCTCGTGGACGCCGCCAACTCGGCCCTCGGGTCGATCTCCCTCTACGGCTCCAGCACCGGTGGCTCCATCGCGGTCCTCAAGGGCGACAGCACACTGACGAGCATGGCCGGTCAGGTGCTTCGAATCGCTTCGAGCGGCGCCGGAGGGACCGGCTCGGCCGCACCGGTCGGTATCCAGCTCACCCGGAACGGGTCGGTCACATTCGACAAGGCCACGTTCCTGGCCGCCTACGCGCGCGACCCGGCCATGGTCGAGGGGACGATCGTCGGCACGCCCGCCGGCCCGGGGCCGGACAACACGATCAACACCGCCGACGACGGCATGCCGGGTCTCGCGCGGGGTCTGCAGACCTTCACGAAGTCGGCGACCAACACGACGACCGGCACTCTGACCACGCTGGCCAAGAGCCGCGACGACCTGGTCAAGGACATCCAGGATCGGATCGACGCCTGGGACCTCCGGCTGGAGAAGCGCCGGGAGGCCCTGACCCGACAGTTCACCGCCATGGAGACGGCGCTGTCGACCATGAAGCAGCAGTCCTCGTGGCTCGCCGGACAGATCTCCTCCCTCCCGAGCTACGGCTAGTCCCTCGGTCCATCCCCGCTGCACCTGCGAATTTCAGGAGACGTCTCGATGAGTGCCGCTTCCCTCCGCGCTCGCTACCTCGGCGACACCGTGACCACCGCTTCGCCCCAGCACCTCCTGGTCATGCTCTACGACCGGCTGGCGCTCGACCTCGAGCGTGCCCACGAGGCAGCCGTTGGCGGTGATCGGCCGCGCGCGAACGAGGAGCTGCAGCACGCGCAGGCCATCGTGATGGAGCTGCTGTCGAGCCTTCAGGTGGACGCCTGGGAAGGCGGGCCCCGGCTGGCTGCGCTCTACAACTGGCTGATCAGCGAGCTGGTGCAGGCCAACGTCAAGCTCGACGGCAACCGCATCGCGTCCTGCCGCCAGGTGGTCGAGCCGCTGCGCGACGCCTGGCGCCAGGCCGCCGCCTCGCTGGCCGGCGCGGCGACGGCCTCGTGACCGGCGCTCCAGCCGCGCGCGAGGACGGCGCACCGCAGCCGGTCGAGTGGACCACGGTGCTCACCCACCTCGAGGGCGAGGTGGTCGCGGCGGAGCAGACCATGGCCTCCGGACGCGCCGAGGAGATCGCCTCCTGGGGCCGCCGCGTCGACGACTGGGTGCCGCCCTCGAGCCTGGGCCCCCTCCCCGACGACCTCCGCGAGCGCGCCGCCCGGCTCCTGCAGCACCAGCTCGCGGTCGCCGAGGAGCTGGTCGAGCGGATCATGCAGTCCCAGCGCCAGCGCGATCTGGCCGCCCGCATGTCCTACGCCCCCAGCCGGCCCGTCGCCTCGTTCGTCGACCGGGCCCTCTGACACCTGCCGACTTCCGCGCCCTCCGGCCGGTCACCGCTCCAGCGGTGACCGGCCGCGGTGCGTTCGAGGCCGTCGGTCACTCGGGGTGCTTGCCCGGGATCGCGCAGTCGTCACAGTCGTCACCACAGCCCCGTGTGGTCACTGCCACCCCTCCAGTCGCGAGAGCGCGGTCATGTCACCACCCAGCCGTGCCGATGAGGCTTGTGCACGGAGAGCAACACCTTTCGCCACGGATCGGCGGCCCAGCACTCGTTCGCGAGTGTCTTCCGCGTACCCGGAGGTCGATCGTGTCCTGCTCTCCCCGTCGGCGAGCCGCCTGATGATCGGCGACGCCACCTCGACGGTCCTGCACGCAGCCCTCGCCGGGCTCGCGAAGCGGCAGCGTGTCACCGCCGACAACATCGCGAACGTCAACACCCCCGGCTTCCTGGCCGGGCGCACGGACTTCGAGTCGTCGCTGCGCGGGGCCGTCAGCAGCGGGTCCACCCCGGCGATCTCGGGCGGCACCACCGCGCGCTCGCTGGAGCCGACGAACACCAACGGCAACAACGTCAACCTCGACGCGGAGACGGTCATCGCCACCGAGACCGGCCTGCGCTACCAGCTGGCGCTCAACGCGCTCGACGGGAAGTACAACTCGCTGCGCACGGCACTGAGGACGTCCTGACATGAGCATGTTCCAGGCTCTGAGCATCTCCCAGTCCGGGCTGATGACGCACCGCAAGTGGCTCGATGCCGTCTCCGACAACATCGCGAACATCAACACTGTCCGGCGCACCGACGAGGACGCCTTCCAGGAGCGGCTCGTCGTCGCCCAGGCCGTGGAGTACGGCACCGGCGAGGGCGGCGTGCGCGTGGCCCGCGCGGAGTTCGGCGACCCCGAGGGCCGCATGGTCTACGAGCCCGACCACGCGCTCGCCGACGCCGAGGGCTACGTCAGGTACCCCGACATCGACCTGGGCGACCAGATGACCCACATGATGATGGCGCAGCGCGGCTACCAGGCGAACCTCGCCGTGGTCGAGCGGGCCACCACCGCCTACCAGGCGGCCCTGCAGCTCGGGAAGCGCTGATGACGATCCCGCTCGGCGGCATCCCGCTCGTCGGCACGGGTGTGGTCACCGGCGTCGCCGGCAGCACCCGGGGCACTCCCCCCACCGAGGGCGCCGACGGCTTCGCCGCCGTCCTGGCCGCCACCTTCGACAGGCTCCAGGCCACCCAGTCGGTGACCTCGGACCTGGCTGTGCAGGCCGCCACGGGCGACCTGAAGGACGTCCACGACTACATGATCGCCAGCGCTGAGTCGGGCGTGGCCACGGAGTTGGTGGTGACCATCAAGAACCAGGCCGTCGCGGCGTTCACCGAGATCATGAGGATGCAGATCTGATGAATTCGGCGCTCGCCGGGACGCTGGAGCGTGCCCGCTCCACGTTCGACACGATCAGCCTCGGGCAGAGGGTCGTCATCGGCCTGCTGCTCGCCGGGCTGAGCCTCGGCGGGGTCTTCTTCTACAGCTGGATCACCACGCCCACCCAGGCCCCGCTGTTCTCGAACCTCGCATCCGCCGACGCGTCGGCGATCGTCGACGAGCTCAACGCCCAGGGCGTCGCCTACGAGCTGGCCGACGGCGGCGGCACGATCATGGTCGCCAAGGACGCCGTGTACGACCTGCGGCTGGCCATGAGCGGACAGGGCCTGCCGGCGGGCCAGGACACCGGCTACGCGCTGCTCGACGAGCAGGGCATCACCACCAGCGAGTTCCAACAGCAGGTCACCTACCAGCGTGCCCTCGA
The DNA here is from genome assembly GCF_054051055.1 of Blastococcus sp. SYSU DS0973. Taxonomy (NCBI): domain Bacteria; kingdom Bacillati; phylum Actinomycetota; class Actinomycetes; order Geodermatophilales; family Geodermatophilaceae; genus Blastococcus; species Blastococcus sp. SYSU DS0973. The sequence goes on from NZ_JBJHAN010000002.1 coordinate 34,497, forward strand.
GGGCGAGTTGGCCAACACGCTCAAGGCGCTGGCCGGGGTCAACTCCGCCGTCGTGCACGTCGCCCTCCCCGAGGACGAGGTCTTCGTCAGCGAGAAGTCCGAGCCGACCGCGTCGGTCCTGCTCGACCTCACGCCCGGCACCGCGCTCTCCGGCGAGCAGATCCAGGCGGTCACCAACCTGGTCTCCTCCAGCGTCCGGGACATGGACCCCGACCAGGTCACCGTCGCCGACTCGACCGGCCAGGTGCTCTCCGCCGCCGGGACGGGCGTGACCGCGGCCGCCGGCGACGCGCGCTCGCAGGTGGAGATGGAGTACGAGAACCGGCTGGCCGCGAACGCCCAGAAGATCCTCGACTCGGTCGTCGGCCCGGGGAACGCGGTCGTGTCCGTCCGCGCCGACGTGGACCTGGCCCAGCGCGACACCACGTCGGAGACCTACCAGTTCGAGGAGGGCACCCCGCCCCTCTCGGAGCAGACGACGACCGAGGAGTACGTCGGCGGGGGTGCTCCCGTCGGCGGCATCCTGGGCCCGGAGAACATGCCCGACGCCGCGGAGGACGTGGGCGGGGAGTCGACCTACAACAAGGAGTCGACGACCGCCAACAACGCCGTCGGGAAGACGACCACGGTCGAGCAGGGCGCCCCGGGTGGGCTGAACCGGCTCACCGTCTCCGTCGTCATGGACGACGCCGTGGCCGGCAACCTCAACCAGCAGCAGATGACCGACCTGATGGTCACCGCCGTCGGCCTCGACGAGGCCCGCGGCGACGCCATCACCGTCGCCGCTCTGCCCTTCGACGCCACCGCGGCCGAGAACGCCGCCGCGGCCATGGAGGCCGCCCGCGAGGCCGAGGCCGCCGAGCAGATGTGGTCGATGATCCGCACCGGTGGCATCGCCGCAGGCATCGCGCTGGTCGTCCTGATCGTCTGGCTGCGCTCGCGCCGCCGGGACGACGAGGACGAGGACTACGAGCCGCTCGAGCTCGACGACGACCTGCTCGCCGAGCTGGACCGCCTGCGGGTGGCCAGCACGCGGGAGGAGCTCGAGGTCGACAACGCGGCCCTGGAGCTCGAGGCGGTCGAACGGGCCAAGGTGCGTGGGGAGATCTCGTCGATGGTCAGCGAGCGTCCGGACGAGGTCGCGGCCATGCTGCGCGGCTGGCTCAGCGAGAGCAAGTCATGACCCTCGCCAGCATCCCCGGCCTGCCGAGCACCGCCGTCGCCACCCCGCCGCGGCCCGAGATGCCGGGCCTGCGCAAGGCCGCCGTCTTCCTCGCCCAGATGAGCAAGGAGGAGGCCGGCGTCCTCCTGGCCCAGCTGCGCCCGCGGGAGGTCGAGGCGCTGACCCGGGAGCTGATGAAGCTCGGCTCGGTGGAGCTCGAGGACGTCGACGGCGTCATGCGCGAGTTCCACCACCTGATGACCGCACAGCAGTTCGTCGGCCGCGGCGGGGTCGAGTTCGCCCGCGAGATCCTGGCCGCCGGCCTCGGCCAGGACCAGGCCGAGGGCATCCTCTCCCGGCTGAACGTCGTGTACACCGAGGTGCCCTTCGCCTCGCTGCGACAGGCCGACGTCCGCCAGCTCGTCACCTTCCTCAAGGACGAGCACCCGCAGGTCATCGCGCTGGTGCTCGCCCACCTGACGGCCGCCCAGTCCGCCGAGGTGCTCTCGGGCTTCGCCCCGGAGCAGCAGGCCGAGGTCGCGCACCGCATCGCCACCATGGACCGCACCTCACCGGAGATGGTTCGGCTGGTGGAGGAGGAGCTCGGCCGCCGGATGGGCTCGATCCTGGCGCACCAGGACATGACCACCGTCGGTGGCGTCGAGACCCTCGTCGAGATCATCAACCGCTCCCCACGGCCGACCGAGCGCTCCATCCTGGAGTGGCTGGACAGGAGCGACCCCGAGCTGGCCGAGGCCGTCCGGGCGCAGATGTTCGTCTTCGAGGACATCGTCACCATCGACGACCGCTCCCTGCAGCTGGTGCTGCGCGACGTGGAGGCCAACGACCTGGCCACCGCGCTCAAGGGCGTGCGGCCCGACGTCCAGGAGAAGATCAAGCGCAACCTCTCCGAGCGCGCCGCCGAGAACCTCGTCGAGGAGATCGAGCTGCTCGGCCCGGTGCGCACGCGCACCGTCGAGGAGGCGCAGGCCAAGGTCGTCGCGGTCATCCGCACCCTCGAGGAGCAGGGTGTGCTGACCATCAGCCGGGGCGGGGACGATGACTTCGTCGCGTGACGACGCCCCCGGCGGCCACCGGCCTCCCCGGGAGGGCGCGATCCTGCGCGGTGGCTCCGCCGCGCTCGCCCGCCCCTACCGGGAGGTCGTGGCCGAGCGCGGTACCGCCGCGGCCGTGCCCACGGCTCGGACGGCGGCACCGGTGACCGCGGTGGTCGCGGCCCCCTCCCCCGCCGTCCCGGTGCAGCCCTTCCCGGTCGAGCGGCGGACGACCGTGCGCCGGGCCGAGGACCAGCCGGTCGCCGGCAGCAAGCCGTCGTTCCGGCTCGGCGACGTCTACGCCGAGGAGCTCGCCCGGCTGCGGACCCAGGCCCACGCCGAGGGCTTCGCGGCAGGTCACGCCGAGGGCCTGCTGGCCGCGGACGTCGTCGTCGCCGAGGCCGAGCGCGCCGCCGAGCAACGGCTCGCCGAGGTCCAGGCCCGCTGGGAGCGCCGGCTGGTCTCCGCCACCGCCGCCCTGGGCGCGGCGGCACGGCAGCTGGAGGAGAGCACCCGCCCGGTGGCCGACGACATCCGCGACTCCATCGTCGGCACGGTGCTCACCCTCGTCGAGGACATCCTCGGCCGGGAGCTCGCCCTGGCCACCGACCCGGTCGCGGACGCGGTGCGCCGCGCGCTCACGTTCTGCCCCGCGGACGCACCGGCGGTCGTGCGGCTGCACCCCGACGACCTCGCCGAGGTCCCCGCCGAGGCGCTCGCGGAGCTACCCGACAGCGTGCGCGTCGTCGCCGACCCCTCGGTGGAGCGAGCCGGGGCGATCGCCGAGTCCGGTCCCCGCCGGATCGACGCCCAGCTGGGCACGGCGCTGGCGCGGGTGCAGGCGGTGCTCAGCTCGTGACCGTCTCCCCCACGATGCTCGAGCGCGCCCGGGCCGCCGCCCGCCCGCAGGTGACCGGCACGGTCACCGGCGCCATGGGGCTGACGCTCAGCGTCGACGGCGTCAGCGCCGCCGTCGGCGACCTGGTCGAGATCGACCCCACCGACCGCCCGCTGCTGGCCGAGGTCGTCGCCGTCGGCCGGGACCGGCTCACCTGCATGCCGCTGGGCGGCCTCTCCGGCGTGCACGCCGGCGCGCCGGTGCGGACCACCGGCCGCCCCCTGCAGGTGCCGGTGGGCGAGGCGCTGCTCGGCCGCGTCCTCGACGGCCTGGGCCGGCCGGTGGACGGGGGCCCGCTACTGGGCGGTTCGGTCGACTGGGTGGACCTGGAGACCCGGACGCCGCACGCGCTCTCCCGCACCCGCGTGGAGGAGCCGCTCACCTTCGGCGTCCGCGCCCTGGACACCCTCGTCCCCTGCGGCAAGGGCCAGCGCCTCGGCATCTTCGCCGGCTCCGGCGTCGGCAAGTCCAGCCTGCTCGCGCAGATCACCCGGGGCACCGACGCCGACGTCCGGGTCATCGGGCTGATCGGCGAGCGTGGCCGCGAGGTGCGCGAGTTCATCGAGGAGAACCTCGGCGCGGAGGGTCTGGCCCGCACGGTCGTCGTCGTCGCCACCTCCGACGAGCCGCCGCTGGTGCGGCTCAAGGCCGCCTTCGTCGCCACCCGCATCGCCGAGGCCTTCCGCGACGAGGGCCGCGACGTCCTGCTGCTGATGGACTCCATCACCCGCACGGCGATGGCCCAGCGCGAGGTCGGGCTCTCCGCCGGGGAGCCACCCGCGACCCGGGGCTACCCGCCGAGCGTCTTCGCCATGATGCCGCAGCTGCTGGAGAAGGCCGGCACCGGCGCCACGGGCTCGATCACCGGTCTCTACACCGTCCTGGTCGAGGGCGACGACCACAACGAGCCCATCGCCGACACCGCCCGCTCGATCCTCGACGGGCACATCGTGCTCACCCGCACGCTCGCCACCGCCGGGCACTTCCCCGCCATCGACGTGCTGGAGTCCATCTCCCGCGTCGCCGGCGCGGTCGTGCCGCCGGCGCAGATGGCCGACGCCCGGGAGATCCGCCGCCTCATGGCGGCGCTGCGCGACGTCCGTGAGCTCATCGAGATCGGCGCCTACCAGGCCGGCAGCGACCCGCTGGTCGACCGTGCCCGGCAGCTCGCGCCGGGCATCGACGCGTTCCTTCAGCAACCGCTGGGCGAGTCGACCTCGCCGGCCGAGGCGTGGGCGTGGCTGCGGCGGATCGTGAGGGGCGGGTGAAACGCGCGGCCTTCCGGCTGCAGCCGGTCCTCGAGCTGCGCCGGACCGAGGAGCGCGCCGCCGCAGCAGCGGCCGCCGCCGCGGCCAGCACCGCCGCAGACGCCGCGCGGCGGGCCACCGAGCACGAGACCGCCCTGTCCGGGACGGTGCTGCCGCCGTCCCTCCCGGCCGGTTCTTTCGTGGCGGCGATGGTGCTGCTGCGGACGGCCGCCACCGACGCCGCCGACGCCCGTGCCCTGGCCACCGCCCAGGCCGAGCAGGCCGAGGCGGTCCGCGCGCAGTGGACCGCCGCCGCCCAGCGCACCAAGGCCCTCGAGCGCCTGGCCGAACGCCACCGGGCCGCCCACCAGCACGCCGCCGATGTCGCCGAGGAGCGCGCCGCCGACGACCTGGTCACCGGCCGGGCCACCCCCGGCACCACGAGGGAGACGACATGGAGGGGCTGAGCGCCGTCCAGGCCCGGATCTTCGAGATCCAGGCCCGGTTCCAGCCGGCCGCCGCCACCGCGTCGGCCGCCGCCTGGGCGTCCGCCGCCGGCGCGGCGGGCCTGAGCAGCACCTCGTCGGTCAGCACCCTGCCGTCGGGCGGGGGCACCGCGTCCGAGAGCGCCGTGGTCACCGAGGCGCAGAAGTACCTCGGTGTGCCGTACCTCTGGGGCGGGACCGACCCCGCCAAGGGGCTGGACTGCTCCGGCTTCACCAAGCTGGTCTACGGCAACCTCGGCGTCGAGCTGCCGCGCACCTCCTCGCAGCAGGCGACCGCGGGCAAGGCCGTCGCCTCGCTCGACGCCGCCCGCCCGGGCGACCTGGTCTTCTTCGACCACTCCTCGTCCCGCGCGGGGATCGACCACGTGGGCATCTACCTGGGCAACGGCCAGATGGTCGCCGCACCGCAGGCCGGTGAGACGGTCAAGGTGCAGGCGGTCGGCAATCCGACGGTGATCCGCCGGGTTCTCCCCGCGTCCACCGGGGCGACGACCGTACCGACGACCGGCGGCACGCTGGCCGGGGCGCCCTACGCCGACCTCTTCACGCGGGCGGCGAGCAAGCACGGGATCGACGCCTCCCTGCTCGCGGCCGTCGCCGAGCAGGAGTCCGGATTCGACTCCTCGGCCGTCTCCCCGGCCGGGGCCCAGGGACTCATGCAGTTCATGCCGGCGACCGCCCGGGGTCTGGGCGTCGACGCGTTCGACCCTGCCTCGGCGATCGACGGCGCAGCGACGTACCTCAGCAGCCTGACCAGGCAGTTCGGCTCCACGGAGCTGGCCCTGGCGGCGTACAACTCCGGCCCCGGCACGGTGAGCCGCTACGGGGGCGTCCCGCCCTACCCGGAGACCCAGAACTACGTCCGGTCGGTCATGAGCAAGGCGGAGGCCTACCGATGACAGCTCCCGTGACCACCACCGCCCCGGCCCCGCGCGCCCCGTCGACGACGTCGTCCGGCGGGTCCACCGACAGCGCGGCGCCCTTCGCGTCGGCCCTGGACGGCGCCCTGGCCGGTGGCCGGGGCGGGCTCTGCGACGCCACGGCCGGCGGCGGCCGGCAGTCCTCCGGCGGACCGGCGGCGGGTGAGGACGGCGAGCTCCCGGAGGAGGGGACGATCCCCGTCGTCGACACCGCGGCGGCCGGCGTGGCCGCCGCGCTGTGGGCGCTGGCCCTGGCCACGACCGCCACCCCGGCGGCCGGTGGACCGGTCGCCGCGGAACCGGCGACCGCCGCGCTGCCCGGTGTCCTCCCGGCGGGGGCTGTGCCGGCCGGGCCGCCCCCGGTGCTCGCGGCCGAGGCAGCAGCGGCCGTCGAGGCCGTGCCCACCCCGGCGACCGGCGCGCTCGGCGCGGCAGCGGGCGACGTACCGACTCCCGCCGGCGCGCCGGCCACCGGGACGACGGCCGCGGTGCACCTGCCCGTGGTCACCGTCGCCGCCGCGACCGCGACCCCGGCCGGCACCGAGGAGACCGCCGGTCCGCAGCCGGCCGGTGCGGGCACGCCCGCCGGCGCGCCCGTGCCGGCCCCCCCTGCGGGGTCCACGCCACCGGGGTCCGGCGGACCCGGTGACGGCGAGCCGCGCCAGGATGCCCCACCCACGTCCGTGCCGGGGACGCAGACCACCGCGGAGACGGCCCCTGGGCCGGCGGCACCGGTCACGTCCCCGGCCGGCACCGTACCGGCGCCCGTCACGGCGGCCGTCGCCGCTGCGGCTGCGGCGGACGCCGCCCCGGCCACCGGGGCGGGCGCCTCGCTCCCGGTGTCCGGCCAGGTCGCCCGGCAGGTGGCGGTGCTCAGCGGAGCCGGCGACGGCTCGCACACGATGACGCTGGTGCTCACCCCCGAGAACCTCGGCCCGGTCGAGGTCAAGGTGACCGTCAGCCAGGGCAGCCTCGACCTCACTCTGCGCGGTGCCCACGAGCTGGGCCGCGCCACGCTCCTGGACGCCCTCCCCGAGCTCCGCCGCGACCTGGAGTCCGCCGGTCTGAGCCCGTCGCGGGTCGAGGTCGACCCGGACGCCGGCGGCTCCTGGCTGGCCCGGCACGCCGGGCAGCAGGCGCAGCAGGGGTCCGGCGACCGTGGTTCCGCGCAGGACGGAAGCGGCGAGCGGTTCCGGTCCGGGGGGCGGACTGCCGATAGCGGAGAGGGGCGACCGAACCAGCCCCGCGCCCGATCCACGTCGTCCGGCGTGGACGTGCTCGCCTGAGAGAAGGAGCCACCCACCGATGCCGGACGCAGTGAGCGGGGCCACCAGCGCCGCCGCGACCTACTCGGCCACGGGCACCGTGGACCGGGGGGACCAGATGGGCAAGGACACCTTCCTCAAGCTGCTGGTCGCCCAGATGAAGTACCAGGACCCGGGCAACCCGGCTGACACCAACCAGCTGATGGCCCAGACGGCGACGTTCAGCCAGGTGGAGAAGCTCGAGGAGATCGCCAAGCAGAACGCCTCGATGCTGGCGCTCCAGCGCTCCAGCAGCGCGGGCGCGATGGTCGGCCAGACCGTCACCTACACCGACTCGACGGGCGTCTCGAAGACCGGCGTCGTCAGCTCCGTCCGCCTGGCCACCGACAAGGCCGAGGCGGAGGCCAGGATCGGCGGCGTCGCCGTACCCGTCGGCCGGATCACCGACGTCGGCACCCGCTGACGCCTCCCCCGACCCCGCGCCGACCCGCGCTCCCCCACCCCGAGACCCCACCCGGAGGAGATCCCCGATGCTCCGCTCCATGTTCTCCGCCATCTCCGGTCTGCGTGCCCACCAGACGAAGATGGACGTCACCGGCAACAACATCGCCAACGTCAACACCGTCGGCTTCAAGAGCAGCGCCACGGTCTTCCAGGACACGCTCTCCCAGGCGGTGCGCGCCGGCGGTCAGCCTGCCGAGGACCGCGGCGGCACCAACCCCGCGCAGATCGGCCTCGGCGTCAAACTGGCCGGGATCACCACCAACTGGACCAACGGTGCGGCCCAGTCCACCGGGCGGTCCACCGACTTCATGATCGAGGGCGACGGCTTCTTCGTCGTCGCGGGGGCGGGCGGGCAGCAGCTGTTCACCCGGGCCGGCTCCTTCGACTTCGACGCCACCGGCAAGCTGGTCACCCCCGACGGCTCGATCCTGCAGGGTTGGGTGGCCGACGCGAACGGCGACGTGAACCCCAACGGCCCGGTCGAGGACCTGGTCGTCCCCTACGGGCAGATCGTGAACCCGAAGTCGACGACGGCAGGCAGCATCATGGGCAACCTGCCCTCCGACGTCGCCGACACCTCCGCTTTCCAGCTCGGTGCGGACATGTACGACAGCCAGGGTGTGCTGCACAAGGTCGCGTACGACTTCGTGAAGACCGGGGACAACGCCTGGAACGTCAGCGTCACGCACGCCGACGGCACCCAGCTGATGGGCCCGACCGGCATCGTCTTCGACGCGGCGGGCAACCTCACCACCCCGGCCGGCCCCGACCACGTGCTCGGCGCGTTCAACCCGAACGACGCTCTCCCCGCTGGCTCGTACCCCAGCTGGGACAACGACGTGACGATCAGGCTCGCCGGGCTGACCCAGTTCGGTGGCACGAACACCGTCGCCGCGCCGAAGCCGGACGGCTACGCGCTGGGCTCCCTGCAGTCCTTCTCGCTCGGCAACGACGGAACGATCATGGGGGTCTACTCCAACGGCCTGCGCCAGCCGCTCGGCCGGCTGGCCCTTGCCTCCTTCAACAACCCGAGCGGGCTGGAGAAGGCCGGCAACTCGGCCTTCCGCGTGGGTGTGAACTCCGGGCTGGCGAACATCGGCCAGGCGGGCGTCGGGGGCCGCGGCGAACTGATGTCGGGCGCGCTGGAGATGTCCAACGTGGACCTCAGCGAGGAGTTCACCGGGTTGATCATCGCCCAGCGCGGCTTCCAGGCGAACAGCCGGGTGATCACCGCGTCCGACGAGCTGCTGCAGGACCTGGTCAACCTCAAGCGCTGATGCGGGACCTCCCTCCCTCCCCGTCGACCGCACGCCGGGAACCGGGCGGGAAGGAGGCGGAAGGCCGACGGCCCGGTCACCCGGACGGGTGACCGGGCCGTCCGTGCCACGCCCCCGGCCAGGGCCTTTCGGCTCAAGGAAGCCCGTTCCGGGACCGATGAGAACAGTGCTGCCCGTTGTACGGGCCCCACCGAGCAAGAGGACCGACCCCGTGATCCGAGTGACGCGCCTGAACGGCGACCAGTTCGCGCTCAACCCCGACCTGATCGAAAGGGTCGAGGGCCACCCGGACACGGTGGCCTTCCTGGTGGACGGCACGAAGTACGTGGTTCGGGAGAGCGTGGACGAGGTCCTCCAGGAGATCCGCGAGCACCGCGCCGGCATCCTCGCCATCTCCTACGCGATGGACCGGGGAACCTACCGCCGGCACATCCCCGAGCAGCAGGTCAGCGGTTCGTCGGTCGTGCCGTTCCCCGTCCGAGAGGAGCGCTGATCCGTGGATCCGGCCACCCTCATCGGCTTCGTCGTCTCGCTCGTCGCCCTCCTCGCCTTCATGGTCATGGAGGGCGCCGACCCGACGTCGCTGATCTTCCTCCCGGCGATCATCCTGGTGATCGTCGCCACGTTCGGTGCGGCGATGTCCGGCCAGACGATGGACGACATCAAGAAGCTGCCCGCCTGGTTCACGATGGCGGTGATGCCGGCCAAGGTGGCGCCGCCGACCGACCAGATCCGGATCCTGGTGACGCTCGCGGAGAAGGCCCGCAAGGAAGGCCTGCTGGCGCTGGAGGCCCAGGTCAAGGCGATCGAGGAGCCGTTCCTGCGACGCGGCCTGCAGATGGCCATCGACGGCACCGACCCCGAGGAGCTGCGCGCGGTCCTCGAGAGCGAGATCGCCGCCAAGAAGTCCGAGGACAAGGTCGCCGCCAAGTTCATGACCACGATGGGCGGCTACGCGCCGACCATCGGCATCGTCGGCTGCATCGTCGGCCTGATGAACGTGATGGGGAGCCTCAGCAACCCCGAGGCGCTGGGCCCGATGATCGCCGCGGCGTTCGTCGCCACCCTGTGGGGCGTCATGGCCGCCAACTTCTGGTTCCTGCCGATGGGCGCCAAGATCATGCGGGTCAGCGAGCTGCAGGCCGCCCAGATGGAGCTGCTCGTCGAGGGCATCACCGAGATCCAGGCCGGTACCAGCCCGCGCGCCGTCCGGCTGAAGCTGACCTCTCTCGTGCCGCCCGGCTCGGTCGCCAAGGAAGCCGCGTGAGCACGCCCGGAACCGCCCGGACCGGGTCGTGAGCGCCGGGCACGTCCGGCGCCGCGGCAAGAAGCACGAGGAGGAGGAGCACGAGAACCACGAGCGGTGGCTGGTGTCCTACGCGGACATGATGACCCTGCTGCTGGTGCTCTTCGTGGTGCTCTACGCCATGAGCCAGGTGGACACGGCCAAGTTCGCCGCCCTCGCCAAGGGGTTGAACCAGAGCCTGGGCGGTCCGATCACGGTGACGCCGGCGGCGTCGCCCCAGGACTCCGTGCTCGACGGGCTGCCGGGCGTCATCGACATCGCCTCCGCCATCCCTCCGGACCCGACGGTGCAGCAGGCGCAGGTCGACCAGGCCGCGGCCCGGGCCGCCGCCGAGCGCGCCGAGCGCATCGCCGCCGAGGCGGCGGCCGCGTACGACGAGCTCGCCGCGGCCCGCGACGCGATCGAGGCGGCGCTCGCCCAGGCGGGCCACGCCGGCGCCGCGCGGTACGAGATCGACGAGCGCGGTCTGGTCGTGCACATCGTGGCCGACCAGGTGCTCTTCGACGCGGAGGAGGCGGTGCTGCGGCCCGAGGGCCGCGCCATCCTCGCCGCCGTCGCACCCGCCGTCGCCGCGCTGCCCAACCAGCTCGGCATCGAGGGGCACACCAACCACCTCCCGGTCACCCCGGGCGGCCGGTGGCCCTCGAACTGGGAGCTGTCGACCTACCGCGCCACCACCGTGCTGCGGTACCTGGCCGGCGAGGGCGTCCCGCAGCCGCGGCTGTCGGCCACCGGCTACTCCTCGACCCGGCCGCTGGTGCCCGAGGCGGACCCGAACGCCGTCACCGTCAACCGGCGGGTCGACGTCGTCGTCCTGTCCACCGCCTCGGCGGAGGCCAACGCCCTCCTGCCGGGCATCGACGCCGCCAACCAGGGAGATCGCGAATGAGCAAGCAGGACAAGAACGCCCCCGCCGAGGGCGAGGAGACCGAGGCCACGAGCGGGAAGAAGAAGCTCCTCCTCGTGCTGGCCGTCGCCCTGCTCGCCGGGGCGGGCGCCGCCTACTTCTTCCTGTTCGCCGGCTCGGGCAAGGCCGAGGCGGAGGAAGAGCCGGTGTCCAGCGGCACGTTCCTCGCGCTGGACCCGGTGGCGGTCAACCTCGCCGGTGGCGGCTACCTGAAGATCGGCGTGGCCCTGGAGCTGACCGAGGACGGCGCCGCGGGTGGCGGTCACGGCGGTGGCGGGCCGGACGGCTCCAAGGCCATGGACCTGATCATCTCGACGTTCTCGCAGGCAGACCCGCGGGACGTGACCGGTGCCCGCGAGGCGCTCAAGGAGTCGCTGCAGGCGAAGATCATCGAGGCCTACACCGACCACGACGTCAAGGCCGTCATGGGGATCTACTACACGGAGTACGTGACGCAGTAGCGCCCGTCCGACCACTCAGCGGTGCCTTTCGGTCACGGAGGGCACCGGAATGCGGCATCACACGCCCCACCCGTACCGCACCTCCCGGGCGGCACGGCGTCCCCCGGCCGACCGGTCAGGGTGCCCGTGGTCCCCGCCGATGAGGGGTTGCGTGACCACCCCCGAGACCGGACCGGCCCCGGCTGCCGCCGGCCCGGGCGGCCGCAGCCGCCGCGGGGAGCCGCGCACCTACGACTTCCGCCGCCCGACGAAGCTCTCCCGCGAGCACGTGCGGGTCATGCAGATCGCCCAGGAGGCCTTCGCCCGCCAGGCGACGACGATCCTCACGACGTTGCTCCGCACCGGCGCCCGCCTGGAGCTGGGCGGCATCGAGCAGTTCTCCTACGACGACTACATCGGGACGCTGCCCGACCCCAGCTTCATCACGACGTTCAGCATGGAGCCGCTGGCCGGCAAGGGGCTGCTGGCCTTCCCCCTCGACATCGCGATGGCGATGCTGGACCACATGCTCGGTGGCTCCGGCAACGCCGCCCAGCCCAACCGGCCGATGACGGCGATGGAGACCACCATCACCAACCATCTGCTCGAGCGGCTGCTCGACGAGTTCGCCACCTCGCTGTCGTCGATCACCGGCATCCAGCCGGTGCTCCTCGGGCGCGAGTACAACCCCCAGCTCGCCCAGGCGGCCGCCGGCTCGGACACCGTCATGGTCGCCACCTTCGCCATGGCCGTCGGCAGCCGGGAGGGCGAGGCGACGCTCGTGCTGCCGTTCTCCTCCTTCGCCCAGGCGCTGAACAACGCGGCGTCCCCGCAGCTGTCGGAGTCGGCTCTGCGCAAGCGGCAGCGCGCCCGTGAAGCGCTGGCCGCACGGCTGAACCTCGTGCCGGTCGACGTGAGCGTGCGCTTCGCTCCGCTCACCGTCTCCTCCTCCGACCTGCTCTCCCTCGCCGTCGACGACGTGCTGCTGCTCCGCCATCCGCGGGACAGCCCGCTGGAGGTCACGACCAACGACGTGACGTTCGCCTACGCGATCGCCAGCAACCACCGGCGCCGACTCGCCGCCTCGATCGTCCCCACCCCGCACGCTCCGCACGCCGCGAAGGACTCCGCATGACCGCGCCCCGTACCGACTCGCAGGACTCCCAGACCGTCACGTCGGTCGTCGCCGCGGCCGCCCGCGCGGCCGCAGCCCTGGTCCCCTCGACCTCCGTGCTCACCGCCGGCGCCCCGGTCAGCGACCCGGACACCGTGCCCCTCCCCCCGGCCGCGGCGGTCGCGGTGACCGCGGGCCTGTCCGGCGAGGTGTCCGGCGACGTCGTCCTGGTGATCTCCGGTGACGTCGTCGACGCCCTGCAGCACTCCCCCGTCGGGCAGATGGACGTCGCCTCCGCGCTGCGCCCCGCCCTGGAGGCGGCCGCGGCGACCCTCGGCCGGGTGCGGGTGGCCTCCGAGCGGACCGAGGAGCCGGTGGCCGCGCTCGACGGGCTGCGCGACAAGGGCATGTTCGTCGCCGTCCCGCTCCTGGCCGACGGCGAGCACCAGGCGACCCTGGCCCTCCAGGTCACCCTTCCGGCCGTCCGGGACCAGCGCGGCAGCCTCGAGCTGCTCCGGCACGTGGCCATGGAGGTCACCGTCGAGATCGGGCGGACCCGGATGACCGTGCAGGAGCTGCTCTCGCTGCACCCCGGCGAGGTCGTGGAGCTCGACCGCGCCGCCAGCGCCCCCGCCGACCTGCTGGTCAACGGCACGCTGATCGCCCGCGGCGAGGTGGTCGTCGTCGACGAGGACTTCGGGCTGCGGATCAGCGAGATCGTCACCGACGCCGCAGAGCTGGGAGCCCAGGCCTCGTGACCTGGATGATCATCCGGCTGTTCCTGTCGCTGGCCCTGATCGGCGGCGTGCTGTGGTTCGCCGCCCGGCTGGCCAAGAAGAAGGGGCTCGGCCAGGGCAACGGCCTCATCGAGGTCGTCGCCCGGCAGCGCATGGGCCGCACCAGCTCGGTGAACGTGGTGCGCATCGCCGACGTCGTCCTGGTCATCGGCGCCACCGAGGAGCAGGTCACGCTGCTCGCCGAGGTCGACGGCGACGCCGTGGAGGCTGCGCTCGGCGAGCGGCGCGCACCCGCCCGGCTGCGCGCCGCCGACGGGCCGGCCGACGCCGACGACGCACCGGCGACCCCGGTGCCCGCCGCCCGCTCCTCCGCCGAGGGCGTGCTGGCCGGGTCGGTGCTGGACCGCCAGGGCTGGGGCACGCTGGTCGCCGAGCTGCGGGAGCGGACGGTCCGCCGGTCATGACGGCCCTCGTGCGCCCGCTGCCGCGACCGGCCACCGGCCGCGCGACCGGGCATCGTGCCGCCGTCGTGCTGCTGGCGCTGCTGGTCGTCGCCGTGGCGGCGGTCCTGCTCGCCGGCCCGGCGTCGGCCGCACCGACGGCGCCCACCGACCCCACCGCGCCCGTCGCCCCGGTGGTCGACGGGACCGTGGACATCTCCATCGGTGACGGCTCGCCAAGCAGCTCCATCACCCTGATCCTGGCGATCACCGTGCTGTCGGTCGCGCCCTCGGTGCTGCTGCTGGCCACGTCGTTCACCAAGATCATCGTGGTCCTGGGCCTCACCCGGAACGCGCTCGGCATGGCGACCTCGCCGCCGAACCAGGTGCTCACCGGCATCGCCCTGTTCCTCACGCTGTTCGTGATGGGCCCGGTGTTCTCCGACATCAACGCACTCGCCGTCCAGCCGTACATGGACGGCGCCATGTCGGTGTCGCAGGCCTACGACGCGGGCGTCGTGCCCCTGCGCGAGTTCCTGCTGGACAACACCCGCGAGGACGAGCTGAAGCTGATGATCGGGCTGTCGGGCGAGGAGGCCCCGGCCGATGCGACGCAGGTCAGCATGACGACGCTGATCCCGGCGTTCGTGCTCTCGGAGCTGAAGAGCGCGTTCATCATCGGGCTGGTCATCTTCATCCCGTTCCTGGTCCTCGACATGCTCGTCAGCGCCGCGCTCATGGCGCTCGGCATGATGATGGTCCCGCCGACCATCGTGTCGCTGCCCTTCAAGCTGCTGCTCTTCGTCGTCGTCGACGGCTGGGCGCTGATCACCACCGCGCTGGTGGGTTCCTACGGGGGGGCGGGGTAGCCGTGAGTGACGCCGATGTCACGGAGATCGCCGCGCAGACCATGATGGTCGCCGCGAAGGTCGCCGCCCCCATCCTGCTGACCGCGCTGCTGGTCGGCTTCCTGATCTCGCTGTTCCAGGCGGCGACGCAGATCCAGGAGGCCACGCTCTCCTTCGTCCCGAAGATGATCGCCGTCTCCATCGCCCTGCTGGTGACCGGGAACTGGGTGCTCGCCGAGCTGGTCAGCTTCACCCACGCCCTGTTCGACCAGCTGCCGGCGCTGCTCGACCGGACGTAGCGCCGTGGACCTCTCGGTCCCGGCGGTCACCCTCGCGGCCCTGCTCCTCGGCACGGCGCGCGCCGCCGGCTTCGTGCTGCTCGCCCCGCCGTTCAACTCCCGGGTCATCCCCGGGGCGGTGAAGGGCGCCCTGGCTCTCGCGCTGTCGGTGCTGCTGTCGGCCGAGATCGCCCCGACCCTGCCGACGCCGACGGCCGGCTTCCTCGTGGTCACCGCCCTCACCGAGGTGGTCATCGGCGCGGCGCTGGGCTTCGTCGTCCAGGTGCTGTTCACCGCCGTCCAGATGGCCGGCGACATCCTCGACGTCACCGGCGGCTTCTCGCTGCAGCCGGGCTACGACCCGATGGCCATGACGCAGAACAGCTCCCTGGGCAAGCTGCACTACCTGCTGGCCAGCACCCTGCTGTTCACCAGCGGCGGGCACCTGCTCATGGTCAAGGGGTTCGCCACCTCCTACGAGGGGCTGCCGGTGGGCGGTGAGGTGCCCACCGACCAGATCGCGGCGGTCCTCATCACGGCCTTCTCCATGATGTTCCTGGCCGCCCTGCAGATCGCCGGGCCCATGGTCGCGGTCCTGCTGCTCGCCGACGTCGCGCTGGCCCTGCTCAGCCGGGCCGCGCCGGCGCTCAACGTCTTCGCCCTCGGCTTCCCGGTGAAGATCATGCTGACCCTGGCGATGCTGGGGCTCACCTTCCCCCTGCTCCCCCCGGCCCTGGACGCCCTGCTCGAGCACGGCACCCGCGCCATGATCTCCCTGCGCGGCGGCTGATGGCCAAGGACGGACCGGGTGGTGAGAAGACCGAGAAGCCCACTCCCCAGCGCCTGAAGAAGGCGCGCAAGGACGGGCAGATCCCGCGCACCCAGGAGCTGGGCACCTGGCTGGGCGTGGCGGCCGCCAGCTTCCTGCTGCCGATGCTCGTGGGCAACGCCTTCGACGCCGCCCAGCAGCTGTTCGTGCACGTGGGCACGGTGGTCGACGACCCCCAGCCCGCCGCCGTCACCGCCCTGCTGGGGAAGGCCCTCGTCGCCTTCCTGACGACGCTGCTCCCCACGGCCATCGCGCTGATGCTCGTGGGGGTGGCCTCGTCGGCGGCCCAGGGCGGCGTGCACGTGACGACCAAACCCATGCAGCCCAAGCTGAAGAAGTTCAACCCGTTCCCGGGCCTCAAGCGCATGTTCGGCACCCAGGGCCTCTGGGAGGCGGCGAAGGCGCTGATCAAGACCGCCGCGCTGGGCACGGTCGTGGTCATCACCAGCGACCGGGCGCAGGCGCTGGTGTCCTCCGCCGGCGCGCTGCCGCTCTCGGCCGTCGCGGCCACCTTCACCGACTCGGCCGTGCTGATGTTCCGCGTCGTCGCGGTCACCGGCCTGGTCATCGCCGTCGCCGACTACGTCGTCGTGCGGACGAAGACGAGGAAGCAGCTCAGGATGAGCAAGTACGAGATCCAGCAGGAGCACAAGCAGGCCGAGGGCGACCCGCACATGAAGGCGCACCGCCGCGGGGTGCAGATGGCGATGTCGCGCAACCGGATGATGAGCGAGGTCGCCGATGCCGACGTCCTGCTGGTCAACCCGACGCACGTCGCCGTCGCCCTGAAGTACGACGCCGCCAAGGGTGCGCCGCGCGTGGTCGCCAAGGGCGCCGGGGCGATCGCGGCGAAGCTGCGCGAGAAGGCGGCCGAGGCCCGCGTCCCGATGGTCCAGGACATCCCCCTGGCCCGGGCGCTGCACGCCTCCTGCGACCTCGGCCAGGAGGTGCCCCCGCAGCTGTTCACCGCGGTCGCCCGCGTGCTGGCCTTCGTCATGCATCTCGGTGCGCGCGGGGTCCGCGGCGGGTTGCACCGCCCCGGCTTCGAGGCACCCGACACGACCGACCTGCCGAAGGCCGGCCGGCGCCGCCCCACCGCCGCCGCTTGAAAGAGGACCCCGGTACCGGTTCCGCAGCGGGCTGCCGATGAGGGAGGGGTGAGCCAGCGTCTGTTCGCCGCCCCCGGAGCGGGCGAGTGAAGGGCCTGGGCAAGGCCGCCGTCCCGATCGGCGTCGTCGCCATCGTCCTCATGCTGGTGGTGCCGCTGCCGGCCGAGATGATGGACCTGCTGATCGGCGTCAACCTCGCCGTCTCGCTGCTGGTCCTGCTGGTCGCCATGCAGATCCGGAAGCCGCTCGACTTCGCCGTCTTCCCGTCGCTGCTGCTGGTGGCGACGCTGTTCCGGCTGTCGCTGAACGTCTCCTCGACCCGCCTCGTGCTCACCGACGGCTACGCCGGCAAGGTGATCGAGGCCTTCGGGCACATCGTCATCGGCGGCTCGCTCATCGTCGGGCTCGTAATCTTCCTGATCCTGACCATCGTGCAGTTCGTGGTCATCACCAACGGCGCCGGCCGCGTCGCCGAGGTCGGCGCCCGCTTCACCCTCGACGCCATGCCCGGCAAGCAGATGGCCATCGACGCCGACCTCAACGCCGGCCTGATCAACGAGGCCCAGGCCCGCAAGCGCCGGCACGAGGTCACCGCCGAGGCCGACTTCTACGGCTCGATGGACGGCGCATCGAAGTTCGTCAAGGGCGACGCCATCGCCGGCATCGTCGTGACGCTGGTGAACCTCATCGGCGGGTTCGCCATCGGGATGATGCAGCGCGGCCTGGCCCCGGCCGAGGCCGTGAGCACGTACTCGCTGCTGACCGTCGGCGACGGCCTGGTGTCGATGATCCCGGCGCTGCTGATGTCCACCGCGACCGGCATCATCGTGACCCGGTCGGCGACCGAGGGTGACATGGGCAGCGACCTGATCGCCCAGCTCGGCCGGTTCAAGCAGCCGGTGCGCATCGCCGGCGGCGCCGCCCTGGCGCTCTGCCTGATCCCCGGCCTGCCCAAGCTGCCCTTCCTGCTCGTCGGCGGGTTCTTCCTGTTCCTCTCCACCCGGATGACCGACGAGCCGGAGGTCGACGAGGAGGCCGAGGCCGCAGCCGCGGCGGCCGAGCTGGAGCCGGCACCCGACTCCCCCGAGGCGATCGCGGAGAAGATGCGCGTCGACCCGTTGGAGCTCGAGGTCGCGTTCGACCTCGTCGACCTGGTCGACACCGCCCGCGGCGGCGACCTGCTCGACCGGGTCAAGGCGCTGCGCCGGAAGGTCGCCATGGAGACCGGTCTGGTCATCCCGCTGGTGCGCACCCGCGACAACCTGGACCTGCCCTCGTCGCAGTACGTCATCTGGCTCAACGGCGTCCCCGTGGCCAAGGGCAGCTCCCCCGCGGGCACCGTCCTCGCCATCGGTGACGCCCTGGACGGTCTGCCCGGCAAGCCCACCCGCGAGCCCGTCTTCGGCCTGGCCGCCAAGTGGGTCCCCGCCGAGCTCCAGCGCGCCGCCGAGATGGCCGGGGCGACCGTCGTCGACCGCTCCTCGGTCATCACCACGCACCTGGCAGAGGTCGTCCGCCAGCACGCCGCCGAGCTCCTCGGCCGGGAGGACGTCCGCCTGCTCGTGGAGATGGTGCGCCGCTCGCACCCTGTCGTCGTCGAGGAGCTGACCCCCACGCTGCTCACCCTGGGAGAGGTGCAACGCGTGTTGCACGCGTTGCTCGCCGAGGGTGTGTCGATCCGGGACCTGGTGCGCATCTTCGAGGCACTCTCTGTGCGTGCCAAGCACTCGACCGAATCCGACGGCCTCGTCGAGGCGGCGCGGTCGGCGCTCGGGTCGGCGATCAGCCAGCCCTACGTCACGCCCGACGAGCGGCTGCACGTCCTCACGCTGGAGCCGGGCTTCGAGCAGCGGCTGCTCGAGTCGGTCCGGCAGACCGAGATGGGCGCCGTCCTGGCCCTCGACGCCGGCGCGGTGGACGCCCTGGTCCACGGCTGCAGCGGCATGCTCGAGGACGCCGAGCGGCAGGGTCTGTCCCCGGTCCTCGTCTGCTCGCCCCAGGTCCGCGCGGCCCTCGCGCGGCTGATGCGCCAGATCCTGCCCCGGCTGCCGGTCATCTCCTACGCGGAGGTGTCCCGGACGGCCCAGATCGAGTCGCTGGGAGTGGTGAGCGGTGCCGTTGCGATCCGTTGAGGCCGCTACGCGCGACGACGCGATCGCAGCTGCGCGTGAGCAGTTCGGGCCGCACGCCCGGGTCGTGGGCGTGCGGCGGATCCGGTCCGGTGGCGTGCTCGGCTTCTTCGCCACCGAGCGCTACGTCGCCGAGGTGGCGCCCGACCAGCTCGTCCGGCCCGGCGTCCCACCGTCGGCCGGCCCCGTGCCCATCGCCGGCGTCGAGGCGTACGACTCCCCGCTGGCGTCGGCCGCCCCGGCGCGCGCCCGCACGACGGCGCCCGCCCGCAACGGGGCCGCCGCGTGGGCTGCGGAGGCCGCGCGCGCCGGCTCGCCGGAGACGCCTCCCGGCACGGCCCACCGCGCCCCGGCGCCGGAGCTGTCGGTGCGTCCGGTCGGCGACGACGTGCAGCGCCATGCCCGGCTCGACGACCGGCTCGACGAGCTGACCGGCCTGCTGGGCGGCGCCTCCGCGGCCGCTCGCGCCACGTTCCCGACCGCCGCCCGTGAGCCGGCCACCGCCGCTCCGCGCGTGCGGACCACCCCGGCGCCGGCGGAGGAGCCGGCGACCGCGTCCCAGGACGACGCCCTGGCTCCCTCACCGTTCACCGCCGCGCTGGCCCGCATGGTGTCCGGCGACCGCGAGGTGCGCCAGGCCGTCGCCGAGGCGCTGGAGCAGCCCGCCTCGGAGCCGGCTCCCGCGATCGTTGCGAACGAGGCGACCGGCACTCCGGCACCCCGCCCGAGCCTGGCCGCGGCCATCCGATCAGCAGACCCGTCGACGCGGTGCGAGGCCGTGCACCAGGAGGACCCCACGGTGAGGGACGAGGCCACCGCGCCGGCCTCCACGTCCGCGACCGCGGTGCCCGCCTGGATGGCGTCGGAGCAGCCCATCGATCCGTCACCGTCCACGCGGCAGGAGGAGATCGCCGAGGCGCTGCGCGCAGCTCTGGCGCAGGGGCACTCCGACGAGGCCATCGCCGGCATCCTGCGCAAGATCCTCGCGGGCGATTCGCCGCAGGAGGCCATCGCCGAGCCGGCCGTCATCGCGCCCTCCCTCTCCGAGCCGGTGTCCCCCGTGGAGACCGTCGAGCCTGTCGCGGTCGAACCGGCTGCCCCGCTGTTCCCGGAGTCCGTCGCGGCACCGGTCGCCGAGGCCGTGGTGGCCACCGAGCTCCCGGCGTCCGCGTCGTCGTCCCCCCTGTTCGGTGCCCCGGCTCCCAGGGGGACGGTGTCCGACCTCGGCTGGGGTGCGTCTGCCGCGACCACGCTGCTGTGGGGAGAGCCGACCGTCGACGTCGAGGACCGGCTGCCGCCGGTCACCGCGGAGGGACCCGTCGCCCTGGCGGTCGACGACGAGCCGGTGGCGGAGGAGTCCGCAGTCGCTGCCGAGGAGCCCGACGAGGTGGCCGCGGAGGCGGTGGCCGCGGAGGTCGCCGCAGCCGGGATCGTCGAGTCCGCGGAGGTCGCCCCGATGCTGGCCCGCACCGCCAGCGACCCCGCTCCCCTGTCGATGTCCCTCGACGCGACCACCGTCCTGCCGCGGGTCTCCCTCCTCCCGCCGCTGCCGGGTGCCCGGGGCCGGGGCCTGCCCCCCGTGCCGCCGTCGTCCTCCCGTCCCGCCGTCCCGTCCGCGCGTCCGGGGACGCCGAGTGCCCCCGAGGTGGCTCCTGCGCCGGAGGTCACCGCCCCGGCCCCCCGTGCGCTGGCGACCGTCACCCGGCTGCCCGTGGCACCGCTCATGGCGAACGACGACCTGCCGGTGATGCCGGACCTCGACGACGCCGACGAGGCGCTCGCGCCCGTCGAGGCCCCGGCGGCAGCCGCACCGCGGGCCGCGCCCGCCCCGGCTGCGCCCGACGAGGTCGTCATCCGGCTCGCCGGGCTGGGCCTTCCGCCTGAGCTGCTCGGTGAGGACTTCGCCGACCGGGTCGAGGCCGACGGCACCTACGCCGCGCTCACCCACGCGCTGGCCGTCCGGCTGCCCGAGGTGCCCGAGCTGCCCAGCGGCGCCGGCGACGTGCTGTTCGTGGTCGGCCCCGGGGTGGAGACCCTGCGCGCCGCCCGGGCGCTCGCCGCCTCGCTCCGCCTGGACCCCTACCGGGTGCAGTGGGCGACGCGCGGCGACCTCGCCGGCCTCGCCGCCAAGGGCAGCCGCATGACCACCACCGACGCAGCGATCGACCGCCGTCAGGAGGCGGCCGATGCCGGCACGGTGACCATCGTGGCCGTCGACGCCCCGCTGCGCAGCGACGTCCACTGGATGGGGCAGATGCTGGACATCTGGTCGCCGGTGGCGGTGTGGGCCGTCGTGGAGGCCACCCGCAAGCCCGAGGACCTGGAGCTGTGGCTCGACGGGCTGGCCCGGGTGGACGCGCTGGTCGTGCAGGACACCGACCTCAGCGCCGACCCCGCAGCCGTGCTGCAGCGCCTGACCGTGCCCGTGGCCCTCCTGGACGGCGTGCGCGCCACGCCGCACCGCTGGGCGTCGCTGCTCTGCGAGCGCCTGGACAGCCCGCAGGCATGAACCCGCTGCGCTGGGACGTGCTCCTCGTCGGGTTCGTGCTGGCGGTCCCGGTCCTGGCGCTCGGCCTGCGCGGTGACTTCACGACCGAGGAGGTGGTGAACCGGCTGCCGTGGTGCCTGGCCGCCGGCTGGGCGGCGGTCGCGCTGGTGCGGACGGTCGTCGCCCCGGTCACGCCCGCTCCCAAGCCGCGGCGCCGCTCCGCGCCGCGGCGGGCACCGGCCGACGAGCCGGCCGACGTCTGACTCGACCGGTCGCTCCGGGGGTGCTTCTCCCGCTTGCCGGGTCCCGCAGGACTCCACGAGTGCGAGGTGCACCCCCAGAGCCCGTCGTCCACAGCCGGCACGTCCGTCCACCGGAACGCCCGGGCACTGGTGAGGACGCTCCCCGCGCCGGACGGTCGGCGGATGACCGAACCACCCGACACCCCTTCCCTGCTCCTGCGCCGCGAGGCCGTCGCCGCCGGCTGGTCCGACGACGAGCTGGCCCGGGCGGTGTGCTCGGGCAGCCTGACCCGGCTGCGCCGGGGTGCCTACGTCGACGGTGTCCTCGCGCCCGCGTCGATCGCACGCCACGGGCTGCTGGTGCGCGCGACCCTGGCGGCCCTGCGCCGGCCGGCGGTGGTGAGCCACCAGTCGGCCGCGGTCCTCCTCGGGCTGCCGCTGTGGAACGTGCCCCTCGACCGCGTCCACGTGACGCGCCCCACCGGCGCCTGGAGCGACCGCAGCGGCGTGCTCTGCTGTCACGTCGCCCGTCTCCGCGACGACGAGGTGGTCGACGTCGGCGGGGTACCGGTCACCGACCCCGTCCGCACGGTGCTGGACCTGGCACGGTCCCAGCCGCACGAGACGGCGGTCGTGAGCATCGACGGCGCCCTGCACCGGGGGCTGCTGACGCACGACGCGCTGCGCGCCCGGCTGTTCGACGTGGTCGGGGCGCCGGGCGCCCGGAGCGCAGCCCGGGCGGTGGCCGCGGCAGACGGACGGAGCGAGAGCGTCGGCGAGAGCCGCAGCCGGGTGATCCTCCACAGGTGGAAGCTCGCACCGTCGGCGCTGCAGTTCGAGGTCCGGTCCGGGGGCGGCGAGCTGGTCGCGCGTACGGACTTCGCCTGGGAGGACGCCCGCCTGGTGGGTGAGTTCGACGGCCGGGTGAAGTACGGCCGGCTCCTGCGGCCGGGGGAGGCACCCGGCGACGCGGTGTTCGCCGAGAAGCTCCGCGAGGACGCCGTCCGCGACGAGGACTGGGACGTGGTGCGCTGGGTGTGGGCGGACCTCGCCGCACCGCACCGGCTCGCCGCCCGGGTGCGCCGAGCGCACGAGCGGGCTGCCGACCGCCGTCGATGACTCCTCTGGGGGCGGTCCTCGCACTGCGGGAGCCCTGCAGGACCCGCACAGCACGAGGAACACCCCCAGAGCGGCCGCGGGTCAGGTCAGAGCGGCAGGTCCTCCAGCATCTCGGTGACCAGGGCGGCGATCGGCGAGCGCTCGGACCGGGTGAGCGTCATGTGCGCGAACAGCACGTGCCCCTTGAGCTTCTCGATGACCGCGGTGATCCCGTCGTGCCGGCCGACCCGGAGGTTGTCCCGCTGGGCGACGTCGTGGGTGAGCACCACCCGCGAGTTGCTGCCCAGCCGGGACAGCACGGTCAGCAGCACACCCCGCTCGAGCGACTGCGCCTCGTCGACGATCACGAAGGAGTCGTGCAGCGACCGCCCGCGGATGTGGGTGAGCGGGAGGACCTCGATGAGGTCGCGGGCGGCGATCTCCTCGAGGACCTCCCGGGAGACCAGGGCGCCGAGGGTGTCGTAGACCGCCTGCGCCCAGGGCGACATCTTCTCGCCCTCGCTGCCCGGCAGGTAGCCGAGCTCCTGCCCGCCGACGGCGTACAGCGGCCGGAAAATGACCACCTTCTTGTGCGCCCGCCGCTCCATCACCGACTCGAGCCCGGCGCACAGCGCCAGCGCCGACTTGCCGGTGCCCGCCCGGCCACCGAGCGACACGATGCCGATCTCCGGGTCCAGCAGCAGGTCCAGGGCCACCCGCTGCTCGGCCGAGCGCCCGTGCAGCCCGAACGCCTCACGGTCACCGCGGACCAGGCGCACCTGCTTGTCGGGCAGCACCCGGCCCAGCGCGGAGCCGCGCGAGGAGAGCAGCACCAGCCCGGTGTGCGTGGGCAGCTCGGCCGCAGCCGGCAGGAATGCCTCGCCCGTCTCGTAGAGCTCGTCGAGCTCCGCGTCGTCGAGGCTCAGCTCGGTCATCCCGGTCCAGCCGGCGTCGACGGCGTCGAGCACCCGGTACTCGTCGGCCTCCAGGCCGACCGCCGCCGCCTTGACCCGCAGCGGCACGTCCTTGGTCACCAGGCAGACGTTCCTGCCCTCGGCCCGCAGGTTGAGCGCCACCATCATGATCCGGCTGTCGTTGCTGTCGTTCCGGAAGCCGGCCGGCAGCACCGACGGGTCGCTGTGGTTCAGCTCGACGTGCAGCGTGCCGCCCTCCTCCCCCACCGGGACGGGGGCGTCGAGCCGGCCGTGGGTGACCCGCAGGTCGTCCAGGATGCGCAGCGTCTGGCGGGCGAACCACCCCAGCTCCGGGTGGTTGCGCTTGTCCTCCAGCTCTCCGATGACGACGAGCGGCAGCACCACGTCGGCGTCCCCGAAGCGCAGCAGCGCGCCGGGGTCGGAGAGCAGGACCGAGGTGTCGAGGACGAACGTGCGGCGAGTGTTCACGAGTCGGCTCCCGTGGGGCGCCACTCCGATGACAGAGCGCGCCCCGGCTCGAAGGTGACCGGGCCCCGGCACAGGGGCCGGGTACCGGCCCCTCTGGACGACGAACGCAGTCGCACCAACCGGGCCTCCCGTGAACGGCGAGGGCAGCTCGCCGTTCACCGCGGACGCTAGGCCCGGGGAGTGACATCCGCGTGACGTGCACCCGACGAGAAGGAGTGCATGTCACCCGTACGGCTCAAGCGCACCAGCGGTCCCACACGGTCGGGAAGTCCGATCCGCGGCGGAACCGGCGCACCCCCGGGAACCACCCGAGCACCGCCGGCAGCACCGTCGTCGACGACGCCCCACCACGCGGTCGCGGTGCCGTAGCCGCCGGTTGCCCGGGGCGTCGGCGGGGGCCGGTCACCACCGCTCGCCGGTGCCGTCGGACCGGGGGCGCAGCGCCGATCGCTCGACCGTGTCGGTGCGCTCGCCCGGTGGCGGCCACCGGCGGTCGTCGCCGTCCCACGCCTCCTCGTCCCACGCCTCGTCGTACGGCCCGTCCTCGTACCGCTCGTCGGCCCACTCCTCCTCGTCGGCCCACCGGTCCTCGTGACGCCGGGAGTGCACGGGACCCCGCGCCGGGCGCCGGGGGCGGAGCGCGACCAGCGCCCAGACGGCGGGCACCAGCAGCACCGGCCACTGCACCGCGGGGTCACCGAACCGGACCATGCCCGCGACGAGCAGCGCGGCCAGCCAGCCCGCGGTCCACAGCCCCAGGAACCGGGCCTGTACCGGGGAACGGGCGCGCACGGGTCAGGCGGCCGGGATCTCGGCGGCGATCCGCTGCGGGGTCAGCGGCTCGTCGAGCAGGCGGACGAAGCGGTCGGCGACCGGCTGCGCCGCGGGGCGGGCGGCCAGCCACCGCGAGAGCAGGTCGAACCCCTCCACGTAGGTGGAGATGTAGGCCCGCCACAGCGGATCGGTGAGGAAGCGGATCTGCTGCCGGGCCCGCTCGGGGCTGACCAGGGCCCACCGCTGCAGGTAGGCGCTGACCTCGTCGGCGTCGGCCCCCCGGTCGTGCAGGAGCACCGCGGCGTCCTGCCGCACCCGGTTGAGCGGGGCCGCCGCGGCCGCGATCCGCTCGGCGAGGACGCCGTCGAACCGGAGCCCGAGGTCACCCAGGATCTCCGCCGACCAGGCCCCCCAGTCCTCGCCGATGGCCGCAGGCACGCCGAGGTCGGCCAGTCCCTCGGCCATCAGGCACTCGGGGGTGTTGACCAGGAAGACCGTGTGCTCCAGCCGCCCCGACCGCTCGACCAGACCGGTCTCCTTGCGGCAGTGCTCGGTGTGGTGCCCGGGATAGGACTCGTGCGCCACCAGGTGCGGCAGCTGCGAGAGCCGGTGCGGCAGGTCGGCGTTGATGGCGACGCGGGACCGGTAGCCGCCCTCGTAGTAGTTGAACCCCGACCACGGCTTGTCGGTGACCACCTCGTACCGCACCGTCTCGATCTCCGGGAGCCCGTACTGGCCCCGCACCCGGTCGCGCAGCGCGCTCGACAGCGCCTGCACCGCGGTTTCCAGCCGGTCCGGCGGGCACTCCTCCCGACGCCGGTGCGCCGCGTACCGCTCCGCCAGCGAGCCGTCGCCGGGCAGCAGGGCGTCCAGCTCCGCGTGCGCGCCGGCGTACGCGGCGTCGTCGCCGAGCTCGACGTCGACCTGGAAGTAGCTGCGGACCTCCTCGACGAAGCCGACCGGCTCCCCGCTCATCTTCCGGGCGCTGCACTCCAGGCCGGTGAGCTGACCGCGGAGGAAGTCCGCTCGGTCGTCGGGCAGGCCCGCGATGTCGAGGTGGCGCAGCAGCTCCCGCGCGCGGTCGCGCAGCTGCTGCGGCGTGGGGGCGGGCTCGTCCTGCACCTGCGCCCGGATCCGCGGGTCGCCGGTGTAGGCGTCGACGAAGCCGGACTCCAGACGGTCGAAGCGCAGCCCCAGCCGCACGTACTCCAGGGCGACGTCCAGAGTTCCCGCGGTCATGGAGGCAGTCTCGCAGCCGCGGCCGCGGCCCGGACCGCCGGTGCCGGGCGTCGGCCGGCCCTACTCGCCGAACCGCCGGTGGCGCGCGGAGTAGTCACGCAGCGCGCGCAGGAAGTCGATCCGCCGGAAGTCCGGCCAGTAGACGTCGGTGAAGTGGAACTCCGCGTTGGCCGTCTGCCACAGCAGGAAGCCCGACATCCGCTGCTCCCCGCTCGTGCGGATGACCAGGTCGGGGTCGGGCTGGCCACGGGTGTAGAGGTGGTCGGCGATGTGCTCCACGTCGAGCACCTCCACCAGCTCCTCCAGCGAGGTGCCGCGGGCCGCGTGCTCGGCCAGCAGGGAGCGGACCGCGTCGGCGATCTCCCGCCGTCCGCCGTAGCCGACCGCGAGGTTCACCGTCGCCCCCGCCCGGTCGCGGGTGTCCTCCTCGGCCTGCTTGAGGACGGCGACCGTCTCCGGCGGCAGCACCTCCGCCGCCCCCATCTGCCGCACCTTCCACCGCCGGCCCGGGCGGGAGAGGTCGACCGCGACGTCCTCGATGATCCGCAGGAGCGGCTGCAGCTCGGAGTCGGGCCGGCGCAGGTTGTCGGTGGAGAGCATGAACAGGGTGACCACCTGCACCCCGGCGTCGTCGCACCAGCCGAGCAGGTCGACGATCTTGTCCGCGCCGCGGCGGTGCCCGTGGACGACGTCCTCCAGGCCGATCGAGCGCGCCCACCGCCGGTTGCCGTCCATGATCACGCCGACGTGCCTGGGCACGTCGGCGTCCACCAGCGCACGCGCCAGCCGCCGCTCGTAGAGCTGGATGAGCGCGTCACGGACCCGCCGGCGCACCCCCACGGCGGTCACCCTAGGCCCCTCGCCGCCGGTCGGCCGGGAGCCCGCCGGGCCGGTCGCGCCTCCACCGGCATCCGGCCTGGCAGGAACCTCACAGCCCGTTCCGGATGACGCAGAACCTACGGCTCCGTAGCCTCGGGCCCATGACCGTTCCATCCTCCGATCGCGCCGCAGTCCGGGTGGAGGCCGACGGGGCGGAGCTCCAGTCCGAGGACCGGGAGGCGATCGGCACCGTCGCCGCGGAGGGCGAGCAGGTCGAGCAGACCTGGACGGCCGCGGACTTCGACGACGACGACTGGGAGCACCCCGACACGCGACCCCGCGCGCGGGGGTGGATCCACCTGTTCTCCTTCTTCGGCGCGATCGTCGCCGGAGCGGTGCTCGTTCCGCTGGCCTCGGTGCAGGGCGCCCGGGCGGGGTGGTCGGTGGCGGTCTACTGCCTCACCATCTGCGGGCTGTTCGGCATCAGCGCGCTCTACCACCGCCGGCGCTGGTCACCGCGCGGCTGGAAGATCATGAAGCGGCTCGACCACTCGATGATCTTCCTGTTCATCGCGGGCACGTACACGCCGTTCGCGCTGCTCGCCGTCGACCAGCCGACCGGCTACTCGATCCTAGCCGGCGTCTGGGCCGGTGCCCTGGCCGGCGTCTGCCTCAAGATGACCTGGCCGACGGCGCCGCGGTGGGTCGGCGTCCCGCTCTACATCGGCCTCGGCTGGGTCGCCGTCTTCATCCTCACCGACATCCTGCACATCGCCGGCGTCGCCTCGCTCGTGCTGCTCGCCGCCGGCGGGGTGCTCTACACCGTCGGCGGGATCACCTACGGCATCAAGAAGCCGAATCCCTGGCCGGGCACCTTCGGCTACCACGAGGTCTTCCACGCGATGACCGTCGTCGCGGCGATCTGCCACTACATCGCCGTGTACTTCGCGGTGTACAACTCTCCATTCGTCTGACCTCCGGTCAGACACCGCGGCCGATTACCGCTCGCCGCTTGCGCTGAGTCCTTCCCGTCCGTCCTCGGGGGACCCTTCGGGCCCCCGCTCGCCCGGACCGGCTGTCGCCGCTGGTGGTCAGCTGAAGGGCTTGCGGTCGTCCAAGCGCACGGACAGCCGTCCCGCCGTGCGCCAGAGGCGGGCGACGGCGTCGCGGTCCTCGTCGGTGACGAGGTTGCCCATCACCCGCAGCGCCACGGTCATCAGCGCCCGCGAGCGCATGCCGACCGGCCCGGCCGCCGGGAGGAAGCGCGGCACCGTGAGCAGCCCGGCCAGCCGCCGCGCGATGGAGAACGCCTCGCCGTAGTGCCGGCGCAGCGTCGCCGGCCACGCCGCGGTCCAGTCGTCCTCGCCGAGCAGCCCGGCGAGGGTGCGCCCGGTCTCCAGGCCGTAGTCGATGCCCTCGCCGTTGAGCGGGTTCACGCACCCGGCCGCGTCCCCGATCAGCGCCCAGTTCCGCCCGGCCACGCCGGACACCGCACCCCCCATGGGCAGCAGCGCCGACGCCGGCAGCCGGACGTCGCCGTCCAGCCGCCACTCCCCGCGCCTGGACTCGGTGTAGGTCTCCAGCAGCGCCTTCAGCTGCACCCCGGCCGGACGGCGGGAGGTGGCCAGGGTGCCGACGCCGATGTTGACCTCGCCGGCCTCGGCGCCCAGCGGGAACACCCAGCCGTAGCCGGACAGCAGCTCGCCGTCGGCGCCGCGCAACTCCAGGTGGGAGGAGATCCACTCGTCGTCAGCGCGGCCGGAGGTCGCGTAGCCACGCGCGGCGACCCCGTAGGCGGTGTCGCGGTGCCACTCGCGCCCGAGCACCCGGCCCAGCGGGGAGCGCACCCCGTCGGCGACGACGAGCCGCCGGCAGGAGACCGTGCTCCGGCTGTCGTCTGCGTGCTCGAACACCACACCGGTGACCCGGTCGCCGTCCCGCTCGACGTCGACGGCCCGGGTGCCGTCGGCGGCGACCGCACCGGCGTCGAGCGCCGCCTGCCGGATGCGGGCGTCCAGCTCGGTGCGCGGCACGGCGCTGCCGTGGTCGGGGAAGGCGCCACCCGGCCAGGGCAGCTGCCACTCCCGGCCGAACCCGGCGGCGCGCAGGCCCCGGTTGCGGGCCTTCGACCGCGCCCACTCCCCCAGGCCCAGGTGGTCCAGCTCGGCGATCGCCCGCGGGGTCAGCCCGTCACCGCAGGTCTTGTCACGCGGAAAGACCGCGGCGTCGGCGAGCACCACGTCGCGCCCGGCACGGGCCGCCCACGCGGCGGCGGCGGACCCCGCCGGGCCCGCACCCACCACGAGGACGTCGCTGGCTGCGGGAAGGGCGTCGACGGGCACGGCACCCAGTGTCCCTGGCCGCCGGTCACCGGGGTCAGCCGACCTGCGGCCCCGGGCCCGGACCTCCTCGACCGAGGCCATGGCCCCCCGCGGCTCGGTCAGCCAGTCGCGGACGGGCGTCCGCGGGAACGGCCGTCCCTTGCGCCCAGAGCGGAGCCCAGATCCTGCCGCTTCGCCGGGTGAACCAACGAGCGCGCGTTCCGCCGCGGTTCTCCCGGCGGTCCCGGCGGAGGTCAGCTCCGGGCGTCGCCGTCCCGGCGCGGCGGCTCGATCGCCAGTGGCGCCCGCCGCAGGGTGTCGAGCAGCTCCTGACCGGCCTCGCGCCGGGCCTCGTCCAGACCGGAGAGGTCGTCGGGGACCTCGACCCGCTCCTCCTGGTCCGCGGGGTCGAAGCTGCGGGGCAGCTTCTTCAGATGGCCGCTCATGGACCTGACCAGCAGCGCGGCCGCGATGAAGAGCACCACGATCAGGAGCAGGCCGAGCGGGCCGGCCTTCCCGACGTCCTGCGGGAGCTGCTGCTGAGCCGCGGCGAGAATGCTCACCGCGTCCACGGGTGCGGTCATCGGACGGTCACCTCACTGCGGATGCCGGCGAACAGGTCGTCCTCCGGGGTGGTGGTGTCGACCAGCGAGCGGGCCAGCTCGTAGTCCTCCGTGGGCCAGATCTGCTGCTGAGTGTCCACCGGGCAGGCGAACCAGCGGCCCAGCGGGTCGATCTGGGTGGCGTGCGCGATCAGCGCGGCGTCGCGCACCGGGAAGTATTCACCGCACGGGACGCGGGTGGTGACCCGGTGGGAGATGTCGTGCGCGGGGTCCCACTTCTCCAGCCACTCGGCGTACGGCGACTCCGCACCGGTCGCGAGGATGGCCTCGTGCAGCGCCTTCGTGCGGGGCAGCGTGAAGCTCATGTGGTAGTAGAGCTTGCTCGGCTGCCAGGGGTCGCCGAGCTCCGGGTACCGGTCGGGATCGCCGGCGGCCTCGAAGGCGTGCACCGAGATCTCGTGGGTCTTGACGTGGTCGGGGTGCGGGTACCCGCCGCGCTCGTCGTAGGTGGTGATCACCTGCGGCTTGAAGCGGCGGATCAGCGCGACCAGCGGAGCAGCGGCCTCCTCGATCGGCACGAGGGCGAAGCAGCCCTCCGGCAGCGGGGGCAGCGGGTCGCCCTCGGGCAGCCCGGAGTCGACGAAGCCGAGGAACTCCTGCTCGATGCCGAGGATCTCGCGGGCCCTGGCCATCTCCTCGACGCGGATCTGCGGCAGCCGCTCCCAGACCTCGGGGCGGTCCATCGCCGGGTTGAGCACCGAGCCGCGCTCGCCGCCGGTGGCGGTGGCCACCATCACGCGGACGCCCTCGGCGACGTACTTCGCCATCGTGGCGGCGCCCTTGCTCGACTCGTCGTCCGGGTGAGCGTGCACGGCGAGCAGGCGCAGCTGGTCGGGTTGGGTCACCCGGACAGTGTCCCTCGCCGGACGACGCCGACGGCGGATGGTCAGCCGTGTGTGGCAGACGCCTCGCGGGTGAGCGGCCCGAACGGCTGGAACGTGTCGTCGATCACGCCCCGATACACTGCGGTTCCGCATCCCGGGCGGGGCCGCGCATCGCAGCGTCGGCCGCTCCCGCGGTGTTAGCTTGGCCGGATCGACCACCGCCGTCCGCACCGGGCGGCACCCCGAGTTCCAGGAGTTCTCCCACGTGTCCACCCCCACTGACGAGCAGGACCAGGGCATCTGGCTCACCCAGGAGGCCCATGACCGGCTGAAGGCCGAGCTCGACCAGCTGGTGGCAAACCGCCCGGCCATGGCCGCCGAGATCAACGCCCGCCGAGAGGAGGGTGACCTCAAGGAGAACGGCGGCTACCACGCCGCCAAGGACGAGCAGGGCAAGCAGGAGGGGCGCATCCGCCAGCTCACCGACCTGCTGCGCAAGGCGCACGTGGGCGAGCCGCCGACGAAGGTCACGCACGCCGCCACCGGCACCGTCATCACCATCCGGTTCGAGGGCGACGACGACACCGAGAAGTTCCTGCTCGGTTCGCGCGAGATCGCAGGCACGACGGACCTGACCGTCTACTCCCCCGAATCGGCCCTCGGCGCGGCGATCATGGGCGCGAAGCCGGGCCAGAAGGTCACCTACCAGGCGCCCAACGGCCGGAGCATCACCGTCGAGGTCGTCGGCATCGAGC
This sequence comes from Blastococcus sp. SYSU DS0973, assembly GCF_054051055.1. NCBI lineage: Bacteria > Bacillati > Actinomycetota > Actinomycetes > Geodermatophilales > Geodermatophilaceae > Blastococcus > Blastococcus sp. SYSU DS0973. Next base: position 66,054 of record NZ_JBJHAN010000002.1, read on the forward strand.
CGTTCGTCCCCTGACCGTTCGGTGACCGCGCCGCGCGCCCGTTCCCGGCGGGCGGAGAACACCGGCTTCCCGTGCGTGCACTGCGCCGCACGGGTGCCGGCGAACACCGACGGGCACTACCGCAACCACTGCCCGTACTGCCTGTGGTCGCTGCACGTCGACGACCTGCCGGGCGACCGCGCCAGCGAGTGCCGGCAGCCCATGGAGCCGATCGGGCTGGTGGAGAAGTCGGGCAAGGGTTGGCAGGTGGTCCACCGCTGCACGGCGTGCGGCCACCGCCAGCCCAACCGGCTGGTCCGCGACGGCGACGCTCCTGACGACCTGGACCTGGTGCTCAGCCTTCCCTGGCTCTGAGTGGCGCTCTGGGGGGCGAACTCCCGGCTCGGGAGTTCTGCGGGACCCGCAGCGCGAGAACCGCCCCCCAGAGCGGCGGTCCCGGCGATCAGGCCGGCGCCAGGCCCCGGCGGCGGAGCAGCGGCTGGGGGTCGGCGTCGCGCCCACGCACGGCGCGGAAGGCATCCAGCGGGTCGACCGAGCCACCCACCGCGAGCAGCCGCTGCCGGAAGGCGTCGCCGTTCTCCCGGCGCAGGCCGCCGTTCTCCTTGAACCACTCCACGGTGTCGGCGTCGAGCACCTCCGACCAGATGTAGGAGTAGTAACCGGCCGAGTACCCGCCGGCGAAGACGTGCTGGAAGTACGTGGTCCGGTACCGCGGCGGCACGAGCCCGGAGGCCACACCCGCCGCCTCCAGGGCGGCGCGCTCGAAGGCCACCGGGTCGCCGATCCCGGTCTCCGGGGTGATGCGGTGCCACGCCTGGTCCAGCAGGGTGGCGCCGAGGTACTCCAGCGTCGCGAAGCCCTCGCCCCACAGCCGCGCGGCGTCGATCGCCTCGACGACCGACCTCGGCAGCGGCTCGCCGGTCTCCACGTGCCGCGCGTAGTCGGCCAGGACCTCGGGCCAGAGCGCCCACATCTCGTTGACCTGGCTCGGGAACTCGACGAAGTCGCGCGGCACCGCGGTGCCCGAGAAGCGCGGGTAGGTCACCGCGGAGCTCAGCCCGTGCAGCGCGTGCCCGAACTCGTGGAAGAGGGTGTTCACCTCATCGAGCGTGAGCAGTGTGGGCTGCCCGTCGGGCGCCCGCGACACGTTGAGGTTGTTGACGACGACCGGGCGGGTGCCGAGCAACCGCGACTGGCGCACGAACGAGCTCATCCACGCTCCGCCGCGCTTTCCCTCGCGGGCGAAGAAGTCACCCAGGTAGAGCCCGACCTCGGCGCCGTCGGCGTCGCGGACCTCCCACACCCGGACGTCGGGGTGGTAGCCGGCGAGGTCGGGGCGCGGGGTGAACCGGAAGCCGTAGAGCCGAACCGCTGCGGAGAAGACGCCGTCGACCAGGACCCGGTCCAGCTCGAACCAGGGGCGCAGCGCGGCGGTGTCGACGGCGTAGCGCTCGGTCCGCACCTGCTCGGAGTAGAAGGCCCAGTCCCAGGCGGCGAGCTCGACGCCGTCGCGGGCGGCGACCTCCCGCAGCACGTCGGCCTCCGCCTCCGCGTTGGCCACCGACGCCGGCACCATCGAGGCGAGCATCTCGTCGACCGCGGCCGTGGTGCGGGCAGTGGAGTCGGCGAGCACGAGGTCGGCGTGGGTGTCGAAGCCGAGCAGCCGGGCACGCTCGGCCCGCGCCCGGGCGATCCGCTCGGCGACCGGCCGGTTGTCGTGCTCGCCCGCCGAGGCCCGGCTCGTGGACGCCTCGAACACCCGGCGGCGCAGTTCCCGGTCACGCAGCTTGGTGAGCACCGGCTGGCCGGTGGGGAGCACCAGGGTGAGCAGGTACCCGTCGAGGCCGCGGTCGGCAGCTGCCCGCGCGGCGGTGGCCAGCTCCTCGCCGGTGAGCCCGTCCAGCTGGGCCGCGTCGGTGACGTGGACCGCCGCGGCCTCAGTCGCCAGCTGGAGGTTCTGCCCGAATGTCGTCGAGAGCTCCGACAGCTCCTGGTTCAGCTCGCCGAGACGGGCCCTGTCGGTGTCGTCGAGCCGAGCACCGGCGAGCACGAAGTCGAGGTGGTAACGCTCGACCAGGCGCAGCGCCTCGGCGTCCAGCCCGGCGTCGTGCCGGGCGCCGTGGACCGCATCCACCCGGGCGAAGACGGCCGGGTCCAGCCGCAGGGCGTCCTCGTGCGCGGCGGCCAGCGGGGCGATCTCCCGTTCGATCTCCCGCAGCCGGGGGGTGGCCACCGAGGAGGAGAGGTTGCCGAACACCGACCACGCCCGATCCAGCAGCGCCCCGGACCGCTCCAGCGCCACGATGGTGTTCTCGAAGGTCGGCGGCTCGGGGTCCGCGACCATGGTCGCCACCTCCCGCCGGTGCTCGGCCATGCCCGCCAGCAGCGCCTCGCGGCAGTGCTCGAGGGTGATCCCGCCGAACGGGGGCAGCCCGAACGGCAGCTCCGACGGCGCGGCGAGCGGGTTGTCGACGGACAGGGCGGGGGTGGACTCGGCGCTCATCGGTCGCCAGTCTCCACCCCCGCCGTGACCTGCCGCAGGGGCCACCGCGAGCGGTGCCGCGATCCGGTGCCGGCGCAGGCGCGCTCGCTCAGCGGCTGGCCGTGCGCTGGTAGATCCTCACCGAGAGAGGGATGAAGACGGCGAGCAGGACGGCCGACCACAGCAGCGTGTAGAGCACGGGGTTCTGCAGGGACCACGCGTCGGTGACCTCGAGGACCGGAGCGGTGTTGCCGAACAGCTCCCGGGCCGCCTGCACGACCGCCGACACCGGGTTCCAGTCGGCGATCCACTTCAGCACCGTCGGGAAGTTGCCCGTCGGGACGAAGGTGTTGGCGATGAAGGTGAGCGGGAAAATCACGATGAAGCTGGCCTGCTGCACCACCTCCGGGGCCCGGACCAGCAACCCGACGGTCGCCATCAGCCAGCTCATGGCGTAGGCGAACAGCAGCAGCAGCGCGAACCCGGCCAGCGCCTCGCCGATCGACGACCGGATCCGCCACCCGACGACCAGCCCCGTGACGCCCATGACGACGATGGACAGCGCGTTGAGCGCGACATCGGCGACGGTGCGGCCGACCAGCACGGCCGACGGCGCCATGGGCAGGGAGCGGAACCGGTCGATAAGCCCCTTCTGCAGGTCCTCGGCCAGGCTGGCCCCGGTGATCGTGCTCCCGAAGACGATGGTCTGCGCGAAGATCCCGGGCAGCAGGAACTCCGCGTAGCTGATGCCCTGGATGGGGATGGCGCTGCCGAACACGTAGCGGAACAGCAGCACGAACATGATCGGCGACAGCGTCGCGAAGACGATCAGCTCCGGTACCCGCTTGACCTTGACCAGGTTGCGGCGGGTGATCGTCAGGCCGTCCTCGACGGCGACGGACAGCGAGCTCATCGGTCACTCCCCACGGTCGCGGCGGCGGGCGCGGCGGCCTCGTCGCCGTCCTCGGCGACCCGCCCGGTCAGCGCCAGGAAGACGTCGTCGAGGTCGGGGCGTCGGAGACCGACGTCGACGATCTCCGCGGCGCAGCCGTCGAGCCGGCGCAGCGCGTCGGCGAGCACCTCCGCTCCACCGCTGACCGGCAGGCTGAGTCGTCGGCCCGGCCCGTCGACCTGTGGCTGCTCCACCGCCAGCGGCGCCAGCCGCTGCACCATGTCGGGGAGCACCCTGGCGTCGGTGACGGTGAACTCCAGCCGCCGGCCCCCTACCTGCGCCTTGAGCTCGTCGGCGGTGCCGCGGGCGATGACCCGGCCGCGGTCGATCACCACCATGCGGTCGGCCAGCCGGTCGGCCTCCTCCAGGTACTGCGTGGTGAGCAGGATCGTCGTCCCGCCGTCGGCGAGCTCGGAGATGAACTCCCACATGGCCAGCCGGCTGCGCGGGTCGAGACCGGTGGTCGGCTCGTCGAGGAACAGCACCGGCGGGCGGTTGATCAGCGAGGCCGCGATGTCCAGGCGGCGCCGCATGCCGCCGGAGTAGGTCTTCGCCGGCCGGTTCGCCGCCCCGGAGAGGTCGAAGCGCTCGAGCAGCTCGCCGGCCCGCCTGCGCGCCTCGGCCTTGCCGAGCCGGTAGAGCCGCCCGACCATCTCCAGGTTCTCGAAGCCGGTGAGGTACTCGTCGACGGCGGCGTACTGGCCGGTGAGCCCGATCGCCGCGCGCACCCGGTCGGCGTCCCGGGCCACGTCGAGCCCCACGACCTCCGCCCGCCCCTCGTCGGCGGCGAGCAGGGTGGTGAGGATGCGCACCACCGTCGTCTTCCCCGCGCCGTTCGGGCCGAGCAGCCCGAGCACCGAGCCCTCGGCCACGGTCAGGGACACCCCGTCGAGCGCGGTGGTGGCGCCGAAGCGCTTGACCAGCCCCTCGACCACGATCGCGTCGGTCATGAGACGCACGCTAGGGGGCGGCGGTGACAGTTCTCGAACGCTTTCCTCGATGGCGTGCACATCCGTGCTCCTCGCTCCGCGCCCCGCACGGTGCGAGGTCGGGAGCTAGGACCGGAGGGGCCCGGCGGACTCATCGGTGCGCGACTGCTCGGGGGTGGCGGCGTAGCCGGCTCGGCGCAGCGCGGACACCACCTCGTCGGCGTGCGCGGGCCCGCGGGTCTCCAGGACGACGAAGACCTCCACCTCGCCGATCCGCAGCCGGGTGCCGGTGCGCTCGTGCTCGACCTCCAGCACGTTGGCGCCCACGGCGGCGAGCTCGGCGAGGACGGCTGCCAGCGAGCCCGGGCGGTCGGGCACCCGCAGGCGCAGCGAGAGGTACCGCCCCGCCGCGGCCATGCCGTGCTGGACGACCTTGAGCAACAGCACCGGGTCGATGTTGCCGCCGGAGACGACCGCCACCACGGGCGGTGCGAACGCCGCCGGGTCGGCCAGGACGGCGGCCACCGCCGCGACACCGGCCGGCTCGACGACGAGCTTGGCCCGCTCCAGGCAGAACAGCAGTGCCCGGGACAGGTCCTCCTCGCTGACCGTGCGCACCTCGTCGACCAGGCGCCGCACGTGGGCGAAGGTCAGGTCCCCGGGCATCGGGACCGCGATGCCGTCGGCCATCGTCGCCATGCTGTCCAGCGCGATCGGACGCCCCGCCGCCAGCGAGCCGGGAAATGCCGCCGCCGACTCCGCCTGCACCGCGACGACCCGCACGTCGGGACGGCGCTCCTTGACCGCGGCCGCGATGCCCGAGACCAGTCCCCCGCCGCCGGCGCAGACCAGGACCGTCGCCACCTCGGGGCACTGCTCGAGAACCTCCAGCCCGACGGTCCCCTGCCCGGCGATGACGTCCGGGTGGTCGAACGGGTGGATGAAGACCGCCCCGGTCCGCCGGGCGTGCTCGGCGGCGGCCACCAGCGGCTCGGCCAGCGACTGCCCGAGCATCTCGATGGTGGCGCCGTAGTGGCGCGTGGCGGCCACCTTGGGCAGCGGCGCGGTCTCCGGCATGTAGACCGTCGCCTCGGCGCCCAGCAGTCGCGCGGCGAGGGCAACCCCCTGGGCGTGGTTCCCAGCGCTGGCGGCGACCACTCCGCGGGCCCGCTCGCCGTCGCTCAGCCGGGCGATCCGCGTGTAGGCACCGCGGATCTTGAACGACCCGGCGCGCTGCAGGTTCTCGCACTTGAGCCACACCGGGCCGCCCGCGCGATCGGCCAGCCCGCGCGAGTGCTCCAGCGGGGTGCGCCGGACGACGCCGGCGAGCAGCTCCGCCGCCGCCTCGACGTCCTTGCCGGTGACGAGCGGCGGCCCACCGGATCCGGTCACCCGGGGATCCTCGCAGGCGGCGGCGACGACGGGCGCCCGGACCCGCGCTCCTCGTCGTACCGTGGCGGAGGTGACGGACAGCCCCGCACCGGCAACCCCCGCCCCCGCACCCACCACCCTTGGCGAGCTCCGCGCCACCGGAGTTCCCTTCCGCCCGGTCAAGGCGGAGATCCGCGCCAACCTGCTCGCCCGCCTCGCCGCCGGCGAGGCGACCCTGCCCGGCATGGTCGGCTTCGAGGACACCGTGCTCCCCGAGGTCGAGCGGGCACTCATCGCCGGCCACGACCTCGTGCTCCTCGGTGAGCGCGGCCAGGGCAAGACCCGGCTGATCCGCACCCTGGTCGGACTGCTCGACGAGTGGACACCGGTCCTGGTCGGCAGCGAGCTCAACGAGCACCCGCTCAGCCCCATCAGCGTCTGGGCACACCGGCAGATCGCCGAGCACGGGAACGCCGCTCCCGTGGGCTGGCTGCACCGCAGCGAGCGGTTCGGCGAGAAGCTGGCGACGCCGGACACCAGCGTCGGCGACCTCATCGGCGACGTCGACCCGATCAAGGTCGCCGAGGGCCGCACGCTCGGCGACCCGGAGACCGTCCACTACGGCCTCGTCCCCCGCACCAACCGCGGCATCTTCAGCGTCAACGAGCTGCCCGACCTCGCCGAGCGCATCCAGGTGGCGCTGCTCAACGTCCTGGAGGAGCGGGACATCCAGATCCGCGGCTACCGGGTGCGGCTCCCCCTGGACCTGCTGCTGGTGGCCAGCGCCAACCCCGAGGACTACACCAACCGCGGGCGGATCATCACCCCGCTCAAGGACCGGTTCGGCGCCGAGGTGCGGACCCACTACCCGATCGAGCTCGCCGACGAGATCCGGCTGCTGGAGCAGGAGGCGCAGACCAGCGGGCTCGGGGCACCGGGCGGGCAGGACGCCCTCGACGCGCCCGTCGTCCCGGCCCACCTGGTGGAGATCGTCGCGCGGTTCACCCGGCTGGTCCGCGAGTCCAGCCACGTCGACCAGCGCTCCGGCGTCAGCGCCCGGTTCGCCATCGCGGGCCTGGAGACCGTCGCCGCCTCCGCCGTCCGCCGCGCCGCCGTGGCCGGGGAGGCGCGGCCGGTGGCCCGGGTCGTGGACCTGCCGAGCATCGTCCCGGCCAGCCGCGGCAAGGTGGAGTTCGCGGACGCGGGCTCCGACCCCGACGACGACCGCGAGCTGGAGATCCTCGAGCACCTGCTGCGCCAGGCGACCGCGCAGACCTTCCGCGCCCGCTGCGCCGGGCTCGACCTCACCGGCCTGCAGGAGCACTTCACCGGCGGGGAGACCGTCGAGTCCGGCGACCTGGTGCCCGCCCCGGCGCTGCTGGGCCAGCTGGGCACGATCCCGAAGCTGGCCGAGCTGCTCGGTCGGCTCGGCGTGCCCGAGGGCGACCAGTCCGCCGAGCAGGCGGCGGCGGCCGTGGAGTTCGCGCTGGAGGGGCTGCACCTCACCCGCCGGCTGGCCAAGGACACCGACGGCGGCCGCACCGTCTACGGGGCCTGACGTGAGCACGCGACGTCCACGCGGCTACCGGTACGGGGCCTGGCGGGGCGGCCCCGACCCGCTGGCCCCGCCCTACGACCTGGGCAACGCCGTCGACGAGATCGGCGACTCGGTGCTGGGCGGCAGCGGGGTGCGCGAGGCGCTGCGCGAGCTGCTGCGCCGGGGCACCGAGGGCCGGCGCGGGCTCGACGAGCTGCGCCGGGCGGTGCGCGACCGGCTGCGCAAGGCGCGCACCGCCGGGCGGATGGACGGCACCCTGCAGGAGGTCCGGGAGCTGCTCGACCGGGCCGTCGAGGCCGAGCGCCGCGAGCTGTTCCCCGACCCCGACGACGCCGCGCGCCTGGCCGAGGCCGAGCTCGACGCGCTGCCGGAGGACACCTCCGGGGCGGTCCGCGCGCTCAGAGACTGGTCGTGGCGCTCGGCGGAGGGGCGGCAGGCCTACGAGCAGATCCAGGACCTGCTGCGCCGGGAGGTGCTCGACAGCTCGTTCGCCTCGATGAAGCAGGCGCTGCAGGACGCCGGCGAGCAGGACCTGCAGGCGGTCAAGGACATGGTCGCCGACCTGTCCCGGCTGGTCGACGCGCACAACCGGGGTGAGGACACCGACCAGCAGTTCGCCGACTTCATGCAGGACCACGGGCAGTTCTTCCCCGACGAGCCGCAGTCGGTCGAGGAGCTCATCGACTCGCTGGCCCGCCGGGCGGCCGCGCAGGAGCGGATGATGGCCGGCCTCTCCCCCGAGCAGCGCGCCGAGCTGGCCGAGCTGATGGCGCAGACGATGGAGGACATGGGGCTGGCCAGCGAGATGGCCCACCTCTCCGACGCGCTGCGCCAGGCCCGCCCCGATCTGCCGTGGGGGCAGCGCGGGCAGGTCCCCGACGGCGAGCAGCCCCTGGGCCTGGGCGACGCCACCAGCGCCGTGGCCGAGCTCGCCGACCTGGAGGCGCTGTCGAACCAGCTCTCGCAGGGCTACGCCGGCGCCTCGCTGGCCGACGTCGACGAGGAGCTGCTGCAGCGTGCGCTCGGCCGCTCCGCCGCCGACGACCTGGCCGCGCTCCGGCAGCTCGAGCGGGAGCTGGAGCGACAGGGCTACCTGAACCGGTCCGGGGGCACCCTGGAGCTCTCTCCCAAGGCCGTCCGCCGGCTGGGCGCGACCGCGCTGCGCCGGGTCTTCGCCCAGCTCGACGCCACCGGCCGCGGCGAGCACGACGTCGCCGACGCCGGCGCGGCCGGGGAACTCACCGGCGGCTCGCGGGAGTGGCGGTTCGGCGACGAGCAGCCGCTGGACGTCGTCCGCACCGTCCGCAACGCCGTGCTGCGGACGGCGGGCGAGCCACGCCGGGAGGGGCAGCGGCGGGTCCGCATCGCCGTCGAGGACTTCCAGGTGGTGGAGACCGAGCGGCGCACCGGCGCCGCCGTCGCGTTGCTGGTCGACCTGTCCTACTCCATGGCGCTGCGCGGCACCTGGGGGGCGGCGAAGTCGACGGCGATGGCGCTGCACTCGCTGGTGACCACCCGCTTCCCGCAGGACGCCATCGAGATCATCGGCTTCTCGTCCACCGCCCAGGTGCTGCGCCCGGAGACCCTCGCCGAGCTCTCCGTGGACACACTGCAGGGCACCAACCTCCAGCACGGGCTGATGCTGGCCCGGCGGTTCCTGGCCCGGCACCGGGACGCCGAGCCGGTCGTCCTGGTGGTCACCGACGGGGAGCCGACCGCCCACCTGGAGGACGACGGGACGCCGTTCTTCTGCTGGCCGCCGATGCCGGAGACGATCGCCCGGACCGTGGCCGAGGTGGAGCGGGTGGCCCGGTCGGGGGCGACGGTTAACGTCTTCGCCCTCGACCCCGACCCCGGCCTGGTGCACTTCGTCCACGACCTGACCCAGCGGGCCGGTGGACGCGTGTTCCAGCCCGACACCGAGCGGCTCGGCGAGTACGTCGTCGCCGACTACCTCCGCACCCGCCGGGGACGACGCGCGCGCTGAGCGGTCGAGTGCGCAGTTGCGGTCGATCGGCCCCCCGGCAGGGGGAGCGAGCCGCTGGAGCTGATCCCCGGGATGGCCCCCGCGCGGAAGGCGTTCACGAACAGCCGGTGATCGGTCTGAGTGCGGTGCGCGTAGGAGTGCGCGAACTCGACCAGGTCGGCGACGAACTCCTCCCGCCGGTCGCCCACCATGGCGGTGATCGCCTCCTCGGTCTGGAACGGCACCAGGGTGTGGTCGCTGTCGGCGTCGCCGACGCAGTGCAGCTTCGCGGTGGCGCGGCCGAGCTGGGTCAGCACCGGGGCGATCTCCTCGGGCTCGGTGAGGTCGTCCCAGTCCAGGTCGAGCTCGTAGGGCGAGAGCTCGGCGACGACGAAGCCCCGCCCGTCGATCTCGGTGTAACCGAGGAACTGCGAGGTGTTCGCCTGCAGCGACCGCTGGCTCAGCGCCGTGCGGTGGCCCTCGTTCTCGAAGTAGCCGCGGATCTCCGGGTCGGTGACGACCCGGCTGGGCGCCGCCACGTTGCCCTGCTTCAGCGACAGGACGACGTCGTTCTCCAGCGCCTGGTCGTACCCCTCGAGCAGGACGTTGTAGGCCGGCAGCCCGGCGCTGCCGATGCCGAACCCGCCGGTGCCGATGACGTCCTTCACGTCGTAGGTGACCTCCCGGCGCCGCTGCCCCTTCGGCACGGTCTGCCGGTAGCGCTCGAGGGCGGCGAGCACGCGGTCCCGCTCCTCGTCGCCGAGCCGGCGGTTGCGGGCCCGGTCGGCGAAGCGCCGCTGGAAGTCCTCCACCACGGTCATGCGGTCGAGCAGGCCCATGCGGGTGCGCGCCGTCGTCTCCAGGATCAGCTCGCGCACCGCGCCCTCGGTGTTCCCGGCGAGCAGCGCGAACGACCGGTCCTCGTCGGAGCGGGTGAACGCCTCCACCTGCTCCAGATAGGCACGGAGGTAGACGCCCAGCAGCTCGCTGATGACATCGTCACCGAGCGCCTTGCGCCACGACAGCAACGCGAAGCTGGCGCAGAAGCGGCGCAGGTCCCAGCTGACGTGCCCGAGGTAGGCCTCGTCGAAGTCGTTGACGTCGAAGACGATCCGGCCGGCGCTGTCCATGTAGGTGCCGAAGTTCTCCGCGTGCAGGTCACCCTGGATCCACACGCGCGACGTGCGCTCGTCGCACCACCGATCCTCCGTCGTCGCCATGTCGGCGTAGAACAGAGGGGCGCTCCCCCGGTAGAAGGCGAACGGATCGGCCGCCATCTTGCGGAACTTCGTACGGAAGGCATCGGCGTCGGCGTCCATGAGCTCGCCGAAGGCCTCGACGAGGACGTCGACGATCTGCCGCGTCCGGTCGTCGGGGTCGGGGGACTGGCTCACACCAGGGAGGGATGGGGGCACAGGTTGCACCGTAGGGGGCCGATAACGTCGGTGGCGCCCCGACGCATGCACCGACCAGGGACGGAGGGACCATGATCCGCACGGACACGGCCCGACGGCTGGCCACCGGAGCCGCGTACGGCGGCGGCGGGATGGGCATCGCCGGGGCCGCCCTGGTCGCCCTGCTCCGCGAGGAGGCACGGGCCGCCCGCCGCAGGGTCGAGGCCCGCACCACCAAGGGCGACCCGCCGTCGGGCGACGGGGTCTACGGCCGGGGCCGCGGCACGCCGATCGTGCTGGCCGTACTGGGTGACTCCAGCGCCGTCGGGCTCGGCGTGCACCGCGCCGCCGAGACCCCCGGCGTGCTCGTCGCCGCGGGCCTGGCCGAGCTCGCCGAGCGGCCGGTCCGCCTGGTGCGCCTGGCGAAGTCCGGCGCCCGCGCCGCCGACCTGGAGGTGCAGGTCGACCGCGCCCTGGCCGAGCAGCCGACGGTCGCGGTGATCATGATCGGGGCCAACGACGTCACCGCCCGCACCTCGACGGCGGTCTCCGTCGGCCACCTCACCGATGCGGTCCGCCGGCTGACCGCGGCCGGCTGCGAGGTCGTCGTCGGCACCTGCCCCGACCTGGGCACCATCCGGCCGATCGCCCAGCCGCTGCGCACGCTGGCCCGCCGGTGGAGCCGGCAGATGGCAGCCGCGCAGACCGTCGCCGTCGTCGAGGCCGGGGGCCGGACGGTCTCCCTCGGTTCGCTGCTCGGGCCCGCGTTCGCCTCCGACCGCACCATGTTCAGCGTGGACGAGTTCCATCCCAGCGGCGCCGGCTACGCCGCGGCAGCAGCGGTGCTGCTGCCGTCGGTCGCCGACGCGCTCGGCGTGTGGCCGGCGCGCGCGGACCGGGGCCTGCGCTCGCTCCGCCGCGGCACCGTCCGGCCCGTCGCCCGCGCCGCGGCACGAGCCGCCAACCGTCCCGGCACCGAGGTGCAGGCCGCCGAGGTGGCCGGCTCGGACACCGGCCCCCGCGGCCCGTGGGCGCTGCTGCGGCGGCGCCGCCCCACCGAGGTGCCGACGCCCGAGCAGGCGGAACACGCCGAGGCGGAGGCGGGCACGCCGGTCGCCGGCTGAGAAAGGACCCCGTCCTGCCCACCCCTCGCGTGCTCGGGGCGGTACCCGGGACGGGGCCGGGTAGTTTCGAGGTGACCGACGTCCGGCGATCCGCGCCCGGACCCCCCTCATCGTGGAGGCTCTCATGCCCGAAGCCGTCATCGTCGCGACCGCGCGCTCACCCATCGGTCGTGCGTTCAAGGGCTCGCTGAAGGACATGCGGCCCGACGACCTGGCCGCCGCCGTCGTCCGTGCCGCCCTGGACAAGGTGCCCGCCCTCGACCCCACCGACATCGACGACCTGATGCTCGGCTGCGGCCTGCCCGGCGGCGAGCAGGGCTTCAACATGGGGCGCGTCGTCAGCGTGCTGCTGGGCATGGACCACCTGCCCGGCACGACGATCACCCGCTACTGCTCCTCGTCCCTGCAGACCACCCGCATGGCCATGCACGCCATCAAGGCCGGCGAGGGCGACGTCTTCATCTCCGCCGGCGTGGAGACCGTCTCGCGGTTCGTGAAGGGCAACAGCGACGCGATCCCCGACACCAAGAACCCGGTCTTCGCCGACGCCGAGGCCCGGGTGGCGAAGGTGGCCGAGAGCGGCGCCGACTCCTGGACCGACCCGCGCCAGAACGGCGAGATCCCCGACGTCTACATCGCCATGGGGCAGACCGCGGAGAACCTGGCGCTGCTCAAGGGCGTCACCCGCCAGGAGATGGACGAGTTCGCCGTCCGCAGCCAGAACCTCGCCGAGGAGTCGATCAACAACGGCTTCTGGGAGCGCGAGATCGTCCCGATCACCCTGCCCGACGGCACCGTGGTCACCAAGGACGACGGCCCGCGCCCGGGCACCACGCTCGAGGGCATCTCCGGCCTGAAGCCGGTCTTCCGCCCCGACGGCCGGGTCACCGCGGGGAACGCCTGCCCGCTCAACGACGGCGCCTCCGCCGTGGTCGTCATGAGCGACACCAAGGCCGCCGAGCTGGGTCTCACCCCGCTGGCCCGCGTGGTCTCCACCGCGGTCACCGGCCTCTCGCCGGAGATCATGGGCTACGGCCCGGTCGACGCCTCCCGTCTGGCCCTGCAGCGGGCCGGCATGACCATCGACGACATCGACCTCGTCGAGATCAACGAGGCCTTCGCCGCGCAGGTCATCCCGAGCTACCGGGACCTCGACGTCCCGATCGAGAAGCTGAACGTGCACGGTGGCGCCATCGCCGTCGGGCACCCCTTCGGCAGCACCGGGGCCCGGATCACCGGCACGCTGATCAACGGCCTGCAGACTCGGGACGTGACCTTCGGCCTGGAGACCATGTGCGTCGGTGGCGGCATGGGCATGGCGATGGTGCTCGAGCGCCTCTCCTGATTCGCTCCTCCGGGGCTCTCCGCACGGGGAATCCCCGGAGGACCCCGCGCCGGCGGCGCGGGAGGCCCCCTGACACGACAGTGGCCCGGCCCCCTCGCGGGGACCGGGCCACTGTCGTGTGCGGACGAGGTCAGTCGTCCTGGAGGTAGCTCAGCAGGCGCAGGATCTCGATGTACAGCCAGATGACGGTCACGAGCAGACCGAAGGCGATGTACCAGGCGAACTTGGCCGGCGCCCCACGACGGATGGCCTCGTCGGCCATGTCGAAGTCGAGCAGCAGGAAGAACGCCGCCACACCGATCACCAGCAGGCTGAAGCCGATCGCCAGCGGGCCACCGTCGCGCAGGCCCAGGCCGTCGCCGCCGCCGATCCACGCGGCCACGAAGTTGGCCACCATCAGGACCAGGACACCGATACCGGCGGCCATGACCCAGCGGGTCAGCTTGGGCGTGACGCGGATGGCGCCCGTCTTGTAGACCACCAGCATGCCGGCGAAAACACCGAAGGTGCCGATCAGCGCCTGCATGACGATGCCCGGGTAGACGTCGTTGAACGCCTCGCTGATCGCACCCAGGGCGACGCCGTAGAGCGCACCGTAGGCCAGCGTCGCGGCCGGGTTGGCGATCTGCTTGAAGGCGATCACCAGGCCGAGCACGAAGGCGACCAGGACCGACGGCAGGGCCAGGCCCCACGCCAGCTCCTGGGGCAGGAGCGCCCAGGTGACCGCCGCCGAGACGACGGTGACGAGGAAGGACAGACCCGTCTTCTGGACGACGTCGTCCATGGTCATGTACCGCGTCGCCTCGGTCGTCCCGTACGGGGACGGTGCGGTGTACGCGTCGTGCTGCGGCGCGGGGGCGCCGTACTGGGTCGGGGCCCCGTACTGCGGCGCGCCGTACCGGGGCCCGCCGTGCTGGGGGGCGTTGCCCCAACCGGCGGACTGCTGGCCGGGGCCCGCATTACCGAACCCACGGCTGAACGCCGGGTTCCTACTGGGCATCGTCATCTCCTCGAGGTGACTTCTGGATCGTGGAGCCAACTTGGCGCACCCCACTCGGTCAGGTCAACGCCGGACACGCCCGAAGCGTTCCACGACACCCGCACGAGGGGAAACGGATGCCCCTCCGGTGCCCCCGGTCGGGTTCGAACCGACGCTGGGACCCTTTTAAGGGGCCTGCCTCTGCCGATTGGGCTACGGGGGCGTGCCCTGCACGCTAGCGGGGATCCCCCGCGAGCTCCGTGGCCCGGGACAGCACGGCGTCGAGCATCGGCTCGGTGAGCCTGCCGGTGAAGGTGTTCTGCTGGCTCACGTGGTAGCTGCCCAGCAACGTCAGCGGGCCGCGGGGACCGGACAGCGCCACCTCGACGCCGTGGCCGAACGCCGGCCGCGGCCGGGGCAGCGCGTACCCGGCGGCGGCCAGGACCGGCCACAGCGCCGTCCAGCCGAAACCGCCGAGGACGACGACCACCCGCAGCCTCGGCAGCAGCTCCAGCTCCCGGGCCAGCCACGGCGAGCAGGTGTCCCGCTCCTCCGGCGTGGGCGCGTTCGCCGGCGGTGCGCAGCGCACGGCGGCAGCCACCCGGACGTCGGTGAGCTCCAGTCCGTCGCCGATGTGGGTGGAGGTCGGCTGGTTCGCCAGCCCGGCCCGCCAGAGCGCGGCGAAGATCCAGTCGCCGCTGCGGTCGCCGGTGAAGACCCGGCCGGTGCGGTTCCCGCCGTGGGCGGCCGGCGCCAGCCCGACGACGGCGATCCGGGCGTCGGCCGGCCCGAGCCCGGGCACCGGCCGGCCCCAGTAGTCCTGGTCGCGGAAGGAGGCCCGCTTGGTCCTGGCCACCTCCTCCCGCCACGCGACCAGCCGGGGGCAGGCGTAGCAGCCGGAGATGCGGGCGTCGAGGACGGCGAGGTCCCGGGCCGCCCGGGCGCCGCGGACGACCCCGGCCGGCGTGCGGGTGACCGGGAAGCCGTCGGCGTCGAGTGCCATGCGGAGCGGGTCAGCCGCGGGCCAGGCGCAGGACGATGCCGTCGAGGATGTCGTGCTCGCTGACGGCGACCTCCGGCAGGGCGAACTCGTCCATGAGCACCCGCAGGACCAGCGCGCCGGCACCGATGACGTCGACCCGGCCGGGGTGCATGACCGGCGACGCCGCCCGCCGCTCCCGGGGAGCCGCGAGCAGGTCCGCCGACACCCGCCGCACGTCGTCCACCGGGATCCGCGAGCCGTGGATGGCCTCGGAGTCGTAGGTGGGCAGGTCCAGGGCGAGCGCGGCCACGGTGGTCACCGACCCGGCCAGTCCCACCAGGGTGGCCGCCCGCCGCACGGGCACCTCGGCGGTCACCTCGGCCAGCGCGGTCCTGATGTCCCGCTCGGTGAGGGAGACCTGCTCGGCGGTCGGGGGGTCGTCGTGCAGGTGCCGCTCGGTGAGCCGGACGCAGCCGATGTCCACCGACCGCGCGGCGATCACGCCGCCGGCGTCGCCCAGGACGAACTCGGTCGAGCCGCCGCCGATGTCGACCACCAGGTACGGCGGCCGGGGCGGCTGCAGGCCGTGCGTCGCCGCCGCCGCCGCGACGGACCCGGTCGCGCCGAGGAACGACAGCTCGGCCTCCTCACGGCCGGTCACCACGTCGGGGGCCCGGCCCAGCGTGGCCAGGACCATCCGCTCGAAGTCGGCGCGGTTGGCGGCGTCCCGGGTGGCGCTGGTGGCCACCATCCGGACCGCGGTGGCGCCCAGCTCGCGGGCCTGGGCCGCGTACTCGGCGAGCACCAGGCGGGTGCGCTCGATCGCCTCCGGCGCCAGCCGGCCGGTCGCGTCCACGCCCTGGCCGAGGCGCACCACCTCCATCCGGCGGAGCAGGTCGGTGTGCCCGCCCTCTGCGGGCACGTCGGCGACCAGCAGGCGGATGGAGTTGGTGCCGCAGTCGATCGCCGCGACCCGGGTCACGCCTCGTCCTCGGGGCCGGGGCCCTCCGGGCGGGCGCAGGGCCCCTTGGCCCACCACTCGCCCATGCCCTCGACGGCGCGGTCGCCGATCGGATTCACGCCGGGGCCAGCCGCCAGCGCGTGACCCGCGAGCGCGTGCAGGCACTTCACCCGGTCGGGCATGCCCCCCGCGGTGGCGCGGGTGGGCAGCACGTCCTTGGCGTCACGGGCGGCGAGGTAGCTCTCGTGCGCGGCGCGGTAGCCCGCGGCCAGCTCCGGATCGGTGGCCAGCTCGTCCTGCCACTCCCGCATCCGCCCGGTGGACTCCAGCCGGCTCGCGGCGGCCGAGGCCCGCGGGCAGGTCAGGTAGTAGAGGGTCGGGAACGGCGTCCCGTCCTCGAGCCGCGGCGAGGTCTCGACCACGTCGGGCTGGCCGCAGGGGCAGCGGTGCGCCACGCCCACCAGCGCTCGCGGCGGCCGGCCGAGCTGCCGGGCGACGACCTCCCGGTCCTCCGGGGTGACCGGCTCGCTCACCCGCCCGCACCTCCCGTGCCCGTCTCGTCGATCCCGTCACCGCCGTCGGCGTCGGCCACCGACCGCATCAGCCCCTCGTACCAGGACAGCGGCTCGGGCTGCTCGGCCGCGGCGGCCAGCGTGCCGGCGTCGCCCTCGACGGCCTCCCCGTCGACGACGATCAGCAGGCGGTCACCGGGAAGCACGTAGGACAGCCGCTCCCGTGCCTGCCGCTGCGCGTAGGCAGGATCGGACTGCCGCTCCAGCTCTGCCTCCAGGTCGGCGGCCCGCTGGTCGAGCGCGTCTCCCTCGGCGGCGAGCCGGGTCAGCTCTGCCTGCCCGGCGAGGTACTGCCGGATGGGGCCGGCCAGGGTCAGCGCCAGCAGCAGCACCAGCCCGACGAGCACGACCGCGCGTCCGGTGAACAGCGGACGGCGACGGGCCGCAGCCGGGCCGGTCGGGCGCCGCTCCGGCCGGCGGTTGGGACGCCGCTGCCCGGGCCGGCTGGACGCGCTGGTCCGCAGGCCCGTGCGGACCGGCCGGGTGGAGTGCACCCGGGGCACCCTGCCGGTCGCCCGCGGACCGTCGCCACCGGCCCGCCGGCCCCGCACGCTGCTCATCGGTCCTGGCTCAGCCGTCCAGCCGGGGGAACGCCGCGGCACCGGCGTAGCGGGCGGCGTCGTCGAGCTCCTCCTCGATGCGCAGCAGCTGGTTGTACTTGGCCACGCGCTCGCTGCGCGCCGGGGCACCGGTCTTGATCTGCCCGCAATCGGTGGCGACGGCGAGGTCGGCGATCGTGGTGTCCTCGGTCTCACCGGAGCGGTGGCTCATCATGCAGCGGTAGCTGCTGCGGTGGGCCAGGTTCACCGCGTCGAGGGTCTCGGTCAGGGTGCCGATCTGGTTGACCTTCACCAGCAGCGCGTTGGCCGCGCCGCGGGCGATGCCGTCGGCCAGCCGCGCCGGGTTGGTGACGAAGAGGTCGTCGCCGACGATTTGCACCCGGTCGCCGAGGGCGGCGGTCATCGCGATCCAGCCGTCCCAGTCCTCCTCGTCCAGCGGGTCCTCGATGGAGACGATCGGGTAGGCGTCGACCAGGCCGCGGTAGTAGTCGACGAGGTACTCCGCCGAGCGGGACTGCCCCTCGAAGTCGTAGCCGCCGTCGGCGTGGAACTCGGTTGCGGCCACGTCGAGGGCGAACGCGATGTCCGAGCCGAGGGAGTAGCCGGCCTTCTCGACCGCCTCGGCGATCAGGTCCAGCGCGTCGCGGTTGCTCGGCAGGTCGGGAGCGAAGCCACCCTCGTCGCCGAGGCCCGTGGCGAGCCCGCGGCCCTTCAGCACGGCCTTGAGCGCGTGGTAGGTCTCGGTGCCCATGGCCAGCGCCTCGGCGAAGGTCGCGGCGCCGATGGGGGCGATCATGAACTCCTGCACGTCGACGTTGCTGTCGGCGTGGGCGCCACCGTTGAGGATGTTCATCATCGGCACGGGCAGCAGGTGCGCCGACGGGCCGCCGACGTAGCGGAACAGCGGGAGGCCGGCGGAGTCGGCGGCGGCGCGGGCGACGGCCAGGCTGACGCCGAGGATGGCGTTGGCGCCCAGGCGGGACTTGTCCGGGGTGCCGTCGAGGTCGAGCAGCCGCTGGTCGACCAGGCGCTGTTCGCTGGCCTCGTAGCCGACCAGCTCCGGGCCGATGACGTCGAGGACGCCGTCGACGGCCTTGGTGACGCCCTTGCCGCCGTACCGCTCACCCCCGTCCCGCAGCTCCACCGCCTCGAAGGCGCCCGTGGACGCACCGCTGGGCACGGCGGCCCGGGCGATGGTCCCGTCGTCGAGGGCGACCTCGACCTCGACGGTGGGGTTTCCGCGCGAGTCGAGGACCTCCCGCGCGCCTACGGCATCGATGCTCGGCACGGGACGCAGCCTAACCAGCCGCGCGCCGTCGCACCGCCCGCCTCACCCGACCAGGTCGGCGACGGTCAGCTCCGGGGCCCCGGCACGGTGTCCCGGTCGGCCGTCTCGGCCCCGCTGGGGCCGGTGAACGCCCGCGAACGCTCGCGCGCCTCGCTGCTGCCGGTGAACAGCGACGCGCCCTCGGCCGGCCCCGCCGGCAGGGGCGCGGCGACGGGCCCGTGCCGCCCGGTCGCCCCCGGCAGCTCCTCGACCCGCACCCGTGGCAGACCGCGGCCGTGCTCCCGCTGCAGCCAGCCGACCAGCCCCTCGCGGACGTGGCAGCGCAGGTCGAACAGCGTCGGTCCGTCCTTGCCGCTGACCAGCACCCGGACCCGCACCACCGAGCCGACCGCGTCGGTCACCTGCAGGACCGACACCCGCCGGTCCCACAGCTCCTCCCCCTCGAGCAGCCGGTGCAGCTCGGCGCGCATGTCGTCGAACGGCACGGTCCAGTCGACGTCGAGCTCGACCGAGCCGAGCACGGCGGACTCCTTGCGCGTCCAGTTCTCGAACGGCGTGGTCGTGAAGTACGTGGAGGGCAGCACCAGCCGGCGGTCGTCCCAGACGTGGACGACGACGTAGGTGAGGGTGATCTCCTCGATCCGGCCCCACTCCTCCTCCACCACCACGACGTCGTCGACCCGGATGGCGTCGGTGAAGGCCAGCTGCAGCCCCGCGAAGACGTTGGCCAGCGAGGTCTGCGCGGCGAGGCCGGCGACGATCGAGATGACGCCCGCGCTGGCCAGGATGCTGGCGCCCGCGGTGCGCGCGGTGGGGAAGGTCAGCAGCATCGCGGCCACGGTCACGACGGCGACCAGCACGATCGCCAGCCGGCGCAGCAGGCCGATCTGCGTCCGGACCCGCCGGGCGTGCCGGTTGTCGACGACGTCGACGTCGTAGCGGGCCAGCGCCAGATCGGCCGTCACCTGCACCGCCACCGCCACCAGCCAGCCGACGGTCGCGACCAGCGCCAGGCCGAGTCCCCGGACGACCGGGTCCCGCCAGCCGCCCAGCTGGGGCCCGGCGTCGAGCACGATGGTGACGGCGATCAGCACCAGCAGGGTGCGCAGCGGCGTCCGGCCGCGCCGGGACAGGTCGCCGGCCACCACCGAGCGGCGGGCCAGCCGGCGCACCAGGACGCCGATCAGGACGCCGACCAGCCAGGCCGCGAGCGCCGCGGCGGCGACCAGCGCGAGCACCTGCCAGGCGTCGTCGGGCACCAGCTCCTCGACCTCCTCGACGGCGGTGGCGAGCGGCGCGGACGCGGGGGCCTCGGGGATCACGGGGCGCTCCTTGCGGGGTCGGCGCGCTCCTCGGCCTCGGCGTCCAGCTCGCCGGCGTAGCGGCGGACCGCCTCGCGGAGGGCGTCCTCGGCGTCCCAGCCGCGGGCCTCGGCGGCCGCGACCACGGCGAGCAGCCGCTCGCCGAGCGCCTCGGGGCTGTCGACGGTCAGCTCCGCCGGCGCCGGCGTCGCGAGGCCCGCCCGCCCGGCCCGGCGGACCAGGGCGGCGCCCCACGACGCCGCCGGCTGCGACCGGGAGACCCCCTCGGTCGGTGAGCGGCGCTGCTTCTCCGCCTTCTTGATCTCGTCCCAGCCCGCCTCCACCTGGGCCACGTCGCGCGGGCCCGCGTCGCCGAACACGTGCGGATGCCGGCGGACCAGCTTGTCGACCAGGTCGCCGGCCACGTCGTCGACGTCGAAGCGCCGCTCCTCCCCCGCCTCGGCGGCGACGCGGGCGTGGAAGACGACCTGCAGGAGGACGTCGCCGAGCTCCTCGCGCATCGCGGCCGGGTCGTCGTCGACGATCGCGTCGTAGGCCTCGTGCGCCTCCTCCAGCAGGTAGCCGCGCAGCGACGCGTGGGTCTGCTCGGCGTCCCACGGGCAGCCCCCGGGCGAGCGCAGCCGGTCCATGACCGCGACGACGTCGAGCAGCCGCACCCCCGCCGGCTCGGGCGCCGCGGCGACGACCTCCGCACCGGGCACCGGCTCCCCGAGGGGGACCAGCAGCACGACGTCCCCGTCCAGCGCACCGGCGGCGTCGACGGCCGGGACGTCGAGGACGGCCAGCCCGTCGGCGCGCAGCACCTCCGCGGTGCCGGCGGCCCCGGGCAGCGCGGCCAGCGGACGCCCCGAGGAGACCGCCCGCCACCCCGCGGGGCTCAGCAGGCCGGGCAGGTGGGGGCTGACGGTGACGGCGAGGGCGACGGGCACCCGGTCAGTCTGCCGAAGGCTCCACGGCCCCGTCCGCCCCCGGGGCGGCCGCCTGGTCGAGGATGTCGACGACGCCGCCCTCGGCGGGCAGCAGCCGCCCCTCGTCGACGACGCCGTAGCGCGGGTTGACCGTCAGGTCGAGGTCGGCCCGGACGTCGTCGAGCAGGGGCTGCACGGCCGCCTCCACCTCCTCACCTGCCTCGTTCTCGAGCTGCGGCCGCAGCTCCTCGAACGACGGGTAGGTGGTGCCGGCGCGGAAGGCGACGACGATCCCCCCGGTCTCGGGCACCGGCACCGCGACCGCCGTCCCCGGCCCCGCCGTCCCGAGCGGTCCGGCGAGGGCGGGCGGCAGCTCGTCGAGGGCCCGGCGGTCGAGCGCGGGCAGCGTGTACGGGCCGGGGAACCGGGCGGCCACCTCGGCGTAGCCGGCCGGGTCGGCCGCCAGCTCCGCCACGACCGCGTCGGCGGTCGCCTGGTCGGGCACCGTGACGTAGCCGAACTCGACCTGACCGAGTTCCTCCCGGACCTCCTCGTACCGCGCCCGGAGCGCCGGCTCCGCCAGAGCGGCCACCTCCCCCTCGGCGGCGGCCAGCTCCAGGCGCACCAGCTGCTGGCGCACGCTCTCGCGCACGTCGGCCCGGCCGACGCCCTGCTGGGCGAGGCGGCCGTAGACCTCGTCGGGGTCGTCCCCGCCGAGCAGCTCCTCGATCCGCCGGGTCACCTCCGCCTCGGCGACCTGCACGCCGTAGCGCTCGGCGGCGGCGTCGTGCACCTCGCCCTCGATGAGGAGCCCCAGCACCCGGCGGGTGAGCTCGGTCTCCCGGCCCTCGGCGGCCGCGGCCACGGCGTCGTCGGCGAGCCGGTCGGCGACCGCCGCGTCCAGCTCGTCGACGGTGATCTGCTCGTCGCCCACGTACGCGGCGACGTCCGGGGCCGACCGGCAACCGGCCAGGGCGACGGCGGCCAGTGCGACGGCGGCGCTGGCGCGGGCAGCGCGGTGGATCAGCACGCCGGGAGACTGCCACACCGGCTGTGACCTGCGCCCCACGCCGCCCCGGTCGGGGGCTTCAGGACGCCGCGGCCACCACACAGCCACCTCCCGCGCTCCGGTCCGCTCCTCGCTCGCCCCTCGCTGCGGTGCTCCCGCAGCTGTCACGCGGCGACGGGCTGGTCCAGCACGGCCTTCAGCGTCGCGTGCAGGTTCTCCAGCAGGGCGACGTCGCGCAGCGGCGTCCGGCGGTCGGGGCCCACCGGCACCTTGAGCGAGATCGTCCGCACGGCGGCCTTGTAGGAGGCTCCGTCGGCCAGGCGGGCCAGCCGCATCTGCTTGGACTCCGGCAGGTCGACCGGGCCGACCCGGATGTTGCGGCCCTGCAGCGACACCTCGGTGACGCCCAGCGCCCGCATCGCCACCCGGAAGCGGGCCACGGCGAGCAGGTTGAGCACCGGCGCCGGAGGAGCGCCGTAGCGGTCGGTGAGCTCGTCGAGCACGGCCTGTGCCTGCTCGTCGTCGGAGATCGAGGCGACCTTGCGGTAGGCCTCCATGCGCAGCCGCTCGCCGGGCACGTAGTCGTGCGGGAGGTGCGCGTCCACCGGCAGGTCGACGCGGACCTCCACCGGCTCGGCGGGCGCCTCCTCGCCGGTGACCTGCGCCCGGTAGTCGGCCACGGCCTCGCCGACCAGCCGGACATAGAGGTCGAAGCCGACGCCGGCGATGTGCCCGGACTGCTCGCCGCCGAGGAGGTTGCCCGAGCCGCGGATCTCCAGGTCCTTCATCGCCACCGCCATACCCGCGCCGAGATCGGTGTTGTTGGCGATCGTGGTCAGCCGGTCGACCGAGGTCTCGGTGAGGGTGCGGGTCGGGTCGTAGGTGAAGTAGGCGTAGGCCCGCTCCCGCCCGCGGCCGACCCGACCGCGGATCTGGTGCAACTGGGAGAGCCCGAAGGTGTCGGCGCGATCGACGATCAGAGTGTTGGCGTTGGGGATGTCCAAGCCGGACTCGACGATCGTCGTCGCGACGAGGACGTCGTACTCCTTCTCCCAGAAGCCGACCATGATCCGCTCGAGCTCGTGCTCCTTCATCTGGCCGTGCCCGACGGCGATGCGGGCCTCGGGCACCAGGGAGCGGATCTTCGCGGCCGCCTTGTCGATTGACTGCACCCGGTTGTGGATGACGAAGACCTGCCCGTCGCGCAGCAGCTCGCGGCGGATCGCGGCGGCCATCTGCTTGTCGTTCCAGGCGCCCACGTAGGTGAGCACCGGGTGCCGCTCCTCGGGCGGGGTGAGGATCGTCGACATCTCGCGGATGCCGGTGAGGCTCATCTCCAGGGTGCGCGGGATCGGGGTTGCCGACATCGAGAGGACGTCGACCGCCGTCCGCATGGTCTTCAGGTACTCCTTGTGCTCGACGCCGAAGCGCTGCTCCTCGTCGACGATGACCAGCCCGAGGTCCTTCCACCGGGTGGTCGGCTGCAGCAGCCGGTGGGTGCCGACCAGGATGTCGACCTCACCGGCCGCGAGCTGCCGGAGGATCTCGGTGGTCTCCCTGTCCGACTGGAACCGGGACAGCACCTTCACCGTCACCGGGAACTGGGCGACCCGCTCGGAGAACGTCTTGAAGTGCTGGTTGGCCAGCAGCGTCGTCGGCACCAGGACGGCGACCTGCTTGCCGTCCTGCACCGCCTTGAACGCGGCCCGGATCGCGATCTCGGTCTTCCCGTAGCCGACGTCGCCGCAGATGATCCGGTCCATCGGCACCGTCTGCTGCATGTCGGCCTTGACCTCGTCGATGGCGGCCAGCTGGTCGGGCGTCTCCTGGAACGGGAAGGCGTCCTCCAGCTCGCGCTGCCAGACGGTGTCGGGGCCGAAGGCGTGCCCCTGCGTGGCCATCCGCGCGGAGTAGAGCCGGATGAGCTCGCCGGCGATCTGCTTGACCGCCTTGCGCGCCGAGCTCTTGGTCTTCTGCCAGTCGGCACCGCCGAGCTTGGACAGCGCGGGCGCCTCACCGCCGACGTAGCGGGTGAGCTGGTCCAGCGCGTCGGTCGGCACGAACAGCCGGTCCGGCGGCTGGTTCCGGCGCGACGGGGCGTACTCGACGATCAGGTAGTCGCGCTGACCGCCGTTGACCGTGCGGCTGATCATCTCGATGTAGCGGCCGACGCCGTGCTGCTCGTGCACGACCAGGTCGCCGGGCTGCAGCTGCACCAGGTCGACGGCGTTGCGCCGCCGCGCGGGCATCTTGACCGCATCGCGCATCGAGGTGCCGCGCTGACCGGTGAGGTCGTGCTCGGTGAGCAGCGCCAGCCCCACGCCCGGGAAGGCGAACCCGCTCTCGAGATTGCCCTGGGTGACGTGCGTGAGCCCGGCGTCGGGGGCACTCGCGACGTCGGGCACCAGCCGGACGCCGAGGTCGGCCTCGGTGAACTGGTCGGCGGCGCGCTGGGCGGGGCCGGGGCCGGCGAAGGTGACGACCACCCGCCAGCCGTCCCGGTGCCACCCGCGCATCCGCTCGACGGCGGCGCCCTGGTCGCCGTGGAAGCGCTCGACGGGCGCCGCCTCCAGGGTGACCTGTCGCTCGTCGTCCTCGGCCTGCAGTGTGAAGGCCCCG
This sequence comes from Blastococcus sp. SYSU DS0973, assembly GCF_054051055.1. Lineage (NCBI taxonomy): Bacteria > Bacillati > Actinomycetota > Actinomycetes > Geodermatophilales > Geodermatophilaceae > Blastococcus > Blastococcus sp. SYSU DS0973. The sequence continues at coordinate 90,375 of NZ_JBJHAN010000002.1, forward strand.
GTGGTCCACCAGGGCAGGCCGCGAATCCGGGCCGCGGCCTCGACCTCGGCGAGGTCGCGGAAGGAGGACGCTCCCAGGTCCAGGGGCGCCTCCCCGGCCTCCGCGGCGGTCGCCCACGAGGCGGCGAGGAACTCCTCGGCGGTGCGCACCAGGTCCGCCGCCCGGCTGCGGACCCGCTCGGGGTCGCAGACCAGGACGTGCGTGCCGGCGGGCACCAGGTCGGTGAGCAGCTGCATGGCGGCGTCGCCGATGAGGGCGGGGGTCAGCGACTCCATGCCCTCGACGGCGATGCCCTCGGCGAGCTTGCCCAGGATCTCCAGGAGACCGGGGTGCCCGACCGCCAGTGCCGCGGCCCGGGCACGCACCTCCTCGGTCAGCAGCAGCTCCCGGCACGGCGGCGCCCAGAGGCGGTCGGGGCGCTCGTCGAGCGAGCGCTGGTCGGCGGCGGAGAAGTACCGGAGCTCGTCGACCTCGTCGCCCCAGAACTCGACGCGCACCGGGTGCGGCTCGGTCGGCGGGAAGACGTCGAGCAGCCCACCGCGGACGGCGAACTCGCCGCGCTTCTCGACCAGCTCGACGCGGGTGTAGGCGGCGTCGGACAGCGCCTGCGCGATGTCGTCCAGCTCGGCGCTGTCCCCGGGCTTCAGCTCGACCGGCGTGAGGTCGCCGAGGCCCGGGGCCAGCGGCTGCAGGAGGCTGCGCACCGGGGCGACCAGGACGTCGATCGTGCCGTTGGCGCCGGGGTGGGTGAGGTCGCGCAGCACCGCGAGCCGGCGGCCGACGGTGTCCGCGCGCGGGCTCAGCCGCTCGTGCGGGAGCGTCTCCCAGGCCGGGAACACCTCGACCCGCCGGTCCGGGACGAAGCAGCGGAGCAGATCGGCGGTCGCGTCGGCGTCCCGTTCGCCGGCGGTCACCACGAGGACCGGCACCTGCGCGCCCCCCGGTGCGGCGAGGGCGGCGGCGACGAGCGGCTGCGCCGGCGGCGGCGCGGTGACGGCGAGGTCGGCGCTCCCCGCCGCGGCGACCACGCGGGCCATCCCGGGGTCGGTCAGGACGACGTCGAGCACGCCGCGCAACGTCACGCTTCACTCCTGGGAATCGGCAGGTCACACACGCCGCGCCGGTTGCGCGGGGGGCCTGCGTCCAGGTTAGCCGCGCAGGCCGGTGCCTTGCCCGGCCATCCGTCCGTCGATGCCTCCACGCGGTTCCTCCAGCACGAGCGCGCGGGTGGCATCGCTCACCGCCGCGGTCGACCGCAGGACATCGAACTGCTCGGTCACCCGCGTCCGCCCCCGCGCTCCCTCACGGACGGCGAGCTCTGGGTCGGCGAGCCGGGCGCTCACGGCCTCCGCAAGTGCGGCTCGGTCGTCGATCGGCACAACCGCGCCGGTCAGCTGCCCCATCGCCTCGCGCCCGCCGGCGACGTCGGTGGCGACCACGGATCGGCTCGCCGCCATGGCCTCCAGCGGCACCAGAGCCATCCCCTCCCAGCGCGAGGGCATCACCACGACGTCGGCGGCGGCGTACCACGGCGCCGGGTCGTCCTGGTGCCCGGCGAAGCGCACCCCCGCCACCGCTGCGAGCTCGAGGCGGAGCCGGTCCGGCCCGTCCCCCACGAGGATCAACTGGGCGTCGGGCACCTGGTCCCGGACGGCGGACCAGGCGCCCAGCAACAGGTCCTGCCCCTTCTGGCGGGTGAGCCGTCCGACGCAGACGGCCGTGGGGACGTCCGGCAGGCCGAGCGACGCACGCGCCGCCGCCCGGTCCTGCGGCGCCCAGCGGGTGACGTCGACACCGTTGGGCACCACGGTGGTCGGCGCCATGACGCCGGCCGTGCGACCACGAGCGGCCTCGGCCTCGCTGACCGTCACGATGAGGTGCGTCCACCGGGCGGCTACCCGTTCCCACCACCGGGTGACGCGACCCATCACCCCGTCGACGGCTTCGAACGACCAGGCGTGCGGTTGGAAGACGGTCGGGACCCTTCCCCGGACGGCCAGTCGCCCCGCAAGCCCCGCCTTGGCACTGTGCAGGTGGACCACGGACGGCGTCACCTGCCGGACGAGAGCAGCGATCGCCCACGTCTCGCGGACGACTGAGAGTCCGGGGGAACGGCTCGCCGCCCACGGGACCACCTGCCCCCCCGCCAGCCGAGCGGATCGAGGCAGCCAGCCGTCGTCAGGACATGCCACGACGACATCCCAACCCCGGCGCACCTGCTCGGTCACGAGGTCGACAACGACCTGCGGGACGCCGGCATCGACGGGCTGGGCCACGTGCAGGATTCGCATCGACGCCGCCCGCTCAGTAGGCGCCGGTACGGCCGAGGACGGCGCGGACGGTCCGCCACAGGATCGCCAGGTCGAACCCGAACGACCAGTTCTCCACGTAGCGGATGTCCAGCTCCACCGACTCCTCCCAACTGAGGTCGGAGCGGCCGCTCACCTGCCACAGGCCGGTGATCCCCGGCTTCACCAGCAGTCGACGATGCATGTCGGGCCCGTACTGCTCGACCTCCCTGGTGACGTGCGGTCGGGGGCCGACCAGGGACATGTGACCGGTCAGCACGTTGATCAACTGCGGGAGCTCATCGAGCGAGTACGTGCGCAGAAAGGCGCCGACCCGCGTGACGCGGGGGTCGTTGTGCATCTTGAACTGCACCGCGTTGCCCTGGTTGAGCGCCATCAAAGAACTGATCTTGGTATCGGCGTGGGAGACCATGCTGCGAAACTTGAGCAGGTCGAACTCCCGACCACGCTTCCCGATCCGTCGGTGGCGGAAGAACGCGGGGCCGGGGCTGGTCAGCCGGACGGCGAGCCCGATGGCGACCAACACCGGCAGGGACGCCAGCAGCAGCACGGCGGCCACCGTCCAGTCGAGCACGGACTTGAGCAGCCGACGTCCACCCCGGAACTGGGGCTCCTGGATCTGGATCAGCGGGAGGCTCGTGGTCGGGCGTATGTGCAGCCGGTTGGGATGCACCTCGATGAGTCCGGGACCGACCAGGAGCTCGACGTTGGTGCCCTCCAGCCGCCAGGCCAGGTCGCGCAGGTACTGGGCGGCGGTCTCGCTGGCGGAGGCGACCAGGACGGCGTCGGCCCCTACCTTGTCGATCGCAGGAAGCACACTTCCCAGATCACCCAGAACAGGGAGCCCGTCCTTGACGAGGGCGACGCAGTCCTCGGCACGCGGAATGCACGCCCCCACCACCCGGAGCCCCGCTGCCGTGTCCCGACGGAGCCGGCGGGCGAAGTCCGCGACCGCGACCTCACGCCCGACGAGGATCACGCGCTTGGTCATGAGGCCGCGGCGACGGGCCGCGTGCATCCTCCGCCGGTTCAGCAGGCGACCGAGCAGCGTGCCGGCGGTGGTAACGGGCACTGCGACGTAGGCCAGCAGATCGAGGGCAGGGCCCGACACCACCAGGCTGGCGTAGCTGAGGAGGACGATCGCGACCAGCCCGGCGACGAGCACGCGGCGGTACTCGTCCTCACCCGTACCGAGCCGGCGCTCGGCGTATCCGCCCAGCAGCCCCAGCGCGGCCACCCACCCACCGACCAGGGCGGCGACGAGCATCCGGTCCGGCGCGGCACCTGCCTGCGGGAGAACGCTGACGAGCGCGATCCCTAGGCCGGCGGACAGCAGGTCGCCCATGACCAGGGCGACGGTGTAGCTCACCAGCCATTCAGGTGCCTGGCGACGGCGTGCCGAGAACGGGTCGTACTCGGGTCTGGGGGGAAGCGGGGGCATGAGCGGCAGGTCGGGCGTGAGGGCCAGCGGCCGCTCCTGCCGCGATGGCCCCCCGGCCTCGCGACCGGTGCCGCCCTGCGACGCCGCCCCGTCCCGTCGCCCCGCGAGAGCACGTGGCCGCTCCGGCACCGCATCCGGCCCGTCCGGCGCACGAGGACTCGGCGGGATTCCGGTATGCGAACCCGCGACGTCGTCGGAGTCGCCGTCATCGACGGCAGACCCTGAGCCGTGAATCTGGGACACCAGACCTCTTCCGTGGGCGCCCGAGCGCGCTGATGTCGGCCCTCGTTGGGCGACGCCGTCGTACCGAGGCTGGCGATGTCGTAACCGATGGTCAACGCGGCATCACTCCATCGGAGGAGACGCCCGCGCAGGGCACGCACACCACGGTCAGCTGCCGGATCCGTCCGGTTCCGCGCGGAACGACCAGGCCGCGGACGAGGAGCTGCCCGGTCACCGTCAGCGGCCTCAGCGAGCAGCAGGTCGAACATCGGGAGCTCTGGTGCGCGGCGAGGTCGCCTTCCGCCTCGGCCGCGTGCCGGACAGGAGGTGGTGCTCGAGCTTAGGAACCGAGTGCGTGTACCGGGCGAGCGCTGAGCCGCTTCTCCTGCGCCCTTGCACGCGGTGCAGCACCCGGCGTCGGGCCAGCGCCGGCGAGTCGTTCTGACCATAAAGGGTGGCCCGCACTCCTCGGCGCGCTTCACGCCGCCTGGATGGGGTGACCATGAGAACTTCCCTCGACCTTCGGAGTGCGACGACCATGGCCGCTGACCGACCTGCCAACGGCACAGGGCCCCAGGCGGCCGGTGTGCCCCGATGAGCGCCACCGACGTCCGTCCGGTCGGGCGCGCCGCTCACGAGCCCGCCGTGAACGAGAACCTGCCGGTGGCTCACCGCCGCGCGGTACCCCGGTCCCGGGTGCTCGCCCTCACCGTTGCCGGCACAGCGCTGGTCGGTGCGCTCGCAGGTGCAGGCGTGGCTGCCGTCGCGACGGCCTACCGCGCCGAGGCCCTGGTCGACCTCTCCTCTGCGCTCTCGGCGACCAACGGCGGTTCGGTCGCCTCCACCGACCAGGCCGACCGGTTCGTCCAGACGGAGCTGCTCTACCTCAACAGCGCCACGTTCCGGGCATCGGTCGCGGCCGATGCCGGCGTCGCCGGGTCGGAGTTCTCCCTCACCGCCGCGCAGGTGGGCAGCACCGACGTCGTGCAGATCGCGGCCACCACAGACAACGAAGACCGGGCCGAGCAGCTCACCGACGATGCAGTGAGCGCCTACACCGCCTACCGGCGCGGTGTGCTCAACCAGGACATCAACGGTCTGGAGGACCAGCTCGCCGCCGCCGAGGAGGCACTCACCGACTCGCTGGCCGCCGGCACCATCGACGTCGCCACGCTGCAGGACCGCGTGACGTCGTTGCAGCGTGACATCGACCGCACCGGCGCCACGGCCGCCGCGGACGGCGCGGGCGGCACCGTGGTCGAGAGTGCGACCGACTCCGGCGCGCAGCCCACCACCTCCCCGGTCCTCGGCGCTGGTGCCGGCATCGCCATCGGTGTGTTCCTGGGCCTTCTCCTCGTCGCGGGGGCACGCGCGCTCTCCCCACGGATATCGACCCCCGACGATGCCTGTGAGACCGGTGTGCCGGTGGCGCGTCCTGAGCTGCCGGAGGCCACGCCTGGCTGGATCACCCGACTGGCCCAGCGGCGCTCGGACGACCCGGTGGAGAGCGCGGCGCGACTGCTGGCCGCACGCCTGCTGGGCGCCGACGCGGAGGGACGGCCGCTGGTCCTGGTGGGTACGACCGCCGGGGTCGGCACGAGCTTCACCGCCGTCAACCTGGCCGCCGCGCTGGCCCGCCGCCGGCCCACGGTGCTCGTGCCGGTCGGGGACGTCGCCGACGGACAGGTGGCCGACTGGTTCCGGCTGGCCACCGACGGGCCCGGGTTGCTGGAGGCCGCAGCAGCTGAGGACCTCGCGACGGTCCGCGCGACACTGCAGCCGACGCCTGTCGAGGGGCTGTCGGTACTCGCCGTGCGAACCGCCGCACGGTGGGAACCGGTCGAGTCCGCACTCGCGGGTCCGGCGCTGCCGCTGCTGCTGGAGGCCGGGTGGGCGGTCGTCGTCGATTGCCCACCCAGCACCCTCTCGACCGCCACCTTCGATCTTGCGCCGCTGAACCCCGTGGTCGGGCTCGTGGTGGCCACCAGACGGACCACCGGGCAGCAGCTGGCCGGCGCCGTCGAGCAGTTGCGGGGCGCCGGCATGATGCCGTCCGCGCTGGTGTTCGACCAGGGCCTGCCAGTGCGGCATCTGTCCGGCTTGGCAGTGCGGCATCTGTCGCGGCGCGGGGACGCCGGCTGATGTCCCTCCGCCTCAGTCTGGTGGTGACGACCGTCGGTCGAGTTCACGAGGTACTCCGGCTGGCGCGCTCCGTGGCTGCGACGTCGATCGCCGACCGTATCGAGCTCGTCCTGGTCGACCAGAGCGACGACCAGCGGGCCGTCCGGGCGCTGACTGAGCTGGCCCCGGCGGTGCACTGGCGTGCGACGACCTCCGGACGCGGCATCTCGGTGGGGCGAAACGCCGGCCTGCGCCTGGCCACCGGGGACGTCGTCGGCTTCCCGAACGACAACACCTGGTACCCCGAGGCGACGCTGCCCGCCCTGCTCGAGCGATTCACCGCCCGTCCGGATCTCGGCGGCCTGTGTGTCCGGCTGATTACGGCGGACGGGCGCCCGGCCATGCTCCGTTGGGCGCGCCGCGCCGCGCCGGTGAGCAGGCGCAGCGCCCATCGTGAGGTTGTCTCCCCGGGCCTGTTCCTGCGCCGCCGGCTCGTGGAACAAGCCGGCGGCTTCGACGAGCGGATCGGAAGCGGCTCAGCCGGCCGAGCCCAGTCCGGGGAGGAGTCCGACCTGGTCTTCCGGGTCCAGGATGGCGGGGGGCGCGTCGAGTACGACCCCGCCCTCGTGGTGCACAACGACGAGCCCCGCGACCAGGCCGCGCCCGCATTCATCAGGAAGATGGCCGGCTACGGGGTGGGCCAGGGCGTGCTCTGGCGCCGCCACCGGCTGCCGCTGTCCATCCTCGGGGCGATGCTTGCCCGCAAGCTCGTGGCCGCCCCGGTGCGCGCGGTTCGCGGGCGGCGGATCCTCGCCCGCGCCGATCTGGCCTGGGCCCGCGGCTGCGTGACCGGGTACTTGTCCCAGGAACCGTCATGAGTCCTCCGACAGGGACATCCGTGGCCGTTCTGGAACGTGGGGCACAGGCCGCAGCTCCTGCGCCGGTACCTCCGCGCGCCCCGGCGGTGGGTGCGTGGTGGCTGTCCCCTGCCGCCGCGGTGCTGCTCGTCGTCCCGGCGTCGCTGCTGGGCGCCTGGCTGTTCAGTGACGCCCGCTACCGGGCGGAGTGGTCGACGCCCAAGGTGCTGACCGGGGCGTTCACCATCGTGCTGCTGATGGGCCTGGCTGCCCTGGTTCTCGGGGCCTCCTGGGGCCAGCTGCGGGCCTCCCGGGTGGCGCTGGGTTGCTGGCCCGCCCTCTCCCCCGCCGACCGAACGATTCTCGGCCGGGCCGCAACCTGGACGTTCCGGGCCACCATGGCCGGCTACGTAGCGATGGGGGTCATCGGCCTGGCCCGCGGGGTGAATCCGCTGACGCTGCTCGTCACCCTGGTCACCTTCGCCACCAGTGACGACCTCAAGTCATCGTTCGCCCCGGTCGCCGGGCTCACCACGTTCACGCAACTGGGCATCGCCCACGTGGTGATCGCCGGACTGCTGGTGCGGCGACACCCCACCGTCGTCGCCGACCGGCTGGTCCGCCGGCGGCTGGTCTGGGTCCTCGTGCTGGGGGCACTGCGCGCATTCCTCCTCAGCGAGCGGCTGGCGCTTCTGGAGCTCGCGGTGCCTCTGATGGCGGTGGTCGCGCTGCGCCTGTCGGTGCACCGCCGGGCAGTCGCCCGCCGCGTCGTCCGGCTCGCCCCGGTGGTCCTGCTGCCTGTCCTGCCGGCACTGTTCGGCGCGTTCGAGTACACCCGCAGCTGGCAGTACTACAAGCTCCACGGAGGTACCTCGTTCGTCGACTTCGTCGTCGTCCGGTTCGCCGGCTACTACGCGACCGCCTACAACAACGCCGCGGTCGTCGACCTGCACGGCACCTTTCCCGGCCGGCTGCCCTACTGGGTGATCGAGTGGTTCTGGACGGCGCCGGTCGTCTCGCAGCTGGGTCTCTACCAGCGGCTCAGCGGCGGTTCGGCGACAGATAGCTACGCGGTGGCGGTGGACCAGTACGGCAACCCGGAGTTCAACAACCCCGGTGGTCTCGGGGTGCCCTTCGTCGACCTGGGCCTGGTCGGCGGTCTGCTGTTCCTCCTGATACTGGGCCTGGTGGCCGGCCAATGCTGGGCCGGCGCGGTGGCCGGACGCCCTTTCGGCATGCTGCTGTACCCGGTCGTCCTCACCGGGCTCTTCGAGCTGCCGCGCTATCTCTATCTCTGCCAGGGGCGGGTCCTCCCGACGCTCGTGGTACTCGTCCTGGTCGCCCGCCGGCTGCAGGGCGGTCCCTCCCCTGCAGCGGCACGGATCGGCCGCCGGCTACGACGGTCCATCCTGCCGAGGCGGCTACGGGTAGGTGCCCGGTGAGCCGGCGCCCGCTCCGGTGGCTGCTGCTGGCCACACACGTACCGGCGTCCGGTTCCGGCGGCGGCATGGTCCGCTACTGCGTCGAGCTGGCCCGGGCCCTGAACGACCGGCCCGATGTCGAGCTGCACGTGGTCGCTACCCCGGAGGCCGAGGAGTTCTTCGCCGGGCTGCTCGGCGCCTCGCGTGTGCACCTCATCCCAGGGCTGCCCGTCGCCGCACGATCCCTCGTCGAGCGTGTCGGGCCCCGACTGCTTCCGGTGTTAGACCAAGAGTGGGACGTCGTCCAGGGCGCCAAGCACCTGGTGCCGCGCCGCGCCGGCTCGGCGACCCGGCTGCTCACCGTGCACGACATGAACCCGCTGGACCGGCCGGGTGACTTTGGACGACTCAAGCGGGTCTGTCTGCGCCGTCCGTACCTGGCATCGGTCGCCGACGCGGATGTCATGGTGTGCGTCAGCGCCGCCACCCGCGCGCGACTGCTCGCCTGGTCGCCGGATGCCGCGATGCGCGCGGAGGTGGTGCACCTCGCGGCCTCGCCAGCACTGCTCGAGGCCGATCCGCAGCCGGTGGCCGAACTGGTCGGCCGGCCGTTCGTGGTCGTCGTCGGGGATGCGTCACCGCGGAAGAACCTCGCGCTCGCTTTCCGGGTGTGGGCGGCGGTGGCGGAGGAGCGACCGGATGCGACCCTGGCCGTCGTCGGGCCGCCGGCCTGGGGGCCGTCGCAGCTGGGCGCGGCGACGGCGCTCCTCGCCGACGGCCGGGTGACCCTGCTCGGCCACCGCAGCGACGGCGAGCTGTCCTGGCTCTACCGGAACGCGGCAGCGCTGTTGTGCCCCAGTCAACTGGAGGGCTTCGGCCTGCCGGTCGTCGAGGGCGAGGCGCTCGGCGTGCCGGTGCTTCTGTCCGACGACGCCGCGATGGGCGAGGTGAGCCGGCCGGGCACCACCGCGATGTCCCCGCACGACACCACGGCCTGGAAGCGCGCGGTCCTGGCCGCCCTGGACGGGCGGGTGACCGCGCCGCCGGTGCCCGAGCGACCGCGGACCTGGGCAGACGTCGCCCGCGAGACGGTGGAGGTCGTGTGGCGTGCCCGGTGACCGCTCGCTGATCAGCGGGGTGGCGCCGGCCGCGGCACCGCTCCGTGTGCTGCACATGACCGCCGCTCCCGGGGATGCCGCGGCCGAGACGCTGGCTGGCTACGAGCGGTCGCTCGGCTGGGACGTGCGGGTCGAGTCGGTGCGGCGGTTCCGTGCTGCGGGCGTCCCCGACTGCGACGTCGTCGTACTGCACGGCCGCCGGGTCGGGCTCGCCGGCCGGTTGGCGCTGCGCGGCGCCCGGCCTACCGTGCTGGCGCCCCGGCCGGGGACGTGGTGCACCGGGTGGTCCCGGCTGTGGGAGCGTTGGACGGCGGCCTGGGCCAGCGCCGTGCTGCTCTCGAACCCGGTCGATGCGGCCCGGGGCATCCGCCGTGGGGTGTGGGTGCCGCCGTTCGTGGTGGGCGACTCACCGGAATTGCAGGCCGTCGTCCTCACCCGCGCCTGCGCGTTCGGGGGCCCCAGCGCTCTGGTGTCCGTCGAGAGGCAGGCGCCTGCCGACCGCTGAGGCGGCGGCCCGCACCGCAACCATGGTCACACCCGTGTGACCATGGCCCGCAAAGTTGATCATGGTTCCCCGACCCAGGAGCGCGGACCGACCGAGCCTGCACGTGCGCACTCACGACCGGTCGAGCAGCGCCGCCGGTGGGCAGGTGCGGCATCGGTCGCTGCCGCCGTCCTCGTCCTCGTCATCGGCGGGGACCCCGTCGACAGGCAGGGCGATCAGCCCACGCCCGCGCCGCCGTCCCCGCCGCCCGGCCCGGTGGTCTCCGCGGTGGAGCGCGGCGCCGTGGGGAACGGGCGGGCCGACGACACCCGGGCGCTGCAGCGGGCACTCGACGAGTTGGCGCCCGGAGGAACCCTGCTGCTGCCGTCGGGGTACACCTTCGCGCACGACGACGTGCTCAAGGTCCGCACACCCGGAGTGACGCTGACCGGCGGCGGCAGCTTGCTGGCAACGGACGAGGAAAGATCCGCGGTGCGAGTGCTCGCGGACGACGTGACCGTGCGAGATGTCGAGGTCGGCATCGAGCGCACCACGCGCCGCTGGTCCGCTCCACAGCAGACCGGCCTCTGGCTCGACGGACACCGCGGCACGGTGGTCGAGGACGTCACCGTGCGCGACTCCGCCTCAGCCGGGGTGTTCGTGCAGGGCGCCGAGGACTTCCGGCTGATCCGGGTCACCGTCCGCGGTTCCCGGGCCGACGGCGTCCACATGACCGCCGGCGCACGGGGAGGCCTGGTCGAGGACGTCGCCACCGAGGACACGGGCGACGACGGCGTGGCGGTCGTATCGTACCTGGACGACCATGTGCAGGCGCACGACATCCGGATCGCGTCCCCACGGGTCGACGGCACGACCTGGGGCCGAGGCATCTCCGTCGTCGGCGGCCGCGACGTGACCCTCACGGACGTCGACGTCAGGGATACCGCGGCGGCGGGCATCTACATCGCCTGCGAGCGCGGGGAGTTCCGGACTCGGGTGCCCTCCGGGGTGCGCGTCAGCGGCGGCCGGGTGAGCGGCGCCAACCAGGTCGAGTCGGTCGACCACGGCGCCGTCCTGCTCTACAACGGCCAGGGCGAGGAGTCGCTGCGGAACGTCACCATCGACGACCTCCGGCTTCACGACTCGCGCGACTCGGCGAGCCGGCAGGTCGGGTTGATCGCCGACGCCGACGGACCGCTGCTGGGCATCACCTTGACCGGCATCGCAGTCACCGGGAAGGGCCCGGCGATCCTGCTCGCCAGCAACACCGAACGGCTCCGGGTCCACGCCAGTGGCTGGTCGGTGGACGGCGACCCGGTGCCCGACCGAGAGATCCAGGCAGCCACGCTCCGCTGATCCATGCCCCCCTTTGGGGTCGGAGGGGGAAGCGCCCGGGGGGTTCGCCGTCGATGATCGACCCGGGCCGTCCACACCACACGGCCGCAACCGGGGGAGGAATGAGCGTTGTGACGGCCGTACACGATGCAGAGGTCCTTTCTCTGCGCCCGAGCGCTGACCACGACCTCTGGGACGAGTTCGTCAGCGGGCACCCCGACGGGACCCCGTTTCACCGCGCGGACTTCCTGACCACGATCGGCTCCGTGCTGGGCCTCGAGGTACACCTCGCCGTGGCAGAGGCAGCGGGTGCGGTGCGCGGCGTCGTACCCATGCTGGTGCGCAACCGGGGGCCGGTCCTCCGGGTGAACAGGGGCCTTCCGGTGCCCTATGTGGGGCCACTGCTGGCGCCGGGGCACTCATTGGACGAGGCGCTCGGCGCGGTTCGCCGATACCTTCGTCCCCGTGTGATCGCCGCCTACGACGTCCAGTCGGTAACCCCGTTCCTCCCCCCGGATCAGAGCGGCTGGTCGTACGACAACAGCTACTCCTCGGCCTTCTGCCCCGTGCCGGGCACCGACGACGAGGGCCTGCTGAACACCCTGGCGAAGACGCAGCGGGCGCACGCTCGCCGGTCCGTCCGACGCGGTCTGGTCAGTGGGCCGGCGACCCGCCAAGAGGTGGCCGACCATTTGACTGCCTGGGCCAACGCACCCCTTCTTCGGCAAGGCCTGCCACCGCGGTGGCCGGTCGGCAGCCATCTGGCCGTGTACGACGCTTTGCCACGGGAGGTCTGTCTGGCCACCGCGGTCCGGCGCGACGGAGAGCCGCTCGCCGTCGGTCTCGCCCTCTGCTTCGCCGGTCGGATGGTCGGCTGGGAGGTGGGCATGAGCGAGGAGGGCCGGTCAGCCGGTGCCGGGACCCTGCTGCACGTGGCCGAGCTGGCGCTGGCCCGCGACCGCGGTATCGCTGAGCTGGACATCCTGGGTGCCCCGAGTCCCAGCCTGGAGAACTACAAGCGCAGCCTGGGCGCCGAGTTCCGCTCCCGCGGTGTCGCGAGCTGGGACGCGCCAGTGGTTGGCGGGCTGCGGCTCGCCCGCCGGGCAACCTCTCTCGCCCCGACCCGGGGCATCCGATGAGCGCCGTGACGGGGACCCCGGCAGCCTCCCCGGTCGCGCCCGCGCCGGGCCGCCCGACGGTGGTGTTCGCGGACGTCGAACCGTGGGAGGCATTCCTCCAGTTCGCGGCCGCGTTGCGCCGCCGTGGCATCCGGGTGGAGCGGCTCACCGCGGCCGACCGGTCGATCGTCCGCCGGATCAACGACCTGCTGCAGCGTCCGGTCTTCCGGCGGATCCATCCAGGGGTGGCATGCGACGCCGACGGTCATGTCGCGCCAGACGAGCTGCCGGTGCGGCTGCTCGCCGGTGCCCGGGCCGTCGAGGCCGTCGACGTCATGGCCGCGGCACTCGCCTCCGTCCATGCCTTGCCGCCGCGCACGGCCGACCCGGAACTCGAGCCGTTGCTCACCGACAAGCTCGCGATGACCAGGTATGCCCGGGACCACGGCCTGGCAGCGCCGGCCAGCTGGGCTGCCGAGGAGGACCATCCGCTGTCCCCTCCGTTCGTCGTGAAGCCTCGGTTGGGCGCCGGAGGTGCCGGGGTGGTGGTGGTCCGGGACCTCGCGCAAGCCACGCGCATCGCCGACGAGGCTCGCGCTGAGCCCGGACTCCTCCTCTGCCAGGAGTGGGCTCCCGGCGAATTGCTGCACGTGGCCGGAGTCGCGCGGCAGGGCGAGGTCCTACAGGCCGGCTGTTACCGCGACGTCGGGGCGCCGCGCACAGCGTTCGGGCCACCCTCGGAGATCCTGACCTTCGACGACCCGGAGACGCTGGCGGAGACGGCACGTCTGATGGCGAGTCTCCGCTACACAGGGGCCTTCTGCCTGGACTACGTCCGGGCCGCGGACGGTCGTGCTCTCCTGGTCGACTTCAACGCCCGCATCTTCGGGGCATGGGCCGCGCTCCAGACAGCCGGCCTGGATCTGGTGGGCGCCTACGCGTTCGCGTGGGAGCTGTCGTCCGTTCCGCCGGCCGGGGCGGCGCCGCCGGGTGTGCGCCTGCGCGTGCTGCCCGCTGACATGTCGCTGGCCGGGACCGACCCGCTGGGCGCCCTCCTGGTGGACCACCTGCGTGACGTGTCCGCGCACATGGGCCTCCTGGGCACGCGCTGGGCGTTGTCGACGTCCTGCCGACTGCTCAGCGCGACCCTGGTGCAGGCCGTACGGCGGGTGGTCCGGCGGCGAACGAGGACCTCCACCACCGCCGGGGCCCTCGGTCACCCGGCGGACGGCGCCACGCCGGACGTGGCCCGGTGGAAAGCATCAGCATGACGCTCACCGTGGAGCGGATCTCCCCCGACGAGCACCGGGGCTTCCTCGCCGAGCGGCCGGCCAGCTACTTGCAGTGCCCGGGATGGGCTGCGGTCAAGAACGAGTGGGGTGCCGAGCACCTCGGCTGGCGGGACGAGCAGGGACGGCTGGTGGGCGTGGCGCTCGTCCTGTACCGCCGGCTGCCGGTGCTGCGGCGTTCCCTGGCCTTCGTCGCCGAGGGGCCGGTGGTCGACTGGGCGGCGCACCCCCTGGGCGACGTCGTCGATCCGCTCACCGCACACGTGCGCGCCCGGGGGGCGGTCACCCTCCGGATGGGGCCAGACCTCGACCTGCACCGGTGGCACGCGACGACCGTGAAAGCGGCGGTCGGCCCCGGCCGCCGGCTCTGCGACCTCGCCCCGGATGTCACCGACCCCGTCGCCGAACAGGTCGCCAAAGATCTGGTCGCCCGCGATTGGACACGATCGCCCGAGGGCCTGGGCCTCTACGGTTCGACGCTGTACTCGTTCCGCGTCGAACTGGCCGGCCGGACCCCTGCCGAGCTCCTCGCCGGCATGAACCAGCAGTGGCGCCGCAGCATCCGCAAAGCGGAGAAGGCCGGGGTCCAGGTGGAGCTCGGCGGGGCCGCGGATCTGGGCGACTTCCACCGGGTGTACCTGGACACCGCCCGGCGCGACGGGTTCCTCCCGCACCCCCTGGAGCACTTCCAGCGCGCCTGGAACGCGCTGTCGGCCGAGGCCCCCGACCGGGTCCGGCTCTACCTGGGCCGGTACGACGGTGAGGTGCTGGCCGGCATGCTCGTGGTCACCGTTGCCGGCCTGGCCGGGTACGCGTACGGCGGATCAGCCAGCCATCGGAGAGAGGTCCACCCCAGCAACGCCGTCCACTGGCGGATCCTGCAGGACCTGCTCGCGGAGGGCACGGACGTCTACGACATGCGGGGGATCGACGACAGCCTCGATCCCGAGGACGGGAAGTTCGGCGTTCTGCGGTTCAAGGTGGGCACCGGCGGAGACGCCGTGGAGAACGTCGGCGATTGGGACCTGGCGGTGCGCCCCGTCCTTCACTGGCTGATCCAGAGGCTGTTGCCGTTGTGGGCCCGCGCCGGCGTGCGGGTACGGAACGCGCTGGTGAGCCTCCGTTCGCGCGGGTCCGAGTCGATGGCGTCCGGCGACGTCGGCCGATGACCGATCTGTCCCGGCGGGCCACGTTCGTCGGCGGCCTGTGGAGCGTCGCCTCCGTCGTCTTTCCCCTGATTTCCACCTTGCTGCTCTCGATAGTGATTGCCCGGCGTCTGGGGTCTGCTGAGCTGGGCGAACAGAGCGTCATCGCCTACGTGGGAAGCTCCGTCGCAGGCATGGTGGTCTTCGCCGCGACCCGATGCGCGATGCAGGTCATGGCCGCAGCTCACGGTCGGGGCGACAGTGGCCAGGCGGCGGCGATGGACCGGTTGTCCCGACGGGTCCACGTGGTCGCCGGTGTCGTGGCCGGCCTCGGCATGGCCTCCTTCGGAATCCTCCGGGACCATGCGCTGGCTTGGGCCCTGATCGGACTCGTGACCTTCATCGACGCGATCGGCTGGTCATACGGCGCCCGTCTCATCGCTCAGCGGGGCTGGCGGGCGGTCAGCCCGCTCCGGCTGATGAGTCAGATCGTCGCTGCCCTTCTCGGGGTCGTGGCCGTCCTCCTGGGAGGTGGGATCGCCTGGGTGTTCGCCGCTCAGGTCCTCACGTCGACCTGGCTCACGGTGATCCTGCGGCGACGCGATGAGCGCACCCGTCGCAGCGACGACGTGGCGCCGTCGAGACTGACCCTGCGACCGCTCGGGCGACTGTGGCTCCTCTTCATCCTGCTGGCGGCGCTCACCCAGGTCGTCGACAAGCGGATGGAACTACTTTTCCTCGACTTCTTCCGCAGCCCTCACGAGGTAGCGGTCTACGCCGTGGCGTTCAGCCTGGTGACCGTCGCGGTCACCGTTCCCGGTGCGCTCACCAGCGCTGCCATCCCCGGCATCGCGGCCGCCGGGGCAGCGGACGGGAGCGGGAGCCTCGGGGTCCACTTGCGGCGGGCGGCCCGGCTTGCTTCCGTGGCGGCCACCTTCCTGACCGCGGGGCTGGCGGCGCTTGGCCCGTCGGTGGTCGTGCTCTTCTGGGGCGCCGAGCTGCAGGACGCAGCGGCGATTCTCCCGTGGATGGCCATCAGCGTGCTGTTCGTACCGACCCGTGTGCTCCTCGAGGCGTACTGGACCGGCGTCGACCGTCTTCCCCCTGTGCTGTGGGCCACTGGAGCCGGCGCCCTCGCCGACATCGTCGTGGCGGCCGCACTGGTTCCGCCCTTCGGCATCGCCGGCGCGGTCGCCGCGAACGTCGCTGCGCAGGTGGTGGCCTGCGGGCTCCTCGTCGGCTACACCCGCCGTCACGCGCCAGGCGTGCGGACGTCGGGCCGTCACCTCGTCCGGGCGGGTGCACCGGCCATCGTTGCCGGCGCGGCTGGGTGGCTCGCCGCCGGGGCCTGTGCAGGTCCTGGCCCTCTGATCGCCCTGGTGGCCGGGGCCGGGGCGTTCCTCGCCGTCGTGGTGGTCGTCGGACTGGTGGGAGGCCTGGTGCCCGCGGAAGACGCCGACTGGCTGGTCGGCACGCTTCCGACCGCTGCCCAGCCGGCCCTGGTCACGGTCGGCGGCCTGCGCTGGGCCCAGGCACGCCGAGCTCCGGAACTCGTCGGCTGATCGGGGGCGGCCCTCCCCCGCGGACTCACGGCGATTCCGGTCAGCCAGCCGGGTACTCGCCCGCCGTGGAGCACTGATGGCGGTCCAAGCCTCTGCCGGGCGCCGACCGGCCACGACCATCCGTCGCGGCTGGCAGCTCCGGCGGTGCGGCTGGATCTCCGTCGGGTCAGGTCCGAGGGTGGACGACGTTCTGCGCGTCCTGGAGACCCTTGACGAGCAGTGCCTCCGCCGCGTCCGCAGCCTCCGCGATGAGCAGGTCGAGCTCCTTGCGCTCGACGGCGGAGAAGTCCTTGAGCACGAAGTCGGCCGGGTCCTGGCGGCCGGGCGGACGGCCGATGCCGACCCGCACGCGCAGGTAGTCCTTCGTGCCGGTCGAGCGGGTGATCGACCGCAGGCCGTTGTGGCCGCCCTCCCCGCCACCGCGCTTGAGCCGGACCGCGCCGAAGGGGATGTCCAGCTCGTCGTGGACGACGACGAGCTGCTCGGGCGACAGCTTGTGGTAGTCGAGCAGGCCGCGGACCGGGCCGCCGGACTCGTTCATGTACGTCAGCGGCTGGCCGAGCACGACCCGTCGCCCGGCCAGCCGCCCCTCCCCGGCCACCGCCCGGGCACGGGCGCCCTTGCCCGCGGTGAGCCGGATCCCGGCGCGCCGGGCGAGCTCTCCCAGGACCATCGCACCGACGTTGTGCCGATTCCCGGCGTAGGCGGGGCCGGGATTGCCCAGCCCGACCACCAGGAACGGCCCCTCGGGGACGGGGGACGCCGCAGGGGCGCCGGCGGTGCCGGCGCCCCTGCGGTCGGTGCTCTCGGTCAGCAGATGCCTCAGTCGTTCGTGCTGTTCTCGGCGGCGTCCATCGACTCGCCGCTGCCCTGGTCGAGCGGCTCGGGCACGACGTCGCCCTCGCCGACGCCCTCGGCAGCCTCGTCGGACTCCTCGCGCTCGATGCCGGCCTCGGCCTCGGCCTCGGCGAGCTCGGCCTCGAGAGCCTCGGCGGTGGGCGCACCCAGGAAGCCGATGACCAGGGCCTCGGAGTCGGTGATCAGCGTCGAGCCGGCCGGCAGGACCAGGTCGCCGGCGGTGATGTTCTGGCCCGCGCTGCGGCCGGTGACGTCGACCTCGATGCTCTCCGGGAGCCGGGTCGCGTCGGCCTCGATGGAGACGGTGTTCAGCTGGTGGTTCGGGATGGCGTCGGGCGCGGGCTCGCCCACGACGACGATCGGCACGTCGACCGTCGTCTTCTCGCCGCGGCGGACGAGCAGCAGGTCAACGTGCTCGTGCACGCGGGTCAGCGGGTCGCGCTGCACGGCCTTGGTCAGGGCCAGCTGCTCCTGGCCGTCCAGGACGACGGTCAGCAGGACGTTCGAACCGCCGTTGCGCAGCGCCGCGGCGAACTCGCGAGCCGGCAGCGACAGGTGGACGACGTCGTGGCCGTGCCCGTAGAGAACGGCCGGGATGCGGCCGGCACGGCGGGTGCGACGGGCGCTGCCCTTGCCGAACTCAGTGCGGGTCTCGGCGTCGAGGCGGAAGTCAGCCACGGTGGTGTACTCCTCTGAAGGGTGGATCGGTCTGCGGTCCGGCGACCGGGCGCAGCACACCCCACGGGGCACACGCACGTCGATCACGGAGTACGGACGGACCGTCTCCCTCGCCGGGCAACGCGGGCCAGATTACCTCAGCGCGCCGGGGCCGACGCAGGGGACCGTCAGCGGGCGCGGATGACCGCGTCGAGCACCAGCCGGGCGCACGCCTCGACGTCCTTGCCCGTGGTGTCCACGGTGACCTCGGCGTCGGTGGGCGCCTCGTAGGGGTCGCTGATCCCGGTGAACGCCGGGATCTCCCCGCGGCGGGCCTTCGCGTAGAGCCCCTTGCGGTCGCGGGCCTCGCACTCGGCCAGCGGGGTGGCGACGTGCACCAGCACGAAGCTGCCCCGCCCCGCCTGGGCCTCGACCTCGCGCCGGACGTCGGCCCGCACCGCCGCGTAGGGGGCGATCGGGGCGCAGACGGCGATTCCGCCGTGCTTGGCGATCTGCGCGGCCACCCAGCCGATCCGCCGCACGTTGGTGTCGCGGTCCTGCTGGGAGAACCCGAGCCCCGCCGACAGGTGGTGGCGGACCTCGTCGCCGTCGAGCAGCGTGACCGCCGAGCCGGCCTCGAGCAGCAGCTCGACCACGCGACCGGCGATCGTCGACTTGCCCGCGCCGGACAGGCCGGTGAAGAACAGCACCTGCCCGCCCGTCCGCGCCGGCTCGGGATCGACCCGCTCGCCCAGCAGGGTCCCGCCGTACGCGGCGGCCAGGTCGGCCCAGGCGACCTCCGGGTGGGCGGCGGTCACCGGCACCAGCACGAGCTCCACCTCGCGCCCGGACGCGCGGACGTCGGCCCAGGCGGCGGCGCCGGCGGAGACGGCGGCGGAGTCCGCCGGCGTCCCGGCGACGGGCAGCAGCGCCAGGACGCGCGCGGGCAGCTGCGTGGCGTCGGCGGGGGGCCGGCCGACCCAGGCGGCCGGTGCCGACCAGCCGCGCTCCGCCAGCCGCTGCGCGACCTCCGCGGGCGAGCGCCAACGCGGGATCTCCGCCACCGCCAACCCGTCGCCCTCGCGGACGGCCACCGGCACGCCCTGGGCGTCCTCGAACGCGTCGCCCGCGGGCAGGTCGGGCACCGGGGCGCTCAGGCCGAAGTGGTGGCGCGCCACGGCGGCGACCTGGGCGTCACTGAGTCTGGAACGAGCGGGCACGCCGGCCATCCTCCCAGGGCGTCGGCCCGGCGCCCAGCGACGCGAGCGGGTGCGTGCTCAGCTGGCCCCGTCGAACAGGCTCGTGACCGACCCGTCCTCGAAGACCTCCTTGATCGCGCGCGCCAGCAGCGGCGCGATCGAGAGGACGGTGAGCTTGTCGAACCGGCGGGCCGGCTCGATGGGCAGCGTGTTGGTCACGATGACCTCGCTGACCTTGCTGTTGGACAGCCGCTCGACGGCGGGGCCGGACAGCACGCCGTGCGTAGCGGTGACGATGACGTCCGCGGCGCCGGCGTCGAACAGCGTCTCCGCGGCCTTCACGATCGTGCCACCGGTGTCGATCATGTCGTCGACCAGGATGCAGAGCCGGCCCTCGACCTCGCCGACCACGCGGTTGGCGACAACCTCGTTGGCGACCAGCGGGTCACGGGTCTTGTGGATGAACGCCAGCGGCGTGCCGCCGAGCTTGTCGCTCCACCGCTCGGAGACGCGGACCCGGCCGGAGTCGGGCGAGACGACGGTGATGTCCCGGTCGCCCCAGCGCTCGCAGACGTGGTTGACCAGCAGGTCCAGCGCGAAGAGGTGGTCGACGGGACCATCGAAGAAGCCCTGGATCTGGGCGGTGTGCAGGTCGACGGTCATCAGCCGGTCGGCGCCCGCGGTCTTGAACATGTCGGCGACCAGGCGGGCGGAGATGGGCTCGCGCCCGCGGTGCTTCTTGTCCTGCCGCGCGTACGGGAAGAACGGCGCGACGACGGTGATCCGCTTGGCCGACGCGCGCTTGAGCGCGTCGACCATGATCAGCTGCTCCATGAGCCAGGTGTTGATCGGGGCGGTGTGGCTCTGCACCACGAAGGCGTCGCAGCCGCGCACCGACTCCTCGAAGCGCACGAACAGCTCCCCGTTGGCGAACTCGTAGGCGGCCGTCGGGGTGGGCGTCACGCCCAGGTGACCGGCGATCTCGTCGGCCAGCTCGGGGTAGGCCCGACCGGAGAAGAGCATCATGCTCTTGTTCGTCGTCTGCCGGATGGCACTCATCGGCTCGATGTCCCTAGCTGTCGTGGTCCGCGCGGGAGGACTCGGACCGGTCCTCCCGGGGCGCCCCGGTCCGGCCCTCGGCCGCCGCCGCGGCCTCCGCAGCGGGCGTTCCGGACCGTCGGCGACGAACCCAGCCTGCCACATTCCGCTGGGGCGCCCGAGCGACGGCCATGGCCCCGGGGGGCACGTCGGAGGTGATGACCGACCCCGCGGCGGTGTAGGCACCGTCCCCCACCGTGACCGGCGCCACGAGCATGGTGTCGGAGCCGACCCGCACGTGGTCGCCGATGGTCGTCCGGTGCTTGGTCACGCCGTCGTAGTTCACGAAGACGGTGGCCGCGCCGATGTTCGCGCCCCGGCCGATGGTGGCGTCGCCGACGTAGGACAGGTGCGGCACCTTCGACCCCTCCCCCACCTCGACGTTCTTGGCCTCCACGAAGGCGCCGACCTTGGCGTCGCCCGCCAGCCGCGTGCCCGGGCGCAGGTAGCTGAACGGGCCGACGGTGGACTCCGGCCCGATGACGGCCCCGAGGCAGTGCGACCGGACGACGGAGGCCCCCTCCCCCACTTCGGTGTCGACCAGCGTCGTGTCCGGCCCCACCTCCGCGGCCGCCCCGATCGACGTCACCCCTTCGAGCTGGGTGCCCGGCCTCAGGACGGCGTCGGGGCCCACCGAGACCGTGACGTCGACCCACGTGGTCGCCGGGTCGACGACGGTGACCCCGCTGCGCATCAGCTCGTCGAGGACCCGGTCGTTCAGGGTCCGCCGGCGGGCGGCGAGCTCGCGGCGGTCGTTGCAGCCGAGGACGTCGTCGGGGTCCTCGGCGACCACGGCGGCGGTGGGCGCACCACCGGCGACCAGCGGGGCCAGCGCATCGGTCAGGTACTGCTCGCCCTGGGCGTTGTCGGTCGCCAGCCCCGCCAGCACGCGCCGCAGCGTCCCGGCGGCGGCGACGTAGACGCCCGCGTTGACCTCGCGGATCGCGCGCTGCTCCGCCGTGGCGTCCCGCTCCTCGACGATGGCCTGCGGCGCCCCGCGCTCGTCCCGGACGATCCGGCCCAGTCCGGTCGGGTCGTCGACCTCGGCGGTCAGGACCGTGAAGACGCTGCCGGCCGCGTCGTGCGCCGCCACGAGGGCGTCGAGCGTCCGGGTGGTCAGCAGCGGGGAGTCCCCGTTGACGATCAGGACGGCGCCCTCGATGTCGGGCACGGCGGCCAGGGCGACCGCGGCCGCGTGCCCCGAGCCGAGCTGCTCCTCCTGCAGGACGGGCATTGCGGTGGGCGCGATCTGCGCCAGGTGCTGCTCGACCTGGTCGCGACCGGAGCCCACGACCACGACCGTCGCGCCGGCGCCCAGCGGCGCGGCGGCTGCCAGCACGTGGCCGAGCATGCTGCGCCCCCCGAGGGCGTGCAGCACCTTGGGCCGCGACGAGCGCATGCGCGTCCCCTGCCCGGCGGCCAGGACGACGACGGCGGCCACCGGCGGGGCGGGTGCGGGGGCGGCGGGCTGCACGTGGGTCACGGATCTCCTCGGTCGGTGACGACGGACGTCTGGCTGGGGGACTCGGACTCGAACCGAGACTTCCCGGCTCCAAAGGCCGGCGGGCTGCCGATTACCCCATCCCCCATCCCGGTGCCGGTGCGGCCCGGGGGCGCCGGTGCACGGCCGCCCGGAACGAGCCTAGGGCCCGGTGGCGGTGGTGGGTACCTGCCCCGGGGTCCGCCGTCCCCCGCTCGGGTCGCCGGCTTCCCTACGGAGGCGTAGGTTACGGCCACGGAGCCGGGCCGCAGCCGCGCCGGCCGCATCCCCACCTCGGTCGCCCGGAGGCCCCTTGTCCGCTCCTGCTCGCACCCGACCCATGGCGCCTCCGCGCGCCGCAGAACCACACGCCGGGCTGCCGGCCAACGCGATCGGCCGGCGCAAGAGCGTCCTCGAGATCGTCACCCTCTACGCCTTCGTGGTCGTGCCCTTCCTCGCCATCGCGGCGGTCGTCCCGGCCGTGTGGGGCTGGGGGCTGTCCTGGCTCGACGTCGGGCTCGCCGTCGGCTTCTACTTCTTCACGCTGCTCGGCGTGACCGTGGGCTACCACCGGTACTTCACGCACGGCTCCTTCAAGGCCAAGCGCCCCTTGCGGCTGCTGCTGGCCGTCGCCGGCTCGATGGCCGTGCAGGGCCCGGTCGTGCAGTGGGTGGCCGACCACCGGCGGCACCACGCCTTCTCCGACCGCGACGGCGACCCGCACTCGCCGTGGCGCTACGGCACCGACGCCCGCGCGCTGCTCAAGGGCATGTTCCACGCCCACCTCGGCTGGCTGTTCGAGCGGCGCAAGACCAGCCAGGAGCGCTACGCACCGGACCTGATGAAGGACTCCGCGCTGGTCACCACCGACCGCCTGTTCACGGTGTGGGCGGCGATCAGCCTCTTCCTCCCGGCCGTCATCGGCGGCCTGGTGACGACGAGCTGGGCCGGCGCCTGGACGGCGTTCTTCTGGGCCGGGTTGGTGCGCATCGGCCTGCTGCACCACGTCACCTGGTCGATCAACTCGGTCTGCCACGTGGTCGGTGACCGGCCCTTCGTCTCCCCCGGCCGCGACCGGGCGACGAACTTCTGGCCGCTGGCGATCCTCAGCGCGGGCGAGTCGTGGCACAACCTCCACCACGCCGACCCCACGTGCGCGCGGCACGGTGTGCTGCGCGGTCAGATCGACATCAGCGCCCGCACCATCTGGGTGTTCGAGAAGCTCGGCTGGGCGTCGAACGTGAAGTGGCCCGACCCGGTGCGGCTCGCGGCCAAGCGTCGCGCCCCCGCTGCGGCCGGCAGCTGACGGTCCCCTCCCCGGCGTCTCCTCCGCCCGGGCATCCCGCGATCTCCCGGGCGCCCGGGCCGGAGCCGTCCTCCGGGCACGGTGGCGGGGTGAGCGCATCCGGCACGGCGTCCCCGGCCGGGTCCCGTCCGAAGCGGGGCCGGGTGCGCATGACCGGTCCCGAGCGGCGGAGCCAGCTGCTCGACGTGGGCCGCGAGCTGTTCGCCCTCAAAGGGTTCGAGGCCACCTCGGTCGAGGAGATCGCCGCACACGCCGCGGTGAGCAAGCCGGTCGTCTACGAGCACTTCGGCGGCAAGGAGGGGTTGCACGCCGTCGTCGTCGACCGGGAGATGCACCGCCTGCTCGACCGGTTCGGCGCCGCCGTGTCGGCGCCCGGCCACCCCCGGGAGCTGCTCGAGCGCGCGGCGCTGGTCCTCCTCGACTACATCGAGGCGGACACCGACGGCTTCCGGGTGCTCACCCGCGACACCCCCGTGACGAGCGGGGGCGGCTCGTTCGGGTCGCTGATCGGCGACCTCGCCCGCCAGGTCGAGCACGTCCTGGCACGGGAGTTCGCGATCCGCGGCTACCAGACGGAGCTGGCCCCGCTCTACAGCCAGGCGCTGGTGGGCATGGTGGCGCTGGCCGGCCAGTGGTGGCTGGAGACCCGCTCCCCGGGCAGGCACGAGGTGGCCGCCCACCTGGTGAACCTGGCCTACAACGGCCTGGCCCACCTCGACCCCCATCCGTTCCCGCATCCGCCCGCTGGCTCCGGGCCGCCCGCTGGCTAGGGGACGACGCGGGCCCCGGGCACCGGCCCGCTGACCGCCCGCACGGTGCGGAAGACCCCGGCACCGGCGAGCTCGGCCGCCAGCCGGACGGCGCCCTGCTCGTCGGCCGCCAGCGCCGCCACCGTGGGCCCCGACCCGCTCACCAGCGCGGCGAGAGCACCGGCGTCCTCCGCCGCGCGCAGGGCCCGGCGAAGGTCGGGCCGCAGGTTCAGCGCGGCCGGCTGCATGTCGTTGGACAGCGCGGCCGCGAGCTCGGCGGCCGTGCCGACGCGCAGGGCGGCGAGGACGGGGTCGGGCGGCGTCGGCCCGGCCACGTCCGGCACCCGGCCCTCGGCGCGCAGCCGGTCGAGTTCGCCGTAGACCGCCGGGGTGGAGAGCCCTTCTCCGGCCATGCCGAGCACCCAGTGCCACCGGCCGGCGGCCAGCACCGGAGACACGTGCTCACCCCGCCCGGTGCCGAGGGCGACACCGCCGACGAGGCCGAACGGCACGTCGCTGCCGAGCTGGGCTGCCAGCCGCAGGAGGTCCTCGCGGCCGACGCGGGTGCCCCACAGCGCGTCGAGGGCCACCAGCGTCGCGGCGGCGTCCGCGCTGCCGCCGGCCAGCCCCCCGGCGACAGGGATGTTCTTCGCGACCTCCAGGTCCGCGTCGGGCCGGACGCCGGCGGACTCCGCCAGCAGCTCGGCCGCGCGCCAGACGAGGTTGGTGCGGTCGCTGGGCACCTGCCCGGGGCCGCTCGCCGCACCGGCGCCCTCGCCGGAGAGCCGCAGGGACAGCCCCTCCCCCGGCCGGGCGGTGACCGTGTCGTACAGCGAGACGGCGAAGTAGACGGTGGCCAGGCCGTGGAAGCCGTCGGCGCGCAGCGGGCCGACGCCCAGGTGGACGTTCAGCTTCGCCGGCGCCCGGACGACCACGGCCTCCCGGGCGGTCCCGGTCGCGCCGCTGCTCACGCCTGCACCGCCTCGGTGGCCGCCAGGCGTGCGAAGTCGGTGACCGAGAGCTGCTCGCCCCGGGCGGAGGGATCGATGCCGGCCGCCCGCAGCCGCGCCTCCGCCGCGGCCGGGCTGCCCGCCCACCGTGCGAGCGCCGCGCGCAGGCCCTTGCGGCGCATGCCGAAGGCCGCGTCCACGACGGCGAAGGTCGCCTCTCGGTCGCCCGGCGGCGGTGGGCGCCGGACCAGGCCCACGAGGCCGGAGTCGACGTTCGGCTCGGGCCAGAAGACCCGGCGTCCGACGCTGCCGGCCCGGCGCACCTCGCCGTACCAGGCCGCCTTCACCGAAGGGACGCCGTAGGCCGGGGCCCCGGGTGCCGCGGCGAGCCGCTCGGCCACCTCGGCCTGCACCAGGATCATCGCCCGGTCCAGGGTCGGCAGCAGCTCCAGCAGGGTCAGCAGCACCGGGACGGCGACGTTGTAGGGCAGGTTCGCGACCAGCGTGGTCGGGGACGGCCCCGGCAGCTCCGTCACGCGGAGGGCGTCGCCCTCCACGACCGTGAGCCGGTCGGCCAGGTCGGGACGGCGCTCGGCGACGGTCCGGGGCAGGAGGGTCACCAGCCGGGGATCGATCTCCACCGCCGTCACGTGCGCCGCCACCGGGAGCAGGCCCAGGGTGAGCGAGCCGAGGCCGGGGCCGACCTCCAGGACGACGTCGTCGGGCCGCACCCCCGCGGTGCGCACGATCCGCCGGATCGTGTTCGCGTCGTGCAGGAAATTCTGCCCGAGCGCCTTGGTGGGACGCAGGTCGAGCTGCTGGGCCAGGTCGCGGATCGCGGCCGGGCCCAGCAGCCCGTCGGCCTGTTCGGGTGTGGTGCTCAGCGGGGGCTCAGCTGAACAGGCGGGGCCCGCAGTGCGGCCACTGGCCGGCGCCCGAGGCGTCGTAGAGGAGCTGCGCGCGGAAGGTCTGCTCGTCGGCGGAGGCAGCCGACGGGAGACCGCTCCCCCCGACCGCCTGCCACGTGGCCACGGAGAACTGGTAGAGCCCGTGGTACTTCCCCGTGCTGCTCACCGCGTTCGCTCGGCCGCCGGACTCGCACGCCGCGAGGGCGGCCCAGTTGAGGCCGTCGGCGGAGGGGCTGTTCGTGGGGCGGGCCTTGGTGCCGACCGCCACGAGCTCGTCGACCGGCGCCCGGCTGACGGTGGTGGACAGCTGCTCCCGGGACGTCTCCCGGCCGTCGATCGCGGTCACGCGGTAGGTGGTGGTCTGCTCGCCGTCGACGCCCGGCCGGGTGACCGTCTCGTCGCCCGCGAACGCCTCGGCGTCCTTGGTCTCCACGCGCCCGTGCGCAACCGGGGTGGTCTCGGTGACCTCGGTGACCTGCACCCGGAACACCTGCAGGCGCATCCGGTCGAGCAGCGCCTGGGTGGGCTTGAGGCTGGTGCGGTCGGTGTCGCTGAGCGCGATGCCCTGCTCGGCGAGCAGGTCGCCGGCCGTCGCGGCGGTCGTGGTCACCGTGTGCTCCGCGCCGTCGGCCACCAGCACGATCTGCTTCGGCGTGGTGATCGACAGCTGCATGCCCTCGAGCGGCAGGCGGTCGCTGCGGCTGGCGGAGAGGACCAGGCCGTCGGCGCGGAAGCCGAGCTGGTCGAGCGCCTCCTCGACCGACAGCGCGGTCACCTGCACCGAGCGCGAGACGCCGTCCACGGTGAGCTGCAGCGGCCGGGCCCGGTTGAGGACGACGGTGTCGCCGTCGGCCACCTCCTGGTCCGCCGCCGGCAGGACGACGTCGTGGGCGGCGAGGGTGATGCCCTCCTCCTCCAGCAGGTCGCCCACGGTGCCGGCGTAGGTGCCGACGTCGCGGGCCTGGCCATCGACGGTGAGCGCGACGGACTTCTGGGCGAGGAAGAAGGCCAGCGTCCCGCCCACCAGTCCGAGGAGGACGAGGGCGAAGAGGCTGAGCTGCAGGGAGCGGCGCACGACACTTCCAGGGGTCACAGAACCCGGGCAGGAGAACGGCCGGGCCACCGGGGCGGCCCGGCCGCGGGTGCCGGCTCGGGCAGCGGCCGCCGGGAGATCCCGGTCGCGCGCCACCCGGGTCGCTCTCCACCCCGGCTGTCGATCACGACACGATAACGAACACTCTGCGCGTGGCATCGGTGCACGACGAGTGAAACAGACCGGCCAGCTGCGCGCCGTAGACGCGCCCACACCGATCGTGACGGACGAGCCGGGTGGTGCGGATGTGACGTGAGCGCGGCCACTCGTACGGGGGTGACCAAGCACACGGCGTGGGCGGGCCACCGCGGGAAGGGGACGGCGCGGTGTCAGCCCGCCAGCGCAGGCGCGCTCGTCCGCACCGGCCGGAGCCAGCTGAGCAGGAAGCCGGTCACGGCCAACCCGGCGGCCAGCGCGGAGAACCCACCGGCCACGAGAGCAACGGGGAGGACGTCGAAGTTCTCGCTGACCCGTTCCCCGAGGTCCAGCCCGGCGCGCAGCAGGAGCGTGCCGAACGGCAGCAGGGCGGTCACGCTCGCGGCCGCAACCACCAGGTGCGCCGTCCACGTGCGCAGCGCCTCGTCGATCGGCACATCGGCCCCCTCGGCGGGCAGCGGTCGGACCAGCGCCCTGAGCAGTGCGCCCTCCGCCAGCAGCCAGGCCGTCAGCGGGACGACGACCACCGCCCAGACGGTGGTGTCACCCAACGCACCGGAGGACCACAGCCACCCGGCCGTCACCAGCTCCGCGGCGACCACCAGGCGCATCGTCCAGACCAGCCAGGCGGAGATCTGCTCGACCTGGCGCGGGCGGCGCGGCGGTGAGCTCAGCGCCCACCGCGGGCGCGGGCGGGTCACCTCGGCCAGCAGGACCCCGGCCAGCAGCCCGACCGAGAGCACGGGGATCCACAGGAACACCGATGCCTCGGCGAGGACGACCACGCTGACCACGATCCCGGCCAGGCCCAGGAGCAGGCCCAGCCGGCGCCAGCGGCGTCCGTGGGCCGCCTGCCGACGCAGCGTCGCCGCCCCCTCCGGAGTCGGCTCGGCCAGTTCCACCGCCCCGCCGGCGACCGCGCGGCGATCCGCCGC
The DNA here is from genome assembly GCF_054051055.1 of Blastococcus sp. SYSU DS0973. Lineage (NCBI taxonomy): Bacteria > Bacillati > Actinomycetota > Actinomycetes > Geodermatophilales > Geodermatophilaceae > Blastococcus > Blastococcus sp. SYSU DS0973. The sequence continues at coordinate 118,186 of NZ_JBJHAN010000002.1, forward strand.
GAGCTTCCAGGCACGGGCCAGCAGCACGCCCGGCACCAGCAGAGCGACGAAGACCACGACCGCGATGAGACGACCCACGGTGCTGATTGTCGTCCTCCGGACGACACCGCGGCCACGTGCCGTCCGCTATTTCTGTTGAGCCTCACATACCCCACGCCGGGGGAGGCTCCGCCCCCCCCGCTCGGAACGACCCTGCAGCTACCGGTGGGCGTCGTCCGCCCAGCTGCCGAAGACGCGCTCGGCGGTGGCGGTGAGGGCGTGGCAGAGCTCGGCCAGCTCGGTGCCGGTGACCTCGGCCAGCGCACGGACCGTGTGCGGAACCAGCCGCGAGGCGTTCGGGCGGCCCCGGAACGGCACCGGGGTGAGGAACGGTGAGTCGGTCTCCACCAGCAGCTGGGCCGGCGGGGTGAGCGCCGCCGCCTCGCGCAGGTACCCGGCGTTGGCGAACGTCAGCGTGCCCGCGAACGACAGCACGTAGCCCCGCTCGACGCACGCCCTGGCGAACACCGCGTCGCCGGAGAAGCAGTGGAAGACGGTTCGCTCGGGGGCGCCCTCGTCCTCGAGCACCCGGAGGATCTCCTCGTGCGCGTCCCGGTCGTGGATGACCAGTGCGACGCCGTGCTCCTTGGCGATCCGGATGTGCGCCCGGAACGACGCCTCCTGGGCCGCCCAGCCCCCCGGGCCGGTGCGGTACCGGTCCAGCCCCGTCTCCCCTACCGCGCGCACCCTCGGCAGCGCGGCCAGCCGGTCGATCTCGGCGAGCGCCTCGTCGGTCGCCCGGCCGTCACCGGCCTCGTTGGGGTGCAGCGCGACGGCGGCCAGCACGTTGGGGTGCCGGGCCGCCACCGCCGCCGACCACCGCGAGGAGGCGACGTCGACACCGACCTGCACCAACCGCGGGACGCCGACCGCCTCGGCCGCGGCGATCTCCGCGTCGACGGCGGCCTCGGACGCCCACTCGCCGTGCTCGCTCATCGCCGGGCGCTCCCCCAGGACGATGTCCAGGTGGGTGTGGCTGTCGAGCGCGGGCGCCGGCAGCGGCTCGGGGGACGGCGGCGGCTCGCCGCGCCTGTTGGCGCGCGACGCGGCCGACCGGCTCACTGCGCCTTCTCCTCCAGCCGGGCCAGCTCCTCGGCCACCACCGAGTCGTCGAGCTTCCTGAAGATCGGAGTGGGGGGGACCAGCGGGGTGCCCGGCGGCGGGATCGGGGTGGACCCCCAGCCGGCCTGCCCCTCGTCGTAGTCCCCGGTGATGATCGGGTACGGCGAGCCGTCGTCGAGGTCGGCAACCTCCTCGATCCGCGGGGCGGGTGACCAGACTCCCGTGCCGCCGAGCAGCTCGTGCACCTTCTGCGCCGAGTGCGGGAGGAACGGGGTGAGCAGGGCGTTGCAGTCCTTGATCGCCTGCAGCGCCGTGTGCAGGACGGTGTCCCGGCGGGCCGGGTCCTCCTTGAGCTTCCACGGCGCCTGGTCCGACAGGTACTTGTTCGCCTCGGCGACGACCCGCATCGCCTCGCCGATGGCCGCCTTCTGCCGGTTGCGGGACAGCAGCTCCCCGACCGGTGCGAACGCGCCGGAGGTCGTGTCCAGCAGCGCACGGTCGGCCTCGGTCAGCGCCCCAGGGGCCGGGACGGCGCCCACGTTCTTGGCCGCCATCGACACCGTGCGGTTGACCAGGTTGCCCCACCCGGCGACCAGCTCGTCGTTGTTGCGGCGCAGGAACTCCGCCCAGGTGAAGTCGGTGTCCTGGTTCTCCGGCCCGGCGACGGCGATGAAGTAGCGCAGCGCGTCGGCGTCATAGCGGGCGAGGAAGTCGCGGACGTAGATGACCACGTTGCGGGAGGAGGAGAACTTGCGCCCCTCCATCGTGAGGAACTCGCTGGAGACCACCTCGGTCGGCAGGTTCAGCCGGCCGAGGGAGCCCGGGGTCCCACCCTTGTCGCCCGCGCCGTTGTAGCCGAGCAGCTGGGCCGGCCAGATCTCGGAGTGGAAGACGATGTTGTCCTTGCCCATGAAGTAGTAGGCGTCCGCGTCCGGCGTCTGCCACCACTGCCGCCAGGCGTCCGGGTCCCCGGAGCGGCGGGCCCACTCGATCGACGCCGACAGGTAGCCGACGACGGCGTCGAACCAGACGTAGATGCGCTTGTCGGGCCGGTCGCGCCACCCGTCGAGCGGCACCGGCACGCCCCAGTCGATGTCCCGGGTGTAGCTGCGCGGCTTGAGGTCCTCCAGCAGGTTGACGCTGAAGTTCAGCACGTTGGGCCGCCAGCTCGTGCGGGTGCCCAGCCAGTCGCCCAGCGCCCGGGTGAACGCCGGCAGGTCGAGGAAGTAGTGCTCCTCCTCGACGAACTTCGGCGTCTCGCCGTTGATCTTGCTGACGGGGTTGACCAGCTCGATCGGGTCGAGCTGGTTGCCGCAGTTGTCGCACTGGTCGCCGCGCGCGCCGTCGTAGCCGCAGATCGGGCAGGTGCCCTCGATGTAGCGGTCGGGCAGGGTGCGGCCGGTGCTCGGGCTGATCGCGCCGAGCGTCGTCTTCGGGAAGACGTAGCCGTTCTTGAGCAGGCCGAGGAAGATCTCCTGGCTGATCTGCGCATGGTTGGCCGTCGTCGTCCGGGTGAACAGGTCGTAGCTCAGCCCGAGGGACTGCAGGTCGCCCACGATGATCCGGTTGTTCCGGTCGGCGATCTGCCGGGGCGTGATGCCCTCGGCGTCGGCGGCGACCGTGATCGGGGTGCCGTGCTCGTCGGTGCCGCTCACCATCAGCACCCGGTTCCCGGCCATCCGGTGGTAGCGGCTGAAGACGTCGGAGGGGACGCCGAAGCCGGAGACGTGGCCGATGTGCCGCGGGCCGTTGGCGTAGGGCCAGGCGACTGCGGTCAGGATGTGCCGATCACTCACGCCGATGAGCCTAGGCGGCGTGGTCCAGCCGATCCCCCGCGCGGGCGGGAGAGGCGGGTCTCAGCGCTGTGAGACGACGCTCGTGGCGGGCCCGGCCGGGTCCGCGTCGGCCGGGTCGAGGACGACGAGGCCACCCAGCACCAGGGCGATGAGGCCGAGGGTGACCGTGCACAGCGACCGGTGGACCGACACCGGATCGGGTCGGCGCAGCCGCACGCGCGGGCCCCGCCGTACCCACTCCCGCGCCGACGGCGCGTCGGCCAGGAGCAGCTTGCCGACCGGCAGCGCGATCGCCGCCGCGAACAGCAACGGCAGCGGAACCTGGCCGGTCAGGACCTCCGGCAGCGGCAGCACGACCGCGACCGCACCCAGGAGCGAGACGACCACGAGCTCGGCGAGGGAGGTGAGCACCAGGAGCCTGCGGCCGGAGCCGTCGACCAGCGCTGCGCCCGCACCGGCGGACAGGACGATCCAGCCGGCCAGGGTGACCAGGCCGAGGACGACCAGCCAGCCGGCCGGCCGGACCGGTGCGGCGAGGACGGCGTCGATCCTGGTCAGCCCCGTGGCCAGCAGGCCGATCGCCTCGAGGACGGCGAGCAGCTCGGCCGCGAGGGCGGCAGCGGGCACCCGACGCCGCACGTCGGACGAGCCGCCGTCCACCGTGGCGGACCGCGCCGGAACGGCGTACCGGGACCCGACGGTGTCGCGGACGTCGAGAACGGTGCTCGCCACGAAGATCTCTCCCTGACCGGTGGGGGCTGTCACCGGTCAGGTCGGCGCCCCGGGTGGCTCGCTGGACCCGCCGGAGGCCGGTCTCACCCCGTGGGGTCAGTGCCGTTGCCCGTCCGCACGGGACGGCAGCGTCGGCCACCGGGGATGCGCGCGCCTACGCTGCACACCGCCCCGACGACCCGGGAGGAGGGGGACCCGCCGTGAGCACCAGGGACGACCCACCGGTGGCACCGCTCGAACTGGCCTCCCAGGTACCACCGCCGGGATCGCCGCCCACGCTGCGACCCCGCCCGGCCGGGCGGCAGGAGCAGATGCCGACGCGCCGACCCGGGACGGCGGCCGTCATCGACTGCGCCGTGTACGTGGACGGCCGCCGCCAGGAGGCGGTGCGCCCGGCGGACGCGTTGCGGGTCGCCGAGGAACGGGGCGGGTTCGTGTGGCTGGGCCTCTACGCCCCGGACGAGGACGAGCTGGGGGCGATCGCCGAGGAGTACGACCTGCACCCGCTGGCGGTGGAGGACGCCGTCTACGCCCACCAGCGCCCGAAGCTGGAGCGCTACGACGACGCGCTGTTCATGGTGCTCAAGACCGCCACCTACGTCGAGCACGAGGAGCTCACCGCGACCAGCGAGGTCGTGGACACCGGCGAGGTGATGGTCTTCCTCGGACCGAACTACGTCATCACCGTCCGGCACGGTGAGCACGGCGGACTGGGCGAGCTCCGGCACCGGCTGGAGGAGCAGCGGGAGCTGCTGTGCCTCGGGCCCGCCGCCGTCCTCTACGCCGTCGCCGACCTCGTGGTGGACTCCTTCGTCGACGTCACGGCCGCGGTCGAGCAGGACGTGGAGGAGCTCGAGGCCTCGGTGTTCAGCCCCGAGCGCACCGACGACGTCGGGCGGCTGTACCAGCTGAAGCGGGAGCTCATGTCGCTGCGGCGGGCGGTCTCCCCGCTGGAGGTGCCGCTGCAGAAGCTGGCCGAGCGGCCGGTCGACGTCGTGCCGGACGCGATGCGCTCCTACTTCCGCGACGTCTTCGACCACGCCGTCCGGGTGCGCGACCAGGTGAGCGGGCTCGACGAGCTGCTCACCTCGATCCTGCAGGCGTCCCTGGCCCGGACGCAGATGGCCGACAACGAGGACATGCGGAAGATCTCGGCCTACGCCGGCATCATCGCCGTCCCCACGGCGATCGCCGGGATCTACGGGATGAACTTCACCTACATGCCCGAGCTGGACGAGAAGTGGGGCTATCCGGCGGTGCTGCTGGTCATCCTCACCGCCATCGTGCTGCTCTACCGGGGCTTCAGACGCAACGGCTGGCTCTGACCCGCACCCTCGCCGTTCGTGCACGGATGGTCGTCATCAGGGGTTCACCACGACCGTTCGTGCACGAACGGCGCTGTCACCGCGCCAGCGCCGAACGGATCGTCGCCAGCAGCCGTGCCGGATCGTGCAGGTCGGCGGCGGTCACGAAGACGACGCGCCAGCCCGCCTCCTGCAGCCGGTTGAGCCGCCGTCTGTCCCGGGCCAGCTGACCCTTCTGACCGTGCCATGCCCCGTCGTACTCGACGGCGACCTTCAGCTCCGGCCAGGCGAAGTCGACGCGGGCCACGAACCCGCCGTCGTGCCGGACGACGTGCTGCGCCACCGGAGCAGGGAGCCGGCCGCGGTGCATGAGGAGTCGCAGTCGCGTCTCCTGAGGCGACTCGGCGAGCCCGTCCGCCAACGCGCACACCGCCCGCACCCGTGCCGATGCGGCACCGGGCAGGCCGGCGCGTGCCCGCAGTTCGCCCAAGTCGAGGCCCGTCGCCGCGAGCATCCGGTCGATCGCCACCACGGCCTCGTCCCGGGGCGGCAGGCCTGCCAGGCGCAGCGCCGTCGCCAGTGACGTGGTGACGCGGACGCCGGCCCGACGGCAGACGTCCGACTCGTCCAGGGACGTGCGGCGGACGATCAGCCCCGGGTGCCGTCGCGGGTTCGATCCGGCCGGCACGGTCAGCTCGACGTCATCCCTGACGTCCACCAGGTCGACACCCCAGAGCACCGCCGCGCTGGCGCCGGTCACCACCGCACCCGGCACCAGGACCGTGGCCGCGGCTCTGGCGCGTAGCCGGTGCGTGACCGGAACGGTGGCGTCGACGTAGACGTCCTGAAGCGACGGCGCCACGCGGGGCCGCGCAACTGCTGCCGGGTGAGGAGCCCTGCACGCACCGCGGCACTGCCGAGCAAGAACGTGCCGCGGAGACGGTCGGGAACGCGCGGCTGGTCGGGCACCGAGGCAGGGTCCCCGGCGACGTGCGGAGCGCGCCCTCCGCCGTCCACAGGCAGCCTCACGTGCACAGATCGGTGTCTCCCGCTCCGGGAGGCAGCCGTTCGTGCACGAACAGTGGAGGGCCACGCTGAGCGGGCAGTCGCGGCTAACCCTTCGCGGCGACGACGGCGTCGTAGACGGCGCGGCGCGGCAGCCCGGTGCGGGCCATGACCGCCCGGATCGCGTCCTTGCGGGTCGCGCCGGCCGCCTCCTCCGCCGCGACCTCCGCCGCCAGCTGGGCAGGCGTCAGGTCCACCGCCCGCTCCGGCGCCCCGGCGACGACGAGGGTGATCTCGCCGCGCACCCCGTCGGCGGCCCAGGTGGCGAGTTCGGCCAGCCCGCCGCGCCGGACCTCCTCGTGGGTCTTGGTCAGCTCCCGGCAGACGGCGGCCGGCCGGTCGTCGCCCAGCACGGCCGCGGCGTCGGCGAGCGCGTCGGCCAGCCGGTGCGGGGACTCGAAGAACACCATCGTGCGGCGCTCGTCGGCCAGCCCGGCGAACCGGGACCGCCGCTCGCCGCCCTTGCGCGGCAGGAAGCCCTCGAAGCAGAAGCGGTCCACCGGAAGGCCGGAGACCGCGAGCGCCGTGATCACCGCCGACGGCCCCGGCACCGAGGTCACCTCGATGCCGGCGTCGATCGCCGCACGTACCAGCGTGTACCCGGGGTCGGAGACCGAGGGCATTCCGGCGTCGGTGAGCAGCAGCACCGTCCGGCCTTCGGTCAGGGCCGCCAGCAGCCCGGGCAGCCGGGCGCGCTCCACCGACTCGTGGAAGGTGACCACCCGACCGGTCAGCCTGACCTCGAGGTCGGCGGCCAGCCGGTGCAGCCGCCGGGTGTCCTCGCACGCGAGGACGTCGGCGGTGGCCATCGCCGCCCGCAGCCGCGGACCGACGTCCCCGGGTTGCCCGAGGGGCGCGCCACCCAGCACCAGCCGTCCGCTCACGCCGACGAGCCTGTCACGACCCGTCTCTCCGGCCCGCCTGCAGGGGCCCGGCGCGAGCCTGCGAGTGCCGGAGGGCGAGCGGGTCCGTTGTCTACCCTGACCGCATGGCGGTGCTGGCGCCCGAACGGGTGGGCGGGGACCCGCAGGGTGCTTCGCCTCCGGTGCCCCCGGGGGTGCGCCGCCTGCCTCCTCCCCGGCCGCGCAGGGACGTCGTCCCACCGCTGCCCGGTGACCGCCGGACGGCGTGGATCATCGCCGCCGTCCTGGGCGCGCTCGCCCTCACCGTCCGGCTCTGGGGCATCGGCTACCCGCGCGACCTGCTGTTCGACGAGGCGTACTACCCGCCGGAGGCGCAGGAGCTGCTCGTCTGGGGCCACGAGTACAACCGCGGCTACTCCTTCATCGTCCACCCGCCGCTGGGAAAGTGGCTGATCGCGGCCGGGGAGCTGCTGTTCGGGTACGACTCCTTCGGCTGGCGCTTCCCGTCGGCGGTGGCGGGCTCGATCGCCGTCGTCGTGCTGTTCCGGCTGGCCCGCAGGCTGACCGGGTCGACGACGGTCGGCCTGTTCGCCGGGCTGCTCCTGCTGGTGGACGGCTTCGCGTTCACGATCTCCCGCATCGGCCTGCTCGACGTGTTCCTGCAGGTGTTCGTGCTGGGTGCGGTCGCCTGCCTGCTCGTCGACCGCGACGTCGTGCGGGCCCGGGTCCGGGCGGCCGGCGAGGTCGCGGGCGGCGGGTTCCGGCTCGGGCCGCGCGGCTGGCGGATCGCCGCCGGGTTCCTGTTCGGCTGCGCCTGTGCGGTCAAGTGGAGCGGGGTCTGGTTCCTCGCCTTCTTCGCCGTCCTGTCGCTGTTCTGGGACCGCGCGGCCTGGCGCGAGGCCGGGGTGCGGCGGCCCACCCGGACGGCGGCCCGCCGCGGGCTGCCCGGTGCGCTCTGGGCACTGGCCGCCGTGCCGGTGCTCACGTACCTCGCGAGCTTCACCGGCTGGTTCCTCGGCGAGACGTCGCAGGGCAAGGCCTGGGCCCAGCAGAACCCGGAGACGGCGTTCCCGTGGGTGCCCGACGCGCTGCGCTCGCTGTGGCACCAGCACGCCGAGTGGCTCCGGTTCCACAACGGCCTGTCCAGCCCGCACCCGTGGGAGTCCGGGCCCTGGTCGTGGCTGGTCAACGGCCGACCGATCCTGCTGTGGAACCCGCAGGGCCTCGTCGACGCCGAGGGCGAGCAGGTGGTGCGCTACATCCTCATGGTCGGGACGCCGACTCTGTGGCTGGCCTTCGCGCCCGCGGCGGTCTGGCTGCTGTGGCGGATCGTCGCGCGGCGGGATCCGGCGGCCCTGACCGTCGCCGTCGGCATCGCGGCGGGCTGGCTGACCTGGTTCGTGAACCTCGAGCGCACGATGTTCAGCTTCTACATGGCGCCGGTCCTCCCCTTCTTCGTGCTCGCGGTCGCGCTGGCGCTGCAGGACGTGGTGGGGCGCCCTGGCGCGGCCGAGTGGCGCCGGCGCGTCGGCCTGGCCGCCGCCTGCGGCTACGTCGCCGTCGTGGCGGCCACCTTCGTCCACTTCTGGCCGGTGCTCACCGGGCAGCCCCTCTCGCACGCGGAGTGGCTGCAGCGCATGTGGTTCCCGTCGTGGTTCTGACTCGGGGTGGCCGCGCGCGTGGTTGCGGCCTGGGGCCCCTCGTCGAGCAGCGTTCCCTCCGGCGCGACAGCGAGCCGCGCCCGCGCGGGGCGGGCACCCCGCGGGGTGCCCGGCGCCGGTGTCGCCGTGGCGGGGGTTCCCGCCCGGCGGTCAGGCCGGGGAGCCGGGCTGCAGCTGCGGGAGGACCAGCGACCAGAACGAGTCCAGCCGGCCGGCGAGGTCGCGCCGGGCGCTGAGCTCCTGCGAGACCTGCTGCATGCCGAAGAAGCTCGCCACGATGACCTGGGCGGTGCCCACCGGGTCGGCCGCAGCGTTGATCTGCCCCCGCTGCTGCCCCTCGGTGATCAGCCGGGTCAGCGCGTGCTGCCAGCCGACGTAGGGCTGCGGCAGCTTGGCCAGGGCGTCCGGCGGGAGCTCGGACATCAGCCGCTTGGAGGCCCGGACGACCGGGTCCCGCGCGAACTGCTCCCCCGCCACGTAGGTGACGGCGACCAGTGCTGCGAGCGCGTCGTCGTGGGAATCCATCACCCCGCGCAGCATGACCGGCCAGGTCTCGAACATCTGGTGGACGACCGCGATCGCCACGCTCTCCTTGGACTCGAAGTGCCAGTAGAGCGCGCCCTTGGTCATCCCGGTGCCGGTGACGATGTCGGCGAGGGACGTGGCCGCGTACCCGCGTTCGCTGAACTCCCGGGCGGCGACGTCGATGATGAGCTGGCGGGTGGCGGCGCTGTCGCCGGCCCGCCCGCGGGCCCGCCCCGACGAGGAGGGGGCGCCCACGGGTGTCTCAGCCATGCAACCGCCTCCCGCGGGACGCCCTGCCCCGTGTCGCCGGGGAGCCTAGCGGTCGCGGCGGTGCGATCGGCCGTCCGACACAACGACGTCGGCGCCGCCGGGGTGGGACCCCGACGGCGCCGACGCTGTGCTGGTGGAGCTGAGGGGATTTGAACCCCTGACCCCCTCGATGCGAACGAGGTGCGCTACCGGTCTGCGCCACAGCCCCAAGTGCTGGAGGAAGACTACCGCCAGGCCCCTCCGGCCCTGCCACCGGGGCAGGGCCGGAGAGAGTCGCTCGCGACCGCTCAGGCGTTGGCCGCGCGCGGCGGCTCGTACTCGTCGATGTCGGCGAAGCCGATGTCGTCGTCGTCGAGGCCCACCACGGCGCTGTTCTGCCAGCCGGCGGGCGCCGGGGTGCGGGCGGCGACGACCCGCCCCGGGCGGAGCGTGTGCACCGGGGCGAGCGGGAGGCTCGGGTGCTGCAGCCCGGGCAGGGCGTCCTGCGCGACCGTCTCGTGCACCTCTGCGGAGGCCGTGCGCTGCACGGGCGCCGGGGCCGGCGCGGGCGCCGGACGCGCGGCGGGGCGGACCGAGGCGCGCGCGGCCTGCCGCGCGGCGGCCCGGGCGGCGCGGCGGGCGGCGAGCCGCTCGCGGCGGGCCACCTTCCGCAGCACGAGCACGTAGCCGACCGTCGCGAGGGTGAAGAACGCCTGGGCGATCCACAGCCACGGCGTGAGGAGCAGCGCGCCGGCCAGCGACGCGACCGTGAGGGCCACCAGGCCACCCAGCGCACGGCGGCGCGCCGCGTGCACGTCCACCCTCAGCTCGCCGCTGGTGCGCAGGACCTCGCGGTCGATCGACACCCGCTCGGTCTCCGCGTGCCGCACCGTGTCCACCGACCTCCGCCGCTGCAACGTCCGACCCGAGTCGGCAGGCTCCGCCCGGCCGTCCTGCCCGTCGCCGCGGGTCACCACCATGGGCACCAGCACGACGAACCACAGCACGACCAGAGCCGCCAGAAGCACGCCCGATCCCATACGACACCACCTGTCACATCAGTCACTCGCCGGGCGAGGTTATGCAGCAGGGCGGGCGGGATCAGGGAGGCGCGCGGGCGTGTCACCGATGTGTTGTGGGACCGGTGTGACGACGGACGGCGCGTCCTCGTCATCCACCCCGGCGACGCCCACCCTGCGTGCTATGTCGGCGAACCGATCAGTCGACGGGTCGACCCGGGGCCATCCCTCGCCAGCGGTCGAGCACCCCGCCCGGCAGATCCTCGGCGAGCAGGGCGTATGCCAGGTGGTCACGCCAGCCGCCGTCGATGTCCAGGTAGCGCCGCAGCAGGCCCTCCCGCTGGAACCCCAGCCGCTCCACCAGTCGCTGGCTCGCGAGGTTCTCCGGCCGGATGTCGGCCTGCAGGCGGTGCAGGCCCGCGGGACCGAACGCGTGGTCGCACACCAGGGCCACCGCCAGCGAGGCGACGCCCCGCCCGGCGGACGAGCGGTCGATCCAGTAGCCGAGGGACCCGGCGCGCAGCGCGCCCCGCACGATGTTGTCCACCGTCACCTGACCGGCCAGGCGGCCCTCGACCCGGACTGCGAACGGCAGCGAGGTGCCCTGCCGTGCCCGGCGGGCCATCACCCGTCGCATCGCCCGGTAGGCGGCCGGGGTGTGCCGGGCCTGCCAGCCGACGGTGGCGGTCGGCTCCCACGGGCGGAGCCAGTCCTCGTTGGCCAGCCGTAGGCGGCTCCACTCCGCGGCGTCGTCCCGGCGCAGCGGGTGGAGCTCCACCGGGCCCCAGGTCAGGCTCGCGGGCCAGCCTGGGTGCAGGACGGGATCGATCACGGGGTCGCGTCAGCCACCGAGCAGCAGCGGCATGACGGTGACCAGACCGCCGGCGGCGACCTCGGTGACGTCCTCGTCGATGACGATCAGGCAGTTCGCCCGCGCCATCCGGGCCAGGAGGGCGTCGGTGGCCTCACCCACCGGCTCCACCACGTAGCCGCCGTCGGGGTGCCGCATCACGGTGCCGTGCAGGTACTGGCGGTACCCCAGCGGGGAGAGCAGCTGCTGGCCGGCGATCGCCTGCACGGTCCGGCGGAACAGCTGGCGCTTGCCGAGCATCAACCGGATGGCGGGCCGGACGAACACCTCGAAGGCGACCAGCGCGGCGACGGGCTCCCCCGGCACGCAGATCACCGGAACCTCGTCGCGGCCCAGCCGGCCGAAGCCCTGCGCGGGCCCGGGGTGCATCGCGACCTGGCGGAACCGCATCCGGCCGAGACCGGCGAGCGCCTCCTGCACCATGTCGAACCCGCCGCTGCCGAAGGTGCCGGAGACCAGAACCAGATCGCTGCGCAGCAGCTGGCTCTCCAGCACCTCGGTCAGGCGCCGCTGGTCGCTCGGCAGGATGCCCGACCGGTAGGCGTCGGCACCGGCGTCCCGGGCCGCCGCGGCCAGCGCGTAGCTGTTGACGTCGACCGCCTGGCCGGGCGCGGGGGTGGCGCTCACGTCCACCAGTTCGGGACCGGCGCTCAGCACGGCGACCCGCGGTCGTGGCCGGACGAGCACGCGCTCGCGCCCGACGGCTGCGAGCAGGCTGATCTGGGCGGGGCCGATCGGGGTCCCGACGTGCACCGCGGGGTCCCCCGGGGCGATGTCGTCACCGGTGAGGCGGACGTAGCTGCCGGCCGGCGGCCCGGCGAGGACCGAGACCCGGGCCGCACCGTTGTCGGTCCACACCCCCGGCACGACGACGTCGGCGCCGGAGGGGAGCATCGCCCCGGCGGCCACCTTGAGCGCCAGCCCCGGCCCGATCGACGACGGCTCGCCGGCCCCCGCCCCGCTCTCGCCGACGACGGGCAGCTCCACCGGCTCGGCCACGGTGGCGGCGGCGACGTCCTCGGCCCGGGCGGCGTAGCCGTCCAGCGCCGCCTGGTCGAAGGCGGGCAGCGCCCGCTGGCTGACGACGTCCTCGGCGCACAGCAGCCCCTGCGCGTCGAGCACCGCCAGCTCGATCGGGTCCGGCTGCGGGACCGCGGCGAGGATCTCGTCGAGGTGCCGCTCGACGGTGCGCACCTGCGGCGAGGCGTCGGAGCGGCCGTCGGCCGGCAGCGGGACGGGGCCGGTGGCCCCGCGCGGCGCGGGCACCTGGTCGCCGGGAGGCCCGGACCCGGCCTGGGTGCCGCGCGGCCCGACCGGGCCGGTGACCCGCGGTGGCGCCATGGGCATGTCGACCTGGGCGGTGTCCCGGTGAACCCGGGAACCTCCGCCGCCGATGCTGCCGTCGTCGTTCTGCCCGGACATCCTCACCACCGTCGTCCCGCGGCGCCGTCCGCCGGCGCCGCACGTGCGGCGGCGCCGGCCCGGAGGGGGCCGGCGTCGCGCCGCAGTCCGATCGTGCCCTCGCGGGCGCCGGTCAGGACGACGACGCGCCCTCGGCGGGCAGCTCGGTGACGAAGTTCCGCAGCCAGCCGCGCAGCGACGGGCCGAGGTCGTCGCGCTCGACGGCCAGCTGGATGACGGCCTTGAGGTAGTCCAGCTTGTCGCCGGTGTCGTAGCGCCGGCCGCTGAAGACCACCCCGTGGACGGGCGCACCGCGCTCGACCAGCGTGGCCAGCGCATCGGTCAGCTGGATCTCCCCGCCGCGGCCGGGGGGCGTCTTCCGGAGCACCTCGAAGATCTCCGGGGCGAGCACGTAGCGGCCGATGATCGCCAGGCTGCTGGGCGCCTCGTCGACCGGCGGCTTCTCGACCAGACCGGTGATCGCGACGACGTCGCCGCCGTCAGCGGTCGGCTCGACGGCCACGGCGCCGTACTTGTCGATGTTCTCCCGGCCCACGTCGAGCAGCGCGACCACCGAGCCACCGTGCTGGGCCTGGACGGCGAGCATCCGCTCGAGCAGGTGGTCGCGGGCGTCGATCAGGTCGTCGCCCAGCAGCACCGCGAACGGCTCGTCGCCGACGAAGGCGGCCGCCTGGAGCACCGCGTGGCCCAGCCCTCGCGCCTCGCCCTGACGGACGAAGTGCACCTGCGCGACCTCGGTGGATTCGTGCACGGCGGCCAGCCGCGAGGCGTCGCCCTTCTTCTCCAGGGCGGCCTCCAGCTCGGGCGTGCGGTCGAAGAAGTCCTCGATGGCGGCCTTGTTCCGGCCGGTGACCATCAGCACCTCGGGCAGCCCGGCGCGGGCGGCCTCCTCGACGATGTACTGCAGCGCCGGCCGGTCCACCACCGGCAGCAGCTCCTTGGGCACGGCCTTGGTGGCGGGCAGGAACCGGGTGCCCATGCCTGCGACGGGGATGACCGCCTTCCGGGCCGGACGGGTGCTGGACGTCGACATGCGGGCAGCCTAGCTAGCCTGCGCCGGTGAGCACCTCGCCCGAGGGAGGCATCGCCAAGTCGGCGGTCCGTGCGGAGCTGCTGCGCCGCCGGGCGGCGCGTCCCGGCGGCGAGCGGGCGGCGGGCTCGGCGGCGGTGGCGGCGACGCTCGCGGCGCGGCTGGCGGGCACCCCGGTGATCGCCGCGTTCGTGCCCGACCCGACCGAGGCCGGGCACGGCCACCTCCCCGCAGCCCTCGCCGTCGGCGGCGCCCGCGTGCTCCTCCCGGTCGTGCCCGCCCGCGGCCGGGAGCTGGACTGGGCAGAGCACACCGGGGAGCTGGCGCCCGGGCGGTTCGGCCTGCTCGAGCCTCCCGGTCCGCGGCTGGGCCCGGCGGCGATCGGGGCGGCCGGCGCCGTGGTCGTCCCGGCCGCGGCGGTCGCCCGCGACGGGGCGCGGCTGGGCCGCGGCGGCGGGTACTACGACCGCGCCCTGCGGCACACCCACCCGGACGTGGTGCTGGTGGCCGTCGTCTTCGACGACGAACTGGTCGACCACCTGCCCACCGAGGCGCACGACGTGCGCGTGACCGCGGTCGTCACCCCGTCCGGCGGATGGCAGGCGCTACCGGCGGGTCACTGAGACAGTGGGACCCTCGTCGCCCCCGACGCCGTGGAGGGATCGTGTCCCCAGAGATCGTCACCATCGTGGCGCTGGTCGTCATCTTCGCCATCGCCACGTTCCTGCCGATCAACATGGGGGCGCTGGCGTTCGTCGCCGCCTTCGTCGTCGGCACCCTGTCGGTGGGGCTGACGACCGACGACATCATCGCCGGCTTCCCCGCCGGGCTGGTGCTGACGCTCATCGGCGTCACGTACCTGTTCGCCATCGCGCAGAACAACGGCACCGTCGACCTGCTGGTCAGGGGCGCGGTGAAGATGGTCGGCGGCCACGTCGCCGCGATCCCGTGGGTGATGTTCTTCGTCACCGCGGTGCTCACCGCCATCGGAGCGCTCTCCCCGGCCGCGGTGGCGATCATCGCGCCGATCGCGCTCACCTTCGCCGCGCGGCACGACATCAGCCCGCTGCTGATGGGCATGATGGTCATCCACGGCGCCCAGGGCGGCGGCTTCTCCCCGATCAGCGTCTACGGCGTCACGGTCAACACGATCGTCGAGGGCGAGGACCTGCCCAGCAGCCCGCTGACGGTCTTCCTCGGTGCGCTCCTGTTCAACATCGCCATCGCGGTCGTGCTGTTCTTCGTCCTGGGCGGGCGGAAGCTGATCGGCCGCAAGGTGGCCGCCGAGCCCATCGCGCACACCGAGCACGCCCACGGCACGCTGGTCCGCGGCCACGGCGCGGCGCCCGGCCCCGCGGTCGGCGGCGACGACGACGAGCACATCCACCCCGACCGCCCCGAACCCGTCCGGTTCGAGCAGGTCCTCACGCTGATCGGGCTGGTCGTCGTCGCGGTCCTGGCGCTCGCCTTCGACCTGGACATCGGTTTCGTGGCGATCACGGTCGCCGTCGTCCTGGCGCTGTTCTCGGCGCAGCAGCACAAGGGGGCGGTCACGCAGATCAGCTGGTCGACGATCCTCCTCATCGCCGGCGTGCTGACCTTCGTGTCCGTGCTGGAGGAGGCCGGCACGATCGACTACGTCGGCGACGCGGTCATCGGGCTCGGCGTGCCGCTGCTCATCGCCCTGCTCCTCGCCTACATCGGCGGAGTGGTCTCGGCCTTCGCGTCGTCGACGGCGATCATCGGCGTGGCCATCCTGCTCGCCGTTCCGTTCCTCGAGGCCGGGCAGATCAGCGCGGTGGGCGTGGTGGTCGCGCTGTCCGTGGCCTCGACCATCGTCGACGTGAGCCCGTTCTCCACGAACGGTGCGCTGGTCCTGGCGAATGCGCAGGACATCGACCGCGACCGCTTCTACAAGCAGATCCTGGCCTACGCCGCGATCGTCGTGGCCGTCGGGCCGCTGCTGTCGTGGCTGGTCTTCGTCGTCCCCGGCTGGCTGTGAGGAGATCCTGGCCCAGATTGCTTAGCGCTGAGAGACTGCACGCACGCCTCCGCGGGAGCGGGGCATGACCGAGGGAGAGACCTGTGTCCGGACCGCTGGACGGCGTGCTCGTCGTCGACCTGACCCGCGCCCTGGCGGGGCCGCACGCCGCGATGATGCTGGGCGATCTCGGCGCACGGGTGATCAAGGTGGAGAGCCCCGGCAGCGGTGACGACACCCGCAGCTGGGGGCCGCCGTTCGTCCAGCCCGACCAGGGCGAGCGGGAGTCGACCTACTTCCTCTCGACCAACCGGAACAAGGAGTCGATCACCCTCGACCTCAAGGACGACGGGGACAAGGCGGTGCTCACCGAGCTGCTCCGACGCGCCGACGTGCTGCTGGAGAACTTCCGCCCGGGCACGCTGGCGCGGCTGGGGTTCGGCACCGACGTGCTCGCCGAGCTGAACCCCCGGCTGGTGACCCTGGCGATCAGCGGCTTCGGCCACGACGGCCCCGAGGGCGGCCGGGCCGGCTACGACCAGATCGCGCAGGGCGAGGGCGGCCTCATGTCGCTCACCGGCTCCGGGCCGGACGACCCGCAGCGGGTCGGCGTGCCGATCGGCGACCTGCTGGCCGGCATGTACGGCGCCTACGGCGTGGTGGCCGCGCTGATGGAACGGGAGCGGACCGGTCGCGGGCAGGTGGTGCGCACCTCCCTGCTCGCCGCGATTGTCGGCGTGCACGCCTTCCAGGGCACCCGGTGGACCGTCGCCGGTGAGGTCGGGGCCGCGCAGGGCAACCACCACCCCTCGATCGCCCCCTACGGGCTGTTCCGCTGCAAGGGCGGCAGCGTCCAGGTGGCCTGCGCCAACGACTCGCTCTGGCGCCGGCTCTGCGCCGAGTTCGGGTTCGACCCCGAAGCACCCGGGATGGCCACCAACGGCGACCGGGTGGAGCACCGCCAGGAGGTGATCGCGCTGCTCGAGGGCGCCTTCGCCGACATCTCCGCCGAGGAGCTGCTGGCCCGGCTCGGCCGGGTGGGCATCCCCTCGGGAAAGGTCCGCACCCTCGACGAGGTCTACACCTGGGACCAGGCGCTGTCCCAGGGCCTGCTCGTCGACGTCGAGCACGCCACGCTGGGCCCGCTGCAGCTGCCCGGCCCGCCGCTGCGATTCTTCCACCCGGGTTCGGACGGCGAGACGGAGACCACCCGCCGGGAGCACGCCGCTCCCCCGGTGCTCGGTGCCGACGGCGACGCGATCCGCGCCTGGCTGAACGGCCCCGCCACGTGAGCGCCACCCCCGCCCGCCTCGATGCCCGGGCCCTGCGCGACCTGGTGCTCGATCCCGGGTCGTGGCAGTCCTGGGACTCCCCCGTCCCGCCCCGCGACGTCAGCGAGGGTTACGCCGCCGAGCTGGCCCGCGCCGCGGAGAAGAGCCGGCAGGACGAGTCGGTCATCACCGGCGAGGGGACGCTGCGCGGCCGCCGTGTCGCCGTCGTCGCCGGGGAGTTCGGCTTCCTCGCGGGCTCCATCGGGGTCGCCGCCGCGGAACGGCTGATCGCCGCGGTGGAGCGGGCCACCGACGAGGGGCTCCCGCTGCTGGCCGCCCCGGTGTCCGGCGGCACCCGTATGCAGGAAGGCACGGTCGCCTTCCTCCAGATGATCGGCATCACCGCCGCCATCGCCCGGCACAAGGAGGCCGGGCTGCCGTACCTCGTGTACCTCCGGCACCCGACCTTCGGCGGCGTCCTCGCCTCCTGGGGGTCGCTCGGCCACGTCACCATCGCCGAGCCGGGCGCCTCGATCGGCTTCCTGGGGCCCCGGGTGTTCGAGGCGCTCTACGGCGAGCCCTTCCCGGCCGACGTGCAGACCGCCGAGAACCTGGCCGAGCACGGGCTGATCGACGCCGTCGTCCCGCACGAGCAGATCGCCGAGGTCGCCGACCGCGCCCTGCGCGTGCTGTCGGCCCGGCAGACCTGGCACCTCGACGTCCGGGACGCCGAACGGCCCACGCCCGAGGACGGCACCGGCGCCGACGACCCGGAGGACCACCGGACCGCCTGGGACGTCGTGACCGCCTCCCGGCGGGAGGACCGGCCGGGGGTGCGGCGGCTGCTGCGCACCGCGGCGACCGACGTCGTCGGCCTCTCCGGCACCGGGGCGGGCGAGAAGGACCCCGGCCTGCTGCTGGCGCTGGCCCGATTCGGCGGGGCTCCGTGCGTCGTGCTGGGGCAGGACCGGCGCGGGCAGTCGTTCTCGGCGCCGCTGGGCCCGGCCGCGCTGCGGGAGGCCCGCCGCGGCATGCACCTGGCCGAGCAGCTGCGGCTGCCGCTGGTGACCCTCATCGACACCCCCGGCGCCGCGCTCTCCCGCGAGGCCGAGGAAGGTGGGCTGGCCGGGGAGATCGCCCGCTGCCTGCACGATCTGGTGGTGCTCAAGGCCCCGACGCTGGCGGTCCTGCTCGGGCAGGGCACCGGCGGCGGGGCGCTCGCACTCGTCCCCGCCGACCGGGTGCTGGCCGCGGCCAACGGCTGGCTGGGGCCGCTGCCCCCGGAGGGCGCCTCGGCGATCGTGCACCGCACCGTCGAGCGCGCCGACGAGATGGCGGCCGACCAGGGCGTGCGCGCCACCGACCTCTGGCGGGCCGGGATCGTCGACCGGGTGGTGCCCGAGCGGCCCGACGCCGCCGACGAGCCGACCGAGTTCTGCCTGCGGCTGGGCCGGGTGCTGGGCGAGGAGCTGGCCGGCCTGCTCGGCCGCGACGACACCGAGCGCTTCCGCACCCGGCTGCACCGCTACCGCCACCTCGGCCGCTGACCTCCGTGATGATCAGGTCACCTGGTCATCATCACGGGCGCTGGGACCATGGGGGCGTGGACCCCGCGGATGGCAGCGCCATGGCCGACCCCCGCCCGGAGCAGGACGACCCGGTCGTCCGGCCGGCACCCCACCGCTGGCTCTGGTATGCCTTCGGCGGCGGGCTGCCCGAGCGGCACCGCGGCTGGGTGCTGCACGACACCACCACCGGAACCTGGTGGGTCCGGCACATCGCCCGGATGCTCGTGCAGCTGGCCGTGCCCATCGCGCTGGTCGTGACCCTGCTGCCCGCCCCGCTGGCGCTGCGCCTCGCGGTCGTCGGCGGCGGGATCTTCCTGGGGCTGATCTTCTCGCTGGCCTACATGCCGGAGACCACCGAGAACCGGGTGGTCAAGGCGGGCTATCCGGCGGGCACCGCCACCGCGCTCCGGGACCGGGCCGGCGTCGGCCGCCAGCAGCGGGAGACCGAACGGAAGCGGGCGGCCGCGGCCAAGCGCGCCGCCCGCTACCGCGACCGCACCGGCCGCTGAGCGATGCGGGCGCTCAGCGGCCGACGTAGGCCGCGAGGTGCTCGCCGGTGAGCGTGGACCGGGCGGCGACGAGGTCGGCGGGCGTGCCCTCGAAGACGATCCGCCCGCCGTCGTGGCCGGCGCCGGGACCGAGATCGATGATCCAGTCGGCGTGGGCCATCACCGCCTGGTGGTGCTCGATGGCGATCACCGACCGGCCGGAGTCGACCAGCCGGTCGAGCAGGGCCAGGAGGGTCGCGACGTCGGCCAGGTGCAGGCCGGTCGTCGGCTCGTCGAGGACGTAGACGGTCGCCTTCTCCGCCAGCTGGGTGGCCAGCTTCAGCCGCTGCCGCTCCCCGCCCGACAGCGTCGTGAGCGGCTGCCCCAGCGTGAGGTAGCCGAGCCCCACGTCGGCGAGCCGCTCGAGGATGGTGCGCGCGGCCGGGGTGCGCGCCTCGCCCTCGCCGAAGAACCCGGCCGCCTCGGCCACCGGCATCGCCAGCACCTCGGCGATGTTCCGGCCGCCGAGCGCGTACGCCAGCACCGCCGCCTGGAACCGCTTTCCCTCGCAGTCCTCGCAGGTGGACTCGACGGTCGCCATGACGCCGAGGTCGGTGTAGACGACCCCGGCGCCGTTGCAGGTCGGGCAGGCGCCCTCGGAGTTGGCGCTGAACAGCGCCGGCTTCACGCCGTTGGCCTTCGCGAACGCCTTGCGGATCGGGTCCAGCAAGCCGCTGTAGGTGGCGGCGTTGCTCCGGCGCGAACCGCGGATCGCCCCCTGGTCGACCACCACGACGCCGTCCCGCCCGGCGACCGAGCCCGAGACGAGCGAGCTCTTCCCGGACCCGGCCACGCCGGTGAGGACGACCAGCACGCCGAGCGGGATGTCCACGTCGACGTCGCGCAGGTTGTGGATGCCGGCGCCGCGCACCTCCATCGCGCCCGACGGCGCGCGCACCGACGGCTTCACGGGGACCCGGTCGTCCAGGTGCCGGCCCGTCAGCGTGCCGCTGGTCCGCAGCCGGTCGGCCGTGCCCTCGAACACGACCTCGCCGCCGCTCGTGCCGGCGCCGGGACCGAGGTCGACGACGTGGTCGGCGATCGCGATCGTCTCCGGCGCGTGCTCCACGACCAGCACCGTGTTGCCCTTGTCCCGGAGCCGCAGCAGCAGCTCGTTCATCCGCGCGATGTCGTGCGGGTGCAGGCCGGTCGTCGGCTCGTCGAAGACGTAGGTGACGTCGGTCAGCGAGGACCCGAGGTGGCGGATCATCTTGGTCCGCTGCGCCTCACCGCCCGAGAGGGTGCCGGCCGGGCGGTCGAGCGAGAGGTAGCCCAGCCCGATCTCGGCGAACGAGTCGAGCAGGTGCTGCAGGCCGGCGAGCAGCGGCGCCACGGTGGGCTCGTGCAGCTTCCGGATCCAGTCGGCGAGGTCACTGATCTGCATCGCGCAGAGGTCGGCGATGTTCTCGCCCCGGATCCGCGACGACCTGGCCCCGGGGCTCAGCCGGGTGCCGTCGCACTCGGGGCAGGGCTGGAACGTGATCGCACGCTCCACGAAGGCGCGGATGTGCGGCTGCATCGCGTCGACGTCCTTCGAGAGCATCGACTTCCGGATCTTCGGGATGACGCCCTCGTAGGTGAGGTTGATGCCCTCCACCTCGATCTTGGTCGGCTCCTTGTGGAGGAGGTCGTGCAGCTCCTCCTCGCCGAACTCCGCGATCGGCTTGTCCATGTCGAAGCCGGCGCCGCGGAAGATCCGGCCGTACCAGCCGTCCATGCTGTAGCCGGGGATCCTCAGCGCCCCCTCGGCCAGCGACTTGTCCTCGTCGTACAGCGCGGCGAGGTCGACGTCGGAGACCGAGCCCATGCCCTCGCACCGCGGGCACATGCCGCCCAGGTAGACGACGTCGCGCACCACGTTCCTCTCGACCCGGCCGCCCCTCGCGGTGCTCATGACACCGCTCGCCTTGCGCGTCGGCACGTTGAACGCGAAGGCGGTCGGCGGACCGATGTGCGGCTGCCCGAGCCGGCTGAACAGGATGCGCAGCATCGCGTTGGCGTCGGTGGCCGTACCCACGGTGGAACGGGGGTTGGCGCCCATCCGCTCCTGGTCGACGATGATCGCCGTCGTCAGGCCGTCGAGCCGGTCGACCTCGGGCCGCGCGAGCGTCGGCATGAAGCCCTGCACGAAGGCGCTGTAGGTCTCGTTGACCAGCCGCTGCGACTCCGCGGCGATCGTCCCGAACACCAGCGAGCTCTTGCCCGAGCCGGAGACCCCGGTGAACACCGTCAGCCGGCGCTTCGGGATCTCGAGGCTGACGTCCTCGAGGTTGTTCACCCGGGCGCCCTGCACCCGGATGACGTCGTGGCTGTCGGCTACGTGCGGCGCGGCCGCCCCGGGGGCCGCCGTCGTGTCGGTACTCATGGTGCCGCGGTGGGTGCGCTGGTCACGACCGGGATGGTGCCAAGCCCCGGGTGGTTGGTCGAGCGGTGCGCGCGCGACACCGGCCGGGCGAACCGCGCTCCAGCTCGTCGCTCCTCCCGCCGTGTGATCACCCGCACGGGGCGCCGGAGGCGGACACCCAGCCACACACGTGGACGGGGGTGGCGGCATGGCGCATCATTGGCAGTCGCCGGGCGAGAGTGCCAACCCGGCACCCACCTCCGCTCGACCAGGGAGAGCCACGCCGTGCCCACGTACCAGTACGCCTGCACCAACACCGAGGGCAAGCACGAGTTCGAGGTCGTGCAGTCGTTCACCGACGCTCCGGTGACCGAGTGCCCCGAGTGCGGCGCCCCGGTGCGCAAGGTCTACGGCTCGGTCGGCGTCGTCTTCAAGGGCTCGGGCTTCTACCGCACCGACAGCCGGAAGAGCAGCACGGCGTCGGAGAGCTCGGGCAGCAACGGCTCCTCGTCCGGCACGTCCTCGTCGGCCCCCGCGAAGGAGAGCTCGTCGAGCTCCTCCCCCTCGACCTCGTCGACCACCTCCTCGGCGTCCGGCAGCGGGGCCAAGGCCGCCAACTGACGACGGCGGGTCCCGCATCCACAGGCCCGCCGCTCCTCCACAGCTCCCGCCGGCCCCTCCGGGACCGCCCCGGCTCCGGGCATGGTCGTCGCATGCCGCGTCTGCGCCGTCCCCGCTCCCCGCTGCTGGTGGCCCGCCGGGCCGCGGCCGCGCTGCTGGCGGTCCTGGCGCTGGTGCTCGCGCTCCGGCCGGCACAGACCCCGGCCGGGGCGACCGGGCCGGCTCCCGTTCCCGTGGTGGTCGCCGCGGCCGACCTACCCGCCGGCACGGCGCTGGCCCAGGGCGACCTGTCGCTCGTCCGGCTGCCGCCGGACGCGGTGCCCGACGGCGTGGTGGGCGCGCCCGACCTGCTGGTGCACCGGGTGCTCGCCGGCCACGTCCGCCGCGGTGAGCCGCTCAGCGACGCGCGACTGGTCGGGGCCGGGCTGAGCTCCCTGCTGCTCCCGGGGCAGGTGGCGGCCCCGGTGCGGCTGGCGGACCTGCAGGTCGCCGCCCTGGTCCGCGCCGGTGACCGGGTCGACGTCCTGGCCACCGGCACCGACGCCTCGTCCGCCGAGCGGGTGGCCTCGGGCGCCCGGGTCCTGGCCGCACCAGCGTCGGACGCCGACGACCCCGGTGCCGGGCTGCTGGTCCTGGCCGTCGAGGAGGCCACCGCAGCGCGGCTCGCCGCCGCCTCGGCCGGCGCGACGCTCACGGTCAGCCTGCCCCCGCCCTGACCGCACCGGCTGCGCGCAGCGCGGCCGGTACGGCTTGGATGGTCGGCGTGCTGAACGGCTTCAAGGACTTCCTGTTCCGCGGCAACGTCGTCGACCTGGCCGTCGCGGTGGTGATCGGCGCGGCGTTCACCGACGTGGTCAACGCGTTCGCCTCGTCGTTCCTGACCCCGCTCATCGGCCTGATCGGCGGTGGCGGCGAGCTCGGCGGCACCGTCCGGGTGGACGGGCAGGACTTCACCTGGGGGGCGTTCCTGAGCACCGTCATCACCTTCGTGCTGACGGCCGGGATCATCTACTTCCTGGTCGTGCTGCCCGTGCACCGGCTCTTTGACCGCCGCGCGCGCGGCGAGGAGCCGGGCCCGGTCGGCCCCACGGAGCTGGAGCTCCTGGTGGAGATCCGCGACCTGCTGCGTGCCCAGCAGGGCCTGGGTCCGGCAGGGCCCGGCGCGGGGCAGCCCGGCCCCCCGGCTCGCTGAACGCGCCCGCTCAGTCGCTCCCCCAGTGCGGCGGCCGATCCTCCAGGTAGCGCCGGTCGTCGTCGGAGACGTCCGAGGGGCGCTCGCCCCAGCCGACGTCGCTCTCGTCGGGCGCCCGCTCCCGCGGCGGGAGCACCGGAGCCGGAGCAGCAGCCGGGTCCGCTGCGGGCGGGGCGCTCGGCAACGGCTGGCCGAGACCGTCCAGCACCACCGCACCGGGCAGCCCGACCAGTAGCGCCCCGGGCACCGCCAGCTTGCTGCCCCGGGTGCCCGAGCCGATGACGACCAGCTCGGCCGCGGCGACCGCGGCGTCGACCAGCACCGGCCACGACGCGGGCAGCCCCACCGGGGTGATGCCGCCGTAGGCCATGCCGGTCTCGGCGACGGCGACGTCCTGCGGGGCGAAGGAGACCTTCCGCGCCCCGAGGTGGCGGCGCACCAGCCCGTTGACGTCGGCGCGGGTGGTGGCCAGCACCAGGCAGGCGGCCAGCGTGGTCTCCCCGCCCCGCCGCGCGGCGACGACCACGCAGTTCGCGGAGGCGGCCAGCGGCACCGCGTAGGCCCCGGAGAACGCGGCGGTGTCGGCAAGATCCTCGGCGATCTCGGCGACCCACGCCGGGCCGGGCAGCCTCGGCAGCGCGGCGGCGACCGGCGGCCCCAGCAGGTCGGGGCGCTCGGCGGCCGGCAGCCAGCGGAGCGAGCCGAGGGCGGGGGCGGTCATCGGGCGGCGTGGGGGGACGGCACGGCTCAATCCTCGGTCACGCGCCGCCGGGCGTGCAGCCCGGGGCCGGATCGCTGCGGCCGGTGGCCGGGCGACGGCTGTCGCCGCACCGGGCGGAGCGCCAGGATGGGGCCATGATCGGTCAGCTGCACTCCGTCGTGATCGACGCGCCCGACCCGCACGCGCTCGCGGGCTTCTACGCCGAGCTGCTCGGCATGGAGGTGAGCAAGGGCGGCCCCGGCGACGACTGGGTCGTCGTCTCCGGCGCCGGGTACCGGATCGCCTTCCAGCAGGCGCCGGACCTCCAGCCTCCCGCGTGGCCGGACCCCGACCGCCCGCAGCAGTTCCACCTCGACATCCGGGTCGCCGACATCGAGGAGGCCGAGCCGAAGGCGCTGGCGCTGGGCGCCCGCACGCTCCCGGGCGGCGGCGGCGACTTCCGGGTCTACGCCGACCCGGTGGGCCACCCCTTCTGCCTGGTGTGGGACGCGTGAGCGAGCCCCGGCCGCCGGTCGACCCGAGGGTCGCGAGCACGTTCGTGGCGGCGATGAAGTTCACCGTCACCGAGTCCACCGCCACCCGCGTGGCCGGCCACGTGGACCTCGGCCCGGACCAGCACACCCCGTGGGGCGTGGTGCACGGCGGCGTCTACTGCTCGGTCGTCGAGTCCGCCGCCAGCATCGGCGCGAGCACGGCGGTGCGGGACCAGGGCCAGTTCTCCGTCGGCGTCAACAACAACACCGACTTCATCCGCTCCACGACCAGCGGCCGGGTCGAGGTCGTCGCCGAGCCGGTCCAGCAGGGCCGGACCCAGCAGCTCTGGCAGGTGCTGCTCACCCGCGCCGAGGACGGCAAGCTCGTCGCCCGCGGCCAGGTGCGGCTGCAGAACGTTCCGCTGCCGGGTTAGCCCAGCACCGCCGGGTCGAGGACGACCTGGAACAGCGCGCGCGGGTCCTGGAGGGTCGCCGGCGGCCGGGCGGCCGCACGCGGCACCACCCGGTCCCAGCGCGCCGGCCGCCGGTGCGGCAGCAGCTCGCGGCCCTGGAACAGGTAGTTCCCCACCACCTCGCCGACCAGCAGCCCGGCGCCGTGCTCGATGGGCAGGCCCACCGGGTCCCCGGGCTTCATCTCGTCGAGGAACGCCGACAGCTGGCGAAGGTCCTTGGCCGGGCGGCGGCCGGAGATCTCCTTGGAGAGCGCCCGCAGCTCGGGAGGATCCATCCCGGTGGCGTCGACGTCGATGCCCGACTGCGTACCCAGCCCGATCACCCCGGCCGCCAGGCAGGCCCCCAGCTCGTTGTGCGCACGCGGCCGCACCACCCAGACCCGCACACCCTCGGGCTCGGGCGCCGGCGGCAGGTCGTCCGGACCGGGCCAGAGGTAGGGCAGGTCGTCGGGCTCGGGGCCGAACAGCTCGGCGAACCGGCTGCGGTAGAAATCCGGGTCCTTGGCGATCAGGTTGGAACGGTGCGAGAGGTGCAGCGCCTCGTTGCCGACCCAGGACGGGAGCAGACCGGCGGCCGCCAGCTCGGCCTGCGGCACGCCGACGACGTCGGGGGCGAACTCACCGATCAGCGTCTCGGTGGTGTCGGCGAAGCCGCGCTCGCGCCAGACCCGCACCATGGCCAGGCCGTAGCTCACCAGCGCCGCCGTCCGGCCGCGCCACATCGCCACCACCGGATGGCTCGCCCAGCCGTAGTCGGGCAGCTCCAGCGCCCGGAGGATCTGGAGCGTCTCCACCCGCTGCTTGCCCAGCCGCGGGGAGTCGAGCAGCCGCGCGCTCTCCTCGAAGTCGGCCACGGGCACGAAGGTCTGCATCGCGGCGGTTCCTGCCCGGTCCGACGCGCGGTCAACCCCCAGGCGCGCGCAGCGCGGCCTCCCAGCGCCCGCGCCGCGCGTCGTCGGTGTTCTGGACCTCCCGGCTCACGTGGCCAGGCGGGCCGCCAGCGCCGGCAGGACCCCGCCCAGCGGTGCGTCGACCCGCACGTCGGCCTTCGCGTCACCGCGGGTGGCGCCGACGTTGACGATCCCCACCGGGATGCCCAGCTTGGCCGCCCGCAGCACGAAGCGGTAGCCGCTCATGACGGTGAGGGAGGACCCGAGCACCAGCAGGCTGCCGGCGTCCTCCACCAGGGAGAAGCAGTGGTCGACCCGGTCGCGGGGCACCGTCTCACCGAAGAAGACGACGTCGGGCTTGAGCGGCCCGGCCCCGCAGGCCAGGCAGTCGACCATCACGAAGCCGTCCAGCACGTCGTCGGGGAGCTCGGCGTCGCCGTCGGGGTTGATCTCATCTACCCGTGGCCCGAAGTGCGGGTTCGCGTCCCGCAGCCGCTCGTCCAGCGCCGCGCGGTCGGCGACGTCGCCGCAGGCCAGGCAGACGGTGCGGTCCAGCCCGCCGTGCAGCTCGACGACGTCCCGGGCGCCGCC
Organism: Blastococcus sp. SYSU DS0973; assembly: GCF_054051055.1. Lineage (NCBI taxonomy): Bacteria > Bacillati > Actinomycetota > Actinomycetes > Geodermatophilales > Geodermatophilaceae > Blastococcus > Blastococcus sp. SYSU DS0973. The sequence continues at coordinate 144,497 of NZ_JBJHAN010000002.1, forward strand.
GGCCTGGTGCAGTCCGTCGACGTTCTGCGTGACGACGCCGGACAGCAGCCCGGCCTCCTGCAGCGCGGCGACCGCGCGGTGCCCGTCGTTGGGCCGGGCCGCGCGCATCTGCCGCCAGCCCACGAAGCTGCGGGCCCAGTAGCGGTGCCGGCCGAGCGGGTCGCGGGTGAACGTCTGGTACGTCATCGGGGTGTGCCGGCGCAGGCTGCCGGTGGCGCCCCGGTAGTCGGGGATGCCGGAGTCGGTGGAGAGACCCGCCCCGGACAGGACCACGACGTCTCCGTCGGCGACGAGGTCGGCGAGGGCGTCCAGCGCGGCGCCGGCCCCCGGGACGGCGGGTGGTGCGAGGGTCACCCGCCCATCGTCCCTGCCGAACGGCGGATGCGCCGCCGGCACCGGTCGCCCGGGCCTCCCGGTCAGCGAGCGGAGAGCACCTGCTCGAGCCGGGTCAGCATGGCGTCCTGGATGCGGGCCAGCCCCTTCGGGGCGAACGTGCGCTCGAAGAAGCCGCCGATCCCGCTGGCGCCGGTCCAGGTGGTGCGGGCCCGCACCGTGCTGACTCCGGCGTCGGCGCCGGAGACGGTCCAGGTGGTCACCATGGTGGAGTTGGTGTCGGTCTCCACGAGCGCCCCGTCCGGGGTCTCGGTGACGACGACGTCCTGTTCGCGCACCCGCTTGGAGGTGGCCTGCAGACGCCAGTGCACCCTCGTGCCGGCGCCCTGCCCGCCGGCGTCCACCCGGTAGTCGCTGTACTGCTCGGGCAGCACCTGCGGCCGGGTGACGGCGTAGTCGGCGAGCGCGGCACGGACGACGTCCGCCGGTGCGCGAAGGACCCGTTCGGTGGTGGCGACGACCTGACCCATGCCACCCATCCTGCCCGCCGGTGGACCGGCTGTGCCCACCGTGGCCCAGCACGGGAACCCGCAGGGGCCCGCCCGGCCGGGCTCCACGGCTCAGCGGACGGCGGCCTCCGGCAGCTGCACGGCGCCCACCCGCGCCTCGATCCGACGGCGGGTCGCGGCGTCGAACGCCTGCGCGAACCTCTCGCGCGGGCGGTTCCGCAGCGGACCGACGTTGTCGCCCTTCCAGTGCTCGAAGTCCTTGATCAGGCCGCGCGCGGCGGCGGCCCGGCCCTCGACCATCGCCGGGGAGTACTCCAGCCCGACCGCCGAGCAGGTGGCCCGCAGCGTGGGCTCGGGCTGCTGAGCGAGGTCGGCGTAGGAGACGACGTGGTGGCCCGGCCGGTCGCGGTGCGCTGCGGTGAGGGCGACGCACTCGCTCCACAGGTCGAGGGCCTGGTCGACGGTGTAGGTGCTGCCCCAGCCGCCGGCCACGGCGCAGAGGCTGGTGACCACGTCGGCACCGTCCCGGACGATGTGCAGGACGCGCGCACCGGGCACGAGGTGCTCGATGAGGTCGATCGCGTAGAGATTGGCCGGGGTCTTCTCCACCCATGCGGTGCGGCCCGCGTCCCTGGTCACCTCGTCCGCGGTCGCCACGAACGAACCGGCCACGGACCGCACGGTCGGGGGGACCGGCCAGGGCAGACCGGGCCGGCCCAGGAAACGGGCGACCTGGGGCAGGTCCGCCGCGAGCTCGGCGCCGATCAGCCCCCGCTCGGCGCGGTCACCGGCGGCCCGCAGCCGGTAGAAGAAGTGCGTCTCCGGAAACGAGTGGACGTCGGGGTGGGCGGCCAGGAAGGACTGCAGCAGCGTGGTGCCCGACCGCGGGCAGCCGACGACGAACAGCCGCTGCACCTGCGCACGGGCACCGCCGCTGTCGACGGTCGGACGACGCATCGGGGCAACCTAGCGCCACCCCGGGGTGCTCGCCGCCTGCCCGGGTCAGACCTCGACGGGCGCGGCGGTCAGGCTGTGCGCGCCGCAGGTGCAGCCGTTGCGGGCCGACAGGACCATGGAGACCGCATGCGCCCGGTCGCGGGCGCCGAGCTTGCGCAGGATGGCCTTGACGTGGGACTTCACGGTGTCCTCGGAGATGAAGAGGTTCTCGCCGATCTTCCGGTTCGACTGGCCGAGGATCAGCTCGTCGAGGACGTCGGACTCGCGTCGGGTCAGCGGCACCTCGGGGGTCAGCTCGCGGCCCACCGGCGCGGCGCCGCCCTCGACCCGGCGGATCTGCGGGTCGACGACCGTGCGCCCGGCGCGGGCGGCCAGGATCGCCCAGCCGAGGAGGGTCGCGGAGGTGTTCATCAGCAGGTAGCCGCGGATGCCGGCGGCCAGCGCCTCGTTGACCACGGCCGCGTCCTCGGAGGTCGACACGGCGACGATCGCCGCCCGCGGGAAACGGCGCCGCAGGTCGCGGCAGGCGTTCAGCGTGGCGCCGCGTCCGGCCCCGAGCTCGACGACGACGGCGTCGGGGCGGGCGGACTCGGCCAGCGGGACCGCCCGCCGGGTCTCCCCGGGCGCGCCGACGGACTGCATGCCGGCGGTCTCGTCGATCATGCCGACGAGGCCGCGACGCAGGACCGGCGCATCGGCGAGGACGAGAACCCGGGTGACGGCGGCACTGGGGATGGACACGCTGGTTGCTCCGCTCACGTGGGGTGACGACCTGACCTGCATTCCATCGACCGTGTGAACCCAGTGCTTGAGCAGCAGTTTCCCGGCAGCGGACACGGCGCTCGCGGACCGCACCCCCGGTGGTGCACGTCACGCCACGGCTGGCGTCCCGGCGGGTACGACCGGACGATGACCGCACCGCTGCTGTGGGGATCCCGATCCGGATCGGGCGAGCCTCTGCTCCTGATGCACGGCATGGGCAGCTCGCACCGCGACTTCACCGCCGTCGTCCCCGCCCTGGCCGAGCGCTTCGACGTGCTCAACGTCGACCTCCCGGGCACCGGCCGCTCGCCGCACCTGCCCGAGCGCCCGACCGTCGCCGCGCTCACCGACGCGGTGGAACGCACCCTGGACGAGGCGGGACTCCAGCGGGTGCACGTGCTCGGCAACTCCCTGGGCGCCCGGCTCGCGCTGGAGCTCGCCCGTCGCGGCCGCGCCCGCTCGGTGGTCGCCATCGGCCCGTCCGGGCTGAACGTCCTGCCCGAGCGCGTCGTCCAGGGCAGCGGCATGGCGCTCGCCCGGGTCGTCATGCGCACCGCGCAGCCGCTGGTGGAGCCGCTCTCCCGCTCCGCCGTCGGCCGGGCGGCGATGCTGTTCCCGCTCAAGGCCCGTCCGTGGGCGACCCGGCGCGACGAGGCGATCGGCGCCCGCGAGGGGTTCGCCGACTCCCGCGACTACTGGCGGATCCTGCTCTGGGCGCTGCTGCTCGACGTCCCCCGCGGCATGGACCGGATCGGGTGCCCGGTCACCCTGGTACAGGGCGCCGCCGACTGGATCAGCTCCGGCCAGACCGTCCGCTACCTGCCCTGGATCCCGGGCTCCCGGTTCCGCCCGCTGCTGGCCGCCGGTCACGCGCCCCATTCGGACCGGCCCGGGACGATCGTCCGGATCGTCGAGCAGACCGCCGCCCGCGGCCGGGAGCTCCCCGACCGAGCCGCCGGGAATGCCTCGGCGCGCTCGACGTGCCCCCGGCAGGATTCGAACCTGCGACACACGGTTTAGGAAACCGATGCTCTATCCCCTGAGCTACGGGGGCCTCGGCGCGGTCTGACCCGCGCCCGGACCTTCGCCGAGAGGCTAGCGGGTGGCCTGGTGGAACCCGCGCTGCACCCGACTCGCCCGTACGGAGGAGAGACGGCGCGGTTCCAGCGGGTTACCGTGCTGGGACGCATGCCGAGTTCCGGCACCGACGCCGGAGCCCAGGGAGGGTGGACGAACGATGGAGACCACGGTGGTCGACGTCCCCGAACGGGGACGCTTCGAAGTCCGGCAGGGCGAGCGCGTCGTCGGACTGGCCAGCTACCACGTGGAGAACGGGCAGATGACCCTCCCGCACACCGAGGTGGACCCGTCCGTGGGCGGCCAGGGCATCGGGACGACGCTCGTCGCCGGCGTGCTCGACGCTGCCCGCGAGCGCGGGCTGACCGTGCTGCCGTACTGCTCCTTCGTCCGCCGCTACATCCAGCAGCACCCGGAGCTGACCCACCTGGTGGCCGTCGACGACCGCCCGCACTTCGGGCTGGAGACCGCCGACCACTGAGCGCCGTTCTGCGGGGCCACCTAGGCTGCGCGGATGCCCGAGGGCCACACCCTGTTCCGCCTCGCGCGCGAGCAGCAGCTGCTGTTCGCCGGCCGGCCGGTGCACGTCACGAGCCCGCAGGGGCGTTTCGAGGCCGGCGCCGGTCTGCTCGACGGCCGGGTGCTCGACGAGGTCTTCTCCTACGGCAAGCACCTCTTCGCGCGCTTCGGCGGCGACAGCCTGCATGTGCACCTGGGCCTCTACGGCAGCTTCACCACCGGCGCCGGCACGCCGCCCCCGGCGAAGGGTGCGCTGCGGATGCGCTGGGAGGCCGACGGGCCCGACGGCGCCGGCGTGTGGACCGACCTGCGCGGGCCCACCGCCTGCGAGGTCCTGGCCACCCCCGAGGTGGACCGGATCCTGGACCGGCTGGGCCCCGACCCGCTCCGCCCCCGCGCCGACGGCACCGCCGCCCACCGGCGCATCGCCGGCAGCCGCACCGCCATCGGTGCCCTGCTGATGGACCAGTCGGTGCTGGCCGGCGTCGGGAACGTGTACCGGGCCGAGGTGCTCTTCCGGCACCGCGTCTCGCCGTTCCGCCCTGGCCGGCAGGTCGACGCCGACCTGTGGGCGGCGATGTGGCGGGACCTGGTCACCCTGCTGCGGAGCGGCGTCCGGATGGGCCGGATCGTCACCACCCGGCCCGAGGACCGCTCCCGGCGCAGCGGCGCGGTCCGGCGGGAGGACGCGCACTACGTCTACCGCCGCACGGGCCTGCCGTGCCGGCTCTGCGGCACCGAGATCCGCACCCAGGTGATGGCCGGGCGCAATCTCTACTGGTGCCCGGTCTGCCAGGCCGTCTGACCTGCGGCTCCGCCTCGACGCCCTTCCTCGCGTGTACCGTCGGGAAGGATGAGGCGCCGGTCACGATGGACCACCACGCTGACCGCGGTGGCCGGCCTGCTGGGCGTCCCCGCCGCGGCCTCGGCCGCCCCCGTGGAGCGGAGCGAGTCCTCGCGCAGCACCGGCTACGACGTCTCCTACCCGCAGTGCGGCACCGACCTGCCCGGCGACGCCGCGTTCGCCGTCGTCGGGGTCAACGGCGGGCTGGCCACCCGCACCAACCCCTGCCTGTCCGAGCAGCTGGAGTGGGCGGTGGGCTCGTCGGGCGCGGTGCCCGGTCAGCCGCCGCTGCAGCTGTACCTCAACACCGCCAACCCCGGCCAGGTGCGCGGCCTGGTCACCACGTGGCCGTCCGCCGGGGAGACGCCCTACGGCGACTGCGACGGCGCCAACTCCACGGCCTGCAGCTGGCAGTACGGCTGGGAACGGGCGCGCACCAGCGTCCAGTCGTTCTTCCGGCCCGCCACCCAGGCGGTGCAGTTGGACAGCCGGCCGGAGCACTACACCTGGTGGCTGGACGTCGAGACCACGAACACCTGGCAGTCGGGGTCCGGTGACGCCCTCGAGCGCAACCGCGCGACGCTCGAGGGCATGACCGAGTACCTCACCGACCGGGGCGGCCGGGTAGGCGTGTACTCGACCGGCCACCAGTGGCGCCGGATCGTCGGCGAGGTGCCCGGGGAGAGCAACCTGGCCGGCCTCGACAGCTGGCTCGCCGGGGCCGACGACCGCGCGGACGCCCGCACCGCCTGCGACGACGACCCGCTGGTGCCCGGCGGCGGCGTGGCCCTGGTCCAGTACGTCGAGGACGACCTCGACCACGACCACGCCTGCCGCGAAGCGCCCGCCCGGGGCTAGATCGCGCCCTTGTCCGGGTCCCCGGCCGGACAGGCGGCGAGCCGGCGCACGTCCAGCGGGGCGGCCAGCTTGTCGGCCAGCGTCGCACCCAGGGTGGTGAGGGCCTCGGCCTTGCCGTGCGCGCGCAGCGCCTCGGGGCTCTCCCACCGCTCCACCATCACGAAGACGCCGTCGGCCTCGTGCAGGGCGTAGAGCTCGCACCCGGGTTCGGCGTGCACCTTCGGCACGGCGGCGAGGATCGCCTCCCGGACGGCGTCCACCGCGTCCGGCTTCGGGGTGATGGTGGCGACGACGACGACGGACACGGATGCCTCCTGGGGCAGCGGGAACGGGACGGCCCGGGCAATTGCTCTGGTGGAGCGGCCCCGGTCGGGTCAGGATGCCAGTCGTGGTCGACGACAGCGCTCCCCCTCCCCCGACCATCGGCGCCCCGCTGCGGGTCGCCATCGTGGGCGCCGGCCCCGCCGGCATCTACGCCGCCGACGCGCTCACCCGGCAGAGCGAGATCCCCGTCGCCGTCGACCTGGTCGACCGGCTGCCGACACCGTTCGGCCTCGTCCGCCACGGCATCGCCCCCGACCACCCGAAGATGCGGGCCATCCGCGACACCCTGCACCGCAGTCTCGACCACCCACTGGTCCGGTTCGTCGGCAACGTGGAGGTCGGCACGGACCTCACCCTGGCCGAGCTGCGCGCGCACGTCGACGCCGTCGTCTACACCTACGGCGCCGCCCTCGACCGGCACCTGGGCATCGAGGGCGAGGAGCTGCCCGGCAGCCTGGCGGCCACCGACGTGGTGGCCTGGTACACCGGGCACCCCGACGCCGACCGCGCCACCGTGGAGGCGGCCCTCGCCGGCGTCCGGTCGGCCGTGGTGATCGGGGTGGGCAACGTCGCGCTCGACGTCGGCCGGATCCTCGCCCGCACCGCCGAGGAGCTGGAGCCCACCGACATGCCGCAGCACGTCATCGACGTGCTCGCCGCCGCGCCGGTGGAGGAGGTCACCGTGCTCGGCCGCCGCGGCCCGGCACAGGCCACCTTCACCACCCAGGAGCTGCGCGAGCTCGGCGAGCTGGCCGCGGCCACGGTGCTGGTCGACCCCGCCGACCTCGAGCTCGACGCCGACGCCGAGGCGCGCGCGGCCACCGACCGGAACGCCAGCCGCAACCTCAAGGTGCTGCGCGACTGGTCGCGCCACGTGCCCGAGGCCGGCCGTACCCGCGTGCGGCTGCGCTTCTACGCGCGGCCGGTGCGGCTGCTGGGCACCGACCGGGTCACCGGCGTCGAGGTGGAGCGCACCGCCGTCGACGGGGACGGCCGGGCGATCGGCACCGGCCGGTTCGAGGTGGTCCCGGCCGACCTGGTGGTGCGGTCGGTGGGCTACCTCGGGTCGCCGCTGCCCGGGCTGCCGGTCGACGAGCGCACCGGGACCGTTTCCCACGACGGCATCGGGCGGGTGCTGCGCGACGGCCGTCCCTCAGCCGGCGAGTACGTCGCCGGGTGGATCAAACGGGGTCCCAGCGGCGTGGTCGGGCACAACAAGCACGACGCGCGGGAGACCGTCGCGGGGCTCCTGGCCGACGCCGCGGACGGCACGCTGCGCGTGCGGGGGCCGGTCGACGACCTCGTGCACACCCTCCAGGCCCGAGGCGCGGAACCGGTGCTGCTCGACGACTGGCGCGCGATCGACGCCGCCGAGCAGGCCCTGGGCGCCACCCGCGGCCGGGCACGGACCACGCTGCACGAGCGGGAGACGTTGATGGCCGCCGTCCGCGCGGCCACGGTGGGCTAGCTAGCTCACCGCGCGGATCAGCTCCTCGGCGGCCCCGGCCGACCCGGCGGCCACGAACCGGATCAGCCCGTCGGTGTCCGGGTCCAGCGAGAGCGGCCGCCCGTCGCCGGTGCGCGCCACCCCGCCCGCCGCCAGTAGCACCGCCAGGCCACCGGCGACGTCGTGCACGTGGGTGCCGCTGCGGTCGAGGTCGTGCCAGGCCATGGCCGAGCCGTCGGCCACCAGGCACAGGTCGACGGCGGTGCAGCCGGTCACCCGGACCCGGCGCGCCGTCGAGGGGACGGCGACCGCCCCGCCCCCGGGCCCGCTCGGCACCACCACGGTGCTGCCGGGCCGCGGGGAGATCGGCACCGCGTCGCGCTCGGCGCCCACCCCGCCCAGCCCGGTCCACCGCCGCCCCGCGGCCAGGTCGGCCACCAGACCGGCGACCGGGACGCCGTCGCGCACCAGCGCCGCCGAGAACGCCCACGGCGGCAGCCCCGCGGAGAAGTTGCCGGTGCCGTCGAGGGGGTCCAGCACGATCCACGGCTCGCCGGCGCCGACCGGGCGGTCCCGCCGCTCCTCGCTCAGCACGGTGATCCCAAGCGGGCCCAGCACCTCCACGGCGGCAGCGTGTGCGGCCTCGTCCGCGGCGATCGACGGGCTGCCGTCGCCCTTGGTGCGCTCCTCGCCGCTGTCGCGGGCGAGCGCCACCGCGATCTCCACCCGGGTCGCGGCCAGCGCCGCCAGGTGGCGGAACCGGTCGGCCTCGGCCGCGTCGGGCCCGGGCGCCGGGACGGCGATCGACCGGTCGGTGCTGCCCAGCCGGGCCCGTTCGCAGCCCCACCCGGCGGCCAGCGCGCGCACTGCCGGGTGGTCCAGGGGAACGCCCGTGCGCCGGAGCACGACCGCCTCGGCGTAGCCGTCCGGATGCCACTGCCGTCGCACCAGCGCGGCCTGCCCGCCGCCCAGCAGCGCCCGCAACCGCGGGTCGTGCACCGCCGGCGCCAGCCCGGCGGGCGGCATCCCCAGGGTGAGCGCCGCGGCCCGCACGTCGGCGCCGCCGACCGCCACCCGCAGGTGGTCACCGTCCGGTGCGGGCCGACGCAGGAACCAGCGCTCAGCCACTGTTGCGCAGTGCGGTCGCGATCCCGTTGATCGTCAGCTGGATGTTGCGGCTGGTGAGCTCGTCGTCCTCGCCGCTGCGCCGGCGCCGCAGCATCTCGACCTGCAGGTGGTGCAGCGGCTCCAGGTACGGGAACCGGTTGCGGATCGAGCGGGCGAGCGCCGGATTGTCGGCCAGCAGGTCGTCGTCGCCGGTGATGGCCAGCGCCATCCGGCAGGTGCGCCCGTGCTCCTCGGTGATCCGGTCGAAGACCCGGGCCCGCAGCTCCTCGTCGGGCACCAGCTCCGCGTACCGGGCGGCCAGCCCCAGGTCCGTCTTGGCCAGGACCATGCCCATGTTCGACAGCACGGTGCGGAAGAACGGCCACCGCCGGTGCAGGTCGCGCAGCCGCTCCAGCCGCTCCTCGGAGCCGTCCACCCACGACTCCAGCGCCGATCCGGTGCCGTACCAGCCGGGCAGCATGATTCGGGTCTGCGACCAGCTGAACACCCACGGGATCGCGCGCAGGTCGGCGATCGAGTCGCCGGCCTTGCGCGACGGCGGCCGGCTGCCGATGTTCAGCTCGGCCAGCTCCCCGATCGGGGTGGCCGCCCGGAACCACTGCACGAAGCCGGGCGTCTCGTGCACCAGCTCCCGGTAGGCCTGCCGGGCGCGGGCCGCGAGGTCGTCGAGCAGCGCGTAGGCCTCCTCGGCGTCGTCGCCGAGGCCCTCGACGTCCAGCAGGGTGGACTCCAGGGTGGCGGCGACCATGGCCTCGAGGTTGCGGCGGGCGAGGTCGGGGTCGGCGTACTTGGCGGCGATCACCTCCCCCTGCTCGGTGATGCGCAGGGCGCCGGCCACCGCGCCCGGCGGCTGGGCCCGGATCGCCTCGTAGCTGGGGCCGCCCCCGCGGCCGACGGTGCCGCCGCGGCCGTGGAACAGCCGCAGCCGGATGCCCTCGCGTCGGGCGACCTCCACCAGGTCCAGCTCGGCCCGGTACAACGCCCAGTTGGCGGCGAGGTAGCCGCCGTCCTTGTTGCTGTCGGAGTAGCCCAGCATGACCTCCTGCGCGTCGCCCCGGGCGGCGACGAGCGAGCGGTAGAGCGGCTGGTCGAGGACGGCGCCGAGCGTGGTGGCGGCGGCCTGCAGGTCGTCGATCGTCTCGAACAGCGGCGAGATGCCCACCGGGCAGGTGGGGCCGTCGGCACCGGCCGGGTCGAGCAGACCGACCTCCTTGAGCAGGACCGCGACCTCCAGCACGTCGCTCACCGACCCGCACATGCTGATCACGTAGTTGGGAATGGTCCGCGGGCCCAGCAGCGCCACCTGGTCGGCGGCGGCGAGCAGGACGTCGAGCTCCTTGCGGGTCTCCTCCGACAGCTCGGCGTCCGGGCGCACCAGCGGCCGGCGCAGCGTCAGCTCGCCGGCCAGCAGCGCCACCCGCGCCGGCTCGTCGAGGGATGCGTAGTCCTCGCACACCCCCGCCCAGGCCAGCAGCTCGGCGACCACCTGCTCGTGGACGGCGGAGTTCTGCCGGAGGTCCAGCCCGCACAGGTGGAAGCCGAAGACCTCGACCGCCCCCCGCAGCCGCAGCAGCCGGTCGTCGGCGAGCGGCCCGGCGCCGTGGCTGCGCAGCGAGGTGTCGACGACGTCGAGGTCGGCGCGCAGTTCGTCGGGGCTCTCGTAGGGCGGGAGGATGCCAGCGGCCTCGGCGCCGCCGGGAACGGAGCCCAGCACCCGGACGGCGGTGGCCGCCAGCCGCGCGGAGATCCCGGTCAGCGCCCGCCGGTAGGGCTCGTCGGCGCGGAACGGGGAGTCGTCGCGCGAGGCCTCGGCCAGCGAGTACAGCTGCGGGGTGGGCGTGACCAGCCGGTCGGACATGGAAAGCTCGCTGCGCAGCTGCGCGAGCTCCGCCAGGTGGTGGCCCAGCGCCGTCTCCGCCTGCCGGGTGGTGGCCCGGCGCAGCGCCTCGGCGGTGACGAAGGGGTTGCCGTCCCGGTCCCCGCCGATCCACGAGCCGGGCAGCAGCATCGGCCGGCGCAGCACCCCGGCGCCGGGCCAGCGCTGCTCGACGGCCTGCCGGAGCTCGGCGTTGATGGCAGGTATGACGTCGAACAGCGACAGCTCGTAGTAGCGCAGCGCCTCGTCGATCTCGTCCTGCAGCCGCAGCCGGGACAGCCGCAGCAGAGCCGTCTGCCAGAGGGTGAGCACCGAGCGCCACAGCTGCGCGGACCAGTCGGCGTCGCCGTCGCCGTCGCCCGCGCGGTCCCGTTCCCGGATCAGCCGGCTGACCTGGCGCTGCACCTGGAACACGGTCTTGCGGCGGACCTCGGTGGGGTGCGCGGTGACCACCGGGCAGACCAGGGCGCCGGCGAGCTCGCGGGCCACCGTGTCGACCGGGATGTCCGCCTGGTCGAGCAGCGCGAAGGACGCCGCCAGGCTGCCCTGCTGCGGCGGGGACCCGGCGCGCCGGTGGTGCCGGCGGCGGCGTTCGTGGTGGATGTCCTCGGCCAGGTTGGCCAGCACGGAGAAGTGGCTGAACGCGCGGATCAGGTGGTTGGCCGACCGCACGTCGAGCCCGGCCAGCCGGCGGGCGAGGTCGGCCCGGTCGACCTCCGAGCGGCGGATGCGGAAGGCCTCCACGCGGGTGGACTCGACCAGCTCCAGCACGTCGGGGCCGGCCTGCTCGCCGATCACCTCGCCGAGGACGCGGCCCAGCAGCCGGATGTCCGCGCGCAGCGGCTCGTCGTCGGCGCGGTCCCCGGGACCGGAGGACCCGTGGTGGCGGAGATCGGCGACGTCAACCGTGGCTTCGGACACATCCCGAGTATCGGGGACGCAGGTGTCACGTTCATGTCCTGCCCGCAACGGCCCCGTCCGGAGGCTCGCCCTGAGCTCGCGAAGGGTGAGGGGGGCGGGGTCCTTCTTCAGTCCAGCTCGAGCTCCCGCAGGCACTGGGCGGCCAGCTGGTCCCCGGCCTCGGCGCCGAGCCGGAACTGCTCGACGGCGCCCTCCAGATCGCCGCGGTCGGCCAGCAGCACCGCCAGGTTCTGGTGGCAGTACGGATCACCGGCGGCGATGCCGCTGCGGTAGGCCTCCTCGGCTGCCTCCTCGTCGCCCAGCTCCTCGCGGTAGAGGTTGCCCAGCGGCAGCCAGGCCACCTGCTCCCCCAGCTTGGCGCCGCGTTCCAGCACCGCACGGGCCTCGGCCGAGCGGCCGGTCTCGCGCAGCAGGTGCGCCAGGTCGGCGCGGGCGGCCGGGAAGTGGTGCTGGCCGGCGCGCAGCGCGTCCTCCAGGGCCGGGTCCAGCGTCGAGCACCAACGCCAGCAGGCGACGACGGCCGCCGCCTCCTCGTCACCGGCAGCGGCGAACTCCTCCGCCACCGCCATCGCCTGCTCCCGCTCGCCCTGCTCCCGCAGCAGGAAGGCCAGCTGCAGCCCGCCCTCCAGGTCGCCGGCGGCCGCGGCGCCCCGGTAGGCGCGCATCGCGCCGGCCAGGTCGCCGAGGTCCTCCAGCACCAGGCCGAGGTTGCGCCAGGCGTCGGCCTCGCCGCCGCGCAGGGCGGTCTCGTAGGCGTCCACCGCCTCGGCCCAGCGGTTCTGGGCGGCGAGGGAGTTCCCGAGGTTGAACGCGGCCATCGAGTCACCGAGGTCGAAGGCGCGCCGGAAGCAGTGCTCGGCGTCGGTCTGCCGGCCGGCGTCGGCCAGGTCGCAGCCGAGGTCGATCAGCGCGTCGGCGTCGGCGTCGGCGTCGGCGTCGGCGTCGGCGTCGGCGTCGTCGGAGCCGAGCAGCCGCCGCAGCCGCCCGTCCAGGTCCTCGGTCATGACGTCGATGATCGCGGCGCCATGACCGCTCGCGCGCCCCTCTGCGCGGGAACCTCACCCCAAGGGAGCGGCCCGGGGGTCTCCGGTCACCCGATCAGCTGTCCCCGGGCCCGGAGATCAGCTGCCGAACGCCTCACGCCAGGCCGGCATGAGGTCGCGCCGGGCCCACTCGAGGTAGGGCTGCTGCTGGTCGCCGCCGATCTGCACCAGCGCCAGGTGGGTGAAGCCGGCGTCGGCGTATTCCTTCGCACCCGCGATCACCGCCTCGACGTCGTCCCCGCACGGGATGCTGCCCTCCACGTCCTCCTCGCGGACGAACTGGCTGGCGGCGTCGAAGGCCGTCGGGCCGGGGAGCTCGGAGTTGACCTTCCAGCCCAGGCCGAACCAGCGGAAGAGGGCGTGCGCCCGGTTGATGGCGGCGGCCTTGTCGGTGCCGAAGCTGATCGGCATCTGGGCGATCCGCGGCTTGCCCGTGCCGCCGGCGGCGTCGAACTGCTCCACCAGCCCGGGCTTGGGCTCGGTGGCGATGAGCGCGTCGGCGTGCTCCCCGGCGATCGTGGACGCCTGCTTGCCCCCGGAGGCGACGCCGATCGGCACCCGCTTCTCCGGCAGGTCCCAGAGCTTGGCCGACTCGACGTCGAAGTGCTCGCCGCGGAAGTTGGTGTAGCCGTCGCCGTCGAACAGGCTCCGGATGATCTGGATGGCCTCGACCAGCATCTCCTGGCGGACGTCGGCCGGCGGCCAGCCGGCGCCGACGACGTGCTCGTTGAGGTTCTCCCCGGCGCCCAGCCCCAGCGTGAAGCGTCCGTCGGAGAGGATCTGCAGCGTGGCGGCCTGCTGCGCGACGACCGCCGGGTGGTACCGGAAGCTCGGGCACGTCACGTAGGTCATGAGCGGGATGCGGCTGGTGGCCTGGGCGGCCGCGCCGAGGGTGACCCAGGCGTTGGGCGAGTGGCCCATCTCGTCCAGCCACGGGAAGTAGTGGTCGCTGCTTACCGCGAAGTCGAAGCCCGCTTCCTCGGCCCCCACCACGTGCCCCATCAGGTCCTTGGGGCCGGCCTGCTCGGTCATCATCGTGTAGCCCAGCTGCATCGCCATGCCGCGCGGCTACCCCGGCCCGGTTGCGCCCAACCGGTTCAGCCGCGACCGCCGCGCAGCGCCTCCCGCAGTTTCGTCTTCCCGCTCGTGCGCAGCAGAGCCCCGGCGTAGACCCGCCCGCCCAGCCGGACCGCCGCGACGATGGCGACGAGCATGAGCACGACCGCCAGAGCCACCTCCCACAGCGCCGCCTCACCCGCCGCCTGCCGGACCGGCATGACCAGGGGCGAGAGCCCGGGCACGTACGAGGTGACGACGGCGAGCGTGCCGCCCGGCTCGGCGGCGGCCTGGATGCCGATGAAGAAGCCGACCACGAGCAGCAGCATCATCGGCGTCAGCACGCTGCCCAGGTCCTCCTGCCGGCTGACCAGGGACGCCGCAACGGCGAAGGCCGCCGCGTAGAAGGCGTATCCCAGCACGAACCAGGCGACCACGGAGACGACGGTGCCGATGAGGTCGCCGGGCACCGCGACGAGGTCGAAGGCGAACGCACCACCCACGGCGATCACACCGATGAGGACGATCTGGGCGAGGCCGAGGACGCCCAGCCCGATGATCTTCCCGGCGAGCAGCTGCCAGGGCCGCATCGTGGCCAGCAGCAGCTCCACCACGCGGCTGGCCTTCTCCTCGACCACCCCCTGCGCGACGAACTGGCCGAACAGGATCAGCAGGCCGTAGAGCAGCGCGACGCCGATGATCGCGACCAGCACCTGCTGCTCGTCGCCGTCCCCCTGGAGGGCCGTGACCTCGACCTCCGGCACCGCGGTGAGGTCGACCCCGGCCTCGGCGAGCTGCTGGCCGACGGCGACCCCGCTGACCGCCGCGCTCACCACCGCCTCCATCGTCGAGTCGCGGTCGTCGACCAGCAGCTCGGGGCGGGCGCCGGGAAGCAGGACGCCGTCGACGTCCTCGTCCGCGAGGGCCTGCCGCCCGGCCGCCTCGTCGGCGAGCTCGACCACGGTGACGTCGAGGCCGACTGCCTCGCCCTGCGCCTCGACGGCCGGACCCAGCCGCGAGGCGTCGCCCACGACACCGAGCCGGCTCTCCTGGGCGCCGGAGCCGATGGCCACCTGGAACGCCATGATCCCGACGAGCAGCAGGACCGTCAGCACCACGCCGACGATGAAGTTCTTGTCCCGCAGGCGGGTGGAGATCTCGCGGCCGGCGACGAGCCGCACGAGCTCGGCGCTGCCCGGCGTCTGCTCCGGAGAACGGGTCGAGACGGTCACGCCGCCACCTCCTCGTCGGTGCGCGGATCGGCGACCGCCTCGCGGAACAGCTCGACCAGGCTGGGCTCGCGCCACGCGAAGTGCGCGACCCGGCCGGTGCCCAGGGCGGCCGCCAGGACGGTCTGGTCGTCGGTGCCGGGGGCGAGCTCCAGCAGCGTGTCGCCCGCCTGCTCGGAGACCACCCGGACGCCAGGGAGCGCGGTGGCCCAGCCCGGAGCCGCGTCGGGGACGACGACACGCAGCAGCCGGCCGGCCTCCCGCCGGCGCAGCGCGTCGACGGTGCCGGCCGCCACCATGCGGCCGCGGGCGAGGATGCCGACGGAGTCGCAGAGCCGCTCGACCAGGTCGAGCTGGTGGCTGGAGAAGACGACCGGGACGCCGGTGCGCACCTGGTCCAGCAGCGCCTCGGCCAGGGAGTCGACGCCCACCGGGTCCAGTCCGGAGAACGGCTCGTCGAGGATCAGCACCTCCGGCCGGCTCACCAGCGCGGCGGCGAGCTGGACGCGCTGCTGGTTGCCCAGGGACAGCTTCTCGACCGGATCACCCCGTCGGGCGCCCAGGCCCAGCCGCTCGACCCACTCCGCCGACGCCCGCCCGGCGGCGGCGGCGTCGAGCCCGTGCAGCCGGGCGAAGTAGGTGATCTGCTCACCGACCCTCATCTTCGGGTAGAGCCCGCGCTCCTCGGGCATGTAGCCCACCCGGCGGCGCAGCTGCTGGTCCAGCGGCCGGCCGTGCCAGCGCACCTCGCCGGCATCGGCGACGACCAGCCCCATGGCGATCCGCATCGTCGTCGTCTTCCCCGCCCCGTTGGAGCCGCAGAAGCCGAACATCGATCCCGGGCGGACGCTGAAGCCCACGTCGTCGAGCACCTGGTCGTCGCCGTAGCTCTTGCGGAGGCCGTCGAACTCGAGCACCTGTCCCCCTGCCGTCGAGCGCTGCCGCGCCGAACCGTAGCGGTCCTCACGATCTCGCAGGGTGGGATGTCGCGGCCCGCAGGTCAACGGCGGGTGACCGCCCGCCTCGCGGCCGGTGCCTGCGTGCGGTGTCATCGGGGGCATGAGCGAGCACGACGGAGTGGCCCAGCCGCCCCCCGGCGCCGGCCTGGACCAGCTCCGCGGCGCCGCAGCCGGGTGCCGCGCCTGCGAGCTGTGGCAGGAGACGACCCAGACCGTGTTCGGGGAGGGCCCGGAGACCGCCCGGGTGGTGTTCGTCGGCGAGCAGCCCGGCGACCAGGAGGACCGCAGGGGGGAGCCGTTCGTCGGCCCCGCCGGGCGGCTGCTGGACAAGGCGCTGACCGATGCCGGGATCGACCGGTCGGCGACCTACGTGACCAACGCCGTGAAGCACTTCGGGCACGTGGTCAAGGGCAAGCGGCGGATCCACCAGACGCCGCGCCCCGAGCACCTGCGGGCGTGCCGGCCGTGGCTGGAGGCGGAGTTCGTCGTCCTGCAGCCGGAGGTCGTCGTCGCCCTCGGCGCGACAGCGGCCAAGGCGCTGATCTCGCCGTCGTTCCGGATCACCCGCGAGCACGGGCAGCTGATGCCCTGGACCCCGCCCGGGGTGCGGACGGCCGAGGCCACGCTGCCCGAGGCCGACCAGGAGGAGGACGCCCCGCACCAGACCTGGATCCTCGCGACCACGCACCCGTCGGCGATCCTGCGCACCCCCGACGAGGCCCGCGCGGCCGCCTACGACGCCCTGGTCGCCGACCTCGCGGTGGTCGCCGCGGCGCTGGCCTGACTCCGCCCCGTTCCATCACCGGTGGGTAGGACCGGGGAGGATCGGATATGCAGACCCGGGGTCCGGCCGACCTCGCCACTCTCGGGGGCGGGCGAGCTCGGTCGGACCCGCCCCGCGGTCAGGCGGTAGGACCCGGGGCCCGGTCGACGGTCGACCGGGAGGCGCGGAAAAGCCAGAACGACGGCACGAGCAGCGCGACGGCGACCATGGCCAGCACCACCACGACCCCGCCGGAGGCCATGGCGAAGGTGACGCCGGCGGCGCTGGCCACCCCGCCGGCGCGCAGATCGCCCAGCCGGGGGCCGCCGGTCACCACGACGATGAAGACACCCTGCATCCGCCCCCGCATCTCCTCCGGCGCGGCCAGCTGCAGCATCGCCGACCGCAGCACCGCGCTGACCATGTCCCCCGCCCCCGCGACGGCCAGGCACAGCACCGCCAGCCACAGCGTCGGGGCGTAGCCGAAGCCGATGATCGCCACGCCCCACACCGCGATCGAGACGACCACGACCGCGCCCTGCCGGTCGATCCGGGACACCCAGCCCGACGTCAGCCCCATCGCCAGCGCGCCGATCGAGATGCCGGCGAACAGCCAGCCCAGCGCGTTCGGCGAGCCCTCGAACCGGGTCGCGGACAGCTCCGGGAACACCGCCTGCGGCCAGGCGAAGAGCATCGCGACGATGTCGACGACGAACGTCATGAGCAGCACCGGCTGGGTGCGCAGGAACGCGAAGCCCTCCCACACCCCGTGCACGGTTGCCCTCAGCCGGATGGGGCCGGCCTCCCGTCCCGGCGGCAGAGGCGGCAGCCCCCGCAGGAGCAGCACGGCGACAAGGAATCCCAGGGCGTCGATGGCGTATGCGGTGAACAGGGAACCGAGCCCGATCAGCAGGCCGGCCACCAGCGGGCCGGCGACGACGCCGATCTGCCGGACGGTCATGGCCAGGGCGTTGGCCGCCGGCACGCCGGCCGGGCCGACGAGCGCCGGGATCACGGCGTAGCGCGCCGGGGAGTTGACCGCGGTGAAGGCGGAGACCGCGGCAGTCAGCACCCACAGCAGGACGAGGTTCCCGCCGCCGGGCAGCAACGCCTGCGCCGCCAACAGCGCACTGGTGACCGCCGCGCCGACCGAGGTGATCACGAGCAGCCGCCGGCGGTCCATGGCGTCGGCGATCGCGCCGCCGAGCAGGCCGAAGACGATGAGCGGGACGAGCGCGACCATCGAGGTGACGCCGACCATGAACGAGGACCCGGTCAGCGCGTAGACCTGGAACGGAACGGCCACCAGCGTCATCTGCTGGCCGATCGTGGTCGTGGCGATGCCCCAGAACAGCCGCCGGTACCCCGGGTCGCGCAACGGTGTGGTGTCGATGGCCCAGCCGCGCGTGCGCACCCGCTCCGGCACCGGCTCCTCGACCGGCGCGCCGCCCTCCCCCGGGTCGACCGGAGACGTCACGGCACGAGCCGCTGGACGCGCCAGCCCCCGCCCTCGGCCTCGTCGAGCACGAAGCGCAGCCGGTCGTGCAGCCGGTCGCTCCCGCCCTGCCAGAACTCGACCCGCTCCGGAACCACCCGGTAGCCGCCCCACGCCGCCGGCCGGGGCAGCTTGCCCTCCGGCGTCTGCTCGTCGAGCAGCCGCACGCGCCGCTCGAGCTCCTGCCGGGAGTCGACGACGGTCGACTGCACCGAGGCGGCCGCCGCCACTTGCGACCCGCGCGGCCGCGGGTCCCACAGCCCGTCCGAGGCCGCGTCGCCGATCCGCTCCACCCGCCCGGTCACCCGCACCTGGCGCTGCAGCGCGTGCCACGGGAAGACCAGCGCCGCCCGGGGGTTGACCGCCAGCTGCGCCCCCTTGGCCGACGCGTAGCTGGTGCCGAACACGATGCCGTCGGCGTCATAGCCCTTCATCAGCACGATCCGGGCGTCCGGCGCTCCGTCTGCGTCGGCGGTCGCCACCACGACGGCGTTGGGCTCGGGGATCTCCGCGGCGACGGCGTCGGCGAACCAGCGGTCGAACTGCTCGACCCAGGTGGGGGCCAGCTCCTCCTCGCGCAGCCTGCCGAGCGTGTAGTCGTTGCGCATGCGGGTCAGGTCGGGCACGCCGACATGCTGGCACCGCCGGGCGGCGTCGGCGCGCGAGGGGCGCCACGCCGGGTGCGGCGCCCCGGCACCCGGCGTGCCGCCCGGAGATCACGGGAGCGCCCCCCATGTGCCAGGACCGGGCCGACGGCTTTAGGGTCGTTGCGCAATCGTGCGCCAGGCCACTGCGCGCACGTGGGTCCGCGCGCAGAGGAGCATGCCAGATGGCCGACGACTTCGTACCCGGCCTCGAAGGCGTCATCGCCTTCGAGACCGAGATCGCCGAACCCGACAAGGACGGCGGTTCGCTGCGCTACCGCGGCGTCGACATCGAGGACCTGGTCGGCAAGGTCACGTTCGGCAACGTCTGGGCCCTGCTGGTCGACGGCAAGTTCGGCCCGGGCCTGCCACCGGCCGAGCCGTTTCCGATCCCGGTGCACAGCGGTGACGTGCGGGTCGACGTGCAGGCCGCGCTGGCCATGCTCGCGCCGTTCTGGGGCTACCGCCCGCTGCTCGACATCAGCGCCGAGGAGGCCCGCGACCAGCTGGCCCGCGCCGCGGTCATGGCGCTGTCCTACGTCGCGCAGTCCGCCCGGGGCATCGGCGTCCCCGCCGTTCCGCAGAGCCGGATCGACGAGGCCTCCACCATCGTCGAGCGCTTCATGGTGCGCTGGCGCGGCGAGCCCGACCCCCGCCACGTCGCCGCCGTCGACGCCTACTGGACGTCGGCCGCCGAGCACGGCATGAACGCCTCGACGTTCACCGCCCGCGTCATCGCCTCCACCGGTGCCGACGTCGCCGCCGCCATGTCCGGCGCCATCGGCGCGATGTCCGGCCCGCTGCACGGCGGCGCCCCCTCTCGCGTGCTGCACATGCTCGACGAGGTCGAGAAGACCGGCGACGCCGAGAAGTACGTCAAGGACCTGCTCGACCGCAAGGAGCGGTTGATGGGCTTCGGCCACCGGGTGTACCGCGCCGAGGACCCCCGCGCCCGCGTGCTCCGCCGCTCGGCCCAGGAGCTCGGTGCGCCCCGCTTCGAAGCCGCCCTCGCCCTGGAGAACGCCGCCCTCAAGGAGCTGCGGGAGCGGCGTCCCGACCGGCCGGTCGAGACGAACGTGGAGTTCTGGGCGGCCATCGTCCTGGACTTCGCCGAGGTCCCCAGCCACATGTTCACCTCGATGTTCACCTGCGCCCGCACCGCCGGCTGGTGCGCGCACATCCTCGAGCAGAAGAACACCGGCCGCCTCGTGCGACCGTCGGCCCGCTACATCGGTCCCGACTCCCGCAAGCCCCAGGACGTCGAGGGCTGGGACACCATCAACCCCGAGGCCGCCTCGATCTGAGCAGGCCCGCTCCCGACGACGACGGCCCGGCCGCACTCCGCGACCCGGGCCGTCGTCGTCCGGGCCTGGCACACCCCACGCACGTGAACCGGAAGGCTCCCACGGATGAGCATCACCATCCCCGCCGAGCTCCTGCCTGCCGACGGCCGGTTCGGGTGTGGGCCGTCCAAGGTGCGCCCCGAGGCGCTGCGGGCGCTGGCCGGCGAGGGTGCGGCCGTCATGGGCACCTCGCACCGGCAGGCACCGGTGAAGGCCCTGGTCCGGCGGGTCCGCGAGGGGCTCACCGCGCTGTTCGACCTGCCCGACGGCTACGAGGTCGTGCTGGGCAACGGCGGCACCAGCGCCTTCTGGGACGCCGCGCTCTTCGGGCTCATCCGCGACCGTGCCGCCTTCGGCACCTACGGGGAGTTCTCCGCCAAGTTCGCCTCCAGCGCGAACGAGGCCCCGTTCCTCGGTGACCCGGTGATCGTGTCGGCCGCCCCCGGTTCGCTGGCCCTCCCCACCGCCACCGCGGGCGTGGACACCTACGGCTGGGCGCACAACGAGACCTCGACCGGCGTGATGGCGCCCATCGCCCGCCCGTCGGGCACCGAGGACGCGCTCGTGCTCGTCGACGCCACCAGCGGCGCCGGCGGCCTGCCCGTCGACGTCTCGCAGACCGACGTCTACTACTTCGCGCCACAGAAGTCCTTCGCCGCCGACGGCGGCCTCTGGGCGGCCCTCATGTCGGCGGACGCGCTGCAGCGGATCGCCGAGATCAAGGCGTCGGGCCGCTGGATCCCCGGGTTCCTCGACTTGTCGATCGCCGTCGACAACTCCTCGAGGGACCAGACCTACAACACCCCGGCCGTCGCCACCCTCTTCCTCCTGGCCGACCAGATCGACTGGATGCTCTCCCTCGGCGGCCTCTCCGGCGCCGTCGGCCGCAGCCGGGAGTCCTCGAGCCGCCTCTACGGCTGGGCGGAGCGGTCGTCCTACGCGACGCCGTTCGTCGCCGACCCCGACCACCGCAGCTACGTGGTGGGCACGATCGACTTCGCCGACTCGGTGGACGCCGCCGCGCTGGCCACGACGCTGCGCGCGCACGGCGTGGTCGACGTCGAGCCGTACCGCAAGCTCGGCCGCAACCAGCTGCGCGTCGGCATGTTCCCCGCCGTCGACCCCGACGACGTGACGGCGCTGACCGCCTGCATCGATTACGTGGCTGAGCGTCTCTGAACGGGGACGAGCAGGTGCCCCGGCGCGAGATGGCGATGGAGTTCGGCATGTCATCGGGTCCCGACGGGGGCGACCTCTTCGCCATCGGCGGTGAGGCTGGGCGGATCATGGCCGGCATCGACTGGGCGAGCACGTCCATCGGCCCCGTGGAGTCCTGGCCGGCCAGCCTGCGGTTCGCCATCAGGACCGTCCTGGTGTCCCGCTTCCCCATGCTGCTGACCTGGGGACCGGACGAGCTGCAGTTCTACAACGACGCCTTCGCCCCGGTCATCGGCGAGAAGCACCCGGCCATCGGTGACCGCATCCGGGACACCCTCGCCGAGACATGGCACACGGTGGGCCCGCCCATCGAGCACGCCATGGCGACGATGGAGTCCTCGTGGATCCCGAAGCTGCTGGTGCTGCTGACCCGCTCCGGTTACCGCGAGGAGACCTACTTCACGGTCTCCCACGCACCCGCCTTCGACGACGCCGGTCGGGTGGCCGGCATGCACGCCGTCTGCACCGAGGTGACCGGTGAGGTGCTGGGCGCCCGGCGCCAGCGGCTGCTGCACCACCTGTCGACGGTCGGCAACAGGCTCGGTGACGAGCGGGACACGGTGACGGCCATGTGCCGGGCACTGGGGGACGACGGCCTGGACGTGCCCTTCGCGGCCCTCTACCTGTCACAGCCCGGGGAACCGGTGCTCCGCCGCGTGGCATCGATCGGCTGCGACAGCGCGCTCCTCACGGAGACCGCGGCGGGCGACGGAGAGCAGCTCCGCTCGGCTGTGCACGGGCTCCGCATCACCGGCGGCCCCTTCGGTGACCCGGTCTCCGAGGCCGTCGTCCTCCCGCTCACGGCTGCGGGCGAGCAGGAGCCGGTGGGCCTGCTCCTGCTCGGGAAGAGCCCGAACCGGGCACTCGACGCCGAGTACCGTTCGTTCTTCGAGCTCGTGGCCGGCCAGTTCGCCGGTGCCGTGGTGAACATCCGCGCGTTCGAGCGCGAGCGCGAGCGGGCCGAGTCGCTGGCTGAGCTGGACCGCGCCAAGACCACCTTCTTCGCCGACGTCAGCCACGAGCTGCGCACGCCGCTCACCCTGCTGCTCGGGCCGATCAACGACGTCCTGGACGACGCCGAGCCGCCGCTGACCGACGACGTCCGCGAGCAGCTCACCCTTGCCTTGCGCAACGGGCAGCGGCTCCAGCGGCTGGTCAACGACCTGCTGGACTTCGCCGGCATCGAGGCCGGACGGGCGACGCCGGTCCGGGTGGAGACCGATGTCGCCGCCTTCACCGCGGAGCTCGCCGGCGTCTTCCGGTCGGCCGCGGAGCGGGCCGGCCTGCGGCTCACCGTGGACTGCCCGCCCCTGGACCGGCCGACCTTCGTCGACCCGCGGATGTGGGAGAAGATCGTCGTCAACCTGCTGGCCAACGCGGTGAAGTACACCTTCGTCGGCGGCATCGGCGTGACCCTGCGCGGCGCGGACGACGGCTTCGTGCTCACCGTCACCGACACCGGCGTGGGCATCGTCGCCGACGAGCTGCCCCACCTGTTCGAGCGGTTCCACCGCGTCGGGGGGGCCGCCGCGCGCACCCGGGAGGGCACCGGCATCGGCCTGGCCCTGGTGCAGGAGCTGGCCGCGCTGCACGGAGGCGCCGTCACGGTCACCAGCGAGCCGGGGCGGGGTAGCACGTTCACCGTGGCGTTCCCGTCCGGGCACCCCGACGCCGCGGCGGCCGGCCCGTCCGCGGTTCCGTCCGAGGCCGCTCGCGGCGAGGCGGCCAGCTGGGAGGAGGAGACCTCGCGGCCCGCCGGCACGGCTCCGGGCACGGTCGGCGGCGCCGACGTGCTCGTCGTCGACGACAACGCCGACATGCGCGCCTACCTGACCCGGCTGCTGGGCCCGCACTGGACGGTGCGCACGACGGCGAACGGCGAGGAGGCGCTCGCCGCGGTCGCCGAGCGCGCGCCGGACCTGGTGCTGACCGACGTGATGATGCCGCGCATCGACGGCTTCGAGCTGCTGCGCGCCCTGCGGGCGGATCCGGCCACCCGGCACATCCCCGTGATCATGCTCACCGCCCGGGCCGGGCAGGACGCCTCGGTCGAGGGGCTGGAGGCCGGCGCCGACGACTACCTGGCCAAGCCGTTCCGCGCCGCCGAGCTCATCGCCCGGGTGCGCGTGGCGCTCGAGCGGGCCGCCGGGCGCGCTGTGGCCCCCGCCGGCTCACCGGAGCCGGCAGCTGTCCGGGCCCCGGAGCCGGTGCCGCTGCCCGCACCGCCGGCCGCCACCCCGGTCGGCGGTCCGGATCCGTCGCCCGTGCCGCCGGCCGCCACCTCCGCCGGCCCCCACCGGGCGCACTGGCGGCTGCCGTCGGAACCGGCGTCGATCCCGGTCGTGCGGCGCGGGCTGCGCGCGCTGCTGGACGAGGCCGGGGTCGACCCCGACCACGCCTACGACCTGCTCCTCGCCGCGTGCGAGGCGGCCAGCAACGCGATCGAGCACGCCCAGCACCCGACCGAGCCGTTCGTCGAGGTGTCCGCCGCCGTCGGCAGCGACCTCGTCGAGATCACGATCCGCGACTACGGGCAGTGGCGGGAACGGGTGCCCAGCATGGACCGCGGTCGCGGTTCGACGCTGATGAGCGCCTTCGGCGACGTCACCGCCGTGCCCAGCCCCTCCGGCACGACGGTGCGGATCCGGTCGGGGCTCTCCGCCGTCTGACCGACGGCCGGTCTCAGCGCAGCAGCCAGGTGTCCTTGCTCCCGTCGCCGGGGACGCCTGGCAGGTCCGGCCCGTCCCCGGCGGCCACCCGGGTCAGGGCCAGGGGCAGCGCGGTGGTGCTGGCACCGGCCACGGAGAAGACCCGCAGGTCCACCGGACGCGGCCGCAGCACCCCGTCGACCAGCGTCGGGGACGTCGAGGGCTCCAGTGGCTCGCGGGCCACGAACCGGTGCGGCGCCGCGGCGATCTCCTCGCGCAACGCGGCCAGCTCGGCCCCCGAGCAGGCCGGGCCGGAGACGACGTCCCGGCCGCCGTACCCGGCGACCGACTCCACCTCCAGCTCGTGCAACCGGTCCCGGACGGCCGCCTCCGCGGCGGGGTCGGCGAGCACCCACGTCCGCGCCGAGTCCAGCAGCGGCTCCTCCCCCAGGTAGAAGCCGATCAGCGCCGGCACCCAGGCGTAAGCCGCCGCGTCGTCGGCCACCCCGTTCCCGGGCACGTTGGCGACCCCGAGCCGGCCGGCCCGGACGGCCTCGGTGAGGGCGAGGTCCAGCGGCAGGCCCGCTCCCGTGGGGTAGCCGCCGAGCAGCGCGTCGTCGAACCGCCGGTAGAGGACGTCGACCGGCACCCGGCCGCCGTCCACGGCGGCCTCCAGCCCCCCGTCGCCGCGCGGCCACAGGTCACCGGCCCGTACCAGCGGCGCTCCCAGCGCCTCCGCGAGCACCCGGTGCTCGAACCAGGCGCCGGCGCTCTCACCCTGGGTCAGCACGGCGATCCCCGGCGGGCGGGCCGTCGCCGGGGGCGCAGCGGCGGTCAGCGCCTCGGCCAGCAGCGCGACGGCCTCGGCCGGTTCCCTCGGCTGCAGGCCGGCGAACAGCTCCGGCACGGCCGCTCGCGCGCTCGCCCGGTCGGCCAGCGCGTACCCGATCCCCGACGGCACCCACAGGTGGTCGGGCGCGACCACCCAGCGGTCGCCGCTGGTGCGCACCAGGTCGGCCGCCGCCACCGTCGCCCGGGGCTGGCCCGGCCAGGCACGGGCCACCGCCTCCGGGTCCCGGCCGGGTGCGTGCGCCACGGCCCACTCGGGCAGCACGCCGGCCCGCACCACCTCCGGGGCGCGGTCGCTGTCGCCCCGCCGCCGCCCGGCCGGGCGGTAGACGTCGGCGAGGAAGGCGTTGAGGGCCCGGTGCCGCTGGGCCACACCCGCCGCCAGCGCGGCCCACGTGGCGGCGTCGACCAGCCGGGGCACCGGGTCGGTGGGCACCGGGCGCACCTCCTGCCGGCCGTCCACCCAGGTCGAGACGGTGACGCCGTGCTCCTCGCGCCAGGCCGCCAGGTGCCGGCCGGCGGCGGTCAGCCCGTCGGTGCCCAGCTGCTCCAGGGTGGCGGTGGGCAGCGCCCACCCGTCGCGCAGGCGACCGGCCGCATCGACGGCCTCGTCGGTGCGGGCGCTGGCGTATCCGGCGAAGAGCTCCCCGTTCACAGCCACCGATCGAACCAGGCGGCGAGGCGCCCGCCCAGTTCGACCAGGTGGTCGCGGCCCACGATGGCGTGCCCCTCGCCGGCGAGCAGCAGCACCGGCGAGGTCCGCCATGCAGGGCCCCCCACCGGGGGACGCGGTGACCGGGGGCGCGTGCGCGCCACGCCGGGCCGCCTGCGCGCGGCGCCCGCCGGACCCCGATAGCCTCGGGGACCGGGCCCCCTCTCGGGCCCGCCGCGCCGGTTGCAGGAGGTCGCCCATGCGCACGCTGCGCCTCGTGGCGCTCTCCGACGACGGGAAGAGTCTCATCCTCTCCGCGGAGGGCCCCGACGCCCCCGACAGCGGGGAGCGGTTCGAGCTCCCGATCGACGACCGCCTGCGTGCCGCCGCCCGCGGGGACGCCCGTCGGCTCACCCAGATCGACGTCGACATGGGCACCGAGCTGCCGCCGCGGGTGATCCAGTCCCGCATCCGCTCCGGCGAGACGCCCGAGCAGGTCGCCGCCGCCACCGGCGCGCGGGTGGAGCGGATCATGCGCTTCGCCCACCCGGTGCTGCAGGAGCGCGAGCGCGTGGCCGGGCAGGCCCGCGAGTCCCGGGTCCGACTCAGCGAGGGCGCTCCCGGTGCGATCCTGCAGCAGTTCATGCTGGAGCGGCTGCGGCTGATCGACACCGACATCGACGCCGTGCAGTGGGACGCCTTCCGGGGCGAGGAAGGCACCTGGGTGGTCACCGCGGCCTGGCGCGCCGGGGGGAAGTCCGGCACCGCCCGGTGGAACTACGACCTGCCCTCCCGCACGGTCACCCCCGCCGACGCCGCGACGACCGACTTCGCCGAGGGCACCCGCCTGGTCCGGGTGGTTCCCGACGTGCCCTCCGGGGGGCCCGCACCGATCACCCGCAGCCGCCCGGTCGCGGTGGTCCGCGCCCCGGAGCCGGTTGCCGCACCCGACCCCCTCCCACCGGCGGAGGGCGACGCGGTCGTGCGCGACGTCCACGCACCCGACGGCTCCCCCGAGGACGACGAGGCGATGGCCGCGCTCCTCGACGAGGTGGCCGAGCACGACACGGTGGTACTCGGCCGCGGCGGCGGTGCGGCCCCGGACGACGACGAAGACCCGCGCGCCCGCATCCCCGCGTGGGAGGACATCGTCTTCGGGGTCCGCCGCAACCGCTAGTGGCGAGAGTCGTCCGCCCGATCACCACTGCGCCCGGCGTGTGCAGCGAGCTCGTCGTGGACGAGGCGGGTCCCCGCCGACCTGACCGCGGGTGCCGGCCGGTCCGCCGGGGTGCACCGAGATCGCGCCGACAGCCTCGTCCGAGTGGAAAATCGGCCTCCGCCGGGTAGTCGACCAGGTATGGGTGCTTCGGTGTCGATGCCGCTGGGCGGCGTGCAGGTCGGGTCCTACGACAGCTACGAGCGGGCGCAGGCGGCGGTCGACTACCTGTCGGACGAGAAGTTCGCCGTGGAGAACGTGACGATCATCGGCACCGACCTGCGCATGGTGGAGACGGTCACCGGCCGCATGACCATGGGGCGGGCGGTGGCCGCCGGTGCGGCCGGCGGCGCCTGGTGGGGTCTGTTCGTCGGCCTGCTGCTGGGCATCTTCACGCCCGACGGAGGCAGCTGGGTCGGCTCGGTCCTCACCGGCCTGCTCATCGGTCTGGCGTTCGGCGCGGCCTTCGGCGGCATGGGGTACGCCGCCACCCGCGGCCGACGCGACTTCACCAGCACGAGCAAGATCACCGCGAGCCGCTACGACGTGATGTGCCACCCGGCGCACGCCGAGGAGGCCCCCGCCATGCTCGCCCGCTTCTCGCTGCGCGGCTAGCGCAGCGCGGCGAAGGCGACCGCCGCCGCGGCGGCGACGCCCAGGGAGTCCACCCCCGTCCGCATCGGGATGCGGGCACGCACCCGCGCCGCCTGCTGCGCCTCCGGGGTGAGCCCCGGCCCCTCGGCGCCGAGCAGCACCGCGGTGCGCGGGTGCGCCCGCGGATCGACGTCGGCGAGGTCGACGGCGTCGGCGGCCGGGGTGAGCGCGACCGTCAGGTACCCGGCCTCGTGCAGCCGCTCGATCCCGGCCGGCCACCCGGGCAGCACGGCGAACGGGAGTGACAGCACGTGCCCCATCGAGACCCGCACCGACCTGCGGTAGAGCGGGTCGGCGCAGCGCGGGTCCAGCAGCAGCCCGTCCACACCGAGCGCCACCGCCGAGCGCGCGATCGAGCCGAGGTTCTCGGCGTCGTTGAGCGCCTCGAGGACGGCGAGCCGGCGCGGCGCCGCCGGCTCGGGTCCGGCCAGCACGGCGTCGAGGTCGTCGGCGGGCCGGCGGTCGGCGGAGGCGACCACGCCCCGGGTGAGCCGGAACCCGATGACCTCCGAGAGCACCCACTTGTCCGCCTCGTAGGCCGGGACGTCGTCGGGCAGGCCCAGCGCGGCCACCCGCCCGGGCACGCCGAAGACCGCCCGCACCCGGTACGGGGAGCCCAGCAGCCGCTGGACCGCGGGCACGCCCTCCACGATCACCGGCCCGGTGCCGCGCGGGGTGCCGGCCGGGCGGTCACCGGCCTTCAGGTCGCGGAAGTCGGCCACCCGCTCGTCGCGCGGATCGGTGATGACGACGGGAGCGGGCACGCTGCCGATTCTGCCCGCCGCTGACCGGCCGGCCCACCACACCCACCCCCTGAGCCCGACGGGACCACGAGCCCCGTTGACACCGCACCGGCAACTCATCTAGCGTTGAATTCATTACTGGATGAGTTCTGGAGGGCGCGTCATGGACGCCGTCACCGTCACCGACCTCGTCGTCGACCGGGGGCGCCGCCGCGTCCTCCCCGGTCTCTCCTTCACCGTCCCCCGGGGGCAGGTCACCGGGCTGCTCGGGCCGAGCGGCAGCGGGAAGACCACCCTGCTGCGCGCCGTGGTCGGCGTGCAGCGGGTGCGCTCGGGCACCGTCACCGTCCTGGGCGCACCGGCCGGCTCCCCCGCGCTGCGCGCCCGCGTCGGGTACGTCACCCAGGCCCCGAGCGTCTACCCCGACCTCACCGTGCGGGAGAACGCCCAATACTTCGCCGCGCTCCACGGGCGGGATGCGGCCGCAGCCGACGCCGCCATCGCCGACGTGGGCCTGGCCGGTGCGGCGCGACAGCTGGTGGGCGACCTCTCCGGCGGCCAGCGCGGGCGCGCGTCGCTGGCCTGCGCCCTGGTCGGCGATCCCGAGGTGCTGGTGCTCGACGAGCCGACCGTCGGGCTCGACCCCGTCCTGCGGGCCGAGCTGTGGGCCCGGTTCCACGCCCTGGCGGCGGCCGGCACGACGCTGATCGTGTCCAGCCACGTCATGGACGAGGCGGGCCGGTGCGACCGGCTGCTCCTGCTGCGCGACGGCGAGCTGCTCGCCGACTCCACCCCCGCGCAGCTGCGGGCCGACGGCGGCTCCCAGGATCTCGAGGCGGCGTTCCTCGCCGTCGTCCGCGCCCGGACGGAGGTCGCGGCGTGACCGCCATCCCGGGGAGTCCCCGGCTGACCGCCGCCACCGCCGGCCGGGTGCTGCGCCAGCTCCGGCACGACGGCCGCACCATCGCGATGATGCTGGTGCTGCCCAGCCTGCTGCTCGGGCTGCTGCACCTGCTGTGGAGGGACGTGCCCACCCTCCCCGGCCAGGCCGGCACGTTCGAACGGGTGGGACTCACGATGCTGGGGGTCTTTCCGTTCGTCGTGATGTTCCTGGTCACCAGCATCGCCATGCTCCGGGAGCGCACCTCCGGCACGCTGGAGCGGCTGCTCACGACGCCGCTGGCCCGGGTGGACCTGCTGCTGGGCTACGGCCTGGCCTTCGGCCTCGCGGCGGCGGCGCAGGCCGTGGTCACCGTGACGGTCGCCACGACGCTGTACGACCTGGACGTGACCGGCCCGACCGCCCTCGTCATCCTCATCGCCGTCGCCGATGCGGTGCTGGGCGTCGCCCTCGGCCTGCTGGCCAGCGCCTTTGCCCGCAGCGAGTTCCAGGCGGTGCAGTTCATGCCGGTGATCGTGCTGCCGCAGTTCTTCCTCTGCGGGCTGCTCGTCCCCCGCGAGCAGATGGCCGGCTGGCTCCAGGCCATCAGCGACGTCCTGCCGCTCACCTACGCCGTCGAGGCCCTGCAGGAGGTGGGGCGCTCGCCGACCGCGACGGGCACGATGTGGATCGACGTGGCGATCGTGACCGGGGTCGCCCTGCTCGCCCTCGCCCTGGCGGCGGCGACCCTGCGGAGGAGGACCAGCTGACCGGAGCACGCAACCGGCCGACCGGACGGCGTCCCGGGAACCCCGACACCCGGCAGGCGGTCCTCGCCGCCGCCCGGGAGGCCTTCGCCGAGCGCGGCTTCGACGGCGCCACCATCCGCCGGATCGCCACAGCGGCCGGCGTCGACCCCGCGCTGGTGCACCACTACTTCGGCAGCAAGGACCGGCTCTTCCTGGCCGCGATCGAGGCACCGGCGAACCCGGCCGAGCTGCTGCCCGAGGTGCTCGCGGGGGGTCGCGACAACCTCGGCGAGAACCTCGTCCGGATGCTGCTGCGGGTCTGGGACGGCCCCATGCAGCCGGCGGCGCTGGCGCTCGTCCGGTCCGCCGTGGGCAACGAGTGGACGGCGAAGCTGCTGCGGGAGTTCCTCGTGTCGCAGGTGCTGCGCCGGGTCGTCGGCACGCTGGACCTGCCGCCGGCCGAGCGCGAGGCGCGGGGGGCGCTGGTGGCCAGCCAGCTGATCGGGCTGGTCATGGCGCGGTACGTCCTGAAGGTGGAGCCGCTGGCCTCGTCCGCACCGGAGCCGCTGGTTGCGGGGATGGGTCCCACCGTCCAGCGCTACCTCACCGGAGAGCTCGACCTCCCCCGCTGACGGCCTCACCGACGGGCGGTGCGCGCCAGCTGGCGGCTCTGCGCCACCAGCCGGCCGGTGGAGTCCCAGACGCGGTAGTCCTCGTCGGACCAGCCGCCGGCGATCTCGGTGGCCCGTGCCTCCACCAGACACCAGCCCGGCGCCGGCAGCGCACGGACGAGGACCTGGAGCTGCACCGTCGGCGCCCAGCCCATCCGGCCGGTCGCGAAGCTGGTGGGCGGCAGGACGTCGGCGAAGGTCAGCAGCGCCAGCGGATCGGCGGGGCGGCCGTCGGCCAACCGCACCCACGCCCGCAGCACGGGCTCCTCCGAGGGCTGCCCCATCGTCCACGTGGCGGTCGCCGGGTCCAGCCGGCTCTGCACGTGCGCGGTGAGGCGCGGCAGGTGCATCGGCACCGCGGCCAGGTGGGCGTCCGCAGCCATGTCGAGGCACTGCTCGGGGGCGGGCACCTGCGGCATGGGCGTCGAGTACTCGACCTCGCCGTCGCCCAGGGTGGCCGTGGTGGCCTGCACGGTGACGACCGGGCCCGTGGGGTCGGAGAGCACGACCGTCGAGTGGGCCAGCGTGCGACCGGCCGGCCCGGGGGTCACGGCGACGGTCGCCGGGCCCGCCGCGCCCGCGCGCAGGTAGCTCGCCGACATCGCGACCGGGTGCGCGTGCGGGCTCTCCAACACCGCCGCCCGGCCGGCCACCGACAGCAGGTAGCCGCCGTTGAGGATGCCGCCGCCGACCTCCCACCCGGGGTGCAGGTCAGCGACCAGCGCGCCGTCCTCCCCCCGCCGCACCGCGGTGGCGGCGTCGAAGTCGGAGAGGGCCCGGTGATCGTTCTGCGGCACGCCGGACAGGGTGCCAGGGTCGCCCGCATGGATTACATCCACCTCGGCCGCAGCGGCCTCTCGGTCTCCCGGCTGTGCCTGGGCACCATGAACTTCGGCTGGAAGACCGAGGAGGGCCACTCCCACGCGATCATGGACCGGGCCCTCGCCGAGGGCGTGAACTTCTTCGACACCGCCAACGTCTACGGCTTCGACGCCGGCAAGGGCCGCACCGAGGAGGTGCTCGGCAGCTGGTTCGCCCGCGGCGAGGGGCGCCGGGAGAAGACGGTGCTGGCCACCAAGGTCTACGGCGGGATGTCGGACTGGCCCAACGACAGGTTCCTCTCCGCCCGCAACATCGTCCGCGCCTGCGAGGGGTCGCTGCGCCGGATGGGCACCGACTGGATCGACCTCTACCAGTTCCACCACGTCGACCTGCGCACCCCGTGGGAGGAGATCTGGCAGGCCTGCGCGACGCTCGTGGCGCAGGGCAAGGTCCTCTACGTCGGCTCCTCCAACCACGCCGCCTGGCAGATCACTCGGGCCAACGCGGTGGCCGAGCGCCGGCACACCACCGGCCTCGTCAGCGAGCAGTCGCACTACAACCTGCTCACCCGGCACGTGGAGCTGGAGGTGCTGCCGGCCGCGGAGCACCTCGGCGTCGGCATCCTGCCGTGGAGCCCGCTGGCCGGCGGGTTGCTCGCCGGTGTCCTGGAGAAGACCGAGGGCGGACGGCGGAACGAGGACCGCCAGCAGGAGCGGATCGAGGCCCACCGCCCCGCCCTGGAGGCCTACGAGGCCTTCTCCCGGGACCTGGGGCACGCCCCGGCCGACGTCGGCCTGGCCTGGCTGCTGCACCAGCCCGCGGTCACCGCGCCGATCGTCGGGCCGCGCACCACGGAGCAGTTCGAGGGCGCGCTGCGGGCGCTGGAGGTGCGGCTGGACGACGCCGCCCTGGCCCGGCTCGACGAGATCTTCCCCGGCTACCGGCCGGCGCCCGTGGAGTACGCCTGGTAGGAGGACCCCACGTCCCCCAGCCCTCGCGGGCTCGGGCCGGGCCCCCGACGCGGGGCCGTAGCTCAGCTGCAGGGCCACGTGGCGAGGGCCTCGTACCGGGCGGTCGCGCCCAGGTGGCTCTCGACCAGCCCCACCTCGGTCACCGGCCACCCGGGCCCCCGGTAGCCGGCCAGCCGGTCGGTCAGGCCGCCGTCGGCGGGCCGGCCGGGCCGCCACCGGCCGAGGGTGAGGTGCGGCTGGAACGGGCGGTCCTCCACCGGCAGGCCGAGGCCCCGCGCGGCGTCGGCCAGCCGGCCGGCGAGCCCGACCAGCGGGGCGACGTCGCCCTCGACCCCGGCCCAGGCGACCTGCGGACGGCGCAGCGAGCCGAACCGCCCTGCCCCGGCCAGCCGCAGCGTCATCGGCGGGGTGGCGGCGATCGCCGGCCCGGCGGCGGAGACCAAGGCCGGCACCACGGCGTCCGGCACGCGATCCAGGAACAGCAGCGTGAGGTGCCACCGCTCGGAACGGCTCCAGCGGGGCGCACCGGGGGCGTCGCGCAGCGGGGCGAGCGCGCGGTCGAGGTGCCGTCGGGCCTCCCCGGGCGGGTCGACGGCGACGAACAGCCGGTGCGCGGGACCGGGGCTCAGGCCGGCACCTGCAGACCGGCCCGGCGGAGGGCGCTCACCAGCCGCAGCCGCTCGATCCCGCGGGCCCGGTCGTCCCGCAGGGCGCCCAGGTCCGAGGCCTCGCCGAGCATTGCGGCGGCCTCGAGCAGCACGTCGTCGTAGGCGGCCTGCACGGCGCGGCGGCGGGCCATCGGCGCCCCGGCCGGGAGGAGCTCGACCTGGCGGCCGAGCCGGCGCAGGTCCGCCGCCACGAGCTGCAACGGCCGGCCGGGCGGCGCCGGGTGGCGGGCGGCGTGGCGGCGCGCGGACCACGCCTCGAGCCACCGGGTCAGCGGGCCGATGCCGGCGACCAGCGCGGCGAACGCGGCGAGCAGCGCGACGAGCTGGACGAGAGCGACCATGGCGTTCCCCTGCGCACGTGCGGAACCGTGCCGCCGACGGTACGCGCGCGAGCCCGCTCAGAGCGACTGCTGCCCCGGCGCCTTCTCGGCCAGCCTCTCCTCCGCGGCCCGCACCTGCGGGGGCGGGACGACGGGGCGCTGCGGGCCGACCTGCAGGCGGAACCGCAGCGGCGCCCGGTCCAGCCGCACGCGCACCGACCGGTGGCGGGCCAGCACCGCGGCCGCACCGAGCCCGGCGACGACGCACACTCCCCCGCCGAGGATGAGGCCCCACGGCGCGCCGAGGTGCTCGGAGACCCAGCCGACCAGCGGCGCCCCGACGGGCGTGCCGCCCATGAAGCACATGAAGTACAGCGCCATGACCCGGCCGCGCATCTGCGGCTCGACACCGAGCTGGACGAAACTGTTGTTGGCCACGCTGAAGACCAGCGCCGCCGCACCGGTCGGCACCAGGAGCAGCGCGAAGGCGACGTGGGTGGGCATCAGCCCGGCGACGACGGTGCAGACACCGAACAGCACCGCCGAGCCGATGAGGAACCGTTGCCGCGGGCGGACGCTGCGCCGGGTGGACAGCAGGGCGCCGCTGAGCGAGCCGACGGCGAAGCAGGTGGACAGCAGGCCGAACGCCTGGGCACCGAGGTCGAAGGTCTCGCGGGCCATCAGCGCGATGGTGACCTGGTAGTTGAAGCCGAAGGTGCCGATCACGAACGCCAGGCCCATCGCGAGCAGCAGGTCGGGATGGGCCCAGGTGTAGGCCAGCCCGGCGCGCAGCTGGCCCCGGCCCCGGGCGACCGGAGGGCTGGGCAGCAGCTCGTCGGCCCGCATGCCGGCCAGCGCGGCGATGGTGAAGGCGAAGCTGGCCGCGTTCAGGAAGAACGCCGGTGCGGTGTTCCCCGACGCCGCTCCGATGAGCAGGCCGGCCAGCGCCGGCCCGACCAGCCGGGCACCGTTGAAGATCGTCGAGTTGAGGCTGACGGCGTTGGTGATCAGCCCCGGCCCCACCATCTCCGAGACGAACGCCTGCCGCACCGGCACGTCCACGGCCGAGACGGAGCCGAGGGCCCCGGCCAGCACGAACACGTGCCACAGCTCGACCGCGCCGGTGGCCACCAACGTCCCCAGTACCAGCGACAGCAGCCCCATGAGCGCCTGGCTGATCAGCAGCAGCCGACGCTTGGGGTAGCGGTCGGCGAGGACCCCGCCGTACATGCTCAGCAGCAGGGACGGCCCGAACTGCAGCGCGGTGATCAGGCCGAGGGCGACGCCGCTGTCGTCGGACAGCTGCAGCACCAGCCAGTCCTGGCCGATGCGCTGCATCCAGGTACCGGTGAGGCTGAGCAGGTTGGCCGAGGCGTAGCGGCGGAAGTTCCGCACCCGGAGGGCGCGGAACATCCCCCTGCCCTGCTCGGACGGCCCCCGCTGGTCAGTGCTCGTGCAGGTCACCCACTGGCGAGCTTGTCCATGATCTCGGCCGCCTCACGCAGCACCGCCCGCTCCTCGGCGGTCAGCTCCTGGAGCCGGCCGGCCAGCCACGCCTCCCGCGCCCGTGCCTCCACCGAGAGCATCTTCTCGGCGGCCGGGGTCAGGTCGATGATCACCTGCCGCCCGTCGGTCGGGTGCGGGGTGCGGGTGACCAGCCCCGCGCTCTCCAGCGCGACGACGACCCGGGTCATCGACGGCGGCTGGACCCGCTCGTGGCTCGCCAGCTCGCCCGGGCTCATGGGGCCGTGCCGCTGCAGCGTCGACAGCGCCGCCAGGTGGGTGAGCGTGACCGAGGTGTCCACCCGCTGGTTGCGCAGTCGCCGCGAGAAGCGCATGACCGCCAGCCGCAGCTCGTGGGCGAGCGCGGCGGTGCCGAGCGTCGTCCGGCTCACGATCGTTAGCCTAACTCAGGAGGCCGCTCAGAAGAGCTGCTGCAGCGGCTCGAGGGCGAAGTAGACGAGGAACATCGCGGCCACCACCCACATCAGCGGGTGGATCTCCCGGCGCCGTCCCACCGCCACGCGGAGCAGGACGAAGCTGATGACGCCGGCCCCGATGCCGTTGGTGATCGAGTAGGTGAACGGCATCAGCGCGATGGTGAGGAACGCGGGGATGACCAGGGACATGTCGTCCCAGGTGAGGTGCTTGATCTGGCTGATCATCAGCGCGCCGACGATGACCAGCGCCGGGGCGGCGGCCTCCGAGGGGACCACGGCCACCAGCGGGGTGAAGAACACCGCGACCAGGAAGAGCAGGCCGGTGACGATGCTGGCCAGCCCGGTCCGGGCGCCGTCGGCCACACCGGCGGTGCTCTCGATGTAGGTGGTGTTCGACGAGACGCTGCCGGCGCCACCCGCGGCGGCGGCCAGCGAGTCGACCAGCAGGACCGGCTGCGACCGCGGCAGGTTGCGCTTCTCGTCGAGCATGCCGCCCTCGGCCCCGACGGCGGTGACCGTGCCGACCGTGTCGAAGAAGTCGGCGATCATGATCGAGAAGACGATGAGCAGGGCGGCGAGGACGCCGATCCGCTCGAACCCGCCGAACAGCGAGAAGTTGCCCAGCAGCGAGAAGTCGGGGCTGCCGACGACGTCCTCGGGCAGCGCCGGCACCTGCAGGGCCCAGCCGCGCTCGTTCTCCGCGCCGTCGGCCCCGAAGCGGGGCCCGACCTCGGCGATCGCCTCGACGACGATCGCGAGCACCGTCGTCGCCACGATGCCGATGAGCAGCGCGCCCTTGACCTTGCGGACGACCAGCAGGCTGCTCAGCAGCAGGCCGACGACGAAGACGAGCATCGGCCAGCCGGCCAGCTGCCCGCCGATGCCGAAACTGATCAGCGGGTTCCCCGGGCGGATGATGCCGGCGTCCGCCAGCCCGATGATGGCGAGGAAGAAGCCGATGCCGACCGCGATCGCCGTCTTCAGCTGGGCCGGGATGGCCTCGAAGACGGCCTTGCGGAAGCCGGTGAGCACGAGCACGGTGATCAGCAGGCCCTCGAGCACGACCAGGCCCATGACCTCGGGCCAGGAGAGCTGCGTGGCGGCGAAGACGGCGACCAGCGCGTTGATGCCCAGGCCGGTGGCCAGCGCGAACGGGTAGCGGCCGACGATCCCCATGAGCAGCGTCAGCGCACCGGCGAGCAGCGCGGTGACCGCGGCGATGGAGCCGAAAGGCAGCACGGTGCCCTCGACGTCGGCGCCCGGCGTGCCGTCGGGCCCGGCGATGCTGGTCAGGATGATCGGGTTGAGCACCACGATGTAGGCCATCGTGAAGAAGGTGGTGAGACCGCCGCGCACCTCGCGGGTGACCGTCGAGCGGCGGGCGCTGATCTCGAAGTACCGGTCCAGGCCGTTCTTCGGCCTGGACCGCGGGCCCTCGCTGCGTCGCGGCGTCGGGGTGCCGGCCGAGACGTCGGCCGGGGTGCCGCCGTCTGCCGGGGCGCCCGAGGCGCTGGCGCCACCGGAGGGACGGGACTGCTGGGGCATGCGGACTCTCCGGGCGGTGCGGGTGGCCAACGAGCGGCGACAGCGTGCCACACGGCCGCGCCGGGCACGTCCCCCCGTGTCCCAGCGACGATCTAGGGTGCCCTCGTGCCCGGTCCACTCAAGCAGGCCCCGCCGCCGCTGCACGTCGACACCGCCCGCGTCGTGCTGGCCGGGACCGGGTTGTGGGCGGTGGCCCTCGTCGTGCTGCTGCTCCTGGGCGACCGCGTGGACCGGATGTGGACCTGGACCTGCGTCGCCGCCATCGGGCTGGCGGTGCTCGGCCTGGGCGTCATGAAGCTGCAGCACCGCGACCGCGACCGCGGTTGAGCCGCGGTCAGTCGCTCAGGACGTCGTACTCCGAGGTGTCGTAGCGGGCCGAGGTCACCACCTCGGTGTCCTGGACGACCACCAGCGTGGCCTGGCTGTGCGCGCCGCAGCCGTAGTCGGCGGTGACCACCCGCCCCTCGCCGGGGGAGTAGGCGTTGCCGCAGGCGCCGACCGTCTGCCGCAACGACCCGGCCAGCGGGAGGTAGAAACCGCAGGTGGCGCACGGGCCGGGTGCCTGCCGCGCCATCGGCGACGTCGGGCCGAACTCCCCTGCGCTCCAGCGGGACACCGCCTCGGACCGGCCCTCCCGGGACATCACCCGCTCCCGGCCCAGGCCGATCTCCCCGGCGACCACCCGGCCCTCCGGGTCGTCGGCGGAGTCGTCGTCGACCGTGTACGCCGGCGCCAGCCGCGGGTCGTCCTCGGTGGCCGGCAGGACGTCGCCCACCGACAGGTCGCCCGGGCGCAGCCGCTCGTGCCACGGCACCCAGGCGGGCGCCAGCAGCGCCTGGTCACCGGGGAGCAGCACCACCTCGTCCACGGTGATCCGGTCCTCGCCCGGAACGCGCGCGATGGTGACCGCCCAGTGCCAGCCGACGTACCCCGGCAGCCGGCTGGCGAAGGTGTGGGTGAGCACCTCACCCAGGGAGGACCCGGCCTCGCCGGAGGGGATGGTCTCGGGCGTGGCGCCCAGGTGCTCGCCGACTGCGTCGGCGTCGCCGGCCGTCTCGACGGCGGCCGCTCGGGCAGGCTCGATCGCGGCGGTCAGCGGGTCGACCGCGGCGGAGGCGGGCCGGGCTGCTGCGGAGGACTCGGACACCCACCCATTGTGGCGGACGACCCCGCGTCCGGCTCCGACCGGACTCCCGGGTCGGTGCGGCACCATGGCGATCGTGTCCGCATCCCGTCGTCCGCCCGGCGCTCCCCGGCGGTCGCGGCTGTCCCGCCGGTCGGTGCCCGCCGACCCGGACCGGGTCGGCACGGCACCCCTCGACGTCGCGCGGGCGCAGAC
Source organism: Blastococcus sp. SYSU DS0973 (assembly GCF_054051055.1). Classification (NCBI taxonomy): domain Bacteria; kingdom Bacillati; phylum Actinomycetota; class Actinomycetes; order Geodermatophilales; family Geodermatophilaceae; genus Blastococcus; species Blastococcus sp. SYSU DS0973. The sequence goes on from NZ_JBJHAN010000002.1 coordinate 182,469, forward strand.
CCGGCCGCTTCCGTCGGCGACCCCGCCGCCGGGCCCGGCGGCGGCCGGACCGGCCAAGCTCACGGTCACCCGCGTCGCCGCCGCACGCAGCCGTGAGCTCACCGTCGCCGCGGCGCGGAAGGTGCGGACGGCCAGCCGCGCCGACGGTGCCGGCGAGAGCGGCCTGACGCACCTGCTGTGGGTCAACGCCCTGCACATGGCCGGGGACGCGATGATCGCCGTCTCGCTCGCCGGAACGCTCTTCTTCGCCGCCACGACCGACGCCCAGCGCGGCAACGTCGCGCTCTACCTGCTGGTGACGATGGCCCCGTTCGCCCTCCTCGCCCCGGTCATCGGGCCGGCGCTGGACCGGCTGCAGCGCGGCCGGCGGTGGGCCATGGGCGTCTCGCTGGGCGGCCGCGCGGTGCTGGCGCTGGTGATGGCCGCCCACTTCGACGACCTCTGGCTGTACCCGGCGGCGCTCGGGGTGCTGGTGCTCTCCAAGGCGCACAACGTGCTGCGGGCCGCCGTGGTGCCCCGCGTGCTGCCCGGCCCCATGTCGTTGACCTCGGCGAACGCCCGGCTGTCGGTGTTCGGCCTGGCGACCGCCGGGGTCGCCGGCGGGCTCGCCGCCGGGGTCGCCGCGCTCGTCGGTTTCGACTGGGAGCTGTGGGCGACGGCCGCGGTGTTCCTGACCGGCGCGGTGCTCGCCGTCCGGCTGCCCCCGCACGTCGACGTCCCCACCGGGGAGGAGCCGGCCGACGTGCTCACCACCACGGAGATCCCGCTGCCCGGCCGACGGCGCCGGGTCACCCGGCACGTGGTGCTCGCGCTCCGGGTCAACGCGGCCCTCCGCGGGCTGGGTGGGTTCCTCACGATCTTCATGGCGTTCCTGGTGCAGGCGACCTTCGCCGACGGCTGGGAGGCGACCCTCGCCCTGGGGGCCCTCGCGATCGCGGCCGGTGCCGGCAGCTTCACCGGAACGGCGGTCGGCTCCCGGCTGCACACCGCCGCACCCGACCGGCTGGTGCTGTGGGCGGCCTCGGGCGCGACGGTGGTCACCGTCCTCGCCGCGGTGTTCTACGGCTTCGGCATGGCGGTGGTGGTGGCCGCCGTGTCCGCCGTCGCGAACGCGCTCGGCAAGGTGTCCCTGGACGCGATCATCCAGCGCGAGGTGCCCGAGACCCTACGGGCCTCGGCCTTCGCCCGGTCGGAGACGATGCTGCAGCTGGCCTGGGTCGTCGGCGGGGCGCTGGGCATCGCGCTGCCGCCCACCGGCTGGATCGGGTTCACCGTCGCCGCGGCGCTGCTCGCGCTCGCCGTCGGGCTGGTCCTGTGGACCCTCTACCGCAGCCGCACGCCGCTGGTGGCGACGGGGTCCCCGGACGCGCCGACGACGCCGGTGGGACCGTCGTGGACGTGAGAAGGCCGACCGCGTCCCTGCTCGCCCTCTGCGCCGCCGGCTCCCTGGCCGCCTGCGCGAGCGAGCCCGACACCCCCGGCGACGTCCGGGTGCAGGCCGGGAGCCAGGACGTGACCGCCCGGCCGACCCAGTACTGCCTGGACGGCGAGGGGCAGCGCTACGCGACCACGCCCCCGGTGGTCGAGGTCTCCCCCGGCACCGCCATCTCGCTGACCGTCCCCGAGCCGATCGCCGAGCGCGGCTGGCAGGTGCAGGTGTTCGACGAGTCGCTGCAGGAGGTGATCGGCGAGGTCGACGTCCCGGCGGGCACGGAGACGTTCGCGGAGATCAGCTCCTCCGACGTCGTCCCGCCCGCGTTCTACCTCGTCGTCGTCGAGGACAAGGGTGGCGACTGCGGCGAGTTCACCGGCGCCTGGCCGATCGGCTTCCTGCGTGCCGGGGGCGACCTGACCGGCTGAACGTCCCCCGCGGAACTCAGCCCTCCAGGTCGCCGGCGACCGCGCGCAGCACCGAGGCGACCTTGCGGGCGTGCCCGCGCTCGGGGTGGCGGCCGTGGCGCAGGCCCTCGGACACGTCGTCGAGGAGCTTGATCAGATCCTCGATGATCGGCACCAGCTCGTCGGGCTTCTTGCGGCTCTTCGCCGCCACGGTGGCGGCGACCGATGGAAGCGGGTCCAGCAGCCGCACCTGCAGCGCCTGATCACCGCGGCGGCCGGCAACGATGCCGAACTCCACGCGTTGACCGGGCTTGAGGTCGGTACCCGCGGGGAGCGCGTCCTTGTGCACGAAGACGTCGGGACCGTCCTCGCGGGACAGGAACCCGAACCCCTTCTCCGCGTTGAACCACTTCACTCTGCCGGTGGGCACGGTGGATTTCCCTCAGTTCTCGGTATGGCGGGGCCCGCGGGCCGGTCGGACGACGAGGACGGGCGGCACGCTCCACCCGCTGCACAGGTTAGCCGCCGCGACGCACCCCCGACCTGCCGATTGCGGCGGACGCGCGCCGCCGTCCCTACCCTGGGCCGGTGCCCGAGCGCGCCGACGGCCCCGACCATCCCGACTACCGGTTCACCCTCGCCAACGAGCGCACGCTGCTGGCCTGGCTGCGGACCGGGCTGGCCCTGGTCGCCGGCGGGGTCGCCGTCGCCACCTACGCCCCCGACCTGGGCGTGCGCTGGGGCAGCGCCGCGGTGGCCCTGGCCCTCGTGCTGATCGGGCTGGGCACCGCGCTGGCCGGCTACCGCCGGTGGCGCGGCAACGAGGCGGCGATCGCCGCGGGGCGGGCGCTCCCGTCGAGTCACGTCGTGCCCGCGATCGCTGCCGCGGTGGCCGCGGTCGTGGTCGTGGTCGGCGTGCTGGTCGGCGTCGAGGTGATGCGCGGGTGACGCCGGTGGAGACCCAGCCCGAGCGCACTGCGCTGGCCTGGCAGCGCACCGGCCTGGGCGTGCTGGCCGTCGCCGCGCTGCTCGGCCACCGCGCGCTCGAGGTCGGGCACCCGGCGCTGCTCGTCGTGGCCGGGCTGGCGGCGCTGCTGGGCCTCGGGGTGCTCGGCGGCCTGGCCCCGGCGCGCTACCGGCAGGTGCAGGACCGGGTGGCCGGTGGCCGGGCGGTGACCACGTCGGTGCCGGCCCTGGCGGCGACCGGCGTGGTGGTGCTCACCGCGCTCGCCGCCGCCGTCGCCGTGCTCGTCCCGGGCTGAGTCCGGTCCCACCCGTGTCGGGTCCGATGGCCGGGGTACACCGACTCCCATGCGGAAGCAGCAGGTGTCGACCGGAGACCTGATCGTGCGGGGCGTCGTCGCCGGGCTGGCCGGAACCGTCGTGATGACGGGGTTCCAGCGGCTCGTGGAGATGCCCCTCACCGGGCGCGGCGACAGCTACGCCCCGGCCCAGCTCGCCGAGGAGGTGACCCCCGTGCGCCCGCGGTCGCCCGAGGGTCGCCGACGGCTGAACCGGTTCACCCACGTCGCGCTGGGGGCCGTGTGGGGGGCGGCCTACGGCGTCGCCGCCGCCCGGGCGCTGCGGGGCCAGCGCGCGGTCAACGCCGTGTTCGCCGTCGTCTACGCCGGGGACGTGGCCCTGAACACCGCCCTGGGTCTGTACCACCCGCTGCGGTGGTCGGCGAGGGACCTGGTGGTCGACGTCGTGGACAAGTACGTGCAGGCACAGGCGACCGGTGCGGTGTTCGACCGCGTCCTGGACCCGGTGCGGTAGACCGGACCGAGGGGGCCCGCCACCCGCGCGGCCGCGGAGGTCATCGGGGGACGACGTCGGGAACGATGCCCAGCCGGTCCAGCAGGGCCAGGAAGACGACGGCGAAGTCATTGCCGGCCACCTCGCGGGCCACCAGCGGCCAGTCGACCTGCTCGCGCATCGCCCGGGCCACCGGCAGCAGCCGGGCGAAGTCGCAGTAGTGCTCGTCGAGCGCCATGAGCTTGCCGGCCAGGATGTCCGTGGCGGCGAGGACCGGCATCTCCACCGAGAGCACCGGCATGAGGTCGGCCCGCTCGATCAGGTCGGCCTCGACGGGCCGGCCGCAGGTGCGCCACAGGACGTCGACGAAGACGTCGCCGCGCACCACCTTGAGCAGCCAGTCCTCGGCCGGGTCGGTCACCTCCAGGCCGGCGTCGGCCAGCGCCTTGGCGGCCCGTTCGGCCTCGGCTGCCGGAACGAGGAAGTCCGCGTCGTGGTCGGGCTCGGGCGCGCCCCGCATCCACGCGGCGTAGCCGCCGCACAGCGCGAACGGGACCCCGGCCTGCTTGAGCGCGACGCCCGTGCGCTTGAGCAGGTCGCGGACGTCCTCACGGAGCTCCTCGGGATGCGGCACGACGGTGCTGCTACCCGCATCGGGCGGGATGTGCACGGTGTATCGGGCCACTGCGCGGCTATGGAGGTCCCGTGCGCATCGCGACCTTCAACCTCCTGCACGGACGCTCCCTCGACGACGGCCGGGTCGACGTCGACCGGCTCGCCGCGGCGGTGAAGGCGCTGGACGCCGACGTCCTCGGCCTGCAGGAGGTCGATCGCGACCAGCCGCGGTCGCTCGGCGCCGACCTCACCGCCGTCGCGGCCGAGGCGATGGGCGCGGTGGACTCGCAGTTCGTCGCCGCCCTCTCCGGAACGCCCGGTGGCACCTGGATGGCCGCCACCGGTGACGAGCAGCCCGGATCGGCCAGTTACGGCATCTCCCTGCTGTCGCGTCACCCCGTCGTCTCCTGGCGGGTGGTCCGGCTGGCCCCGCTGCAGGTCAGCGTGCCGCTGTGGTCGCCGGACTCCCGCCGGCCGTTCCTGGCCCGCGACGAGCCGCGGGTGGCCGTGGCCGCCGTGCTGGACGGCCCGTTCGGCCAGTTCACCGTCTGCAACACCCACCTGTCGTTCATCCCGCGCTGGAACGGCCGGCAGCTGCGCACCCTGGTGCGCTCGCTCGAGGGCACGCGGGAGCCGCTGGTGCTGATGGGCGACCTGAACATGCAGCAGCGCGCCGCCGCCCGGAACAGCAGGCTGACGCCGATCGCCACGGCCGACACCTTCCCGGCGCCCCGGCCGACCCGGCAGCTGGACCACGTGCTGGTGCGCGGGGCCCTCCGCGCGAGCGGCCCGGCCGAGGCGGTCCGCCTGCCGCTGTCGGACCACCGGGCGCTCGTGGTGCCCGTCGAGGCGGGCTGACCTGCGGACGCCCGGTCGCGGAGCGTCGTCACCGGGTGGGATCATGATCCGCATGGCCGCCCGGATCCTGTCGCTCGTCGCCAGCATCGTGCGCGTGGTGTTCGCGGTCATCGCCGCGGTCCTCGTGGTGCACGCGGTGTTCGTGCTGTTCCAGGCGAACCCGGCGAACCCGCTGGTCGAGTTCGCCGCCGGCTGGCGGAACTCGTTCGGCTGGTTCACCGAGGACCTGTTCACGCCGTCGGACCCGAGGATCGCCGAGGCGGTCAACGCCGCCCTGGCCGCGGTGATCTGGGTCGTCGCGGGCAGCCTGATCTCCACGCTGATCGTCCGGCTCGCGCCGTCGTCGTCGTCGTCGAAGGTGAACGCCTAAGCGTTCCGGATCGCCGCCACCTCCTGCAGCCCCAGCTCCTCGACCGACACCTGGCGCATCTCCACCTTGCGGATCTTGCCGGTGACCGTCATCGGGAAGTCGTCGACGACCTTCACGTACCGCGGCACCTTGTAGTGCGCCAGCCGGCCGGCGCAGAACACCCGCAGCGTCTCGGCGGTGAGCGGCTCGGCTCCCTCGCGCAGCCGGACCCAGGCCATGAGCTCCTCGCCGTAGCGTTCGTCGGGAACGCCGATCACCTGCGCGTCGACGACGTCGGGGTGGGTGTGGAGGAACTCCTCGATCTCCCGCGGGTAGACGTTCTCCCCGCCGCGGATGACCATGTCCTTGATCCGGCCGACGATGTTCAGGTAGCCGGCGTCGTCCATGACGGCGAGGTCGCCGGTGTGCATCCAGCGGGCACGGTCGACGACCTCGGCGGTCTTCTCCGGCTCGTTCCAGTAGCCGAGCATCACCGAGTACCCGCGGGTGCAGAACTCCCCCGGCGTCCCGCGCGGCACGGTCAGCCCCGTCGCCGGGTCGACGACCTTCACCTCCAGGTGCGGGTGCACCCGCCCGACCGTCGCGGTGCGGCGCTCCAGGTCGTCGTCGGCGCCGGTCTGGGTGGAGACCGGTGAGGTCTCGGTCATCCCGTAGCAGATGGTCACCTCGGTCATGCCCATCTCGCTGACCACCCGCCTCATCACCTCCACCGGGCACGGCGAGCCGGCCATGATGCCGGTGCGCAGGCTGGAGAGGTCGTAGTCGGCGAAGTCGGGCAGGCCCAGTTCGGCGATGAACATCGTGGGGACGCCGTAGAGCGAGGTGCACCGCTCGTCCTGGACGGCATGCAGCGTCAGCGCGGGGTCGAAGCCGGGCGCCGGGATGACCATCGTCGCGCCGTGCGAGGTGGCGCCGAGGTTGCCCATGCCCATGCCGAAGCAGTGGTAGTAGGGCACCGGGATGCAGACGCGGTCGGCCTCGGTGTAGCCGCAGCCCTCGCCCACGAAGAAGCCGTTGTTGAGCAGGTTGTGGTGGGTGAGCGTGGCGCCTTTCGGGAAGCCCGTCGTCCCCGAGGTGTACTGGATGTTGATCGCGTCGTCGGCGGAGAGCTCCGTCTCCCGCCGGGCGAGGAGCCCGCGGTCACCCGCCCGGCCGGTCGCCACGAGCCGCGCCCACTCCGGCGAGCCGAGGAAGACGACCTCGCGCAGGGCGGGGCACTCACCGCGGACCTCGCCGACCATGGCGCGGTAGTCGCTGGTCCTGAACTCCGGCGCGCTCACCAGCACGGAGATGCCGGCCTGCTTCAGCACGTAGCCGAGCTCGTGGGTGCGGTAGGCCGGGTTGATGTTGACCAGGATCGCGCCGAGCTTGGCCGTCGCGTACTGGACGAAGACCCACTCGGCGCAGTTGGGGGCCCAGATGCCCACCCGATCGCCCTTCCGGACGCCGAGGGCGTCCAGGCCGAGTGCGCAGGCGTCGACGTCGTCGACCAGCTGTGGATAGGTCCAGCGGCGGCCGGAGGCGCACTCGACGAGCGCCTCGTGGTCGCCCACCCGCGCCGTCGTCCGATCGAGGTTCGCCCCGATGGTGTCCCCGAGCAGGGGGATGGTCGAGGTTCCGCTGCTGTAGGACGGCAGCGCGGGTGCGCTCATCGCTCGCTCACCGCCGGCGCCGGCCCTCGGGGGTCTGCACGCCGGCCCGGTTCGGCTTGTCCGTCGGGTGGGCGTAGCGCAGCCGGTCGGCCGGGAGCGGGAAGTCGTGGTCCTGCCCGAACGGCGACAACCCTCCGGCGACCGAGGCCGAGAGCTCGGTCAGCGGCGGACCGCCGTCCTCGGACTCGCCCCAGGTGGGTTCCACGAGGTGCGCGTGCTTCTCGTTGCGCTTGGCCATGACGCCTCCGTGTGCGGTACCGGGTGCACCGCACGGTGCACCGCTCCCCCTCATCTTGGCCGATCCCGCCCGGGAGGCGCACGCCCGCCCCGGGAGGGGTGGCCGGTGTCGCGCTCAGCGCGGCCGGGCCACCTCGCGCGCGCCATAGACGGTGCCCGCGCCGTCGGCGGTGAGCACCCACCGGCCGCCGCCGACCGGTGCGGCCTGCACGGTGCCGCCGTCGAGGGCCTGCACCGCCCGGGTGCGCCAGACAGCGGTGCTGAGCAGCCGCAGCCGCACCGGCTCGCCGCTCAGCTCGTCGTAGCCCGCCGGCTCGAACGCCAGCAGCGCGGGGCCGGCGATCCGCAGCGTCCCGGTGCGCCAGGGAGCGCCCGCGAGGGCCCGCGCCCAGCGGCGGGTGCGCAGCAGCGCGCCGGCCCCCGCGACCACGGCGGCCAGCCCGCCTGCCACCAGGGCGATGACGGCGAGCCCGGCCCCGGGGATGCGCCCACCGTCCTCACCCGCGGCCGACACCGCGGCGGCACCGAGCAGGGCCCCCAGGACGATGGCGATCACGCCGCCCCCGAGCCAGCGCAGGGCACCCACCTGGTACGCGGCGAGGGCCGTCCTGGTCTGCGGATCATCACTCGCCGGGTGCATGCACCCATGCTGGCAGCAGCACCGGCGCGGTCGGCGACGTAGCGTGGACCGGATGTCCACGGAAGCCCCCGCGACGCTCGCCGCCTGGCTGCGCACCCGCAGCGACGAGCAGCTGCGCGCGTTGCTGGTGGCCCGGCCCGACGTCGCCCGCCCCGCCCCCTCCGACGTCGTGGCGCTGGCCAGCCGCCTGGCGGTGCCGGTGTCGGTCGACCGCGCGCTCGACGAGCTGGACGCCACCACCCTCCAGGTGCTCGACGTGGTGCTGCTCGCACCCACCGACGGCATGGCCCCCGACGAGCTGATCGCCGCCCTGCCCGAGGTGGCCGACGACGTCCTCACCGGCGCGGTCGAAATCCTCACCACCCGGGCGCTCCTGTGGGGCGACGACCTGCTGCACGCCCCCGACCCGGTGCGCCGCGCCGTCCGGCACCCCGCCGGCCTGGGGCGCCGCGCACTCGACCTGCGCGTGCAGCTGCCCGCCGATCTCCCCGCCGCGGTGGCCGAGCTCGCCCCCGAGGAGCGCGCCGTCCTGGAGAAGCTGGCCGGCGACCGGCCGGTGGGCCACCTCCCCGACGCGCCCGCCAACGGCTCGGCGACGCCGGCCCGCCGGCTGCTGCAGCGGGGCCTGCTCGCCCGCATCGACGCGCTGAACGTCGAGCTGCCCCGCGAGATCGGCCTGCTGCTGCGCGGCGACCGGCCCTACGGCCCGCCGCGGCACCGGCCCGAGCCGGACGTCGTCACCCAGGACCGCGCGGTGCTCGATCGCCGGGCCGCGGGCGCCGCGCTGGAGGCGGTCGGCCGGATCGGCGAGCTGCTCGCGCTGCTCGAGGAGGAGCCCGCCGGGCTGCTGCGCAGCGGCGGCGTGGGCGTGCGCGACCAGAAGCGCCTGGCGCGTGCGCTGCACGTGACGGAACCGGAGGCGGCCTGGCTGCTGGAGCTGGCGAACGCCGGCGGGCTGCTCGACGTCGGCGGGCCGCACCGCGACGAGTGGCTGCCCACCCGCGCCTACGACCTGTGGCGGGAGCAGGACCTCGCCGACCGCTGGGCCGTGCTGGCCGCCGGCTGGCTGGAGTGCGTGCGGCTGCCCTCGCTGGTCGGGGTGCGCGACCTCGCGGGGAAGGCGGCCAACGCGCTCTCCCCCGACCTGGTGCGGCACACCGCACCGGCGATCCGCCGCGCGGCGCTCACCGTGCTCGCCGAGCAGCCCCCGGGCTCCGGGCTGGCGCCGGAGGACCTGACCGCGCTGCTGCGCTGGCGCACCCCGCGCCGGGCCGACCGGCTCGCCCCGGTGCCCGACATGCTCACCGAGGCCGCGCGGCTCGGCGTCCTGGTGTCCGGGGTGCTCTCCACCGCCGGCCGCGGGCTGCTCGCGGCGGGCGAGGACGGCGCCGCGGACGGCATGCGGGGGCTGCTGCCCGAGCCGGTCGACCACGTGCTCGCCCAGCCCGACCTCTCGCTGATCGCCCCCGGTCCCCTGGTCGCGGAGCTGGCCGACACCCTGTCCGTCATCGCCGACGTCGAGTCCTCCGGCGGTGCGACGGTGTTCCGGGTCTCGGAGTCCTCGATCCGCCGCGCGCTCGACGCCGGGTGGTCGGCCTCGGACCTGCACGACTTCTTCGCCCGCGCGTCACGCACGCCGGTGCCCCAGGCCCTGGACTACCTGGTCGACGACGTCGCGCGCCAGCACGGGCGGCTGCGGGTGGGCGCGATCGAGTCGTACGTGCGCTCGGACGACCACGGGCTGCTCTCCCAGGTGCTCAACGACCGCCGCACCGCCGCCGCCGAGCTGCGCCGGCTGGCACCCGGCGTGCTGGTCAGCGCGCTGGGCGCCGACGAGGTGCTCACGGTGCTCCGCGAGGCGGGCTACGCGCCGGCCGGCGAGAACCCGGGCGGCGCCGTCCTCACCCGCCCGCCGGCCCGGCCCCGCGCCGCCGGCCGCCGGACCGGCAGCGAGTCGCATCCGGCGCCGCGTCCGCTCTCGGCCGACGACCTGGACGCCACGGTCCGCGAGATCCGCGCGGGCGACGCCGCGCTGGCCGCCCGCCGCGGCGAGGCGGTGCGCCAGGTGCCCGGCGTGACGACGGCGTCGACGCTGGAACTGCTGTCCCGCGCGGTCCGCGAGGGCGTGCCCGTGTGGCTGGGCTACGTCGACGCCCAGGGCAGCGGCAGCCAGCGGGTGGTGCAGCCGGTGTCGCTGGCCGGCGGCTTCCTCTCCGGCTACGACGAGCGGCGCGGGGAGAACCGCACGTTCGCCGTGCACCGGATCACCTCGGTCGCCCTCGTCGAGCCCGACGACGCGGTCTGAGCCCGGGTCAGCCGTTCTCCGGCACCGCGTAGCGGCGGGTGACCATCCACACCACCCGGCCCAGGACGACGACGAGGTAGCCGCCCACCAGGAGCAGCGGCCACGGGCCCAGGGCAGGGTCCTCCGCCGTCGCGGCCCGGACGACCAGCCAGTCGACGGCGGTGAGCAGCAGCAGCGTCCAGGCGCCGAGCAGCCAGAGATCCGCGACGGCGATCTCCCGCAGCCGGCCGAGGTTCTCCGGCCGCTTCCAGTACTCGGGGTGTGGCACGTCCACCATCGCCGCCGGAGCCCGCCGTACGAGCTGGACCAGGCCGGCGAAGAGCAGGACCATGCCGAGGCCGAGCAGCCCGCTGAACCACAGCGCGGCGGCCCGGCTGCTCCAGTCGTCGGGCTCGCCGCCGGCGGCGAAATGGGTGGGCACCCGCTCCGGCAGCCGGGTCCAGGACCACGCCCAGACGGCGGCGTAGAGCACCGCGGAGGCGGCGAACCACGTGCGCGGGCGGCCCATGGGAGCAACCTAGGCGGGAAGGTCCGGGGTCTGCACGGGGTTACGGTGGATGGTCCGGTGCGGCGGCTCGCGCCCGGCACCTCCCGCGACGGAAAGAGTGATGCGTGAACGACGGTCCGCTCATCGTGCAGTCGGACAAGACCCTGCTGCTCGAGGTCGACCACCCGCTGGCCCGTGACTGCCGGTCGGCGATCGCGCCGTTCGCCGAGCTGGAGCGCTCCCCCGAGCACGTGCACACCTACCGGGTGACACCGCTCGCGCTGTGGAACGCCCGGGCGGCCGGGCACGACGCCGAGCAGGTCGTCGACGCCCTGGTGCGGTACTCCCGCTACCCGGTGCCGCACGCGCTGCTGGTCGACGTCGCCGACACGATGGACCGGTTCGGGCGGCTGACGCTGGCCAACAACCCGGTGCACGGGCTGGTGCTCACGACCACCGACCGCGCGGTGCTGGAGGAGGTCATCCGCTCCAAGCGGGTCGCCCCGATGCTGGGCGCGCGGATCGACTCCGACTCCGTCGTCGTCCACCCGTCGGAGCGCGGCCGGCTGAAGCAGGCCCTGCTGAAGGTCGGCTGGCCGGCCGAGGACCTGGCCGGCTACGTCGACGGCCAGGCCCACCCGATCGAGCTGGACCAGGCCGACTGGCACCTGCGCGACTACCAGCAGGAAGCCGTCGAGGGCTTCTGGGCCGGTGGCTCGGGCGTCGTCGTGCTGCCCTGCGGCGCGGGGAAGACCCTGGTCGGCGCCGCGGCGATGGCCGAGGCGAAGGCCACCACGCTGATCCTGGTGACCAACACCGTCGCGGGGCGGCAGTGGAAGCGCGAGCTGATCGCCCGCACGTCGCTGACCGAGGACGAGATCGGCGAGTACTCCGGTGAGCGCAAGGAGATCCGGCCGGTCACCATCGCGACCTACCAGGTGATCACCACCCGCCGGAAGGGCGAGTACCGGCACCTGGACCTGTTCGACGCCCAGGACTGGGGTTTGATCGTCTACGACGAGGTGCACCTCCTCCCGGCGCCGATCTTCCGGCTGACCGCCGACCTGCAGTCCCGCCGCCGGCTGGGGCTGACCGCGACGCTGGTGCGCGAGGACGGGCGTGAGGACGACGTGTTCTCGCTGATCGGCCCCAAGCGGTACGACGCCCCGTGGCGCGACATCGAGGCGCAGGGCTACATCGCGCCGGCCGAGTGCATCGAGGTGCGGGTCTCGCTCGACGACGAGGAGCGGATGACCTACGCCGTCGCCGAGCCCGAGGAGCGGTACCGGATCGCGGCCACCGCGCAGTCGAAGCTGCCGGTGATCCGGCGGGTGCTCGAGCGCCACCCCGACGAGCAGAAGCTCGTCATCGGGGCCTACCTCGACCAGCTCGAGGAGCTCGGCACCGCGCTCGACGCCCCGGTCATCCAGGGCTCGACCACCAACAAGGAGCGGGAGCGGCTCTTCCAGGCGTTCCGCACCGGGGAGATCAAGACCCTGGTCGTCTCCAAGGTCGCCAACTTCTCCATCGACCTGCCCGAGGCCGCCGTCGCGGTGCAGGTGTCGGGGACGTTCGGCTCCCGGCAGGAGGAGGCCCAGCGGCTCGGCCGGGTGCTGCGCCCGAAGGCCGACGGCCGGCAGGCGCACTTCTACACGGTGGTCAGCCGCGACACCCTCGACAGCGAGTACGCCGCGCACCGGCAGCGCTTCCTCGCCGAGCAGGGCTACGCCTACACGATCGTCGACGCCGCCGACCTGGCCGGCCCGGGCGAGGTCAACGGCCCCGACTGGGTGGACGAGCCCGCGGACTGAACCCTCGCGTCACCGGGTGCCGGTCGGCAGCTGATCGACGAAGCCCACCGGCACCACACCCTCCACCCGGGCCACCGCCTGCGGGGCCTCCGCCCCGGGCGCGACGGTGACGCAGCGCGCCATGCGGCCGGACCGTGGTGCCGTCGACGCCTCAGTAGGGCGGTGGCGAGGTGCTCGCCACCAGGCCGGTCGGGCTCGTCACCGTCAGCGTGCCGTCGGCGGCCAGGTGGTGCCTCCACCCGGGCGCCTGGTGCTTTCCGCGGTGGTGGGACGTGCAGTAGCCGAGAAGGTTCGCCGCGCTCGTCTCGCCGTCGGGCCACCGCCGGTCGTGGTCGAGCTCGCCACCGCGTGGCACCGGACGGCGGCAGCCGGGGAACCGGCACCGGCGGTCGCGGGCACGGACGTAGCGGTCCAGCGGTGCGCTGGGGCGGTAGCCGTCGGTGGGTGATGGCGGGCCGATCCCGGGTCGCCCGGCGAGGTCGTGGTCGCACCCGGCCGGGTCGCGCCGGAAGCTCGCGGCGCCACAGTGCGCCAGCCGCCGCAGCTCCCGGCTGCCGGTCAGCGCCAGGAGGGCGCCGGCCAGCTCGGCGACGACCGCGACCCGGGGGCAGTCCACCAGGCCGCCGCCGGCCGTCGCGTCGAGCAGGGAGGTCAGCGCGGTCCGTTGCGCGACGCTGGCGACGCGGAGCGCGGCCAGCGCGTCGGGCGCAGCGGACACCTGCCCTGCCGGGCCGCGCTGCCATGCGTCCTCGTCGCCGGCGTCGAGGCGCTGCGCCGCCGTCACCGCGCACTGGGCACGGCCGACCGCCCGCTGCAGATCGAGCAGCACCGCACCCGCCGACTCGACGGCACGGTCCGCCGCAGCCCAGCTGCTCGCTCCGGGCCCTGCGGCCATGCCTGGAGCGGGATCCTCCTCGGGCGCATGGTCGATCACGTCTTCGGGCGAGGTATCGGGCGCACGGTCGGACCAGAAACCGAGCGCCTCGTCGGGCATGGGGTCCAGCGCGTGGTCCGGCGAGGGGGCGTCGTCCGGTGGCCCCGGGTCGTCCGGTGGCTCCGGGTCGTCCAGAATCTTGAGGTCGGCCGCCGAGGGCATCCGCTCCCAGCGAGCGCCCTCCGCCCAGTACCGGGCCATCTCCTCGGGTGACGGATCGTCCTCGCCGCCCCACTCCTCGAGGACCCGCGCCTCGGTGGCCGTCCACCAGTCGGCGAGGGCCTCCTCGTCGCTCGCTCCCGGCGCCTCGATCCGGTTCGGGTCCGCCGGCCGGGCACCCGGCGGCACGCCTGGCCACCTCCCGGGCGGCGCGGGATCGGGCAGCAGCCCGAGGGCGCGGGAGAGGGCGCGGACCATCTCCGCCGGGACCGGCTGCCCGCCGATCTCCCCCGGTTCGTCGCCACCCAGCAGGGTGCGCACGCCGGCGACCACGGTGAGTTGCGCCTGCACGGGCGGCAGGCCGTTCTCGCCGGGCCGCAGCACGAGGTCGAGCAGGCAGTCGGCCATCTTCTGGCCGCGGGTGCGCTGGTCGTCCGGGCCGGCGAGCTCGTCGGCACAGCGGCCCAGGGCGTCGAGCAGCGCCTGCGCCTCCGGCACCGTGAGCAGGGCGCTCAGCACCGCCATCCCGTCCTCGGTGTCGGGCCGCACCGACACCCCGCGTCGGCGCAACGCCCGATGCAGCCGGTCGGCGGCGTCGCGGGCGTCCCGCCGCAGCACCAGGCGCCGCGCCTTGTCACCCAGCTGGGCCGGCGTGGTGACCCGCCCGACCGCCCAGCCCAGCAACTCGGCCTCGACCTCCGCGCGGACCGTCGCGTCGGCGATCGGCGCGACCGAGCCGAGCATCGGCCACAGGTGCCCGCCGTGGATCGCACCCGCCTCCAGGGCGTCGAGCGTGCGCGGCAGCCGGTGCACGAGGATGAGCGACCGGGCGAGCAGCGCCTCCGCTGCCTGCGACGAGATCGACAGCGCGACGACGAGTTCCTGAGCCGCCCACTCGCTGACGTCGGCGAGCACCTCGGGCCGGGACGCCCGGCGCTCGCCGCTCATGGCACCCGGCTCCCCCGGCTGCCGATCGGTCGACGCGGGCCGGGTGGCGGCGAACTCGGCCACCGCCCGCGCCCGCAGTGCGGTCTGCCGGGCGATCTCCCGGTCGGCGGCCTGCACCCCACCGAGGGGCCCGGACGCCCAGCCCGCCGACGGCGCGCGCGGCGGTGCACCGGTCGTCGGGGCGGCGTCTTCCACGGGATCGATCGTATGTTCGATCACCGACAGTTCTCACCGACCCGGGCAGGAGCGGGGACGAGTCGGGCGGGCGCAGGGCCGGGTCGGGGCGCGCGCCGCCTCCAGTCCAGGCCCATGAGCACCTCATCGCGCCGGTCGCCGGCGGTGATCTGCAGCGCGCCGGGCCAGCAGCCGGGCGTGCGGCTGCGGGACCTCCCGGTGACGCTGGGCGAGCTCCTCCCGGGGCTGCCCTGACCCGTGCGTCGGGCGTGACCGGCGTGACGTGACGGGTCGGTCCGGCACGCCGGTGATCCGCGCCATACCGCCGTCGGGCCTCGAGCGAAGCCGCTGGTCACCGGCGTGCGCGACCGCCTCCATACGGGGCCGTGGCGGCGGCGCGCGGGAGGGCCCCGTTGGGCGTGTTGCCCGGTCGCCGACCAGAATGGGCCCCGACATGGCGACTGCAGCAGCAGCGGCGGCCCGGGCCCCGCAGACGACCAGCCGACCGCTCCGGGCATGGCAGCAGGCCGCCCTCGGCCAGTACGAGGAGGCCTCCCCCAAGGACTTCCTGGTCACCGCTACGCCGGGCGCCGGCAAGACGACCTTCGCCCTGACGCTGGCCGCCCGGCTGCTGTCCCGCCGCGAGGTCGCCCGCGTCGTCGTCGTCTGCCCGACCGACCACCTGCGCCTGCAGTGGGCCGAGGCCGCCGACGCGATGGGCATCGTCCTCGACCCGAACCTGACCAACGCCGTCGGGCCGGTCCGCGCCGGCACGCAGGGCTACGTGACCACCTACGCGCAGGTCGCCGGCAAGCCGATGCTGCACGCCGCCCGCTCCACGGCCGTGAAGTCGCTGGTGATCCTCGACGAGGTGCACCACGCCGGCGACGGCCTCTCGTGGGGCGAGGCGGTCGAGGAGGCGTACGGCATGGCCGCCCGCCGGCTCTGCCTCACCGGAACGCCGTTCCGCACCAAGCCCGACGAGCGCATCCCCTTCGTCCGCTACGAGGAGGACGTCTTCGAGGGCGACGACGGCGCCGGCGGGATCGGCCTGGTCAGCCGGGCCGACTACACCTACGGCTACAAGGAGGCGCTCGCCGACAACGTCGTCCGCCCCGTCGTCTTCGCCGCGTACACCGGCACCTCGCGCTGGCGGAACTCCGCCGGCGAGGTCGTCGCCGCGTCCCTGAGCGAGGCCGGCACCAAGTCGGTGGAGATGCAGGCCTGGCGCACCGCGCTGGACCCCAAGGGCCAGTGGGTGCCGCACGTCATCGCCGCGATGGACGACCGGATCACGCACCTGCGCGAGGAGGGCGGCATGCCCGACGCCGCCGGGCTGATCCTCGCCAGCGACCAGGACGACGCCCGTGACTACGCCAAGATCGTGCGCCGGGTGACCGGCAAGGCACCGGAGCTGATCCTGTCGGACGACCCGAAGGCATCGAAGAAGATCGAGAAGTTCAACAAGGGCGGCGCCCGGATCGCCGTCTGCGTGCGGATGATCTCCGAGGGCGTCGACGTCCCGCGCGCCGCCGTCCTGGCCTGGATGACCTCCTACCGGACGCCGCTGTTCTTCGCCCAGGCCGTCGGCCGCGTGGTCCGCTCCCGGGCCTCGCACGAGTCGGCGACGGTCTTCCTCCCCGCCGTCCGCCCGCTGCTGTCGCTGGCCGCGTCCATGGAGGAGCAGCGCAACCACGTGATGCCGCCGCCCAGGACCCAGCCCGACGAGGAACTCGAGGCGCTGGACCTGCCGCCACGGGAGCCGCGCGAGGGCGAGATGAAGCAGTGGGAGGCCCTGGAGGCCGACGCCCGCTTCGCGCACGTCCTCCACGGCGGGACGGCGCACACCGGCGAGGGCCGCCCCGCGCTCGTGGCGCCCGAGGAGGAGGACTTCCTCGGCATCCCCGGCCTGCTCACCCCGGAGCAGACGGCGTCGCTGCTGGCCAGGCGGGACGACGAGCTGCGGGTGCGGATCGCACAGAGGCACCGGACCGACGGCGACGACTTCATGGTCGTCGAGGACCACCCCGACGAGGACGACTCCGGCCGCTCCTGGCGCGACGCCGCGGAGCTGCGCCGGGAGATCAACCGGCTGGTCAACCGGGTGGCGGCGCGCACCTCGCAGCCGCAGGCCGTGGTGCACACCCAGCTGCGCCAGTCGGTGCCCGGCCCGCCGTCGGCATCGGCGTCGGTCGACGTGCTCCGCGCGCGCCGGGAGCGCCTGCGCACGATGCTCTAGGTGGAGCGACCCTTGCTGGGCGGTGAGGGCGACGGCCTCGTGCGACCGCTCGCCCCGTGCTGCGACGGCAGTCCGGGCATCGGGCGATCAGGCAGTCCTGTCCCCCGCACGGGGTCCGAGCGCCCCTCACGACGATCGGCCGCACCCTGAGGGTGGGCCGATCGGGAAGTGAGGTCCGGACCGGATGACGGCCGCCTCGCGGCGAGATGCACAACGCGGCTCCAGGCCCCCGACCGAGGTCGGGGCGGTAGTCCGTGAAGGCGTAACCAAATGGCACCCGGGGGCACGATGCACCCGGCCCGGACGCCTTCGAGGCTACCCGCGCACCCCGGGCCGACACCCGTCCGGCAGGACTTTTCAGTTCGATCCGCGCTGACCCTGCGTGCGGAGTCGACCGTGGACGCTGACGCGATGACCAGGCCGGCCAGCGGGCTCGGGCAGGCGGTGGTGCACCGGGACGACGTAGCGGTCGGCGGTGGTGAGCATCGTGGTCGAGGCGGGAGACCAGCCGGCCGCCTTCTTCGCGGCGGTCTGCCCAGCCTGGACATCCGCGCCGGTCCGAGGTCCCCCCGCACGCCGGCGCCGCGCCCCGGAAGGCTCCGGCGAGGCGTGCCAGACTCCGGCGCATGGCCGACCTCACCGCCGTCGAGGCCCGCGTGCTGTCCGCCGTCGACGAGCAGTGGGCGGTGGAGCGGCTGAGCGCGATGATCGCCGTCCCGTCGGTCGGCGGGAGCGCCGCCGAGAGCGAGGTGCAGCACCTGCTCGGCGACTGGCTCGACGAGCTCGGCTGCGACGTCGACCGGTGGCCGATCGACCTGGCCGAGGCCGCGAGCGCCCCCCACGCCCCTGGTCAGGAGGTCGTGCGCACCGAGGCGTGGGGCGTCGTAGGAACGACGGGCGGCGAGGGTCTGCCCGCGCTGATCCTCTCCGGCCACACCGACGTCGTCCCGCCCGGTGACCGCGACCTGTGGGCGGGCGACCCCTTCGTCCCCCGGCTCAGCGGCGGCGCCGTGCACGGACGCGGCGCCTGTGACATGAAGGCCGGCGTGGTCGCCTCGCTGGCCGCCGTGCACGCCCTCCGGACGACGAGGGTGCGGCTGGCCCGGCCGCTCGCGCTGCACGGCGTCGTCGGCGAGGAGGACGGCGGCCTCGGCGCCTGGGCGACGCTCCGCCGCGGGCACACCGGTGAGCTGTGCGTGATCCCCGAGCCCACGGCCGGGGCCGTCGTCACCGCGCACGGCGGCGCCCTCACCTTCCGGCTGGAGGTGAGCGGCCACGCCGCGCACGCCGCCATGCGCGACCGCGGCGTCAGCGCCGTGGAGCTCTTCGCCCACGTGCACGCGGCGCTGATCGCCTTCGAGGCCGAGCGGCAGCGCGACGCCGATCCGCGCTTCGGCGAGGCCCGCTTCCCGCACGGCATCTCCATCGGCCGGGTGGAGGCGGGCGACTGGGCCAGCTCCGTCCCGGACCGGCTGGTCGCCGAGGGCCGGTACGGGGTGCGGGTCGGTGAACCCCTGGAGACGGCGAGGGCGGCGCTCGAGGCGCGGCTGGCCGAGGTCTGCGCGGCGCACCCGTGGCTGGCCGCGCACCCGGTGCGGCTGACCTGGACCGGCGGCGCCTTCGCCAGCGGCGAGCTGCCGGCCGGCTCCCCGCTGCTGCCCGCGGTCAGGTCCGCCGTGGTCGACGCCGGCGGCGCCGAGCCGGCCGAGCGCGCCATCGCCGCGGGCACCGACCTGCGGCTGTACGCCGCCGCGGGCATCCCCACGCTGCACTACGGCCCGGGCGACCTGCACCTCGCGCACGGGCCGCTGGAGTCGGTACCCGTGGCCGCCCTGGTCACCGCCGCCCGCGCGTTCGCCCTGCTCGCGCTGCGCACGTGCGGGGTCCTCCGGTGAGCGGCCCGGTCGGCTTCGAGGCCTGGGCCGCGCTGGCCGGCGACTCCCCCACCTCGCGCACCGAGTGGGCCGCCGTCGTCGCCGCGTGGAGCGAGCCGCACCGCCGGTACCACGACCTGGCACACCTCGCGGCGGTCCTCGGCCTGGTCGAGCGGCTGGTCGCCGACGTCCCCGACCCCGACGCCGTGCGGCTGGCCGCCTGGTACCACGACGTGGTCTACGACCCGCGGCGCAGCGACAACGAGCAGACCAGCGCCGACCGCGCCCGCGCGGGACTGCGCGGGCTGGTCCCCGACGAGCGGGTCGAGGAGGTGGTCCGGCTGGTGCTGCTCACCGCCGGCCACGACGTGGCACCGGGCGACGCCGCCGGCGCGGCGCTCTGCGACGCCGACCTGGCGGTGCTGGCCAGCCCGCCGGCGGCCTACGCGGGCTACGCGTCGGCCGTCCGCGCGGAGTACGGGCACCTGGACGACGAGACGTTCACCGCGGGGCGGATCGCCGTGCTGGAGCAGCTGCTCGCGCTGCCCCGGCTGTACCGGCTGCCCGCCGCCGCGGAGTGGGAGCCGCTCGCCCGCGCGAACCTGAGCGCGGAGCTCACCCTGCTGAGGCAGCGGGCCGACGGGGCTTCCGGAGCCTGAGCCCGGCCGCGAGCAGGCGCTGCAGCAGCTCCCGGCACTCGACCGGCTGCGCTCCCGCCGCGACCGCGACGTCGTACAGGTCCTCGGGGATGTCGTAGTGGTCGCCCTGGAAGGCCCGCCGCGGGATGCCCAGCTCCGCCGCGACGAAGGCGTGCAGCTCCTCGTAGCTGACGTCGCTGACCAGGTGGGACCAGCGGCGGCCGCGCCAGGGCCACACCGGGGAGTCGATCAGCACGGCCACGGGAGGCAGTCTGCCGCGCCCCGACTAGCGTCTGCCCGGTGAGCGAAGAGATCCGCTGGGGAGTCGTCGGACCGGGCCGCATCGCGGAGAACGTGGTGCACGACTTCGCGCACGTGCCGGGCGCGCGGGTCGCGGCGGTGGCGTCGCGGTCCCAGGAGCGGGCCGACGCCTTCGCCTCCCGGCACGGCGTGGAGCGGGCGCACGGCTCCTACGCGGCGATCATCGCCGATCCGGACGTCGACGTGCTGTACCTCGCCACCCCGCACCCGCAGCACCACGCGCTCGCGCTGGCCGCGCTGCGCGCCGGCAAGGCGCTGCTGGTGGAGAAGTCGTTCACCGCCACCACCGCCGGCGCCCTCGAGGTCGTGGACCTGGCCCGGGAGACCGGCGTCTTCGCCATGGAGGCCATGTGGACGCGGTTCCAGCCGGCCGTCGTCGCGGTACGCGAGCTCATCGCCGACGGCGCCATCGGGGAGGTGCGCTCCGTGCAGGCCGACCTCGGCGTCGCGCGCGAGTACGACCCCGCCGACCGGCTCTTCGCCATGGAGCTCGGCGGTGGCGCGCTGCTCGACCTGGGCGTCTACGTCGTCTCCTTCGCCCAGATGCTGCTCGGGACGCCGGAGCGTGTCGTCGCCGCCGGTTCGCTGTTCTCCTCGGGGGCCGACGCCGACGCTGCCCTGCTCCTCGACTTCGGCGGCGGCCGCACGGCCTCGCTCACCACCTCGCTGCGCAACGCCCTGCCGGGGCAGGCCCGGGTGTTCGGCACCACCGGCTGGATCGACGTCCTCCCCCGGTTCCACCACCCGGCGACGTTCGTGCTGCACCGCACCGGCACCGAGCCCGAGACGATCACGAAGCCCCCGGCCGGCACCGGGTACGCACACGAGCTGATCGAGGTCACCGACTGCCTGCGGGCGGGCCGGACCGAGAGCGCCGTCATGCCGCTGGCCGACACGCTCGTCGTGCAGGACGTGCTGGGCCAGGCTGGGGAGCAGCTCGGCGTCCGGCACGCCGAGGCGGTCGACGTCCTGTGATCGTCGTGACCGCCGCCGGCGGCTCCACCGGCACCGCCGTCGTCCGTGCCCTGCTGGCGCGCGGGAAGCAGGTGCGCGCCGTCGTCCCCTCGCGCCGGCCGCGCCCGCAGCTGGACGCCCTCGGCGCCGAGGTGGTCGTCGGCGACCTCACCGGCGACCTGTCCGCCGCGTGCGCCGGCGCGGACGCCCTCTACCTGATCTGGCCCAACTTCGACCCGTCGGAGTCCACCGGCGCCCCCGCGGTCCTCACCGCCGCCGCCCGCGTG
Organism: Blastococcus sp. SYSU DS0973; assembly: GCF_054051055.1. NCBI lineage: Bacteria > Bacillati > Actinomycetota > Actinomycetes > Geodermatophilales > Geodermatophilaceae > Blastococcus > Blastococcus sp. SYSU DS0973. Next base: position 203,566 of record NZ_JBJHAN010000002.1, read on the forward strand.
GGGGTGCGCCGGCTGGTCTACCACTCGGTGCTGCGGCCGCAGGTCCGTGCGATGCCGCACCACGCGGCGAAGGACCTGGTCGAGGAGGCCCTCGACGGCGCCGTCGCGGGGACGGCGGCGCGGTGGCGGGTGCTGCAGCCCTGCGCCTACGCCGACAACCTCGACGGTCAGCTGGCCGGAGCGGCGGAGAGCGGCGAGCTGCGCAGCCCGTGGGGCCTGGAGAAGGCGCAGTCCTTCGTCGACCTGCGCGACGTCGCCGAGGCCGCGGCGGTGCTGCTCACGGCCGACGGGCTGGACAGCGGCACCTTCGAGGCCGTGGGGCCCGAGGAGCTGACCGCACCCGACGTCGCCGACCTGCTGTCCGCCCGCTTGGGGCGCCCCGTCGCCGCGGTCGACGCGCCCGCCGGCGACGACGGCACCTACGCCGGTCACTGCCGCACCGCGATGTTCGACTGGTACCGCGCGCACGGGTTCACCGGCAGCCCGCGGGTGCTCACCGACCTGCTCGGCCGATCACCGCGCACGTTCGCCCAGCACCTGGCCGACGCCCCGACCGGGTAGCGCCCGTCCGGGTGAATCGGGCCGCACCGCTACAGCCGCCCCCACCTGGTGCCGATACCCGTTCGAAGCGCCGCATCCGCGGTTCCCGTTCGGAAGGGATTGCACCCATGGCACTGCTCGAAGGGCTCGCCGCCGTCGTCGCCAAGATCGCCGGTGCCGGCACCGCGGCGCAGGTGGCCACCGGCCTGGGCATCGCGGCCGCGGGGGTGACCGGCGCCGGTGCGGCCGGCGCCCTGCCCGCCCCGGTGCAGGACACCGTCGCCTCCGCCGTGCAGACCGTGACGCCGTTCGACTTCCCCCGGTCCGACGACCTCGCCGTTTCCGCCCGCTCGACCGACGACACCGCCGAGGTCGAGACCGAGACCGAGACCGAGACCGAGGAGCTCACCGAGGTCGAGTCTGGGTCCGGGACCCAGGACGCCACCGAGGTCCAGCCCGAGGAGATCACCGAGGACGGCGGCGAGGACAGCGACCGCCGCGGGCTCGACAACGCCATCGCCCACGCCGACGAGCACGCGCAGAAGGCGCTCGCCGCGGCCCAGGAGCGCCAGGCGGCCCACGCCGCGGAGAAGACCGCGCGTGCGGCCGAGAAGGCGCCGAAGGGCACCGAGAAGGCCGCCCGCGACGCCGACGAGCAGGTCGAGGAGAGCGCCGAGGAAGCCGACGGGGCCGCGGCGGGCGCAGGGCGGGGCAACGGCGAGGGCAACGGCAAGGGCAAGGACAAGGGCTGACCGGAACCGTCAGACCGGGGGGACTTCCACCGGCGCCCAGGCCAGACCGGTCGCCTGGTCGGCCGTGGGCACCCGCGTCGGCGTGCCTCCGGCCCGGCGCACCGCGTCGGCGAACAAGCACGCGTCGATGACCGCGGCGCAGCCCGGGTCGTTGTTGAAGTAGACGAGGACGTCGTCCTCCCCGTACCTGGCGGCCAGCCGGTCGGCCCACCGCTGGAGGGTCTCCGGCCGGTAGCGCCAGTTCTCCAGCCCGGTGTGGAACCTCAGGTATCCCCAGTCGGCGGTGCGCCAGAGCGGGGCGACCGGCTGCTCCATCCGATCGGCCCAGCACAGCGCCGCGCCGTAGCGCTCCAGGAGCGCCCGGATCTCGTCGGTCCACCACGACTCGTGCCGCGGCTCCACGGCCACCCGCGTCCCGCTGGGGAACTGGGCCAGGCAGGTGCGCAGCAGCTCCGGGTCGGCCTTCAGTGTGGGCGGCAGCTGCAGCAGGATCGTGTCCAGCTTGGCCTCCAGACCCGCCGCGCGGCCCATCAGCCGGGCGACCGGTTCCTCCGGCTCGCGCAGCCGCTTGATGTGGGTGAGGAACCGGCTGGCCTTGACCGCCCACCGGAAGTCCGGTGGCGTGCGCTCGCGCCACTTGACGAACGTCTCCCGCTCGGGCAGCCGGTAGAAGGCGTTGTTGCTCTCGACGGTGGCGAAGTGCTCGACGTAGTGCTCGAGCCAAAGCCGCTGCGCCAGCTTCTGCGGGTAGAAGGCGCCGCGCCAGTCGCGGTACTGCCACCCCGACGTCCCGATGATCACCGTCACGCCCGACCGCTACCCCGCGGTGCGCGGGCTGACGCGACGGCAGCCGCCTGCCCCCCGTATTGGGGACAGGTCGCCCCCCTGCGCTCGGCTGCCCGCAGCGGTGCCCGCGGGCCACTGTTCCGTCCACGAGACCGGCCCGCGACCCGATCGCCGGGTACCCGACTGGCACGGTGGGTGCGCTGGAGGCTCCGGAGAACACCGGCCCGTGGGACATCACGATCGACCCGGCGCCCGCGACGGCTCCGACCACCATCTGGATCAAGTCCAGCAACGGAGCGGTCGCCGGTCCCTTCACCGTCGAGATCCGGTGACCCGGTCCTGGATGGGCTGTCACCCCCGCCAGGGGTGAGCCCGCCCGGGACGCACCACAACTGAGCACCCCGAGGGCCCGTCACCAGCCGGTGGCGGGCCCTCGGCCTGCTCCGGACGACGGGGTGGGGTCGGGGCCCGGCCGACGCCCCCGCACGCTCTGGTGACCTCTGTCTCGGCACCCGGGACCACCACGTCGTGGCCCCGGAACGCCGACAGGGGCGGCCCGCTGGAGAGCGGACCGCCCCTGCCGGGCAGTGCTGGTACTACGAGGGGGCCGGACTCAGAAGTCCATGCCGCCCATGCCATCGCTGTTCGGCATGGCCGGAGCGTTCTTCTCCGGCTTGTCGGCGATGACGGCCTCGGTGGTGAGGAAGAGCGCCGCGATGGAGGCGGCGTTCTGCAGCGCCGAGCGGGTCACCTTGGCGGGGTCGATGATCCCGGCCGCGACCAGGTCCACGTACTCGCCGGTGGCGGCGTTGAGGCCCCAGCCGGTCTCCGAGTTGCGCACCTTCTCCGCCACGACGCCGCCCTCGAGGCCGGCGTTGATGGCGATCTGCTTCAGCGGGGCCTCGAGCGCGACGCGCACGATGTTGGCACCGGTCGCCTCGTCACCCTCGAGCTCGAGCTTGTCGAACGCGACGGCCGTGGCCTGCGCGAGAGCGACGCCACCACCGGCGACGATGCCCTCCTCGACGGCGGCCTTGGCGTTGCGCACCGCGTCCTCGATGCGGTGCTTGCGCTCCTTGAGCTCCACCTCGGTCGCGGCGCCGGCCTTGATGACGGCGACGCCACCGGCCAGCTTGGCCAGGCGCTCCTGCAGCTTCTCGCGGTCGTAGTCGGAGTCCGACCGCTCGATCTCGCTGCGGATCTGGTTGACCCGCCCCTGGATCTGGTCGGTGTCCCCGGCACCCTCGACGATCGTCGTCTCGTCCTTGGTGACGACGACCTTGCGGGCGCGGCCGAGGAGCTCGATACCGGCGGTGTCGAGCTTGAGGCCGACCTCCTCGCTGATGACCTGGCCACCGGTGAGGATGGCGATGTCGCCCAGCATGGCCTTGCGGCGGTCACCGAAGCCCGGGGCCTTGACGGCAACGGACTTGAAGGTGCCACGGATCTTGTTCACGACCAGGGTCGCCAGGGCCTCGCCCTCGACGTCCTCGGCGATGATGGCCAGCGGCTTGCCCGACTGCATGACCTTCTCCAGCAGCGGGAGCAGGTCCTTGACCGAGCTGATCTTGCCGTTGACGACGAGCACGTACGGGTCGTCGAGGACGGCCTCCATGCGCTCGGCGTCGGTGACGAAGTAGGGCGAGATGTAGCCCTTGTCGAAGCGCATGCCCTCGGTGAGCTCGAGCTCGAGCCCGAAGGTGTTGCTCTCCTCGACGGTGATGACGCCTTCCTTGCCCACCTTGTCCATCGCCTCGGCGATGAGCTCACCGATGGCGGGGTCGGCGGCGGAGATCGACGCGGTGGCGGCGATCTGCTCCTTGGTCTCGACGTCCTTGGCCGTGGAGAGGAGGTACTCGGTGACCGAGGCGACGGCCTTCTCGATGCCCTTCTTGAGGGCCATCGGGTTGGCGCCGGCGGCGACGTTGCGCAGACCCTCGCGCACGAGCGCCTGGGCGAGCACGGTGGCGGTGGTGGTGCCGTCACCCGCGACGTCGTCGGTCTTCTTCGCGACCTCCTTGACGAGCTCGGCCCCGATCTTCTCCCACGGGTCCTCGAGCTCGATCTCCTTGGCGATGCTCACACCGTCGTTGGTGATCGTGGGGGCGCCCCACTTCTTCTCCAGCACGACGTTCCGGCCCTTGGGGCCGAGGGTCACCTTGACGGCGTCGGCGAGGGTGTTCATGCCCCGCTCGAGGCCGCGGCGCGCCTCTTCCTCGAAGGCGATCATCTTGGCCATGTGGTGGTGTCCTCCATGCATCGATCGCTGCACGGCCGGGTTCGGCGCCCGCGACGGACGACACCAGCGACGTGGACGCTCCGTCGGCCCACGGACCGGTGCCTCACCGTTCCGACCTGATTGGCACTCAGGAGCCCCGAGTGCCAGAAACGAGTCTGGCACTCCACCTTGGCGAGTGCAAGAACGGGGGGTCGGCCGGCCTCCCTGCGGGTGGCCTGACGTGCACGGAGGCCCGGCTCCCCGAGCGGGGAACCGGGCCTCACGGGTGGTGCGGTGCGTCGTCCGGAGGACGACAGGTCACGCAGAGCGGACGGCGTCGGCCTGCGGCCCCTTCGACCCCTGGACGACCTCGAACTCGACGCGCTGACCCTCGTCGAGGCTCTTGTACCCGTCCATCTGGATGGCCGAGTAGTGGACGAAGACGTCCTGGCCGCCGTCGACGGCGATGAAGCCGAAGCCCTTCTCGGCGTTGAACCACTTCACGGTGCCCTGTGCCACGTGTGCTCCCACGTTCGTGCGTGCGGACGGCTCCTCCGGATCGGGGAACCGGGTCCACCTCTTCCGCCCGCTCGAACACGAACATGGAACTGGATCCGCGCGAGAAGGTACATCAGGAAAGGCCTGGTCGCGGTCATCTTCGCCCGATCGATACCGGCCCCGTCCCGGGCGCCGCCCGGACCCTCCGACGGATGCGGAGGGCGGCGTCCTCTCTCAGTCGATGAGGCCTGCGGCCCGCACCGACTTCAGGGACGGCTCGACGCGGTGCGTCGGACCGACGACCGGCTCCAGCGGGTCGAGGGTCTTCAGGCCCTCGCCGGTGTTGAGGACGACGGTCTCCTTGGCCGGGTCCAGGAGCCCGCCCTCGACGAGCTTCCGCAGCACCGCGACGGTCACGCCGCCGGCGGTCTCGGCGAAGACCCCGGTGGTGCGGGCGAGGTCGCGGATCCCCTGGACGATCTCGTCGTCGCCGACGCGGGCCACGGCACCGCCGGTGCGCCGGATGGCGTCCAGCGCGTACGGGCCGTCGGCCGGGTTGCCGATGTTGAGCGACTTGGCGATGCCGGTGGGCTTCACCGGCTTTACGACGTCCCAGCCGTTGTCGAAGGCGGTGGCGATCGGGTCGCAGCCGGCCGACTGGGCGCCGAAGATCGTCCACTCCGTGGCCTCGACGATGCCGGCGGCGGTGAGCTCCCGGAAGGCCTTGTCGACCTTGGTGAGCAGCGAGCCGGACGCCATCGGGATGACGACCTGCGCCGGGATCCGCCAGCCGAGCTGCTCGGCGATCTCGTAGCCCATCGTCTTGGAGCCCTCGGCGTAGTAGGGCCGGACGTTCTGGTTGACGAAAGCTGTGTCCTCGAACTCGTCGGTCTCGGCGAGCTCGCTGGTCAGCCGGTTGACGTCGTCGTAGGAGCCGTCGACGGCGACCAGCGTCTGGCCGTAGACCGCCGACTGCACGACCTTGCCCGGCTCGAGGTCGGCCGGGATGAAGACGAAGGACGGCAGCCCCACCCGGGCGGCGTGCGCGGCCACGGAGTTCGCCAGGTTGCCGGTGGAGGCGGCGGCGATCTTCTTGTAGCCCAGGCCCTTGGCGGCGGTCGCCGCGAGGCTGACCACCCGGTCCTTGAACGAGTGGGTGGGGTTGGCCGAGTCGTCCTTCACCCAGAGTCCGCCGGTCAGGCCCAGCTCGGCGGCCAGCCGGTCGGCACGCACCAGCGGGGTCATGCCCGGGTCGAGGGACACGCGCTCGGCGGGATCCTGGCCCACGGGCAGCAGGGCGACGTACCGCCAGATGTTCTGCGGGCCGGCCTCGATCTGCTCACGGGTGACCGCGCGCATCAGCTCGGGGTCGTAGTCGACCTCCAGCGGGCCGAAGCACTCGGCGCAGGCGTGCTCGGCGATCAGCCCGAAGGTGGCGCCGCAGTTGCGGCAGACCAGCCCGCGGGCCGGACACGGCGGGGTGGGGCCGCCTGCCGACGAGTCGGCCTGAACGGAACCGGGAGCGGTGAGAGTCATGCGACGACTACCTCCTCATCTTCCCCGCAGCGGGCCGTCGAGCCGCGCGGGACGGAATTGGCACCTCCCGCCGCGCTGCTCCATGAGATCGCTGCGCGGACGGCGGTTGCCGGGGCTTCATCGGGCCGTGTCCCTCTGCCCCTCTGGATGAGTGAACGATCCGAAGCATACCCGCGGGCGGTACGGCACCTCGCGGCGGACAGGATGAGGGCGTGACAGCGCGCATCGTCTACACCGATCTCGACGGCACCATGGTCGGCCCACGCGGCTCCTTCTGGCACACCGCCGGCCGGGAGCTGACCGACGGCCCGGCCGGCGCCCTGCTCGACCTGCACCGCGCCGGGGTGGCGTTGGTGCTGGTCAGCGGCCGGACCTACGAGCAGGTGGTGGAGGCCGCGCGCATCTTCGCCGCCGACGGCGCCATCGCGGAGCTCGGCGCCACCATCGGTTGGGGCTCCGGGCGGCACACCCACCGGCTGCGCGGCGAGCTGCCGGCCGGCTACGGCGACCGCACGCCGATGGACGTGATGGCCGAGCTCGGCGTGGTCGAGGACCTCGTCGCCGCGCACCCCGGCCGGCTGGAGTGGCACGCCCCCTGGCACGCGACCCACCACACCGACGCGCTGCTGCGCGGCCGGGTGGATCCGCTCGCCGTCGACGCCTGGCTGGCCGAACGCGGGGCGGGGTGGCTGACGCTCAAGGACAACGGGGCCATCCCCGCGTCGTCCCGGTTCGGCCTCCACGACGACCCGGCGCCGCCGCGGGTCTACCACCTGATGCCGCGCGGCATCTCCAAGGGGGCGGCGATCGCCTGGGACCTGGAGCGCCGGGGCCTGTTCCCCGACGACGCCGTGGCGATCGGCGACAGCCTCAGCGACCTGGACATGGCCCCCGCCGTGGGCCGGCTGTGGATCACCGCGAACGGCGGGGCGGTCGACGGGATGGCCGCGGCGCTGGCCGCGGTCCCCAACGCCTCGGTGACCGCCGCCGCCATGGGCGAGGGCTGGGCCCAGGCGGTGCGCCAGAGCCTGTGAGCCGGCGTTCTGTGCACGAACGGTCGCCTCGGGCAGTCTGGGACGACCGTTCGTGCACGAACTGCTGTCAGCTGGTCACGTCTCTGCGGGCGAAGTGGCGGAACCCGAGCGCCGTGAAGACGGCGATGTAGACCAGCGACTGGATCACGCCGCGGAACAGGTCGCCGTCGTCGACCGGCGTCTGCAGCAGGTCGGTCCAGGCGAACTCCTCCGCCGTCGGGAACCAGTCGCGGATCGACCCGAGCTGCTCCACCTGGTCGAGGATGGCGAAGACGAACATGGTGAACACCGCGCCACCGACCGCCGCCAGCGGTGCGTCGGTGATCGTGGAGAACCAGAACGCCAGCGCGCCGACGACGAGCAGGTGGACGGCGAGGTAGCCGAGCATCCCGGCCAGCCGCAGCATGCCCTCGCCCTGGTCGATCCCCACACCGACCGGCGTCCTGATGTCGTCGAAGCCGAACGCGATCCCGCCGGCGACCACCGCGACCGCGGCGAGCGTGACCAGCGCCGCGACCGACTGCACCAGCGCGGCCAGCCACTTCTGCCGGAGCAGCCGCATCCGGGGGATCGGCGTGGCCAGTGCGTACCGCAGCGAGCCCCACTGCGCCTCGACGGCGACGGTATCGCCGAAGAACAGCGCGTAGACCACGACGAGGAAGAAGCTGGTCGTCGCGAACAGCACGAACAGGGTGAAGTTCAGCCCGCTCGCCGTCGCGACGTCGACCAGGTTGATCCGGCTGTTCTCCGCCGCCTCCTCGCTCGCGCCCAGCTGCAGTGCCGCGATGAGCACCAGCGGCAGCGCGATCATGAGGGCGAAGACACCGAGGGTGCGGCGGCGCTTGAACTGCCGCCGCAGCTCCACCGACAGCCGCAGCGTGCGCTCCGGCCGGTAACCGGCGACCGCGCCGGTCGGCTGCACGTGGTCGGTCGTGGTCATCAGCTCTCCCCCACCAGGGCCAGGAAGGCGTCCTCGAGCCGCCGTCGCGGCGTGAACTGCTCGACGGCGATGCCGACCGACACCAGCGCCTGCAGCACGTCGGCGCGGCGGGCGCCGTCCAGCTCGGCGACCAGGCCGTCGTCGCCGCGCGCGGCGGTGACCCCGGGCAGCGACGAGAGGACGGCGATCGCCCGGTCGGTGTCGGCGTCGTCGGCCAGGCCGACGAGCACCGAGCCTCCGGCGCCGACGATCTCCTCCACCGTGCCCTGCGCGATCTTCTGCCCCTTGGCCATGACCACCACGTGGCTGCAGGTCTGCTCGATCTCGCTGAGCAGGTGGCTGGAGACGATCACGGTGCGCCCGGTGGCGGCGTAGGAGCGCAGCACGTCGCGCATCGCGTGGATCTGCGGCGGGTCGAGCCCGTTGGTCGGTTCGTCGAGCACGAGCAGATCGGGCAGCCCGAGCATCGCCTGGGCGATCGCGACCCGCTGGCGCATGCCTTGGCTGTACCGGCGCACCGGCCGGTCGATGGCCGCGCCGAGGCCGGCGACCGCGAGGGCCTCGTCCATGTGCGCGTCCTCGGCCGGCCGGCCGGTGGCGGCCCAGTAGAGGCTGAGGTTGTCCCGGCCCGACAGGTGCGGCTGCAGGCCGGTGCCCTCCACGAAGGAGCCGAGCCGGGACAGCACCGGGGCGCCGGCACCGGCGGCGTGCCCGAAGACGCTGATCCGCCCCTCGGTCGGCCGGATGAGTCCCATCAGCATGCGCAGCGACGTGGTCTTGCCGGCACCGTTGGGCCCGAGCAGGCCGAGCACCTGGCCGCGCCGCACCTCGAACGACAGGTCGCGCACGGCGACGAAGCCGTCCTTGTAGGCCTTGGTCACGCCGGTGAACCGCAGCGGGACGTCCTCGCCGTCCGGCTCCACCTGCGAGGTCTGCCGGCGCCGCCGGCTCCCCCACCAGCGGGCGGCCAGCCAGCCGAGCAGACCCAGACCGGTGACGACGGCGAGCAGCACCCACCAGCGCGAGGTGCCGCCGGTCGACTCGCTCCGGCCGCTGACCTCGGGCGCCGCGAGCTGCGTCTCGCCCGCGGCCACGCCGTTCGCGGCGCCGGCCGAGGCCAGGCCGACGGAGTAGACGGCCGCCTCGTCGGGCAGCGCGAAGGCCTGGTCGGTGGAGGACACCAGCACCCGCATCCGGTGGCCGGCCTCGAAGCGGTGCACGATCCCCGGCAGCGTGACGCCCACCCGCGTCGGGGCAGTCGGATCGGTGGAGAGGCCGGTGAGCGCGAGGGGCGCGACCAGGCCACCGGGCAGCGTGGTGGCGCCGTCGGGACCGACGTCGTAGAGCTTGGCGAACAGCGTCGCCGAGCCGCTGGGCGAGGCGACCACGAGGTCGACGGTCGAGGCGCCGACGACCTCGACGGCCTCCTCCAGCGGAGCGCTGTCGAAGGCGGCGTACTGGCCGGGGATCTCCGCGGTCGACCCGCCCAGGGCGGAGGTCAGCGCACCGAGCCCCGGCACGGTGGTGAGGGCGGCCGGCGTGCCACCGGCCGGGGTGACGACCGGCTGCACGGGCCCGGAGACGGTCACCGACCGGCGGGTGGCCGGCTCCGCGCCGTCCAGCCCGGGGTAGGCCTCCGCGGCGACGGTCTGGCCGCCGCCCTGGACCCGGCCGGTCGTGGCGCCCAGCCCGGTGGGCGCCGGGAACTCGAAGCCCGTGCCGGGGTCCTCGCCCTGTCCCCGCAGGTGCCAGTCGAACCAGCCGGCGATCTGGTCACGCAGCTCCTGCCTCTGCCGGTCCGACGAGGACGCGTCGTGGCCGCCGGCGAACCAGACCACCTTGACGGGGGTCCTGTCCGCGGCGATGCCGCGCGCGTTCGCGTCGGCCTGGCCGAGGCCGAAGAGCGAGTCCTGGGTGCCCTGCACCAGCAGCGTCGGCACGTCGATGCGGTCGAGCACGCCGTCGGGGCTGCTGCGGTCGAGCACTGCGGCCACCTCCGGCGTGAGCGTGCCCGAGGCCGCGGCCGTCTGGTACGCCTCGCACACCTCGACCCGGAACCGGCCGCAGGTGAGCAGCAGCCCGGCGGCCTCCGGGTTCTCGGCGGCCTGCTCGAGCAGCGCGGGCGGGAGGGCGCCGAGGGAGGCACCGCCGGCCGCCCCGCCGGCGCCACCGAGCGCGTCCAGCAGGCCGCCCGAGGAGGAGCCGATGCCGAAGAACAGCCCGGACCACAGCCGCTTGTAGACACCGGCCGCCTCCGTCTGGGGGACCGCGGCCACCGTGTCGGCCGGCGTCTCGCCGGTCTGCGACGGGAAGAGCGCGGTGGTCAGGGAGTTCCAGGTGATCTGCGGCGCGATGGCGTCGACCCGCTGGTCGTAGGCGGCGCCGAGCAGGGCGAGCGCACCGCCGTAGGACCCGCCGGCCACCCCCACCCGCGGGTCGCCGTCGGCGTCGAGCTCGACCTCCTCGCGCTCGGCCAGGAGGTCGAGCAGCGTGGAGAGGTCGGCGATCTCGTAGCGCGGGTCGTTGAGCCCGATCCGGCCGGTGCTCTCCCCGAACCCGCGAGCCGAGTACGTGAGGACGACGTAGCCGCGCCCGGCCAGGTCGGTGGCGTCGTCGGCGACCGACCGCTTGCTGCCGCCGAAGCCGTGCGCGAGCACGATCGCGGGAGCCGGGTCGTCGGTGTCCGGGAGGTAGAGGGTGGTGTCGAGCTCGACGGCGTCCTCCCCGGAGCCCGACGGCACCCGGGCCACCTCGGTGCTGACCTCCGCGGCCGCCGCCGGGGGCGCGAGCACGACCAGACCGGTCGGCAGGGCGAGGGCGAGCAGGGCGGCGGCCGAGGCGCGCGCTGCGGAGCGCGGGCGGGGACGCACGAGCCCGCGGAGGGAGCGCACGAAGCGCCCAACGGCCGGGTGCCCGCCCGTGTTCCGGTAGCCCGGGGCGACCGGGGTCAGGGCTGCCAGTTGCCCGTGGCGACGACGACCAGCCCGGGCGCCGGGACGTCGGCGACCTCGAAGAAGCGGGGCGCGGGGCCGGCGAGGTCGGGGAACTGGTCGATCAGCTGCAGGGCGGCCTGGCGCTGCTGCTCGTCGCCCTCGGTGAAGAAGACGGTGGTGGTGGCGACGTCCGCGCCGGGGTAGGCGCCCACGCCGGGCGACTCCCAGCCACCGGCGACGACGACCCCGGAGATCTTGCCTGCCAGCCCGGTCACGTTGGTGGCGTTGAGGACGGTGACCGGGACCCGGACGGGGGTGGTGACCGGCGGCTCGACGGGAACCGGGTCGACGGTGAGCGGCGGCAGGGCCGCGCTCGGCGGGGCGACGGTCGGCACGCTGGGCGGGGCCGACGCCGACTGGGCCGCCGCCTCCTGATTTTCGGGGGAGGTGACCGTGTAGACGCCGAGGACGGTGCCGGCGACGACGGCCATGGCCACCAGGCCCGTGAGGACGCGGCGCGGCTTGCGCTCCGGCTCGTCGTCGAAGATCACCTCGGGGGTGCCGTTGCGCTTGGCGGCCTTGCGGCGCGCGGCGTCGGCGGCCTGGCGCTCGGCGCGGTAGGCGGCCCGTCCGCCCTTGACCGGGCCGGTCACAGCGCCGTGGACGAGGTCTGCGGCCGCGCGGTCGTCGAGGTCGTCGTACGTGGCCTCGAACTCGGCTTCGGGCTCCGCCGCCTGGCCACCGCGGGTCGTCCTCCGCTCCGGGATGGCGGTGGTGGGCGGCGCCACCGGCCCGCGCAGCACGTCCGCGCCGGTGTCCGCGCCGAGCCGGGAGCGGCCGGTGTCCTCGGTGCGGGAGGGCTTGGTCCAGTCCCCGTAGGAGGACGACGGCGCACCCGACGGCGTCGTCTGGCGCGGGACGCGCGGCACGCGGGGTGCGGGGGCGTGCCCGCCGGAGCCGCGGCTCGGGCCGGTGGTGGCGAGGGGCTCGTCGTCGACCAGGACCGACGAGGCGGGGCGGGGGGCGGCCGGGGTGGGTGCGCCGAAGAGCGCGTCGCCCGCGCCGGCCGGCGAGAGGAGGTCGGCGCCGCGGACCGGTGCCGCGGACTCCTCCCGCGGCTCGGGCGTGGGCACCGCGCGGAACGGGGCGACGCTGGTGAGCGGCGCGGACGCCACGGCAGGACGGGGCACGGCAGGACTGGGCACGGCCTGACGGGGCGCGGCCGGGGCGGCGGATGCGGCCGGGCGGGCACCGGCGGGGACCGGGGGCAGCGGCAGCCGGGAGCGCGAGACCTGACGCGCGGCCTCGCCGGCGGGCGTGCTCAGCAGGGCGTCCCGACGGCGCTCGGAGCGCTCGCGCCCCGGAGCCGTGGGGTGGTCGCTCAGGCGCACGTCCGCGTCGGGCCACAGACCGTCGGGGGCATCCGTCCTGCGCCGCCCCACGGTCGCAGAAGGGTTCCCTCGACCTAGTTCGTCACTGCCTGACGCGGCGTGCCTGCCCACGGTCACCGAATCTAATCGATGCGATTGGCCTTGCCCAGGATCTGCGAGGAACGCGTCCGCTGCCGCGCCGTGCGCAGCCGGCGGAGACGCCGGACCAGCAACGGATCGACGGCCATCGCTTCCGGACGGTCCACCAGTGCGTTGAGCGCCTGGTAGTACCGGGTCGGCGTCGTGCCGAACAGGTCGCGGATCGCCGTCTCCTTGGCACCGGCCCGCCGCCACCACTGCCGCTCGAAACCGAGCATGTCGTGCTCCCGCCGGGACAGCGCTGCGCCGCCGACCTGCGCGGTTCCCTCCCCTGACCCCTCGGCCCGGGGCGGGGAGACCACGGGGGCTGGGTCGCTGCTCATGGTTCGTCCATCTCCTGCCACGCTCCGCCTCCCGGGGACCCCGGGCGGCTCGAGGAGGACGGTAGCCCCGGCCACCGACGTTTCCGGCCGAGCGCCGCGCCGGGCTCCCGGTGATCTCAGGGAGTGGCGACCACCACGTCCCGGCCGGCCCTCCGGGCCCCGGCCCGGGCGTGTCGCAGGGTGTCGACGGTGAAGACGGCGAGGGCGACCCAGACGATGACGAAACCGGCCAGCCGCGCGGGCGGCATCGGCTCGCCGTAGACGAAGACGCCGATCGCCAGCTGCATCAGCGGGGTCAGGTACTGCAGCAGCCCCACCGTCGACAGCGGGATCCGCCGAGCGGCCGCCGCGAAGAGCAGCAGCGGCACCGCCGTCGCCACCCCCGCGCTGGCCAGGAGCAAGGCGTGCCCGACGCCGGCGTTGGCGAAGGTCCCGCTCCCCCCGGTGTGCAGGACCGCCAGGACGACGCCGGCAGGGACGGCGACCAGGGCCGTCTCCAGGAACAACCCGGGCGCCGCCTCGACCTTCACGAGCTTCTTCATGAGGCCGTAGAAGCCGAAGGTGAGGGCCACGCCCAGCGCGATCCACGGCGGTCGCCCGTAGTCGACGGTCAGCACGACGACCGCGACGGCGGCGATGCCGACGGCCACCCACTGGAGCGGGCGCAGCCGCTCGGCGAAGACCACCACCCCCAGCAGCACGCTGACCAGCGGGTTGATGAAATAGCCGAGCGAGGTCTCCACGACCTGGCCGGAGTTCACGCCGTAGACGTAGATCAGCCAGTTCAGGGCGATGAGCACCGCGGCCCCGGCCAGCACCAGGAGCGTGCGTGGGCTGCCCACCGCCGCGCGCACGTGCCCCCACCGGCGGACGACGGTCAGCAGCAGCCCGACGAACAGCAGCGACCAGAGCACCCGGTGCGCGACGATCTCGAGCCCGCCGGCGGGCTCGAGGAGGGGGAAGTACAGCGGGAACATGCCCCAGAGCGCGTAGGCGCCGAGCCCGGAGACCACCCCCAGGCGACGCTCGTCCACGGCCGCACGGTACGCCGGGGCCCGGCGGGCGCGACGGGGCGCCGCCCGGCTCCGCGGCGGCCTACCGTCGGAGCGTGCGCAGACAGCGGCCGACCCCCGCGCAATGGGTCTGGTACGCCCTCGGTGGAGGGCTTCCCCGGGAACTGGCGCCGTGGGTGCTGGCCGACACGACGCGCAGCACCTGGGTGTGGCGCCACCTGGCGCGGGCGGCCGTGCAGCTGCTGCCCCTCGTCGTCGTCTGCCTGCTGCTGGTACCCGTCCCGCTCGTGTACCGGCTCAGCGCCGCGGGCGGCGGGCTGCTGCTGGGCCTGCTGTTCTCGCTGGCGTACATGGTGGAGACCATCGAGCACCGGGTGGCCAAGGCCGGCTACGAGCCGGGCACCGCCGCGCGGGTGCGCACCGAGCGGGCCGAGCGGGACCGGGTCGAGCGGCTCGCCCCCTACCGGCGGGACGGCGCGGGCAGCTTCGACTGAGCCGACGAGGGGACTCGAACCCCTAACCGCCCGATTACAAGTCGGGTGCGCTACCAATTGCGCCACGCCGGCGGGACATGAGCTCCAGGCCCCGCATCAGGATAGGGACATCCCGGGCCACGGCTCCGGGACGTCGGTCAGGACGTCTGCTGCCGCGCGTCGCCCGGGAGGCCGGGGATCGGAGTCGACCCGGAGCGGATCATCGGAACGGCGCCGGGTGCCCGCCACCGCCACCCGACCGGCCCACCGGGCCGCGCGCCGACGCAGGGGTCGCCTCAGGCCGCCTCGGTCTCGGTGCTGGGGTCGGCGCGCGGCGGCTCGCTGCGGACGTAGCCGGCCGGGTCGCCGCCGTGCATGGGGCCGGCGGCGAGCCAGCGGGCGAAGCCGGCCGGGTCCCGGCGCTCGAGCTCGTCGAGCACCTGGGCCCGCCGGCTCACGATCCGCTGCCGCGCCGCCGGGGCGAGGGGGCCCTGCAGCTCGGTGCCGGTGCGCAGCCACTCCTCGCCCAGCGCCGCGGTCGCCAGCCCGGCGACGGCCGGGGACGGCGCCGGGACCCACCCGCCGGCGACGGCGTGGATGCCGGACACGGAGGCCGGCCGGGCGGCGGCCGCCCGGCGGTCGCGCGCCCAGCGCAGCGCGGCCCATGCGGCCACCCCGACGCCGACGAGCAGCAGGGCCGCCGCGCCGCCGGCCAGCACGGCCGTCCCGCTGACGACCAGGAGCGCCCCGATCGTCACCGCTGCGACCATGCCGACTGCCTCGAGGGCGGAGCGGCGCGCGGGCGTCGGGTTCTCGCGGGCCACCCCCGCGGCCACGCACCCGGCCAGGGCGCCGGACACGCAGACGGCGACGAGCCCGGGACCGCGCAGGGCGATGCCGCCGACGACGGCCACCACGGCGGCGCAGGCCAGGCCGAGACCGATCAGGAACCGGAGGAAGGGACCACGGACGGGCACGGGAGTCTCCACGGCGCGATGGAACGGGGCGGATGACGGGCACCGCCCGTCGTCCCCGCCACTACCCCGTCGCCGGCGGCGATGCACACGGAGCCACGGATCGATCACCCACCACGGGGCACGCCGGCGCCACCCGGCAGGATCGGCGGTCGTGGGTTCCTCCGTGGTCGACCTCGACCTCCGGCTCGGCGTCGTCCTCCTCGCCCTGACGGCACTGGCCGCCGTCAGCGGCCGGCTGTCCGGCCTCGGCGAGGACCGCGCGGTGCTGGTCGCCGCGGTGCGGGCCACGGTGCAGCTCGCCGTCGTCTCGGCCGTCCTGCTGGTCGTCGTCGACTTCCTGTGGCTCTCCGCCGCGTTCGTGCTGCTCATGGTCACCGTCGCGACCGTCACCGCCGCCGGTCGCACCACCGACCTGCCGCTGCGCTCCGCCGGGGCCCTCCCCCGGTTGGCCGCCACCGCACTGCCCGTCCTCGGCGGCGCGGCGCCCGTCGTCGCCCTGGTCCTGGTCAGCGGCACCGTGCCGCTGCGCGGGGAGGCCGTCATCCCGATCGCCGGCATCCTCGTCGGCGGCGCCATGACCGCCACCTCCCTGGCCGGCCGGCGGCTGCGGGAGGAGCTGGCCCAGCGGCACGGCGAGGTGGAGGCCGCGCTCGCCCTCGGGCTCCCGCCGCGCGACGCCGTCCTCCTGGTCGCGCGGCCGGTCGCCGGCACCGCGCTCGTGCCCCCGCTGGACCAGACGCGCACCGTCGGGCTGGTCACCCTGCCGGGCGCCTTCGTCGGCGTGCTGCTCGGCGGCGGCAGCCCGCTGGAGGCCGGCGCTGCGCAGCTGCTCGTGCTCATCGGGCTGCTGGCGGCGGAGGTGCTGGCCGTCTGGGCGGTCACCGAGCTCGTGGCGCGCGGGCGGCTCCTGCCCGTGCCGCGGTAGCACCCAGGAAGCTCACAGCCTCCCCCCAGTGTTGCGCCAGAGGACGGTCGCACAGTGGACAGCGACGCAGCAGCCGCGGACGGCTGTGCGAGGAGAGGACACCAGTGAGCGAGCACCAGCACCAGTACCCCGGCGCGGGCCACCAGTTCACCTGGCAGCCCCCGCAGCAGCCGACGACGCCGCAGCCCATGACGCCCGTGACCTACCCTGCCTACGGCGGTCTGCCCACTCCCGCCCCCGCCCCCGAGAAGCCGACGACCCGACGCGGTGGACGGCTGCGGATCGGCCTCGCGGGCCTGGTCGCCGGCGCGCTCATCGGCGGCGGCGCCGGCGCCGGCGTGACCGCGCTGCTCGACGAGCCGGCCGGCTCCACGGCGTCCTCGGCGTCCGCGCAGAGCGTGACCATCGAGAACCCGGAGCGGGCGACCACCGCCACGGCCGCCGCGGCCAAGGCCGCGCCGAGCGTCGTCACCGTCTACGTGAGCACGGGCGCCAGCGCGGGCAGCGGCTCCGGTGTCATCCTCACCGCCGACGGCTACGTGCTCACCAACAACCACGTCGTCGCGGGCGAGGGCGGGGGCTCCGGCACGGTGCAGGTGCGCACCGCCGACGGCACGCTCTACGACGCCCAGATCGTGGGCACCGACCCCGCCTTCGACCTCGCCGTGCTCCGCCTCGACGGCGCCGAGGACCTCGTGCCGGCCACGTTCGCCGACTCCGACGAGGTGCAGATCGGCGACGTCGCCGTCGCCATCGGCGCCCCGCTGGGTTTGTCGAACACGGTGACCGACGGGATCATCAGCGCCACCGGGCGCGCCGTCGCCACCGGATCGACGCAGGACGACGCCACCGTGCTGGACGCCATCCAGACCGACGCCGCGATCAACCCCGGCAACTCCGGCGGCGCGCTGGTCGACGGCGCCGGCGAGGTGATCGGCATCAACACCGCCATCGCGACCGTCGCCTCCGGCCTCCCGGGTGGGCAGTCGCAGAGCGGCAACATCGGCGTCGGCTTCGCGATCCCGGGCAACACCGCCCAGCGCGTCGCCCAGGAGATCGTCTCGACCGGCACCGCGAGCCGCGCCTTCCTCGGGGTGACCGCGCGCACCGCCACCGACGACCAGAACCGCGAGGTCGGCACGGGCGCGGAGGTGGCCACCGTCGAGCCGGGCAGCGCCGCCGATGAGGCCGCGCTGCGGGCCGGCGACGTCGTCACCGCTGTCGGCGACCGCCCGGTGACCACGTCCACGGAGCTGACTGCCGCGATCCGCAGCCAGGCGCCCGGCAAGACCGTCGAGCTGACCGTCCGCCGTGGGTCGGACGCCCGGACCGTCGAGGTCACCCTGGGGAAGACCAACTGACACCCGGAGGCGGCTCCCGGCCCGGTCCCTAGGCTGGGCCGGGTGGCCGCACCCCGACCGACCGCGCCCCTGACCGGGGCGCTCGACGACCCGGCACGGGCCCGTGACCTGGCGCGGATGAAGCGGTTCGCGACCGGGCTGTTCCTGCTCGCCGCCGCGGTCTTCCTCGGGTGCGTGCTGCTCGGCGAGGACGCCGGCGCCTGGGTCGGCTACGTGCGGGCCACGGCCGAGGCCTCCATGGTCGGCGCGCTCGCGGACTGGTTCGCCGTCACCGCGCTGTTCCGGTACCCGCTGCGGCTGCCGATCCCGCACACCGCGATCATCCCGCGCAAGAAGGACCAGATCGGCGAGAGCCTGGGCGCCTTCGTGCAGGAGAACTTCCTCACCCGCGCGGTCGTCGAGGAGAAGCTGGGGAGCATCGACGTCCCGGGTCGGCTGGGTGCCTTCCTGGCCGCGCCCGGCCGGGCCGAGCGCCTGGGCGGGGACGCCGCCACCGTGCTCTCCGGCCTCATCGACCTGCTCAAGGACGAGGACGTGCAGCCCGCCGTCGCGGCGCTCGTCGACCGGAAGCTGCACGAGACCCCCGCCGCCCCGCCGCTGGCCCGGGTCGTCGAGCTGGTGGTCGACGGCGGCCGGCACCAGGAGGTGCTGTCCGCGGGGCTGCGGCTGATGGCCCGCTTCCTCGACGACAACCGGCTGGTCTTCCGCGCGCAGCTGGGCGACGCGTCGCCCGCCTGGGTGCCCGACTGGGTCGACGACCGGGTCTTCGACCGCGCCTTCGCCGGTGTGCAGGCCTTTCTGGAGGAGGTCGGCGCCGACCCCCGGCACGAGCTGCGGCGCTCCTACGACGCCCGGCTGCAGGCCTACGTGCACGCGCTGCGCACCGATCCGGACACCGCCGCCCGGGTCGAGGAGTTCAAGAAGGAGCTGCTGGAGCACCCCGCCGTTCGCACCTGGTCGGGTTCCCTCTGGACCACCACCAAGGAGGGGCTGCTCGCCGCAGCCGCCGACCCGGACTCCCCACTGCGGGCGCGGGTGACGGCGCTGATCCGCGACGGCGCCCGCCTCCTGCAGACCGACCCCGCGGTGCGGGAGCTGGTGCAGCGGCACAGCGCCCGCGCGGCCGGCTACGTCGTGGAGCGCTTCTCCGGCGACCTCGCGGACCTGGTCAGCAGCACCGTCGCGCGCTGGGACACCGACGAGACCAGCCGCCGCATCGAGCTCCAGGTGGGCCGCGACCTGCAGTGGATCCGGGTCAACGGCACCGTGGTCGGCGGTCTCGCCGGCCTGGTCATCTACACCGTGGCGCAGCTGCTCGGCTGAGTTCAGCGGCGGGCGGCCGCCGCGGCGTAGAGCGCGATGCCTGCGGCGACGCTGACGTTGAGCGACTCGGTGTCCCGGTCGATCGGGATGCGCACGACGACGTCGCACTTCTCCCGCACCAGCCGCGACAGGCCGGCGCCCTCGGCGCCGACGACGAGCGCCACCGGGTCGGCGAAGCCGTCGTACTCGTGCAGGTCGACGTCGCCGTCGCCGGCCAGGCCCACCGTCTGCAGCCCGGCGTCCTGGTAGGCGGCGAGCGCCCGCGGCAGGTTGACCGCGCGGGCCACCCGCAGGCGGGCCGCCGCGCCGGCGCTCGTGCGCCAGGCCGAGGCGGTCATGCCGACGGCGCGGCGCTGCGGAACGACGACCCCGTGCGCGTCGAAGGCGGCCGCGGAGCGGACCACAGCGCCGAGGTTGCGGGGGTCGGTGACGCCGTCCATCGCCACGATCAGTGGTGCCCGGCCGGAGTCGCGGGCGGTGTCGAGCAGGTCCTCGGGGTGCGCGTAATCGTACGGCGGGACCTGCAGGCCGATGCCCTGGTGCAGCGCACCCTGCGACATCCGGTCGAACTCGCCCTTGCCGACCTCGAGCAGCGGCAGGCCACGGTCGGCCGCCAGCGCGAGGGCCTCGGCGATCCGCTCGTCGGTGCCGCCGCGCGTCGTGTCACCGGTGACGACGTAGAGCGCCGTCGCGGGGATCTGCGCGCGCAGCGCCTCGACCACCGGGTTGCGGCCGAGCAGCAGCTCCGGTGACTCCTCGGCGCGCTGGCGGGCGCGGGCCCGGTCGGCCCGCGCCTTCGCGTCGGCGGCCGCCCGGCGCTGGGCCGGGTGCCCGGGCCGCGCCTCGGCGGGCGGGGTGGCACCCCGGCCGGCGAGGGAGCGGCGGTTCTTGCCGCCGGTCCCGGCGGTGGCGCGCTTCTTGCCCGCTCCGTCGCTGCGGCCGCGGCGCTGGCTGTTGCCGGCCATCAGGAGGTCAGCTCCCATCGGGGTCCGGAGGGGGTGTCCTCGACGGTGACGCCGAGGGCGGCGAGCTGGTCGCGGATGGCGTCCGCCGCCGCGAAGTCCTTGCGTGCCCGGGCAGCCTGGCGCTGCTCCAGGGCGAGGGCGACCAGTCCGTCGGCTGCCCGGGTCAGCTTCTCGTCATCGGCGCCGGCGGCGGCCCACTGCGGGTCCAGCGGGTCGAGGCCGAGCACGCCGAGCATGGCCCGGACCGACCCCAGCGTGCCCGCGACCGCCCGGTCGTCCCCGTCGGCCAGGGCGGTGTTGCCCTCGCGGACCATCTCGTGGATTGCGGCCACGGCCGCCGGGGTGCCGAGGTCGTCGTCGAGGGCGTTGCTGAAGTCGGCGCACAGCACCGGCGGGCCCGCGTCGGCGCCCACCCGCTCGACCGCCCGCTTCACGAACGACTCGATCCGGCGGTAGGCCGACCCGGCCTCCTCCAGTGCGGAGTCGGTGAACTCGATGGTCGAGCGGTAGTGCGGCGCCACCAGGTAGTACCGGAGCTCGACGGGGCGCACCCGTCGCACGACCTCGTCGACCAGGGCGGTGTTGCCCAGCGACTTGCTCATCTTCTCGC
Organism: Blastococcus sp. SYSU DS0973; assembly: GCF_054051055.1. Lineage (NCBI taxonomy): Bacteria > Bacillati > Actinomycetota > Actinomycetes > Geodermatophilales > Geodermatophilaceae > Blastococcus > Blastococcus sp. SYSU DS0973. The sequence continues at coordinate 224,302 of NZ_JBJHAN010000002.1, forward strand.
CGCCGAGGGTCACCCAGCCGTTGTGCAGCCAGTACTGCGCGAACCCGTCACCGGCGGCGCGGGACTGCGCCTGCTCGTTCTCGTGGTGCGGAAAGCGCAGGTCGAGCCCGCCCCCGTGGATGTCGAACTCGGCCCCGAGGTAGCGCCTCGCCATCGCCGAGCACTCCAGGTGCCAGCCCGGCCGGCCGCGGCCCCACGGGGTGGGCCACGAGGCGGTCTCCGGCTCGCCGGGCTTGGCGGCCTTCCACAGCGCGAAGTCACGCGGGTCCCGCTTGCGCTCGTCGGTCTCGGTGTCGGCCGCGGGCTGCAGCTCGGAAAGCCTCTGCCCGGTCAGGGCGCCGTACTCCGGAAAGGACCGCACGTCGAAGTAGACGTCGCCGTCGACGGCGTAGGCGTGGCCGCGCTGGATGAGGCGGGCCATCAGCTCGACCATCTCGGGAACGTGCCCGGTCGCCCGCGGCTCGTAGGTGGGCGGCAGGACGCCGAGGACGTCGTAGGCACGGGTGCAGGCACGCTCGTTGTCGTACGCCCACGCCCACCACGGGACGCCGGCCGCCGCGGCCTTCGCCAGGATCTTGTCGTCGATGTCGGTGACGTTGCGGACGTAGGTGACGTCGAGCCCCTGGGCGGTCAGCCAGCGGCGCAGCACGTCGAAGGCGAGGGCGGCGCGTACGTGGCCCACGTGGGGCGGGCCCTGGACGGTGAGCCCGCAGACGTAGACCGATGCCTCTCCCGGACGCAGGGGCGCGAAGTCCCGGACCGCACGGGCTGCGGTGTCGAAGAGGCGGAGGCTCACTGCGCAGAGTCTACGGAGGCCCCGGTCAGGGCCGGCGCGCCTGCACCGTCGTCCTCCCCGTCCGGACGACCAGGGCCGTGGCCACGGCGGCCCGCCCCTCGCCGCGGCCGGTGAGCCCGAGCCCGTCGGTGGTGGTCGCGGTGACGCTCACGGGGGCGCCGAGGGCCGCGGTCAGGACCGCCTCGGCCTCGCCGCGACGCGGTCCCAGCTTCGGCGTCGTGGACACCAGCTGCACCGAGGCGTTGCCCACCCGCCAGCCCGCCGCGTCCAGCACCTCGCGGACGTGGGCGAGGACGTCGGCGCCGCGCGCCCCGGCCCAGCGGGGGTCGTCGGTGCCGAGCAGCCCGCCGATGTCGCCGAGCCCGGCGGCGGAGAGGACGGCGTCGGTGAGGGCGTGGGCCACGACGTCGCCGTCCGAGTGCCCGGCGCAGCCGTCGGCACCCGGCCACTCGAGCCCGGCCAGCCAGCAGGGCCGGCCCGGCTCGATCGGGTGGACATCGGTGCCGATGCCGACGCGCGGCAGGTCCGGAACGGTCATCGCGCCACCTCGCACGACGGCTCGGCTCCGGGCTCGTTCCGCTCCTCGGTCGCCGCCGCTCCCTGCGATGCTCGCTCGGCCGTCGTCCGCACGCTCATCTCCGCGAGGACCAGGTCGTGCGGAACGGTGATCTTGGCGGCGCGCTCGTCACCGGGAACCGTGCGCACCGGAACGCCGGCGGCCCGGACGACGGCGGCGTCGTCGGTCAGCTCGGCGGCGTCGTCCAGGGCGGCGTAGGCGGCGACCAGGATCGCGCGGTCGAAACCCTGCGGCGTCTGCACCCGGCGCAGCGGGGCGCGCGGCACCGCCTCGACGACCACGCCGTCGTCGTCGACCGTCACCGTGGTGTCGACGACGGGGAGGACCGGCACGACCGCCGGGGCACCGGCGGCCAGGGCACCGAGCACCCGGGCGACGACGTCGGGCGGGGTCAGCGGGCGCGCGGCGTCGTGGACGAGGACGACGTCGGCCACGGGTCGGCCGGGGCCGCTCAGGGCGGCCAGACCGGCCCGGACGGAGGCCGTGCGGGTGCCGCCCCCGTCGACCAACCGCACCGCCGCGGGCAGGGCGGCCGCGAAGGCTGCGCGCTCGGCGGGCGGCACGGTGACGACGACCTCGGTCACGCCGCCGGCCAGCAGGCCCTCGACGGCCCAGGTGACCAGCGGGCGCCCCGCCAGCGGGACCAGTGCCTTCGGCCGGTCGGCGCCCAGACGCGAACCGCTCCCGGCCGCTGCGACGATGGCGGCAGCGCGCACGGGAGCGGTTCGGTTCGGTCTGGGGTGGCGCGGAGCGCTCAGCTGGCGAGGACCTCGTCGAGCAGGATCTCGGCCTTGTCCTCGTTGGTGCCCTCGGCGAGCGCGAGCTCGCTCACCAGGATCTGGCGGGCCTTGGACAGCATGCGCTTCTCGCCCGCGGAGAGGCCCCGGTCCTTGTCACGACGCCAGAGGTCACGCACGACCTCGGCGACCTTGTTCACGTCACCGGAGGCCAGCTTCTCGAGATTGGCCTTGTAGCGGCGCGACCAGTTCGTCGGCTCCTCGGTGTGCGGGGCGCGGAGCACCTCGAACACGCGGTTGAGCCCCTCCTGACCGACGACGTCACGGACGCCGACGATCTCTGCATTGTCGGCCGGCACGCGCACGGTGAGGTCGCCCTGGGCGACCTTCAGCACGAGGTAGGCCTTCTCTACGCCCTTGATGGTTCGCTTCTCGATCGCCTCGATGAGAGCGGCCCCGTGGTGCGGATAGACGACGGTCTCGCCGACAGTGAAGCCCATGTGTATGTGACCCCTTTCGCTTCCCCCAGGTTAGCACGGCAAACTTGCGAACGGATCGGGCCAGGTCAGTAAAGATGCAGGTCAGCGGCCTGGTCCGGAGCCCTGGAGGGGTTGACACGGCGTGATTCATGTGCCTGCGGAGGTGTTCCGGCCGATGGCCACCATCCGGGCACTGATCCTCGCGACCCACCCGGGCCCGGCGGTCGCGGTCACCGTCGTCGCCACCCTCCTGGCGGTCGCCGCGGACGTCCCGGCCGGTCGGGCCGGACTGCTCTGCGCCGCCGTTCTCGCAGGTCAGGCCTCCATCGGCTGGAGCAACGACTGGCTCGACGCCGACCGCGACCGGGCCGTGGCGCGCGCGGACAAACCGGTCGTGCAGGGCGCCCTGACGCCCCGGTCGCTGCGTGGCGCGGCCGTGCTGGCAGCCGCCACCGCCGTCGTCCTCTCCCTCCTCCTCGGCGTCGTGCCCGGCCTGCTCCTCCTCCTGCTCGTCGCCAGCGGCTGGGCCTACAACGCCGGCCTCAAGCGCACGGTGTGGTCCGGCGCCGGCTACGTCGTCGGCTTCGGCGCCCTGCCCGCCGGGGTGGTCGCCGCCGCGCCCGGGACCGCGGTCGCCCCGTGGTGGCTCGTCACCGCGGGCGCCGCCCTCGGCGCGGCCGCCCATCTCGCGAACGTCGCGCCGGACCTCGAGGACGACCTGGCCACCGGTGTCCGGGGGCTGCCCCACCGGCTGGGGCCACGGGCGTCGGCCGTCTCCGGGGCGCTGCTCCTCGCGGCGGCGTCCCTGGTGCTCGTGCTCGGCCCGCGCGGCGCACCGACGGCCGCGGGCTGGGCGGCGCTCGCGCTGACCGCACCGGCCGCCGTCGTGGCCGGCCTGTCGGGTGGCGTGCCGCGCTTCCGCAGGCTGGCCTTCCCGGCCGTGCTGCTCCTGACGGTCCTCGACGTGGTGCTGCTGGTCAGCGGCGGGGCAGCCCTGGCCTGAGGCCCGGCCGGGGACCGCCCCGCAGCCGGACGGCGCGGCGCCGACCCGTCCCTGCGGGCGGGGCAGGAAGGCGACCGATAGGCTCCGGGGGTCTCCGTGTCACCGATCCCGCGGTGGCCGGCACGGTCCTGCTGGAGGTCGACGGCTGTGAACCGCGCTCTGCGCGCCGCCACGATGGGCGTTCTGCTCCTTTCCCCGCCCGCGCTCGCCGCGTGCAGCGCGGGGCAGGTGACGCAGACCGCCACCCAGGAGCGCGACAAGGCCGGCGCCATGGCCCAGGTCGGCGACATCACCCTGCGCGCCGTCAACATCGCCTACCCCGAGGGCGGCGCGTACGAGGCCGGCGACGACGCCACCCTCGAGCTGGCCATCGTGAACGGCTCCAACGAGGCCGACACGCTGACCGGCATCACCGGCGAGGGGTTCGGCGAGGCGGTCATCGACACCGCCGCGGCCTCGCCGTCCACCAGCGCGGCGCCGCAGGCGCCGACCCCCTCCGGCGGCGCGGGGGCCGCCGACGAGCTCGAGATCCCGGCCCGCTCCACCGTGTTCGTCGGCGCCGAGGGCGGCCCGGTGATCACGCTGACCGACCTGGACCAGGCGCTGACCACCGGCCAGCGCGTCGAGCTGGTCCTCACCTTCGAGAACGCCGGCGAGGTGAGCGTGGGCGCCCCGGTGGCCACTCCCGACGAGGTTCTCGAGCGCGACGAGTCCTTCGACTTCCACCAGGAGGAGCACGGCGAGGGGGCCAACCAGCGGGACACCGAGGTCGCCGGCGGCGGAAACCCGGAGAACGTCGACGAGCAGCACGGCTGACCCCTCCCCTGCACCACCCGTCGACGGCGGCTCCTCCCGGGGAGCCGCCGTCGCGCGTTCTGCGCGGAAGTGTCGGTGCCCGCGGTTAGCGTCCAGCCCGTGCCCGCCCCCGGAGTGAAGTCCGCTCGCCCCGCCCACCGCTGCACCGAGTGCGGCTACGCATCGGCCAAGTGGGTCGGCCGCTGCCCCGAGTGCCAGGCCTGGGGCACGCTGCAGGAGACCGGCGCCGCGGTGAGCGGCCTCCGCGCCGTCTCCGCCGGCCAGGTCAGCGCCCCGGCCCGGCCGATCGCCCAGGTGGAGCTGGCCGGGGCCCGCGCGGTGCCCACGGGCATCGCGGAGTTCGACCGTGTGCTCGGTGGCGGCCTGGTGCCCGGTGCCGTCCTGCTCGTCGCCGGCGAACCGGGGGTCGGCAAGTCCACCCTGCTGCTCGAGGTCGCCCAGCGCGTCGCCGCCGCCAACGGCCCGGCGCTGGTCGTGTCCGGCGAGGAGTCCGCCGGGCAGGTGCGGCTGCGGGCCGAGCGGATCGGCGCCCTGCACGACCAGCTGTACCTGGCCGCGGAGACCGAGCTGTCCGCCGTGCTGGCTCACGTCGAGGCGGTCAACCCCTCGCTCCTGGTCCTCGACAGCGTGCAGACCGTGCGCTCCCCCGCCGTCGAGGGCACCGACGGCGGCTCCACCCAGGTGCGCGCCGTGGCCTCGGCGCTCACCGGCGTGGCGAAGAGCCGCGGCATGACGACCATCCTGGTCGGCCACGTGACGAAGGACGGCGCCATCGCCGGCCCCCGCACGTTGGAGCACCTGGTCGACGTGGTCATCTCCTTCGACGGCGAGCGGCACTCCACCCTGCGCCTGGTGCGGGCCACCAAGAACCGGTTCGGCCCCGCCGACGAGATCGGCTGCTTCGAGATCGGCGACAGCGGCGTCGTCGGCGTTCCCGACCCGTCGGCGCTCTTCGTGTCGCGGCGGGCCGATCCGGTTCCCGGCAGCTGCGTCACCGTGACGCTGGAGGGCAGCCGGCCACTGCTGGCCGAGGTCCAGGCGCTGGTGGCGAGCACCGGCGGAGGCGGGTCCCCGCGCCGCGCCGTCAGCGGGCTGGACGGGCAGCGGGTGGCCATGGTCAACGCCGTGGTGGAGCGGCGCGGGCGCGTGAAGCTCGCCGATGCCGACGTGTTCGCGGCCTCGGTCGGTGGCGTGCGGATCGCCGAGCCGGCGGCCGACCTGGCCCTGGCCCTGGCGATCGCGTCCGCCGCCAAGGACACCCCGCTCCCCGCCGGCATGGTGGCCCTCGGCGAGGTCGGGCTCTCCGGCGAGATCCGGCGGGTGGGCGGGACCGGTCGCCGGCTGGCCGAGGCCGCCCGCCAGGGATACCGGGTCGCGCTCGTCCCCCCCGACGCCGGCAACGCCCCCGCAGGCATGCGCCTGATCGAGGTCCCCGACCTCGGAACGGCCTTCCACAAGCTGTTCTGAGCCCGTAAGGTCTCGTATCGAGAGGTCGCCCACCGGGGCGGCCACCCCGAGCGCGCCCGCACCCCCCTCCGGCGACGTAGACTCAGCCCCCGTACCACTCGACCGTCAGGAGCGCTCGTGCCCGCCGCTGTGGACCCCGAGGTCGCTCTGCGCGAGCTCCTCGGCCGCATCGCCCCTGGCACGGCGCTGCGCGACGGCCTCGAGCGCATCCTCGCCGGACGCACCGGCGCGCTGATCGTGCTCGGCTACGACCGCGTGGTCGAGTCGCTGTGCACCGGTGGGTTCGCGCTGGACGTGGCGCTCTCCGCGACCCGGCTCCGCGAGCTGGCGAAGATGGACGGCGCGGTGATCGTCTCCTACGACGGCAGCCGCATCGTCCGGGCCGGCGTGCACCTCATGCCCGACCCGACGGTCCCGACGGAGGAGTCGGGCACCCGGCATCGCACCGCCGAGCGGGTCGCCGTGCAGACCGGCTTCCCGGTGATCTCGGTGAGCCAGTCGATGCACATCATCAGCGTGTACGTCGCCGGCCGGCGGTACACCCTCGAGCACCCGACCACGATCCTGGCCCGCGCCAACCAGGCGCTCGCGGCGCTGGAGCGTTACAAATTGCGCCTCGACGAGGTCGCCAGCACCCTCTCCGCCCTGGAGATCGAGGACCTCGTCACCGTGCGCGACGCGATGAGCGTCAGCCAGCGGCTGGAGATGGTGCGGCGCATCGCCGACGAGATCGAGGGCTTCGTCGTCGAGCTGGGCACCGACGGGCGACTGCTCGCCCTGCAGCTCGACGAGATGCTGGCCGGCGTCGAGGAGGACCGCGGTCTCCTCGTGCGCGACTACCTCCCGCCCAGCGGCCGCCGTCCCCGCACCATCGACCAGGTGCTCACCGACCTGCGCGCCCTGACGGCGACCGAGCTCCTCGACCTCTCGGCCGTCGCCCGCTGCTACGGGCTCCCCACGTCGCCGGATGCGCTGGACTCCCCCGTCAGCCCGCGCGGGTACCGCCTGCTGGCCCGGGTGCCCCGGCTGCCCGCGGGCATCATCGACCGGCTCGTGGACCACTTCGGCGGTCTGCAGAAGCTGCTGGCGGCCACCATCGAGGACCTGCTGGCCGTGGAGGGTGTCGGGGAGGCCCGGGCCCGCGGCATCCGCGAGGGCCTGTCGCGGCTGGCCGAGACCTCCATCCTCGACCGCTACAGCTGAGCGAGGACCACGTCTCCCTCACCGGAGCACGAGCGGGGCGTCGCCGGAGACCTTGGTGTCGAGGCGGCCACGCAGCACGTAGGCGCCCGGCGGCGGAGTCACCCGTTCGGCTGCGCAGCCGGGCTCGCTGGTCAGCCCACCCCAGACCACCGGGAAGACCACCGACTCCCCGGGCGCCAGGGTGCGCGGATCGCTGCTGCTCTCCGGGAAGCAGTCGTTGCTGCCCCAGACCCGGGCGCCCGCGGCGTCGACCATCACCAGCTCCTGCAGCTGCTTGTCCAGGGGCCGCACGCAGGGCACCGCCGAGGTGTTGACCACGACGAGCTCGAACGTGGGCTTGCTGCCCACCGCCGCCTGCCCAGGGGTGCGCACCTCCAACCCGAGCATGTCGTCGGTGCAGGGCCCACCCGGAGCGGGTCCGGCCGGCGCCTCGGGGGTCACCGGCGGCGCGGTCACCGGCTCGGTCGAGGGTGGCTGGACCTGCTCCACCGGGGGCACGACCCGCTCGAGTGCCGGCAGCTCCGCCGGCTCGGTCGCCGAGACCTCCGTCGGAGCGGTCACTTCCTCGTCCGACAGGAAGCGGACGGTCAGCCACACCAGGCCGGCGAGGACCGTCAGCAGCACGGCCAGCACGACCAGCCGGCGCCGCCAGTAGACGGCGGCGGGCAGCGGGCCGACCGGGTGCAACACGCCGGGAACGGTAGTGCGCCCGGTGGGGCCCGGTCCGCTCGGCACGCCGCGCCGTCGGCACGGCAGACTGGGTGCCCGTGACCGGTCCGTCCCCCACCGCCGGCTCCGAGCCCGCCGGCGAGACGATCGTCGACTGGTACGCGACCGCCGCACGCGACCTTCCCTGGCGGGCCGCGGGTGTCGACCCGTGGGCCGTGCTGGTCAGCGAGGTGATGCTCCAGCAGACCCCTGTGGCGCGCGTGGAGCCCGTCTGGCGCGCCTGGCTGCAGCGGTGGCCCACCCCCGCCGATCTGGCTGCCGCACCGCCGGCCGAGGTGATCCGGGCGTGGGGCAAGCTCGGCTACCCCCGCCGCGCCCTGCGGCTGCGCGAAGCGGCGACCGCCGTGACCGAGCGGCACGGCGGCGTCGTCCCGGCCGACGTGGCGGCGCTGGAGGCGCTCCCGGGCGTCGGGACGTACACCGCCCGGGCGGTCGCGTGCTTCGGCTACGGCCAGCGGCAGCCGGTGGTCGACACCAACGTCCGCCGCGTGGTCGCGCGGCTGGTGCACGGTCGCGCGGACGCGGGGAGTCCCCGGGCCGGCGATCTCTCCGACATCGCCGCCCTGGCACCGGAGGACGACGCCCGCGCCGTGCGCTTCTCCGTGGCCGTGATGGAACTGGGGGCGCTCGTGTGCATCGCCGGCACGCCGAGGTGCGGCGCATGCCCGGTGCGCGACCGGTGCGCCTGGCGGCTGGCCGGCTCGCCGGCGCACGACGGGCCTGCCCGGCGGGTGCAGAAGTTCGCCGGTACCGACCGGCAGGTGCGCGGACGGCTGTTGGACGTCCTGCGCGCCGCCTCCGAGCCCGTGGACGCCACCGCCCTGGAGCCGGCGTGGGACGACCCGGCGCAGCGCAGCCGCTGCCTGGACTCCCTGCTCACCGACGGGCTGGCCGAGCAGACCGAGGACGGCCTCTTCCGCCTCCCCGGCGACCATGGTGATCCGGGCTCAGGGGGTGGATGCAACACCTCCTCAGCCCGGGTGACCTGATCGTCCCGGGAGCCGGAGGACGACGGACGACAGGGGCCGCCCCACCTCGCGGTGGGAGCGGCCCCTGTCGTCGGTGCTACCGGGTCACTCGGCCTGGGCCGAGGAACCGTTCTCGTCACCGTCGGCGCCCGAGAGGGCCACCGGCGGGGTGTCGGGCAGGTCGAGCGGCTTCGGCTCCCCGCGGAAGGTGAACTTCTGCGCGGGACCCTCGGCGTCGTCCACGTCGACCACGATGATCTGGCCGCTGGCCAGCTCGCCGTAGAGGATCTTCTCGCTCAGCGCGTCCTCGATCTCGCGCTGGATGGTCCGGCGCAGCGGCCGGGCACCCAGGACGGGGTCGAACCCGCGGGCCGCCAGCAGCTTCTTCGCCGCCGGGGTGACCTCGATCGCCATGTCCTTGTTCTTCAGCTGCGTCTCCAGCCGGCCCAGCATGAGGTCCACGATGTGGACGATCTCGTCCTCGGTCAGCTGGTGGAACACGACGATGTCGTCGATGCGGTTGAGGAACTCCGGCCGGAAGTGCTGCTTGAGCTCCTCGTTGACCTTGAGCTTCATCCGCTCGTAGTTGCTCTGGTTGTCGTTCCCGGCCTGGAAGCCGAGACCGACGGCCTTCGAGATGTCCCGCGTACCGAGGTTGGTCGTGAGAATCAGGATCGTGTTCTTGAAGTCCACGATCCGGCCCTGACCATCGGTGAGCCGGCCGTCCTCCAGCACCTGCAGCAGCGTGTTGAACACGTCCGCGTGCGCCTTCTCGATCTCGTCGAAGAGGACCACCGAGAACGGCTTGCGCCGCACCTTCTCGGTCAGCTGGCCACCCTCGTCGTAACCGACGTAACCGGGAGGGGCACCGACGAGGCGGGACACGGTGAACTTGTCGTGGAACTCACCCATGTCGATCTGGATGAGCGCGTCGTCCTCACCGAACAGGAACTGCGCCAGAGCCTTCGCCAGCTCCGTCTTACCGACACCCGAGGGGCCGGCGAAGATGAACGAACCACCCGGACGGCGCGGGTCCTTGAGGCCCGCACGCGTGCGCCGGATCGCCTGGCTGACGCTCTTGATGGCCTCTTCCTGGCCGATGATCCGCTTGTGGAGCTCGTCCTCCATGCGGAGCAGACGCGTGGTCTCCTCCTCGGTGAGCTTGAAGACGGGGATGCCGGTCCAGTTGGCCAGCACCTCGGCGATCTGCTCGTCGTCGACCTCGGCGACGACGTCCATGTCGCCGGCCTTCCACTGCTTCTCGCGCTCGGCCTTCTCGCCCAGCAGCTGCTTCTCGGTGTCGCGCAGCGACGCGGCCTTCTCGAAGTCCTGAGCGTCGATCGCCGACTCCTTCTCGCGGCGCACGGCCGCGATCTTGTCGTCGAACTCGCGCAGGTCCGGCGGGGCGGTCATCCGCTTGATCCGCATCCGGGCGCCGGCCTCGTCGATCAGGTCGATCGCCTTGTCCGGCAGGAAACGGTCGGAGATGTACCGGTCGGCCAGCGTCGCAGCGGCCACGAGGGCGCTGTCGGTGATGCTGATCCGGTGGTGCGCCTCGTACCGGTCGCGCAGCCCCTTCAGGATCTCCACGGTGTGGGCGAGGGTCGGCTCGCTGACCTGGATGGGCTGGAAGCGGCGCTCGAGGGCGGCGTCCTTCTCCAGGTGCTTGCGGTACTCGTCCAGCGTGGTGGCACCGATGGTCTGCAGCTCACCCCGGGCGAGCATCGGCTTGAGGATGCTCGCGGCGTCGATCGCGCCCTCGGCGGCACCGGCCCCGACGAGGGTGTGGATCTCGTCGATGAACAGGATGATGTCGCCGCGGGTGCGGATCTCCTTGAGAACCTTCTTCAGCCGCTCCTCGAAGTCACCGCGGTAGCGGGAACCGGCGACGAGCGCGCCGAGGTCGAGGGTGTAGAGCTGCTTGTCCTTCAGCGTCTCGGGCACCTCGCCCTTGACGATGGCCTGCGCCAGCCCCTCGACGGCGGCGGTCTTGCCGACGCCGGGCTCGCCGATGAGGACCGGGTTGTTCTTCGTGCGGCGGGACAGCACCTGCATGACCCGCTCGATCTCCTTGGCCCGCCCGATGACCGGGTCGAGCTTCTGGTCGCGCGCGGCCTGCGTCAGGTTCCGGCCGAACTGGTCGAGGACCAGGGAGGTCGACGGCGTGCCCTCGGCGGGGCCGCCGGCCGCGGCCGGCTCCTTGCCCTGGTAGCCCGAGAGCAGCTGGATGACCTGCTGGCGGACGCGGTTGAGATCGGCGCCCAGCTTCACGAGCACCTGGGCGGCGACGCCCTCGCCCTCGCGGATCAGGCCGAGCAGGATGTGCTCGGTGCCGATGTAGTTGTGGCCGAGCTGGAGGGCCTCGCGCAGCGACAGCTCGAGGACCTTCTTCGCCCGCGGCGTGAAGGGGATGTGGCCGGACGGCGCCTGCTGGCCCTGTCCGATGATCTCCTCGACCTGCTGGCGGACGCCCTCGAGCGAGATGCCGAGGGACTCCAGGGCCTTGGCGGCGACGCCTTCACCCTCGTGGATCAGGCCCAGGAGGATGTGCTCGGTGCCGATGTAGTTGTGGTTGAGCATCCGGGCCTCTTCCTGGGCCAGGACGACGACTCGGCGGGCTCGGTCGGTGAACCGTTCGAACATCTGCTGCTTCTCCTCTGACCGGCTGGTCCGGCACTGCCCTCCCCGTTCTGGGGAGGAGCACCCGACGTCCGTCGGCGCGCGGGGGCACCGGTCTTTCCACTGTAGTCGCGGACCACGCCGCCCCGTCGTGACGCGACGGTGCGGTGGATGGCTGCCCGGTGCAACGGGCCCCACCCAGGTGGTGTTCCGCCCCGGTTACGCCGTGAGCGGACGACGCGGAAGGCCCCGGCAAGCGCAAGCTTCCCGGGGCCTTCCGCGTCCCACCGCGCACAGCGCGGTGGGACGTGCTGCAGGAGGATCAGCCCGCCGTGAGGCGGTCCGCTCCCCAGCGGAGCTGCGTCAGTGGGCGGCCTCGTAGGCCTCGACGACGCTGGCGGGGATGCGGCCGCGGTCGCTGACGGCGTGACCGTTCTTGCGGGCCCAGTCGCGGATGGCGCCGGCCTGCTCGCGGTCCATGCGGCCGCCGCCACCGGTGGCGCGTGTCCGGCCACCGCCGGAGGCCCGGCCGGCGCCCCGGCCGACCTTGCGGGCCGCGGAGACGTACCGGGCGAAGACGTCACGCATCTCCTGGGCGTTCTTCTCCGCCAGATCGATCTCGTACGAGGTGCCGTCGAGCGAGAAACTGACGGTCTCGTCGGCCGGGAGATTCTCGTCGAGGTCGTCGCTCAGGATGACCTGGACCTTGCGTGCCATTCGTTCCTCGCTAATCGCTGCGGCTGGTGAGCCGGACGGAAATAGCACCCGGCGGGTGCGAAGACCATTAGAGCACGGAAAACTGTTTTCCCGTAATGGCGGAGCGCTCGCCGCCCTAACGGATGACGCCGGAGATGCGGACCTAATCAGGAACTGATTGGGCGGACCAACGGGAACAGGATCGTCTCACGAATTCCGAGACCGGTCAGGGTCATCATCAGGCGGTCCATGCCCATGCCCATGCCGCCCGTCGGCGGCATTCCGTACTCGAGCGCCTCGAGGAAGTCCTCGTCCACCGCCATCGCCTCGGGATCACCGGCCGCGGCGAGCGCCGCCTGCGCGGTGAACCGTTCCCGCTGCACGACCGGATCCACGAGTTCCGAATAGGCGGTGGCCCGTTCGATGCCACCGATGTACAGATCCCACTTCTCGGCCACGCCGGGTGTCGACCGGTGCGCGCGGGTGAGCGGCGAGGTGTCCACCGGGTAGTCGATGACGAAGGTCGGCGCCTCCAGCGTGTGCTGGACGAGCGCCTCGAAGAGCTCCTCGACCAGCTTGCCGTGGATCCAGGCGGGGTCGACGCCCACGTCGTGCCGCTCGGCGAGCTCGCGCAGCCGCTCGATCGGCGTCTCCGGGGAGACCTCCTCCCCCAGCGCCTCGGACACCGCCCCGTAGAGGGGGATCTGCGGCCACTCGCCCGACAGGTCGACCTCGGTGCCGTCGTGGTGCCGGGCGACGTGGTCGCCGAAGAGCGCCTCGGAGCACTCCTGGATGAGCTCCCGGGTGACCGTCGCCATCACCTGGTAGTCGGCGTAGGCCTGGTAGGCCTCGAGCATCGCGAACTCCGGGGAGTGCGAGCTGTCGGCGCCTTCGTTCCGGAAGTTCCGGTTGATCTCGAACACCCGGTCCAGGCCACCGACGATGCAGCGCTTGAGGAACAGCTCCGGTGCGATGCGCAGGTAGAGGTCGAGGTCGAAGGCGTTCATGTGGGTGCGGAACGGCCGGGCGGCCGCTCCGCCGTGCACCGTCTGCAGCATCGGCGTCTCGACCTCGAGGTAGCCGCGGGAGCGCAGACCGGCGCGCAGGGTCGACATCACGGTCGCGCGCTGGCGCACCGTGCGCCGGGCCTCGTCGCGCACGATCAGGTCGACGTAGCGACGGCGGACCCGCAGCTCCTCGCTCATCGGCTTGTGCGCGACGGGCAGCGGGCGCAGCGCCTTGGCGGTCAGCTGCCAGGAGTCGGCGAAGACCGAGAGCTCGCCGCGGCGGGACGTGCCGACCTCGCCCGTGACGAACACGTGGTCACCGAGGTCCACGTCGGACTTCCAGGCCGCCAGCGACTCCTCGCCGACGCGGTCGCGGGAGAGCATCACCTGCAGTTCGGCGTCCCCCTCGCGCAAGGTGGCGAAGCAGAGCTTGCCGGTGTTGCGGTAGAAGATCACGCGGCCGGTGACGCCGGCCCGCTCGCCGGTCAGCGTGTCCGGCTCCAGGTCCGGGTGGGCGGCTCGGATGTCGGCGAGCGTCGTCGTCCGGGGGACGCTCACCGGGTACGGGTCGACGCCCGAGTCGCGCAGCCGGTCCAGCTTCGCCCGGCGGACCCGCATCTGCTCCGGCAGCTCCTCGCCGCCGTCGTCGCCGCCCGTCCCGTTCGGTCCTTCGTCGGTCACGGGAGCCCAGCCTACGGGGCGCCCGCCCGCCGCTCGGCGGCCTGCTGCCGCTGGAAGGCCAGTCGCAGCCCGTGGACGGTCAGGTCGGGTTCGCGCTCCTGGATCGACCGGCAGCTGTCGACCAGCAGCGGGGCCAGCCCCCCGGTGGCGACCACGACCGGCGGGGTGCCGAACTGGGCCACGACCTCCGCCGCGATGCGGGCGACCAGCCCGTCGACCAGGCCGGCGAAGCCGAGCACGAGCCCCGACTGGAGCGCGGCGACGGTGTTCTTGCCGATCGCCTGGGGCGGGCGGGTCAGCTCGACCGAGCGCAGTTGCGCGGCGCGGTTGGCGAGCGCGTCCCGGCTGACCTCGACGCCAGGGGCCAGGGCCCCGCCGAGGAACTGCCCGTCGGGGCCGACGGCGTCCACGTTGGTGGACGTCCCGAAGTCGACGACGACGACCGGTCGGCGGCCGCCGTCGGGCGACCGCCCGAACATCTCCGCGGCCGCCAGGGCCGTGACGACGCGGTCGGCGCCCACCTCACGGGGGTTGTCCACGTGCAGGGGGACGCCGGTGCGCACGCCGGGGCCGATCAGCACCACCGGCACCTCGAGGGAGTCCAGCAGCTGCCGCAGCGCCGGCAGCAGCGCCGGGACGGTCGAGCAGGCGGCGACGCCGGTCACCTCGGTGTCGCGCAGCAGACCCCGCCAGAGCATGCGCAGCTCGTCGGCGGTGGACCGCGGCGCAGTGGTCACCCGCCAGGACCCGACCCGCCGGTCGCCGTCGAACGTGGCGAGGACGGTCTGGCTGTTGCCGACGTCGACGGTCAGCAGCACGGCCGTGCGCTCACCGGACGGGCACGCCGAGGTCGCTGCGCCGCTGGTCGGGAGCCCCGGGCACCGGGGCCGACGCGTCCCCACCGAGCTCGACGACGCGGTTGGCGCCGTCGACGTGCACGACCTTCGGGATGTAGCTCTTCGCCTCGGTCTCGTCCATGACGCCGTAGCTGATCAGGATCACCATGTCGCCGGGGTGGACGAGGTGGGCGGCGGCACCGTTGATGCCGAGCACGCCGGTCCCCCGCTCACCGGGGATGACGTAGGTCTCCAACCGGGCGCCGTTGGTGATGTCGACGATCGCGACCTGCTCGCCGGGCAGCAGGTCGGCGGCGTCGAGGAGGTCCTCGTCGACGGTCACCGAGCCCACGTAGTGCAGGTCGGCCTGGGTGACCGTGGCGCGGTGGATCTTGGACTTGAGCATCGTGCGCATCATCGGGTCTCTCCCAGCTGGATCGCGATGTTGTCGAGGAGTCGGGTGCTGCCGGCGCGGACGGCGACCAGCAGCCGGGCGGGGCCGGTGACGGGCGGCGGCCCCAGGTCGGTATCGGTGAGTTCGAGGTAGTCCTGGACCAGCTGCGGCGCATCGGCGAGCACGCCCCGTGCGGCGGCGAGGACGGCGTCGGCCCCCTGCCGTCCGGCCGCGGCACCGGCCCGCAACGCCCGGTTCACCACCACGGCCGCCCGGCGCTGCTCCGGGTCCAGGTACCGGTTCCGGCTGGACAACGCCAGGCCGTCGTCCTCGCGGACGGTGGGCACGCCGACGACCTCCAGCCCCAGGGCCAGTTCCCGGGCCATCGCCCGGATGAGCGTGAGCTGCTGGTAGTCCTTCTCGCCGAACAGGGCGAGGTCGGGGCGGACCAGGCCGAACAGCTTGGCGACGACGGTGAGCACCCCGGCGAAGTGACCGGGTCGCACCGCACCCTCCAGCACGCCGCCGAGCGGGCCGGGGTCGACGGTCACGCCCACCGCGCCGGGCGGGTAGACCTCCTCCACCGGCGGGTGGAAGACCACGTCCGCGCCCTCCTCGGCGAGCGCGGCCAGGTCGGCGCCCCAGGTGCGGGGGTAGCGGTCGAAGTCCTCACCGGGGCCGAACTGGGTCGGGTTCACGAAGACGGAGACGACGACGCTGCCGGCGCGCGCACGGGCGTTCCGGACCAGGGTGCGGTGCCCCTCGTGCAGCGCACCCATGGTCGGCACCAGGGCGACCGGGCCGGGCAGCCCGGCCACCACGTGGCGTAACTCGGCGACGGACTCGGCGACGGCTGGGCTGGGGGTGGTGGGGCGGGTCGGCGGCTGGGTGCGGACGGCGCTCACCGCGAGCCGGCCGAGTCGTCGGAGCGCGCGCTCGGCGGGGTGGTGGGGTGGGTGGACCGACGCAGCAGGTCCAGCAGCGGCGCGGCCTCGTGCGCCTTGAGCCGGCCGGCCTCGAGCGTCCGCTCCGCGGTGCGCCGGGCCATGGCGACGTAGGCGGCCACCGAGTCCGGGGCCCGCTCGGCGAGGGTGGCCAGGTGGTGGGCGACGGTGCCGGCGTCCCCGCGGCTGACCGGCCCGGTGAGCCCGCGGTCGCCCCGGCGCAGGCCGTTGTCGAGGGCGGCCCCGAGGAGCGGGGCCAGCACCCGGGCCGGCTCGCTCACACCGGCGGTGCGCAGCAGGTCCGCGGCCTCGGCCACCAGGGTGACCAGGTGGTTCGCGCCGGTGACCAGCGCCGCGTGGTAGAGCGCGCGGTCGACCTCGGCGACGAAGAACGGCTCGCCGCCCATCTCGAGGACCAACGTCTCGGCCACAGGGCGGTGCTCGGGGCGGCTGGTGACGCCGAAGGGGGCGAGGGGGAGGCGGTCGGCGTCCTCGGGGGCGCCGGTGAAGGTCATCGCGGGGTGCAGCGCCAGGGGAAGGACCCCGGCCTGCTCCGCGGGAGCGAGGACGGCGAGCCCGTGGGCGCCGGAGGTGTGGAACGCGAGCTGACCGGCGCGCCACGCACCGGTCTCGGCGAGCCCCGCGACGAGGCCGGGGAGGGTGTCGTCCGGTACGGCGAGGACCACCAGGTCGGCGGCGGAGACCACGGCGTCGGCCGGCAGCAGCGGAACACCGGGCAGCAGCCGGGCGGCGCGCTCGGCGGAGGCGGCGGAGAGTCCGGAGGCGGCGACGACCTCGTGGCCGGCGGCGGCGAGCGCGGCGCCGAGGACGGCGCCGACGCGGCCGGCGCCGATGACGCCCACGCGGAGGCGTGCGGGCGCGTCGGACGGACGGAGGGGCGCGTGGGCGGGGCCCAGCGCCGGACGGGCGGTCCTGCGAGCAGCAGGCATCGGTGCACCTCTCGTTCCAGTCCCTGGCGGGTACCGGACGTCGGGCGCGATCTCCGCGGTCGAAGATCGCGGTCGTGCAGGGTGGTGCGGGTCGTGCCGGCCGGCGTCCGCTGCAACCGTGTGTGTCACGCGGGCGACCTGCCGGTGGCGAGTCTGTGTCGAGTGTGCGCCCGCCGCAACGCCTCGTTGCTGTGTCGTGGCTCACGCCCGGTGGTGACCCCCGGCGGGCGGCGGGCCCCGGCGGGCGGCGGAACGGCCCCGCCCCCTACCGTGACGGCCGGCACATCGGCGAGGGAGGCAGCGTGCACACGTTCGAGGGACGCACCGCACTGGTCACCGGCGGCAGCCGGGGCATCGGCCTGGGCATCGCCCGGAGCCTGGTCGACCGCGGGGCCCGGGTGGTGCTCACCGCCCGCAAGCCCGACGCGCTGGCCGAGGCGGTCGAGACGCTGGGCGGCCCGGAGGTGGCCGTGGCGGTGGCCGGCAACGCCGGCGACCCCGAGCACCGGGCGACCGCCGTGCGCACCGCGGTCGAGACGTTCGGCAGCCTGGACGTGCTCGTCGGCAACGTCGGCATCAACCCCGCCTACGGACCGCTCATGGACCTGGACCTCGATGCCTGCCGCAAGATCCTCGACACCAACGTCGTGGCCTCGCTGGGCCTGGTGCAGGAGGCCTGGCGGGCCTGGATGTCCGAGCACGGCGGATCGGTGCTCTTCGTCGCCTCCGTGGCGGGGCTGCGGTCCTCGCAGCAGATCGGCGCCTACGGCGTGAGCAAGGCGGCGCTGATCAACCTGACCACGCAGCTCGCCGTGGAGCTGGCGCCGAAGGTGCGGGTGAACGCCGTGGCACCGGCGGTCGTGAAGACCCGGTTCGCCGGAGCCCTGTTCGAGGGCCGCGAGGCGGAGGCCGTGCAGGCCTACCCCATGGCCCGCCTCGGGACGCCGGAGGACATCGGCGAGGCCGCGGCCTACCTCCTGGGCGACGGCGCCGGCTGGGTCACCGGCCAGACACTGGTGATCGACGGCGGCGGGCTCTCGCGCGGCCCCCGCTGAGACATCAGCGGCCGAGCACCCGGGCCAGGACGTCGTCGGAGTCGCCGTCCTCCCGGTAGCGCCGCCGGCGGCGACCGCCCGACGACGGGCTGACGCCGTTCTCCGCGAGGATCTCCGCGAGCCGGTCGGAGGTGCCCGGACCTGGCACGCCGTCCGTCTCCGGTCGCGGCGCCGCCCAGTGCGGCGTCACCGCCGGGTGCGCGGTCGTGGGCGCCGCCTCGCCGGGCAAGGGGGCCACGGACCCGTCCGTGCGCCGACGGCGCGGGGCGTCCTCGGCCGGGGTCGCCGGGGGGTCGAGCAGTGACCGGGCGGCGAGCCACTCCAGCGGGGACGGCGGAGGGGCGGCAGGGGGCGGAACCACCGAGGACGCGACGGTGACCGGCGGCTGGGCGTCGGCCGAGTGCTGCGACCAGCGGAAGCCGGGGTACGGATCTCCGTCGTGCGCGGCGGCCCGGTCGTGCCGGCCGAAAGCCACCGGCTCCCGCGCCGGGACGGGCGGCGCGGCCGGTGCGGCGGGTGCCGGAGGCGTGGCGGGTGCCCGGCGGGCGGGGGCCGCCGGCACCGGCGGGCGCGCGGCGGCCGGCGGCGGAGCTGCGGCCGGCGGCGGGGGCGTCGCGGGCACGGGCGTGGGAGCCGGCGGGGACACCGCTGACCACGTGCTCGTGCGCACCTGCTCGAACTGCCGGGTGGGGCGCGGCTCGTCCAGCCGGATCGCCGGCCAGCCACCGGTCAGCTCCCGGGGTGGCGCGTCGTCGGCCCAGGTCGCCCCGCCGTCGAGGGTCCGGGCCGGCCCGTCGAGGGCGGCCGCCTCGCCCGGCAGCCGGCTCGCCTGGGTGCGCATGACGATCCGCTCGACCAGCATCTCGCTGGACAGCTGCTCGGCCAGCTCCGCGCGCAGCCGGCCCATGTCCTCGCGCAGCGCGGCCAGTTGGCCCAGCTCGCCCGCGAGACCGGTCAGCGCGGCGACGTCGTCCCGGAGCGCGGCCACCCGCGCCACCTCCTCGCGCAGCCCGCCGAGCGCGGCGACGTCCCCGCGCAGGGCCGACAGCCGCGCCACCTCGTCGCGCAGGCCGGTCAGCGCGGCGAGGTCCCCGCGCAGCGCGTCGAACTCCTCGCGCATCGTGCCCTCGGTCTCGCGGCGCAGCTGGTTCTCCAGCTCCAGCTCGTACTCGCGGCGCGCGGCGACCTCGCGCTCGAGCTCGAGCTCGTAGCCGCGGCGCAGGTCTGCCTCCCGTGCCGCGGCGCGCACCCGGTCGGCGCCGCGGTGGCCCGCGGCGAAGGTGGCGAGCACGAAAGCCCAGGCCACCGCGACGACGGCGACTCGCAGCAGCTGGGCGTCGTCGGTGAGGAAGACCACCGACGAGGCGCCGACGGCGAGGAGGAACCCACCGGCCTGCAGCAGCGTCCGGGCACCCGGGAGGGTGGGGCCGCGGGCGACGTCGTCGTCCTCACGGCGGGGCATGAGGCCAGCCTAGCGACGAGGGGCGCTCACGGGGAGGAGCCGCTCCCGCGCCGACCGTGGTCGCAAGTGCCACAGTGCTCCGGTGGACCTCTCGCTGCTGGACTGGCGCCGCCGCGTGGCCGCGCTGCACGCCGCCGTCCGGGACGCCGCCGATCCGGAGGCCGGCTGGCGGCAGTGGCGCTCGGGCCGCGACGAGCTGTTCGCCGGCCACCCCCAGTCACCGCTCGACGCGGCCGCACGGGCGGCGTTTTCCGGCCTGCCGGTGGCCCCGTACGACCCGGCGCTGCGGTTCGAGCCGGCCCTGGAGCCGGCCGGACCGCTGCGCCTGGAGGTGCCCACGGCCGCCGACGGCGTGGTCCCGCTGGACCGGATCGGGGTGGTGACGCTGCCGGGCGTGGGCCGGCTCGACGTCTGGTGGGTGGCGCTCTACGGCGGCGGGGTGTTCCTGCCGCTGCGCGACGGCACCGCCGGCGGCACCACCTACGGCGGCGGGCGCTACCTGCTGGACACCGTCAAGGGCGCCGACCTGGGCGGGGCCGGTGACCGGCTGGTCGTCGACCTCAACTTCGCCTACCACCCGTCGTGCGCCTACGACGCGCGGTGGTCCTGCCCCCTCGCCCCGGAGGGCAACCAGGTCCTCACCCCCGTCGCCGCCGGGGAGCAACTGCCCCCCGGCGGCTGGTACCGGTGACGAGCTGGAACGACCCCCGTGCAGGGCCCCGACGCGAGCCTGCGAGCGTCGGGGGGCACGGGGGTCCTTCTACCGCTGGGCGAGGGCGCCGTCGGAGCTGAAGACCAGCCCGAGGGAGACCTCGCCCTGCTGGATGGCGGCCTTGGTCAGCGGGCCACCGGCGTCGTACTCCTGGAAGCTCGCGAACTCCAGGCCGTAGGTCCCCTCCAGCCCGGGCTGGCACGCCGGCCGCGTCGGGCACTCGCCCGGCCCGCCGAGAATCAGCGATCCATCCCCGCAGGCGTCGGCCAGCTCCGACAGCGTGCTGACACCGACCTGGTCGGCGAACGCCTGGGTGACGGCGAAGGCGTTCTGGTCGGCCGCCTCGGCCGGCTCGCCGAACACCAGCCCGTAGCCCTCGGCCAGCGGCCTCAGCGCCTCGACGGTGGCCTCGACGTCGCCCGAGGCGACCTCGGTGCTGTCGTCCCCCTCGATGAACTCGGTGACGGTGGCGAGGTACTCGGGGAAGGCCTGGATCTCGCCGCGCTGCAGGGCCGGCAGGTACAGCTCCCGGTTGCCCACGGTCTGGACGCTCGCGTCGAAGCCGGCCGCGGTGAGGACGTCGGCGTAGACGGTGGCCAGGATCTGCGACTCGGTGAAGTCGGCGGCTCCGACGACGATCGGGCCGCTCCCGCCGCTGACCCCGGAGTCCAGGCCCTGCTCGGCGACGTAGGCGGCGGCCACCTCGTCGACGGCCTGCCGCTCGACGTCGACGGCGGCGTTCATCTCGATCAGGTCGTCGGTGGTCAGGACCTCGGAGACGCTGTTCAGCGTCGGGAGCAGCGCCGGGTTGGCCTCGGCCGCGGCCGCGTTCACCGCCGGGATGATGTTGTCGGCGTTCTGCAGCTGCTGGTCGTCCTCGAGCACGACCAGCTGGTCGCCGGGAACGGGGGCGCAGGCATCGCCCGACGCCTGGGCATCACCGCCGGCCTCGCCACCGCCGGTGCCGGAGGAGCCGGACTCGCCGCAGGCCGCGGTGAGGGCCGCGGCCATGGCGAGGGGGGCGATGTACCGGATACGTGCGCGCATGAGCCCGCCTTCTGTGTCCCGTGACCGCCTTGTCGCAGTCACGCGTGTCTGGCGGGAGGACTCCCGCAGCCTCATCGAACCGCTCCGTTGCACGCAACGCGCGATCGAGTCGGCCGCCTGCGGGATTCCGTTACCGAGGCGTGATCAGAGGGGGACGCCGGACGACGTCGGCTCCGGGGTCGGGCCGCCCCGTCGGACCCGCAGGAAGGGCAGCCGCTTCTCCCCCGGCGTGAGCGCCCAGGACACGGCCACCAGGAGCAGCTCGGTGAGCACGGCGAGAGCGGCGACCAGGATCGCTCCGGCGACGACGGCGCCGTAGTCCTGCTGGCGGAACCCCAGCGTGATGATCCGGCCGAGCCCCCCGCCGGCCACCAGCGCGGCGAGCGTGGCCGTGGCCACCACCTGGACCGCAGCGGTGCGGACGCCGGTCATGAGCAGCGGAGCGGCCAGCGGCAGTTCCACCCGCGTCGCCACCTGCCACCCCGAGAAGCCCATCGCCCGCGCTGCCTCGACGACGTCCCGGTCCACCCCGCGGAAGCCGACGTAGGTGTTGGTCAGGATCGGGGGGACGGCGAAGACGCCGAGCGCGATCGTCGTCGCCGTCGGCCCGAAGCCGATCGGGGTGACCGCGAAGACGGTGAGCAGCGCCAGCGTCGGCACGGCGCGGGACACGTTGGACAGCGCCACGGTGAACGCGCCCCCGCGGCCGGTGTGCCCCAGCAGGATCCCCACCGGCAGGGCCACCACCATGGCGGCCAGCACGGCGAGGACCGAGATCCGCAGGTGCTCGGCGAGCAGGTCGAGGATGCCTCCGGCCCGGGTCCAGTTGAACGGGTCGTTGAGGTACCGGAGCGCCTCGCCGAGCCGGTTCATGCCCGCGTCCCCCGGGCCCAGGGGGTGAGCAGCCGCTCGGCGCCGGCCAGCAGCAGGTCGGCGAGCAGCGCGAGCAAGACGCAGCCCACGGCACCGGTCACGATCTGCGCGCGGTAGAAGTTCGCGGCGAACCCGCCGGTGATCAGCTGACCGAGCCCGCCGTGGCCGACGATGACGCCCACGGTGACCAGCGCGACCGTGGACACGGTGGCGACGCGGATGCCGGCCATGAACGCCGGCAGCGCCAGCGGGAGCTCCACCTGCCAGAGGAGCCGCACCGGCCCGTAGCCCATCCCCCGCGCCGCCTCCCGGACGTCGGCCGGTACCGCCTGCAGCCCGGCGAGGAAGTTGCGGACCAGGATCACCAGCGAGTACAGGACCAGGCCGATGAGCACCGTGGTGGCGGTGATGCCGGTGATCGGCGCGACGAAGGCGAACATCGCCAGGGACGGGATCGTGTAGATGAGCGTGGACAGGCCGAGGACCGGCCCGGCGAGCCACCGGCTGCGGCGGGCCAGGAGGGCCAGCGGCAGCGCGATCAGCGCACCGAGGACAACGGCGGCGATCGTGAGCCGGACGTGCTCGCCCAGGTACCCCACAATGGTGTCCCAGTTGGACGTCACGTAGGACGGGTCGAACCAGGGATTCGGCGCCGCATCGACCGCGAGCGGCTCGACGCTCGCCGCGCTCAGCATCGGGCGCCTCCCAGGAGGATCACCACGTGGACGCTACTTCGTCACCGACTCCGCCGCCGCCCTCCGGCGCCGCCCCCAGCGAGGCGGGCGGCGCCGAGGAGATCCGACTCGAGGGGGTGAGCAAGGTCTACGCCGACGGCACCGTCGGCGTCGAGGAGCTCGACCTCGCCTTCGCCGCCGGCGAGCTCACCGTCCTCGTCGGCCCGTCCGGCTGCGGCAAGACGACCACGATGAAGATGATCAACCGGATCATCGAGCCGTCGACGGGGCGCATCCTGCTCGGCGGAGAGGACGTCACGCGGGCCGATCCGGTCCAGCTGCGCCGGCGCATCGGCTACGTCATCCAGAACGTCGGCCTCTTCCCGCACCAGACCGTGCGGGTCAACGTGGGCACCGTCCCGCGGCTGCTGGGCTGGGACAAGCGACGCACTCGCGCCCGCGTCGACGAGCTGCTCGACGTGGTGGGGCTCGACCCCGCCGTCCACGGGGACCGCTACCCCCACCAGCTGTCCGGCGGTCAGCGGCAGCGGGCCGGCGTGGCCCGGGCCCTGGCCGCCGACCCGGGCGTCCTGCTCATGGACGAGCCGTTCTCGGCGGTGGATCCGATCGTGCGGGAGCGGCTGCAGTCGGAGTTCCTGCGGCTGCAGGAGACCGTCCGCAAGACGATCGTCTTCGTCACCCACGACATCGAGGAGGCCGTGCGCCTCGGCGACCGGATCGCCGTCATGAGCCAGGGCGGCCGGGTCGAGCAGTTCGCCGCCCCCGCCGAGCTGCTGGGGAACCCGGCGACCCCCTTCGTGGCCGACTTCGTCGGGGCCGACCGGGGCCTCAAGCGCCTGGCCGTCACCGGCATCGACGCCGCCGACCTCGAGCACCCGCCGGTCGTCCACGTCGACGACGGGCTCGCCGACGCGCGCAGCGTGCTCGCCCGGGAGGGCGCCCGCTGGGCCGTCGTCCTCGACGACCGGCAGGCGTTGCACGGCTGGCTGTCGGCCGACCGGGCGTCCGGCAGCGGCACCGTGCGTGACGCCGGCAAGCGGATGGAGGCGTGGGTGCCGGTGGAGGCGTCGCTCAAGACGGCCTTCTCCACGATGCTCCAGCACGAGGCCGGCTGGGTGGCCGTTCTCGACGGCGACCGCTTCCTCGGCGTGCTCACGCCCGAGTCGCTGCACGCCGCTCTGCGCCGCTCGGTGGAAGGCCGGGCCCCCGAGACCGCCGGCGCCGCGTCCGGGTAGGGCCGCCAGGGGCGTTCGCGCCGGTCCGTTCCCGGACGGGTGGTGCGTGTCCGGCTAGGCCGACACCCCGGGCGCCGGCTCGTCGTCGGTCGAGCCCGGTGGGACGCGGCAGACCGACTCCAGCCACAGCGCGGCGGCGACCAGCGCCACGGAGGCCACCAGGCCGAGCAGCGCGGTGACGGTGTCGTTCCCGGCCGCCTGCAGCCGGCCGACCGCCGGGCCGGTGTAGGCCAGCACGCCGAGCCAGACGCCGGTGACCACCGCGCCCACGTAGGCGCTGGCCTGGGCAAGAACCGCCAGGCGGGCCACCAGCATGGGCTCCACCGGCCGCACCTCGGGCGCCCGGCCGTCGGTGCGGCCCCGGCCGGCGCGGGCCTCGCGCAGCGCCGACAGCCGGGTCCGGAGGGCGCGGGCGCCCAGCGCCTCGGCGAGGGCGAGCACCGCCAGTGGGGCAGGCAGCCACCAGCGCAGCGGTGGCAGCTCCCCGTACCAGGTGCGCACGAGCAGCCACGCCGCCACGGCCAGCCCGAGGGCGAGGACGGCGAGATCGGGGCGGCGGACGGGGGTCACGGCCGGCTCAGTGGAGGTGGTCCCACCGCACGACCGCCGCCACATCGGCAGGGTCGAGGGCTGCCACCAGGTCGGCGACCTTCCCGCGCGCGGGGAGGGCCGCGGTCGGGTCCAGGGTGAGCCACGGGACCAGCACGAACGCCCGCTCGTGCGCCCGCGGGTGCGGCAGGGTCAGCTCGGGATCGTCGGAGACCACCGGCGCGCCGTCGTCCCCGGTCACGGTCACCACGTCGACGTCGAGGGTGCGCGCGCCCCAGCGCACCTCCCGGGTGCGGCCGGCCGCCTGCTCCAGCTCGTGCGCGAGGTCCAGCCAGCCGCGCGCGTCACGGTCCCCCCGGACGACGGCGACCGCGTTCAGGTACGGCGGCTGCTCGACCGGTCCCCACGGCGGCGTCTCGTACAGCGTGGAGCGGGCGACGAGGCCGTGCTCCTTGAGCGCCGTCAGCGCTGCGCGGAGCGCGCCGGCGCGGTCACCGAGGTTGGCTCCCAGCGACAGGACGGCGCGAGTCACCGGCGCTCTCGCCGGATGGTGACCATGACGTCGTCGAACGGGACGCCCAGCTCGGCCTCGGGCTTGTGCACGGTGATCTCCACCGCGTCGACGAGCGGGTTGGCCAGGCACACGTCGGCCAGCCGCTGGGCCAGGGTCTCCAGCAGGTTGACCGGCTCCCCGTTCAGCACCGCGTGCAGCTGCTGGGCCAGGTCGGCGTAGTCGACCGTGCGGTCCAGGTGGTCCCCGGCGGCGGCGGCGGAGGTGTCCACCTCGAGCACGGCATCGGCGCGGAACACCTGACCGCGCTCCCGTTCGAACGCGTAGACGCCGTGGTGGGCGTGGGCGCGGATGCCGCGGACGACGATCCGGTCCGGCGTGCGGTGGTCAGCCACGACCGGCTCCCTTCACGGATCGGACGGCCTCGAGCGTGCGGACCGCGTCGACCGACGCCGCGGCGTCGTGGACGCGCACGCCCCACGCCCCAGCCTGGGCGGCGAGCACCGTGGTGGCAAGCGTGGC
Organism: Blastococcus sp. SYSU DS0973; assembly: GCF_054051055.1. Lineage (NCBI taxonomy): Bacteria > Bacillati > Actinomycetota > Actinomycetes > Geodermatophilales > Geodermatophilaceae > Blastococcus > Blastococcus sp. SYSU DS0973. The sequence goes on from NZ_JBJHAN010000002.1 coordinate 249,865, forward strand.
GGCGTCGCGCTGCTCCGCGGGCCGGGCCCCAGCGCCGGGCCCGGCGAGCAGCTTGCCGAGGAACGTCTTGCGGGACGCGCCGACGAGCACCGGCAGCCCCAGGGCCACGAGCCGGTCGAGCCCCGCCAGCAGCGCCCAGTTGTGCTCGGCGCGCTTGGCGAAGCCGAGACCGGGGTCGAGCACGAGCTGCCCGGGGTGCACGCCGGCGGCGACGACGTCCTCCACCCGTGCGGTGAGCTCGGCGCAGACCTCGGTGACGACGTCGCCGTACTGCGCCGCCGCGTACATCTCCCGGCTGTGCCCCCGCCAGTGCATGAGCACCCAGGGCGCGCCGGCGTCGGCGACCAGCTTGGCCATGCCCTCGTCGGCCAGGCCGCCGCTGACGTCGTTGACCAGCACGGCGCCGGCGTCCAGCGCGGCCTCGGCGACCTCGGCCCGGGTGGTGTCCACGCTGGTGCGCACCCCGGCGGCCGAGAGCTCGCGGATCACCGGCAGCACCCGGCGGCACTCCTCGGTGGCGTCCACGCGGTCGGCCCCGGGGCGGGTGGACTCCCCGCCGACGTCGACGTAGTCGGCGCCGGCCACGTGCATCGCCAGCCCGTGGGCGATCGCGGTCGCGGGGTCGGCGAAGCAGCCGCCGTCGGAGAACGAGTCGGGGGTGACGTTCAGGACGCCCATGACCAGGCAGCGTCCCGTCCGCGGCAGAGGTCCCGTGCTCATCGCCGCGCCGCGCTCACCGGCCGAGCACGAGGCTCATCGCCTCACTGCGGGTGGCCGCGTTCTCCCGGAAGATGCCCCGCACCGCCGAGGTCACCGTGGAGGACCCGGGCTTGCGGATGCCCCGCATGGCCATGCACAGGTGTTCGGCCTGGATCACCACCAGCACGCCGCGCGGCTTGAGGGCGTCGTCGAGCGCGTCGGCGATCTGCCGCGTCATCCGCTCCTGCACCTGGGGGCGGCGGGCGTAGACCTCCACCAGCCGGGCCAGCTTGGACAGGCCGGTCACCCGGCCGTCCTCCCCCGGGATGTAGGCGACGTGGGCGACCCCGTGGAAGGGCACCAGGTGGTGCTCGCAGGTCGAGTACATCGGGATGTCCTTGACCAGCACCAGCTCGTCGTGGTCCTCGTCGAACGTCGTCGCGAGGATGTCGTACGGGTCCTGCCAGAGGCCGGCGAACGTCTCCGCGTAGGAGCGGGCGACCCGGGCGGGGGTGTCCTGCAGGCCGGGCCGGTCCGGGTCCTCGCCGACGGCGATCAGCAGCTCGCGGACCGCCGCCGCCGCCCGCTCCTGGTCGACCCCGGCGGCCGGCTGCAGCAGCAGGTCCTCCGGTGCGGCCGGGATCTCACTCATCGCTGGGCCGGGGCCCCGACGTCCCCGACGGGGGTGGTCTGGGGCACGGAGCCGTTGTGCCCGGCCCGCTCGGCCGGCGTCAGCACGGGCGGCTGGTCCGACGGGGTGCGCTTGCCGAAGCCGCTGTAGGGGGCCAGCGACGGGCGCTTGGCGACCGGCGCGCAGATCCGCGCCATGTCCTCCTTCGACAGCGTCTCCTTCTCCATCAGCTCGAGCACGAGCTGGTCCAGGACGGCGCGGTACTCGACCAGGATCTCCCACGCCTCGTCGTGCGCGGCCTCGATCAGCGCCCGGATCTCGGCGTCGATGTCGGCGGCCACGGCCTCGGAGTAGTCCGGACGCGAACCCATGTCCCGGCCGAGGAACGGCTCCGAGTCGGTGCTGCCGTACTTCACCGCGCCGAGCTTGGCGCTCATGCCGTACTGGGTGACCATCGCCCGGGCCATCGAGGTGGCCTTCTCGATGTCGTTGCCGGCACCGGTGGTCGGCTCGTGGAAGACCAGCTCCTCGGCCGCGCGCCCGCCGAGGGCGTAGGCGAGGGTGTCGATCATCTCCGAGCGCGTCTGGGTGTACTTGTCCTCGGTCGGGAGGACGAGCGTGTGCCCCAGCGAGCGACCGCGCGGCAGGATCGTCACCTTGTGCACCGGATCAAGGTTGGGCAGTGCGTGCGCCACCAGGGCGTGCCCGCCCTCGTGGTAGGCGGTGACCTTCTTCTCCTTCTCGCTCATCGCCCGCGTCTTGCGCTCGGGGCCGGCGATGACGCGGTCGATCGCCTCTTCGAGGGTCTCGTCGGTGATCAGCGAGCCGTTGTTGCGAGCGGTGAGCAGCGCGCCCTCGTTGAGCACGTTGGCGAGGTCGGCGCCGGTGAAGCCCGGCGTGCGGCGGGCCACGGTCTCCAGGTCGACGTCGGGCGCCAGCGGCTTGCCCTTGGCGTGCACCTCGAGGATCTTCTTGCGCCCCATGAGGTCGGGCCGGTCGACGGCGATCTGCCGGTCGAAGCGGCCCGGGCGGAGCAGCGCGGGGTCGAGGACGTCGGGCCGGTTGGTGGCGGCGATCAGGATGACCCCGCCCTTGACGTCGAAGCCGTCCATCTCGACGAGCATCTGGTTGAGCGTCTGCTCGCGCTCGTCGTGCCCGCCGCCCATGCCTGCGCCGCGCTGCCGGCCGACGGCGTCGATCTCGTCGACGAAGATGATCGCCGGGGAGTTCTCCTTGGCCTGGGTGAACAGGTCGCGGACCCGGCTGGCGCCGACACCGACGAACATCTCGACGAAGTCCGAGCCGGAGATGGAGAAGAACGGCACGCCCGCCTCGCCGGCCACGGCGCGGGCCAGCAGCGTCTTGCCGGTACCGGGCGGGCCGAACAGCAGCACACCCTTGGGGATCTTCGCGCCGACGGCCTGGAACTTCACCGGGTTGGCCAGGAACTCCTTGATCTCGTGCAGTTCCTCGATCGCCTCGTCGGCGCCGGCGACGTCGGCGAACGTCGTCTTCGGCATGTCCTTGGTGATCTGCTTGGCCTTGGACTTGCCGAAGGCCATGACGCCGCGGCCGCCGCCCTGCATGGAGTTGAACAGCCAGAACAGCAGCAGCAGGAGGATGAGGAACGGCAGGAAGCTGACCAGGAGGCTCACCAGGAGGCTGTCCTGGGTGACGTTGGTGTCGAACGAGGCGTCCTCACCCTCCTGCGCGCGCAGGAGGTCGACGATGTCGCCCTCGACCGCCACCGGGTAGGACGTCGTGACCTCGGTGGCGCCCTCGACCTCGTCGGTGAGCACCAGGTCGAGCGTCTGCTCCTTGGTGTTGAGGGTCGCCGACTCGACGTTGCCCTCCTCGATCTGTTCGAGGGCCGTCGAGGTGGTGATCTCCTTCAGGCCGCCGCTGCCGCTGAACAGCGACGAGACGGTGAGGGCCAGCAGGATGACGAGGACGACCCAGAACCAGACGGAGCGGAAGATCTTCTTGCGTTCCATACACCGATGCCGGGCGCCGGCGTGCCGGCCTGCCCGTCGACCCTCCTGATCGTCCCGGGACACCGCCAACGGCCCGGGTGCGGACCCCGGCGCTCGGTGCAGCGTCGTCGCCGTCGACGGTACACCGGCGATCCTGTCCGACTCCCGCGTGCGACCTGGGGACCCCACCCGGCCGGGCTACGTCCCGTCGGCGCGCCGAGCAGGGGCCGGAGGCTCCCCGAAGCGCACCGAGGACACGCCCGGACGCCACAGGGGGACGGCGACGAGTCGCGGCACCCGGAGCGAGCCGCCCCGCGAGGGTCGTGCCCGGCGACGGGCCCGGAGGGTCCTCGCCGGATGCGACGGCCGGGCTCAGCGCAGGCCGGGGACCGCCGTTGGCCGCGGTCGTCGTCCGGAGGACGACGGTGTCACTGGTACACCTCGGGCTTGAGCGTCCCGATGTAGGGCAGGTCGCGGTACCGCTCGGCGTAGTCGAGCCCGTAGCCGATGACGAACTCGTTCGGGATGTCGAAGCCGATGTACTTGACCGGCACCTCGACCTTGACCGCGTCGGGCTTGCGCAGCAGCGCGCAGACCTCGAGGGACGCAGGCGCGCGGCCACCGAGGTTCTTCAGCAGCCAGGACAGCGTCAGGCCGGAGTCGATGATGTCCTCGAGGACCAGCACGTGCTTGCCGGTGATGTCCCGGTCGAGGTCCTTGAGGATGCGCACGACGCCCGAGGAGCTGGTGGACGACCCGTAGGACGACACCGCCATGAACTCCATCTGGGTGGGCAGCTGCAGGGCGCGGGCGAAGTCGCTCATGAACAGCACGGCGCCCTTCAGCACGCCGACGAGCAGGACCTCCGTGCCCGCGTAGTCGGCGGCGACCTGGGCGGCGAGCTCGGCGATCTTCTCCCGGATCTGCTCCTCGCTGAGCAGCACGTGGTCGATGTCCGGCCCGTAGCCGTGGTCGGGACCGAGCGGCCCGGGGGTGCTGGCTGTCTCGGTCACGGGAGGGGCTCCTCACGGGGTGCGGGTCCGGGGGTGCGGCCCCGGGCTCCCGGCGGCAGCACCACCAGAGTGCCAGACGCCCGGGCGACACCCGAGCCGCCGGGTAGGTCCACGACCCCCTGCCCCCGCCACCGGGTGACGAGGCTCTCGACCGCACGCAGGTGGACCGCCTGCAGGTCGGGGACGCCGGCCGCGCGCAGCCAGCCCCGCAGCACCCGGCGGCGCAGCGCGGCGGGCAACGGCTCCAGCGGACGGGCGGGCAGGCCGCCGTCCGCGGACTCCGCCGCCAGGCGGGCCAGCTCGGTGGCGGCCAGGCCGTCGAGGGCGTCGAGGTCCTCGCGGAGGAGCGCGGCGGTGCGGGCCAGCGCGGGCGCCACCCCGCCACCCAGCACCTCCTCCAGCAGCGGCAGCACCTCGGTGCGCAGCCGCACCCGGGTGTAGGCGGGGTCGGCGTTCCACGGGTCGTCCCACACGGGCAGCCCCTGGTCGGCACAGGACTGGCGGGCCGTCGCGCGGCGCACGCCCAGCAGCGGGCGCCACCAGGTGACCGCGCCGTCGGCCCGCTCGGGGACCATGCCGGCGACCGAGCGCGGCCCGGAGCCGCGGCCCAGCCCCAGGAGCACGGTCTCGGCCTGGTCGTCGAGCGTGTGCCCCAGGGCGACGCGGGCGCCCTGCTCGGTGGCCGCGTCGGCGAGGGCCGCGTACCGGGCGCTGCGGGCAGCGCCCTCGGGGCCGCCGTCGTCCCCCACCCGGACGGGGAGCACGAGGACCGGGTCGAGGCCCAGCTCGCCGAGCACCGCGGCGGTCCGGCGGGCGCGCAGGTCCGAGGCGGACTGCAGGCCGTGGTCGACGGTGACCCCGCCGACGCGGACTCCGGCGCTCCGCGCCTCGAAGGCCAGCGCAGCGGCGAGCGCCATCGAGTCCGCTCCCCCGCTGCAGGCGGCGAGCACCGGCCGGTCGCTGCCGCGCAGCCCGGCACGCACCGCGTGACGCAGCACCGCGACCGCGCGGGGTGGCCCGCTCACGCGTCGGTCAGGCGGGCAGGGCCGGGCGGCCGAGCACCCGCTCGACCCACAGCTCCGGCGCGGTGAGCTCCTCGATCAGCGGCAGGTTCGCCGGGCCCTCCCAGACCCGGTTGAAGCCCTCCATGCCGGCGAGGTCCACAACGCCGCCGACGAAGGTCCGGCCGTCGGCGTACTGCTTCATCTTCTGCTCCAGCCCGAGCAGGCGGCGCAGCACCCGGTCGACCGGGCCGCGGCCCTTGCGCCGCTGGGCGAACCGCTTGCGCAGCGTGCGCACCGACGGCACGACGTCCGGCCCGACCCCGTCCATCACGTACTCGGCGTGCCCTTCGACCAGACTCATGACCGCGGTGACCCGGTCGAGGACCGCGCGCTGGCGGGGGTCGCGCACCAGCGCCATCAGCCCCTCGGGCTTCCCGTCGCCGCTGCCGCCCCGCACCGCGTCCGCGACGCTGCGCAGCACGTCCTGCAGACGGTCGCGCAGCACGTCGGGAGCGAGGTCGGTGGCGGCCACGAACTCCGAGATCTGCTCCTCCAGGTAACCGGTCAACCACGGGACCCCGGTGAACTGCAGCTGGTGGGTCACCTCGTGCAGGCAGACCCAGAGCCGGAAGTCCGACGGGTCGACGCCGAGCTTCCGCTCGGTCGCCACGATGTTCGGGGCCACCAGGAGCAGCCGGCCGCCGGTGCCGAAGATCTCGTACTGCCCGAGGACCCGGGAGGACAGGAAGGCGAGCAGCCCTCCTGCCTGCACGCCGGTGGCGCGGGCACCGATGGCGGTGGCCAGGGCGCCGGGCCGGGAGCCCTGGCGCGCGACGAGCTCGTCGACCAGCGGGTCCAGCAGCGCGGCCATGCCACGGGCGTTGGCGTCGGCCCAGCCGGGCCGGTCGACGACCGCCACCTCGGGGATGGCTCCGCCGGGGACCGGCCGTAGACCGGTGAGCGCCTCGACGTGCGCCACGGCGGTGGCGGCCGCGCGGTGCAGCTCGGCGACGACGGAGGCGGCCTCCTCCCGCGTCGTCCGCGGGCCCGAGTTCACCAGGCGTCGGGCCGTGCGTCCGGCGAGGTCCCAGTCGACCATCGAGGAGGCGCTGCTCATCGACCCACCTCCGGTGTAGGAGCGGAGCGGCTCCGCCACGCTGACAAGCACATCTCGCCTCACCGTACGCGCGGCCTGCCCGGGAGACCGGCTCCGTCCTCAGCGGCAGCCGCAGGCGGCGAGGGTGGCGGCGATCTGGTCGAGCGCCGCCTCCGCCGCCGCCTCGCTGCCGGTGGCCTCGTCGGCCACCACGGCGAAGGCCAGCAGCCGCCCGTCCGCGGTCACCACCGTGCCGGCGAGCGCGTTGACCCCCAGCAGCGTGCCGGTCTTGGCGCGCACGGTGCCCGGCGCGGTGGCGGGGTCGTCGTCCCCGCGGTCGGCGAGCGTGCCGTCGTACCCGGCGACCGGCAGGCCGGCGAGCAGGCCCGAGGCGTCGCCCAGGCTGCCGTCGGCAGCGCCGCGCATCACCGCGGTGAGCACCTCGGCGGTCACCCTGTTCCCCTGCGCGAGACCGCTGCCGTCGGCGAGGGTCACGCCCGAGACGTCCAGCCCGGCCTCCTCGAGCGCGTCGACGACGGCGCGCGCGGCGCCCTCGAAGCTGGCCGGCTCGTTCCGGGCCAGCGCGACCTGCCGGGCCAGCGACTCGGCGAGCACGTTGTCCGACATCGACAGGGCCTGCTCCACCAGCCGGGACACCGGAGCCGACTGCACGGTGCCCAGCGTCTTCGCGTCCGCGGGCGCCTGACCGAGGACGACGGCGGCGCCGGGGGCGCCGAGGGCGTCGGCGAGCGCCGCCCCGGCGTCGAGGCCGGGCTGTCCGCTGCGGGCCGTCGCCCCGGGGCTGACCCGGGCGCCGTCGACGGCGGCGGCGGTGATCGGTGCGGCGTAGCTGGAGGGGGCATCGCCGGGCCCCCAGCCGCCGGCGGTGAGCGGGCCGGTGAACAGCGAGTTGTCGACGACCACGCGGGTCACCGCGGTGCCGGCGGGCAGCGCGGCGACCACCTGGGTGGCGAGGTCGGCCATGGTGGGCGCCCCCGGGTAGGTCTGCGAGGGTTCGGTGCGCGACAGGGTGGGGTCCCCTCCCCCGACGAGCACAACCTCTCCGGGGGCCGCGCCGCTGACGACCGTCGTCTCGAACCGCTCGGCCGGGTCCAGGGTGATCAGGGCCGCGGCGGTGGTGAGCAGCTTGACGGTGGACGCGGGCGTCAGGGGCGCCGCGGCGTCCTGGTCGTAGAGCACCTGGCCGGTGGCGACGTCGACCACCTGGGCCGTGGTGCCGGGGCCCAGCGCCGGACCGGTCACCAGCGGGGTCAGCGTGGCCTCGAGGACGGCGGGGCTGGGGACGGGCGCGTCGGCGGACAGCGCGGCCAGGACCGGCTCGACGGCGCCCAGCTCGGGCAGCTGGGCGTCGGGGACGGCGACGGCGTCACCGTCGGAGCCCGCGTCGGGGCCCAGCAGGACGCCCAGCCCGACGCCGCCGCCGGCGAGGAGCAGGACCAGCGCCACGATGCCCATCGCCATGCGCCGGCGGAAGCGCCCGTAGTTCGCCGTGACGATCGTCGATCCGCTCGACGAGATGGTGCCCACCCCCTGAGGGGGCCCTGCGCCGACCGGGTCGGCCCCCGTGGGCCACACTACGTTCGTGCAGTTCGACGTGACGGTAGAAATCCCGAAGGGCCAGCGGAACAAGTACGAGCTGGACCATGAGACCGGACGCATCCGCTTGGACCGGATGCTGTTCACCTCCACCCGCTATCCGGCGGACTACGGCTACATCGAGAACACCCTGGGCATGGACAGCGATCCGCTCGACGCCCTGGTGATCCTCGAGGAGCCGACGTTCCCCGGGTGCCTGGTCACCTGCCGGGCCATCGGCATGTTCCGCATGACCGACGAGGCAGGAGGGGACGACAAGGTCCTCTGCGTGCCGGCGACGGACCCGCGGGTGGCGCACCTCAAGGAGATCGAGGACGTGTCGGAGTTCGACCGCCTGGAGATCCAGCACTTCTTCGAGACCTACAAGGACCTCGAGCCGGGCAAGTCGGTCGAGGGCGCCGAGTGGGTCGGCCGCGCGGCCGCCGAGGCCGAGATCCTGGCCTCGATCGAGCGCGCCAAGGAGGCATCCGCGCACCACTGATCGATCGCCCGGTCCTCGGTCCGGGCGTCGAGCGCACCGACGGCGGCACATCTCCCGGGAGGCGTGCCGCCGTCAGCCGTGCCCGCGCTTAGGCCCGCCGGCCGCGTCCCGCGCCCGGAACGCCGCCCGGATGCGCACGGCTGCGGGCCCGCGGGTCGCCTCGTCCGCACCCGGGCTGGGGCCGACCGGTGTCGCGGCCCCCGAACGACGCAGCGGGCCCGTCCTCGTGGACGAGCCCGCTGGTGGGAGCCGCCTGTCGGAATCGAACCGACGACCTTCTCATTACGAGTGAGATGCTCTACCGACTGAGCTAAGGCGGCGAACTGCCCGCACAGCCTACGACACCGCTCGCGCGGCTCCGCGCAGGGGCCGGGGGCCTCACGAGGGCAGGCGCAGCGCCACGGTGAGCGCCTCCAGGGCCACCTGGGGCTTCACGTTCTGCTCCAGCGCCTCGCGGCAGGCCAGGATGGCGTCGATGCGGCGCAGCGCCCCCTCGGCACCGATCCGGCGCGCCAGCTCCTCGGCGTCGGCGCGGCGGTCCGGGTGGGTGAGCGGGAGCTTTTCCGCGGGTGCGGTGTCGAGCACCAGCGCGTCGCGGTAGAGCCCCGCGAGGTCGACCAGGGCCCGGTCGAGCGAGTCCCGTCCGATGCGGGTCGCCCGGGACTTCTGCCGGCGCTCGAGCTCCTTGAGCTGGCCGGCGCCGCCCCGGCTCGCCGCGACGACGCCCGGACCCCGCGCACCCATGCCCAGGCTCGTCTTCAGGGCCTCCGTCTCGGCGCCGTCGAGCGCCCCGGTGGCGGCCTCGGTCTCCTCCTTGGCCGAGCCGACGAGGTCGTCGGCGGCGTCGAGGCACGCGGCCAGCGAGACCAGCCGGAGCGGGACGTCGAGCACCGCCTTGCGCACCATCCGCGCCTCCTCGTCGCGGGCCAGCCGCCGGGCCCGGCCGACGTGCCCGCCCGAGGCGGCCGCCGACCAGGCGGCGAGCGCCGGGTCGATGCCGTCGCGCCGCACCAGCACCTCCGCGATGGCGTCCACCGTCGGGGTGCGCAGCGCGACGACCCGGCAGCGGGACCGGATGGTGACCGGCACGTCGTCCGGGTGCAGGCTGGGCGCGCAGAGCATCACCACGGTCCGCGGCGGCGGTTCCTCGATCATCTTGAGCACGGCGTTGGCGGCCGCCTCGCTCATCCGGTCGGCGTCCTCGACGATGATCATCTGCCAGCGGCCCTGGGACGGCGCCCGCCCCGCCACCCGCACCAGTTCGCGAGCCTCGAGCACGCCGATCGAGAGCCCGTCGGGAACGATGACGTGCACGTCGGCGTGCGTGCCGGCCAGCACGGTCCGGCAGGCGTGGCAGGTGCCGTCCCCGCCCGCGGGGCACTGCAGCGCGGCGGCGAACGCGCGCGCGGCCACCGACCGTCCGGAGCCGGGCGGCCCGGTGAAGAGCCAGGCATGGGTCATCGCCGCCGGGTCGGCGATCGCCGCCCGCAGCTCGGCCACCACGGCCGGCTGGCCGACCACCTGGGTCCAGACGCCCTCGGTGGGCGCCGTCACCGGCGCGGTCACGGGTGGAGCTGGGTGGTCGAGCCGGTCTGCGCGTGCGGGCGGTGGCCCACCGGCTCCGCCTTCTCGTCGTGGCGGGGCGCGGGCGCCGTGCGGGCCTGCTCGGCCGGCTGGGCGAGCGTCTGCAGCGGGAGGCCGGACAGCAGCTGCGCGACCCGCACGCGGATGGCGGCGGCGATCTCGTCGGGTGACTTGCGCGCGTCGAGCACCAGGTACCGGTCCGGCTCGGACTCGGCCAGCGCACAGAACGTCTGGCGCACCCGCTGGTGGAACTCCAGGGACTCCGACTCCAGCCGGTCAGCGGCCGCCCGGCCGCGGGCCCGTGCCAGCCCCACCTCCGGCGGCAGGTCGAGCAGCACCGTGAGATCGGGCCGCAGCCCCTGGGTCGCCCAGCGGGAGAGCATCCGGACGTCGTCGAGCGGGATCGTGCGCCCGGCGCCCTGGTAGGCCAGCGAGCTGTCGATGAACCGGTCGGTGATCACCACCTCGCCGGCGTCCAGTGCCGGCCGCAGCACGTCCTGCACGTGCTGCGCCCGGTCGGCGGCGTAGAGCAGGGCCTCCGACCGCGGCGCGATGCCGGTGTGCGCCTTGTCCAGGACGATGGACCGGATCCCGGCCCCGGACGGCGTCGCCCCGGGCTCGAACGAGGCCCGCGCGACCAGCCCCTCGTGGGTCAGCCACTCCTGCAGCCGGCGCACCTGCGTGGACTTGCCGGCCCCCTCCCCGCCCTCGAAGGCGATGAGCACCCCGCCGCCGGCCAACCGGCGGCGGGCGGTGGTGTCCCGGCGCAGCGCCGTCACGACGTCGGCGAGCAGCGGCACCGGACGACCGTCGTCCATCTGCCGGTAGGCCAGCACGCCGACGCAGACGGCCAGCAGCCCGGCTGCGAACAGCATGATCCGCTCGCCGGAGAGCGGCAGCGTGACCGCGCCGAGGTCGACCTCGTGCTGCCCGAGCGCCCCGACCCCGAACGGCACGAGGCCGAGGGACAGGATGAGCGCCGCCCGGACCAGTGACTGCACGATCGCGAAGGTGCGACCGCGGATCGAGTCCTCCACCTCGGTGCCGATCAGGGTGAAGCCGGCGAGGTACGCCATGCCGGCGAAGAAGCCCATGACGACGACCAGCAGCAGGGAGATCCACAGCGCGGGGGACCAGGACAGCAGCAGCACCACGATCCCGGCGCCGACGATCGACACCCCGAAGATGCGCTCGCGGGCCAGGTCCCGGGCGACGCTCGGACCGATCCCGATGCCCAGGCCGAGGCCGACGAAGACGGCGCCGAACAGCAGCCCGTAGGCCGCCTGGCCGCCGCCCAGCGCGAAGACGTAGGCCTGCCCGGTCGCGATGATCGCGCCCGCCGCGACGAAGGCTCCGGTGATGCCCACGACCAGGCCCCGCACCAGCCGGGTGTGGCCGGCGAAGGAGAAGCCCTTGACCAGCGAGCCCAGGAAGCTCTCCTGCTGGCCCACGACCGCCCCGGCGGCGCGGCGACCGCTGATCGAGGGGAGGTTCCAGATGACCACGGCGGCGACCAGGAACGTGAGGGCGTTGAGGTACAGGGCCAGGTCGACCTCGTTGACGCCCGGCAGCACGTCGCTGACCCGGCTGCCCACGCTGGTGAGCACCGCGTAGACGACGGCGGCGAGGACCGGGGTCAGGCCGTAGGTGGTGACCAGGGACAGCTGGTTGGCCGGCTCCAGCTGGTCCTTGCGCAGCATGTTCGGGACGGCGGCGTCCTTGGCCGGGATCCAGAACAGGCTGAAGGCCTCGATGACGAACTGGGCGATGAACAGCCAGAGCAGGTTGTCGACGATCGGGATCGAGGCGAACAGCCCGAAGCGGAAGATGTCGGTGATCACCATCGTCTTGCGCCGGTCGAACCGGTCGGCGAACGCGCCGGCGAGCGGGCCCAGGACGATCGCCGGCAGCAGCCGGAACAGCAGCACCCCGCCGAGGGCGTAGTTCTGCGCGGCGTAGTCCTCGAAGGCCATCGTGGCGGTCGCGGTGATCGCGAGCAGGCCCAGCCAGTCGCCGAAGCTGGACAACGACATCGACAGCCACAGCTTGCGGAAGTCGGGGATCCGCAGGACCGCGCGGATCTTCGCCACCTGCCCGACGCCGCTGTCGCCGTCGGAACCGTGCACGGCATCCGCCCCGGGAGCGTCCTCGGGCAGCGGCGGCGGCGCGTCCGGCGGCACGGGTGTGCCGGCCGGGGGCAGGCCGTCACCCGGCGTGGCCGGGTCCTCGACCGGAACGGCCACCACCGACTCGTCGGGCGGTGGTGGTACCGGTGCGGTCGGGTCGGCCGGAATCGTGAGCTCCCAGAGTCGGTGGTCGGCGGGGCGGAGCAGGCCGCGGCGGGGTCACGGTACCGGGCCGCCGCGACGATTTCGCCGACTCACCACCCGGCAGCGGATGCGCTACCTGCTGTTCCGCTGCCCCGTGACGCCGCCGCTAGGGTCGGGGACGATGACCGCGGCAGGGGATCCGACAAACCCGGTCGGCGGCTCTTCACCCGGCCGCTGGCAGCCGGACACCTACCTGCGCTTCGCCGGGGAACGCGCCCGGCCGTTCGCCGACCTGCTCTCCCGGGTGGGTGCGGAGTCGCCGCGCCGCGTCGTGGACCTCGGCTGCGGGGAAGGCCCCCTCACCGCCTCGCTGGCCCGGCGCTGGCCGGCCGCGCGCGTCACCGGCGTCGACTCCTCCCCCGAGATGCTGGCCGCCGCGACGGCGTGGGCGCTGCCGGGCCGGGTCGCCTTCGAGCTCGGCGACGTGCGCGACTGGGCGCCGGCCGGGCCGGTCGACGTCGTCGTCAGCAACGCCGTCCTGCACTGGGTAGACGGGCACCCGGACCTGATGGCCCGCTGGGCCGGGCACCTGGCACCGGCTGGGTGGCTCGCCGTCCAGGTGCCGGGCAACTTCCGCGCGCCCACGCACGCCCTGCTGGCCGCGCTGTGCCGGTCGGCGGAGTGGGCCGACCGGCTCGCCGACGTGGCGCCCCGGGCCGACGCCGTGCTGGAACCCGCCGGCTACGCCGAGGTGCTCACCGCGGCCGGGCTGTCGGCCGACGTCTGGGAGACGACGTACCTGCACGTCCTCTCCGGACCCGACCCGGTGCTGGCGTGGGTCCGGTCCACCGTCCTGCGGCCCGTGCTCGCCCGGCTCGACGACGCGGATGCCGGCCGGTTCACCGACGCCTACGCCGCCGCGCTGCGGACGGCCTACCCGCCCCGAGCCGACGGGACGACGCTGCTGCCCTTCCGGCGCGTCTTCGCCGTCGGCTCCCTGGAGCCGCTCAGCGAGGGGTGAGCCGGTAGGCGTGCGCGCGGTAGGGCAGCTCGACCTCCGGGCGCCCCCGCGTGCCGGGGTGGTCGGCCAGCAGCCGCCTGACCTCCCCCAGGAACTGCTCGCGGCGGGCGTCGTCCATGACCGCCACGTAGCTGCGGGTCGCGATGCCGCCGACCACGTCCTCGGGGGGTACCCGCTGCACCGTGCCCGACTCGGTCAGCTGCACGTCGGCCGCCAGCTCCCGGGCGAACCGGTCGACGACCTTCTGGTCGGCCTCGTGCCCGCGCGACGCGTCCGCGATCAGCTCCTCCAGCGCGGCGACCCAGGGCACGCGGTCGTCGCGGGTGTTCCAGATCAGGCCGAGAATCCCGCCGGGGCGCAGCACGCGGCCGATCTCCCGCGCCGCCGGCACCGGGTCGAACCAGTGCGCCGCCTGCCCGGCCACGACGGCATCCACCGAACCGTCGCCGGCCGGGAGCTCCTCGGCCGACCCGACGGCCGTGGCGATCCCGGGCAGGCGGGCGGTGAGCTCGGCGAGCATCTCCGGGGACGGGTCGACCGCACGGACCCGGTGCCCCAAGTCCCGCAGCACCGCCGTCAGCAGACCGGTCCCGGCGCCGACGTCGAGCACGTCGAGCGACCGGTCCCGGCCGACGACGAAGGCGACCGCGTCGGCCGGGTAGGTCGGGCGCAGCGTGGCGTACCCGGCCGCGACCACCCCGAACGAGCGCGCCCGGGCCCGCAGCGCGTCGTCCTCCGGCGACGGCACCGGATCAGCCCGCGGTGACCGGGGCGGCCGTCTTCTTCCCGGTCGTCTTCTTCGCCGCCGCGGTCTTCTTCGCGGTCGTCTTCTTCGCCGCCGCCTTCGTGGCGGTGGTCTTCTTCGCAGCCTTCTTCTTGGTCGCCGGGCCGCGCGCACGGCGGTCGGCCAGCAGCTCGGCCGCCCGCTCGATGGTGATCGACTCGACGTCGTCGCCCTTGCGCAGGCTGGCGTTGGTCTCGCCGTCGGTCACGTAGGGCCCGAAGCGGCCCTCTCGCACCGTGACCTGCCCCTGGGTGACCGGGTCGGGGCCGAGCTCCTTGAGCGGGGCCTTGGCCGCCGCCCGCCCGCGCTGCTTCGGCTGGGCGAAGAGCGCCAGCGCCTCGTCGAGGGTGACGGTGAAGAGCTTCTCCTCGCCGTCCAGCGAGCGGGAGTCGGTGCCCTTCTTCAGGTAGGGCCCGTAGCGGCCGTTGAGCGCCTGGATCTCCTCGCCGTCCGGCGCGGTGCCCACGGTGCGCGGCAGCGTCAGCAGCTTCAGGGCGTCGTCGATCGTGACCGTCTCCGGCGACATGGAGGAGAACAGGCTCGCCGTCCGCGGCGACTCCTTGCTGTCCTCGGGCACGACGGTGGTGACGTACGGGCCGTAGCGGCCGGCCCTGACCACGACCGGGTGCCCCGACTCCGGGTCGGTGCCCAGCTCCCGGTCGCCCGAGGGCGCCTCGAGCAGCTGGCGGACCCTCTCCTCGGTCAGCTCGTCGGGCGCAAGGTCCTCGGGGATGCTCACCCGGCCGCCGTCGTCCCCGGCCTGCAGGTACGGCCCGTAGCGGCCGACCCGGACGACGACCGGGCGGCCCTCGGGGTCGGTGGCGCGCAGCGGGATCGAGTTGATGCCGCGGGCGTCGATCTCCTCCAGCCGCTGGCCGATGACGTGCTTGAGCCCACCGGACTGGGCGATGGCCCCGGCGTGCCGGCCCTCGCCGCCGAAGTAGAACTCGGTCAGCCAGGTGACGCGCTGCAGGTTGCCGCCGGCGATCTCGTCGAGCTCCTCCTCCAGCGAGGCGGTGAAGTCGTAGTCGACGAGCTGGGTGAAGTACTGCTCCAGCAGGTTGACCACCGCGAACGCCACGAAGGAGGGAACGAGCGCGTTGCCCTTCTTCCAGACGTACCCGCGGTCCTGGATGGTCTGCATGATCGACGCGAAGGTCGAGGGTCGGCCGATGCCCAGTTCCTCCAGCCGGGCGACCAGGCTCGGCTCGGTGTAGCGCGACGGCGGCTGGGTGGTGTGGCCCTTGGCGTCCAGCGCCTGGGTGTCCAGCTGCTGGCCGCGCTCCAGGCGGGGCAGCCGGCGCTCGGCGTCGTCGCTGCCGTGGTCGTCGTCGCCGTCCTTCGCGGCGCCCTCGTCGCGGGACTCGACGTAGGCGCGCAGGAAGCCGGGGAAGGTGATCGTGCGGCCACTGGCGGTGAACTCGACCGCCTCGTCGGTGCTGCTGCGGCCGGCCAGCCGGACGCTGACGGTCTGGCCGACGGCGTCGGCCATCTGCGAGGCGACGGTGCGCTGCCAGATCAGCTCGTAGAGCCGGAACTCGTCCCGGGCGAGGCCGGCCGCGAGCTGGCCGGGTGTGCGGAAGCTGTCGCCGGCCGGGCGGATGGCCTCGTGCGCCTCCTGGGCGCCCTTGGCCTTGCTCTTGTAGCGCCGGGCTTCGGTGGGCACGTATGCGTCGCCGTACAGCTCGCGCGCCTGCTGACGGGCGGCGTTGATCGCCTCGTCGGACAAGTTGGTCGAGTCGGTGCGCATGTAGGTGATGTGGCCGTTCTCGTACAGCCGCTGCGCCACCCGCATCGTCTGCGCGGAGGACCAGCCGAGCTTGCGACCGGCCTCCATCTGCAGGGTCGAGGTGGTGAACGGCGCGTACGGACGACGGCGGTAGGGCTTCTCGTCGACCCGGCTGACGCTCACCTGGCGACCCTCGAGCCGGGCGGCCAGGCCGCGGGCGCCCGCCTCGTCGAGGTGCACGACCTCGCCGGTGGTGCGGCCGGTGGCGGCGTCGAAGTCGCGGCCGGTGGCGACCCGGCTGTCGTCGACGCTGACCAGCTTGGCCCGCACCGTGGTGGGCTCGCCCTCGTCGGCCCCGGCGGCGCGGCCGGTGACCGCGAAGGTGCCCTCCAGCGACCAGTAGTCGGCCGAGGTGAAGGCCATCCGCTCCCGCTCGCGCTCCACGACGATCCGGGTGGCCACCGACTGGACGCGGCCGGCCGACAGCTTGGGCAGCACCTTCTTCCAGAGCACCGGGCTGACCTCGTAGCCGTAGAGGCGGTCGAGGATGCGCCGGGTCTCCTGGGCGTCGACCAGGTCGGTGTCGAGCTCGCGGGGGTTGGCGACGGCGCGGGCGATGGCCTCGGGGGTGATCTCGTGGAAGACCATCCGGCGCACCGGCACGCGCGGCTTCAGGGTGTCGACCAGGTGCCAGGCGATGGCCTCGCCCTCGCGGTCCTCGTCTGTCGCGAGGTAGACCTCGCTGGCCTCCTTCACCAGCTGCTTGAGCCGGGTGACCTGCTGCTTGCGGTCGGGGCTGACCACGTAGAGCGGCTCGAAGGAGTTGTCGACGTCGACCCCGAGCCGGGCCCACGCCGCGCCCTTGTGCTCGGCCGGCACGTCGGCGGCGTTGCGCGGCAGGTCGCGGATGTGGCCGACGCTCGCCTCGACCACGTAGCCGCTGCCGAGGTAGCCGGCGATCTTGTTGGCCTTGGTCGGCGACTCCACGATGACCAGCGGCCTGCCGCCGGGCGCGGCCGACCCCCGGCGGGCAGGCGTCTTCGCCGCCCCGCCGGTCGTCGGGTCGCTCTCGGCGGCGGGCTTGGTGGTCTTCGTGGGCACGGGACTCCTGTCGGTGGTGCTGAGGTCGTGCGGGCGCGGCGTACCGGTCCGCACCAGGTGGCCCTGGTGCACCGGGCCCGGGGCTCCGGGACCGGACGGGCGCCACCGCGCAACGCCCCTCGGCGGGCCACGGTAAGCCACCCCGCGGCCGGGCCGCCGGGCGCGACCCTCGGTGGGCGTGCCGTCATCGGCACCAACGTGGCTGCTGCGGCGGTGTTCCCGGCCCGGGCAGAGGCTGTCCCGGCCACGGGGTCGGTCGCCCCCGCGACGGCAGGCGGGCGGTCAGGGGGCCGCGGTGGTGAGCCGCGTGCCGTCCGGCGCCGACGACGTCTCGCCCACGACGACCGAGCGGCGCTTGGAGACCACCACCGCGGCGACGACGACGACCACCGCGGCGAGCGCGATCGCCACCCGGACCGGGGTGTTGGCGTCCTCCCCCACCGACAGGGCGACCACCGCGGGCGCGATGAGCAGCGCCACCAGGTTCATCACCTTGATCAGCGGGTTGATCGCCGGGCCGGCGGTGTCCTTGAACGGGTCGCCCACGGTGTCGCCGATGACGGTGGCCGCGTGGGCCTCGCTGCCCTTCCCGCCGTAGCTGCCGTCCTCCACCATCTTCTTGGCGTTGTCCCAGGCGCCACCGGAGTTCGAGAGGAACACCGCCATGAGGGTGCCGGCCGCGATCGCGCCGACGAGGTAGGCGGCCAGCGGGCCGATGCCCAGCCCGAAGCCCACGGCCACCGGGGCGAGCACCGCCAGCAGGCCCGGCGTGGCCAGTTCGCGCAACGAGTCCTTGGTGCAGATGTCGACGACCTTGCTGTAGTCCGGCCGCTCCTCGTAGGTCATGATCCCGGGGTGGGTGCGGAACTGCTCCCGCACCTCGAACACGACCCGGCCGGCCGCCCGCGACACGGCGCTGATGGCGAGCCCGGAGAAGAAGAAGACCACCGCGGCGCCCAGCACCGCGCCGACGACGTTGTTCGGGTTCACCAGGCTGAAGGCGTTCCCGAGCGTGGTCCCCGCGTCGGCCAGCGCGGCGTCGACCTGGGCGTTGTAGGAGCCGAACAGCGCCGTCGCGGCGAGGACCGCGGTGGCGATGGCGATGCCCTTGGTGATCGCCTTGGTGGTGTTGCCGACGGCGTCGAGGTCGGTGAGCACCCGGGCGCCGTCGGCGTCGATGTCGCCGGACATCTCGGCGATGCCCTGGGCGTTGTCGCTGACCGGGCCGAAGGTGTCCATGGAGACGATCACGCCGGCCGTGGTCAGCAGCCCGCACCCGGCGAGCGCGACCGCGTAGAGAGCGGCGCCGCCGCCGATGAGGAAGGCGCCGTAGACCGCGCCGCCGATGAGCAGCGCGGCGTAGACCGCCGACTCCAGCCCGAGCGAGATGCCCGAGAGGATGACCGTGGCCGGCCCGGTGAGGGAGCTGCGGCCGACGTCCTTGACCGGCTTGCGGCTGGTCTCGGTGAAGTAGCCGGTGAGCTGCTGGATGGCCGCGGCCAGGACCACGCCGACGAGCACGGCCACGAGGCCGAGCACCTGCGGGCTGACCGGCAGGTCCGTGCCGCCGCCGGTGTCGGGGAGCACGGTGAACGCGGCGACCGCGACCAGCAGCAGCGACACCGCGGCGGAGACGAAGAAGCCGCGGTTGATGGGGGCCAGGCCGTTGCGGTCGTTCTTGCCCGGGTTGGTGGCCAGGATGCCCACGACCGAGGCGATGACGCCGATCGCGGCCACCACGAGCGGGAAGACCATGCCCACCGAGCCGAAGAAGACCTGACCCAGGATGAGCGCCGCCACCAGGGTGACGGCGTAGGACTCGAAGAGGTCGGCGGCCATGCCGGCGCAGTCGCCGACGTTGTCGCCGACGTTGTCGGCGATGGTCGCGGCGTTGCGCGGGTCGTCCTCGGGGATGCCGGCCTCCACCTTGCCCACCAGGTCGGCACCGACGTCGGCGGCCTTGGTGAAGATGCCGCCCCCGACGCGCATGAACATCGCCAGCAGCGCGCCGCCGAAGCCGAAGCCCTCGAGGACCACCGGCGCGGTGTCGTCGAAGAGCAGCAGGACCAGCGCGGCGCCGAAGAGGCCCAGACCGATGGTGATCATCCCGCAGACGCCGCCGGTGCGGTACGCGATGCGGAAGGCCGGCCGGTAGCCGCCGTCGCGGGCCGCCGCGGCCACCCGGACGTTGCCGCGGGTGGCCAGCGTCATGCCGATGAAGCCCACCAGCGCCGAGAACAGCGCGCCGACGAGGAAGAACACCGCCCGGCCCAGCCGCGTGCCCAGCCCGCCGTCGGCCACCGGGAGGACCAGCAGCAGGGCGAAGACGATCACGGCGAAGACGGCGAGGGTGCGGAACTGCCGGCGCAGGTAGGCCGCCGCTCCCTCCTGCACCGCACGTGCGATCTCCTGCATCTTCTCCGTGCCCTGATCGGCGGCGACGACCGCGCGGACCAGGTAGGCGGCGAAGGCCAGGGCGGCCAGGGAGATGACGAGGATCACGGCGACCAGCGCCGTCTCCCCGCCGGACAGCGAACCGTCGGGCATGTGTCCTCCAAGCATCGGCGGCCGCCCGGGAGGCGCCGTGCTCCCCGGATCGGCGGAGGTCGGCGTCCTGCGTACCGACCGGGACCGGCCGGGGCGAGGACGCCGGAAGTGTAAGGGAGATCACGCCTGGTGAGACCGTCTCGCGCTCTGCCTCCTCGGCGGGCGCAGCGGCGGCTTGCCGGAAGGTGTGACAGTGGGGAGGTGACCGAGCTCGCGAGGTCACCCGGACAGACAGCAGCCCTGGGGGCGCGGACGACGAGCGCCAGCGAGGAGTTCGCGTGACCACGATCCACCCGGTCCGGTCGGCCACCCCTCCCGGCCCGGACGACGACCTCGCGCGCGAGGACCGGGCAGGTGGGGCGTCCCCCGGCGGGCCGGGCGCGGGCGCCCTGCCGCCCGGCGGCGAGCTGCTGACCGACCTGCTGGCGCACACCGCCGACGACGAGCGGCCCGTCACGCACGTGCACCACGTCCCGGTGCGGGAGAGCCGCACCCAGGACTGGCCGGCGTGGACGGAGCCCGGGCTCCGCGAGCGGCTGGCGGCCCGGGGCGTCCGGGCGCCGTGGCAGCACCAGGTGGCGGCCGCGCAGCTGGCCCGGGAGGGCCGCCACGTCGTCGTCGCCACCGGGACCGCGTCGGGGAAGTCGCTGGCCTACCAGCTTCCGGCGCTGACCCGGCTGGCCGAGGACCCGCGGGCCTGCGTCCTCTACCTGGCGCCGACCAAGGCGCTGGCCCGCGACCAGCTGGCGTCGGTGGCCGCGCTGGCCGACCCCTCGGTGCGGCCGGCGGCCTACGACGGCGACACCCCGGCCGAGGAGCGCGACTGGGTGCGGCGGCACTCCCGCTGGGTCGTCACCAACCCCGACATGCTGCACCGCGGGATCCTGCCGGCCCACCAGCGCTGGTCGAGCACCCTGCGGCGGGTGGCCTACGTGGTCATCGACGAGTGCCACGCCTACCGCGGGGTCTTCGGCTCGCACGTCGGCCACGTGCTGCGCCGGCTCCGGCGGATCTGCCGGCGGTACGGCGCCGAGCCGGTGTTCGTGCTGGCGTCGGCCACGGTCGCCGACCCCGCGGCCGCGGCGACCCGGCTGGTCGGCGAGGACGTCGTCGCGGTGACCGACGACGGCTCCCCGCGCCCCGGAGCCACCTTCGCGCTGTGGGAGCCCCCGCTCACCGAGCGCACCGGCGAGCACGGGGCGCCGCTGCGCCGGTCGGCCGCCGCCGATGCCGCCGGCCTGCTCGCCGACCTGGTCGAGCGGGGCGCGCGGACGCTGGCGTTCGTACGGTCGCGGCGCAGCGCCGAGTCGGTGGCTGAGCAGGCGCGCCGGATCCTGGCCGACCGCGGGCGCGGTGACCTGGTGCGCCGGGTCGACTCCTACCGCGGCGGATACCTGCCCGAGGAGCGGCGCGAGCTGGAACGGGCCCTCTCCGCCGGCGACCTGCTCGGCGTCGCCACCACCAACGCCCTGGAGCTCGGCATCGACATCGCCGGGCTCGACGCCGTGGTGCTCGCCGGCTACCCCGGCACACTGGCCTCGCTGTGGCAGCAGGCCGGCCGGGCCGGCCGGGCGCAGCGGGAGTCGCTGGTCGTCTTCGTCGCCCGCGACGACCCGCTGGACCACTACCTGGCCCACCACCCCCGGGCGGTGTTCGGCCGGCCGATCGAGGCCACCGTCACCGATCCGGCCAACCCCTACGTGCTCGGCCCGCAGCTGTGCTGCGCCGCCGCCGAGCTCCCGCTGGTGCCTGCGGACCTCGCCGACTTCGGTGGCCCGGTCGCCGAGGCGCAGCTCGACGAACTGGTGGCCGCCGGTCAGCTCCGGCGGCGGCCCACCGGCTGGTACTGGGCCGGGCGAGGCCGCCCCGACGTCGACATCCGCGGCAGCGGGGACCAGCCGGTCGCGATCATCGAGGGGGGCACCGGGCGGCTGCTCGGCACCGTCGACGGCGGTGCCGCGCACTCGACCGTGCACGAGGGCGCCCTCTACGTGCACCGGGGCGACACCTTCGTCGTCGACGAGTTCGACGTCGAGGACGCCTGCGCCGTCGTGCACCCGGAGACGCCCGACTGGACGACCGTGGCCCGCGACGTCACCGACCTGGCCATCGTCTCGATCGAGCAGACCCGGCCGCTGGGCACGGTCACCGCGCACACCGGCGTCGTCGACGTGACCAACCAGGTGGTCGCCTACCAGCGGCGGCGGCTGGGCACCGGCGAGGTGCTTGCGGAGTTCGCCCTCGACCTGCCCCCGCGCCAGCTGCGCACCAAGGCGGTGTGGTTGGCCCTCGACTCCCGCGCCGTGCAGCGGGCGGAGGTCGAGGACGCGGCGCTGCCCGGTTCGCTGCACGCGGCCGAGCACGCCGCGATCGGCATCCTGCCGCTGCTGGCCACCTGCGATCGCTGGGACCTCGGTGGCCTGTCCACCGCGCTCCACCCCGACACCGGCACTGCGGCGATCTTCGTCTACGACGGCCACCCGGGTGGGGCGGGCTTCGCCGAGCGGGGGTACGCGGCGCTGCGGCGCTGGCTGCAGGCGACGCGGGCCACGGTGGCCAGCTGCGAGTGCGAGAGCGGCTGCCCGTCGTGCGTGCAGTCGCCCAAGTGCGGGAACGGCAACGACCCGCTGGACAAGGCCGGCGCGGTGCGGGTGCTCGACGCCGTCCTCGACGAGCTGGCCTCCGCCGACGAGCGCGGCGGGACCGAGCCGGACGACGGCGACGAGGACGACGGGCCGACCACCGTCGCCGAGGTCCGGGCCGGAGCGGCCGAGGAGGACGACCTGGTCTTCTGACCGGAGGCCGTTCACCCCGGGGCCCCAGGGCCGGCGCGGGCGCGGCCGTGCGCCGTGTGGACCCCGAGCCGGCCCAGCCGCACGGGAACGGCCACCGCGACCTCCACGACCCCGTGCTCGCCCACCCGGCAGCCGGTCAGCTCCGCTCCGTTGGTGGCCGCGACCTCCGCAGCCGCGGGGCAGGCCGCCGGGTTCCCGAGGACCGCCCGACCGGCCGCGGCCAGCGCCGCGAGGTCGGCGGCTCCCGCGGCCCGGTGCCGGGCGACCGCCGCTACCCCGACCAGGACGGCGGCCGTGGCCAGCAGGGCGAGCACCGCCGACAGCGCGAGCACCCAGACCGTCGCCGACCCGCGCTCGTTCCTCATCCGGCCGGCTCCGCGCCGGGCTCCCACCGGGCGGCCGCGTCGGCGGTCACGGTGACGCGCCAGGGCAGCGGCCCGAGCGGGGCGACCTCCGCGGTCACCCGCACCCGGACCTCGTCCGCTGCCGCGGTCACGGTGGTGCGCGCCCCCTCCGGCGCGGCCCGGCCGGCCCAACCGGTCACCACGGCCACGTCCTCGCCGCGCGACGCCGCCCGCGCGCCCTCCCGGGCCGCGTCGACGCAGCGCAGCTGGGCGCCGACCACGGTCACCGCGGCCAGCGCGCCCACGAGCACCAGCAGGAGCACCGGCAGGACGACGGCGGTCTCGGCGGTGACCATGCCGGCCTCCGCGCCGAGGCCCCGCCGCAGACGAGCGCGCACGGCTCAGGAGAGGGTCGCCAGGGCGGCGTCGACGAGATCGGTCAGGCCCGACACGATCGAGTCGCCGGTGACCACCCGGTGGAGCACCGCCGCGAAGGCGCACGCCGCGACGGTGCCCACCGCGTACTCGGCGGTGCTCATGCCGGCCTCCGCCGCTTCCTGGAGCCGCGTCCACCGGCGGCGGAGCGGGCTGCGCACGGGAGCCGCGGCGGGCTTCCGTGGCGCGGTCCCGGGGGCGGGCAGCGGTGCGGTCATGGCGTCCTCCTCGGTCGGGGCCCCGGTGGGGCCGTGCGACCGAGCCTCGGGGCTGCGCCGGGTGCGGCGGAGAGCTCCGCGGCATCTGTGGAGGGCGCCACCGCCTGTGGACGACGTCAGCCGAAGACGTCGCCGGCGATGCCGAGCACGAGCGGGGCGACGCCGAGGCAGACGAAGGCCGGCAGGAAGCAGACGCCCAGCGGCGCCAGCACCCACACCCCGGCGCGCTGGACGGCCGCCTCGGCGCCGGCCCGGGCCGCCGCCCGGGTCTCCGCCGCCAGGGCGGAGAGCGCGGGCACCGCGGCCGCTCCCGACTCCCCCGCCCGCACCAGCGCCCGGCCCAGCCCCGCGACCTCAGCGGGGACGTCCGCCCACGCCCGCCTCGGTGCCGCGCCGAGCCGGTGGAGGGCGGCGACCGTGCGCAGGCACGGCCCGAGCGGCGCCGGCACCGCCTCGCCCACCGCGGCCAGCGCGCCCGCGAGCGGCAGGCCCGCCGCCAGGCAGGCGGCGAGCAGGTCGCAGGCGGCCGGGAGATCCCCGACCAGAGCCGCCCGCGCCTCGTCGTCCGGGTCCGGGCCGTGCCGGAGCAGCCGCTCGCCGGCCACCGCCACCCCGACCGCGGTGAGCACCCCGGCGATCCCGCCGACCAGCAGGCCGGCGGCGAGCGCAGCGCCCCCGGCCAGGGCCCACCGGCGTCGCCGGGCCGCCTCGGCACCGTCTCCGGCGGCCTCCTCGCCGTCCCCGGGCGGCACCGGGCGGACCAGCCGGCGCACCCGGGAACTCGCGAGCGCCGACCCGGGCGCCCAGAACGTGCACGCCAGCGCCAGCAGGAGCACCGGCAGCCACGGCCCCGGCCTCATCGGCCGATCCGGCGCACCAGGCGGCCGGTCCAGGCGATCCCGGCGATCTCCAGCAGCACGCCGGCGACGAACAGCAGCTGCCCCGGGCCGGTCGCGGTGAGCACGTGCCAGGGATCGGCGCCGACACCGCTGCCCATGGCCAGCCCGAGCACCGGCAGCCCGGCCAGCAGACGGGCGCTGGAGCGGGGGCCTGCGGTGGCGACCAGCAGTGCCCGCCGGTGCCGGAGCCGGGCCCGCAGGTCGTCCTCCACCGCCGCGACCACCGTGGCCAGCGAGCACCCGGTGCGGACGCTGAGGGCCACGGCCGCCGAGAGCCGGGCGAGCTCCGCGGCCAGCCCGTCGCCGCGGCCCGGACCGTCCGGGGAGGGCGGCTCACCGGGCGCGCGGACCGCCCGGACGAGCGCGGCGCCGGAGCGCTGGTCGGGGCAGGCACCGGCCGCCGTGCGCACCGCGTCGTCGAGGGAGCGGCCCGCGCGCAGCTCGCCGGAGAGCGCACCGAGCGCCTCGGCCAGCGCCGCCAGCCGCGCCTCGCCGGCTGCCGCCGCCCGGCGGGACGCCCAGGCCCGCGCGGCCAGGGCGGTGCAGCCGCCGGCGAGCAGGGCGACCAGCGGCGTGCTCAGGACGCCGGCGAGCGCGCCGGCGCCGACCGCGGCCGTCAGCGGCAGGGGCGGGCGTCCGCGCCCCGGCCTGCTGCCGGCGACCGCGCGCAGCCGCCCCCGCAGCTCCGCCTGCCCGTCCGGCCAGAGCAGGGCGGCGCCGGCCGCGGCGAGCATCGCTGCGGTCACCGGCCGGCCAGCCGGGCGCGGAGCTCCTCGTCGGCCGGGCAGGGCCCGCCGTCGGCCCGCCACCCCGGCTCCACCGCCACCAGCTCACCGGTCCGGCGGAGCAGCCCGATCTCGTCCACCCGCCGGCCCTCGGCGGTGCGGCGCAGGTGGAGCACGACCTCGAGCCCGGCCGCGGCCTGGCTGTGCACCGCCGCACGCCCGAGCCCCGCCGCGACACCGAGCGCCTCCAGCCGGGCCGGCACCTCGGCCGAGCGGTTGGCGTGCAGGGTGCCGCAGCCGCCGTCGTGCCCGGTGTTGAGCGCGGCCAGCAGGTCGACCACCTCCGCCCCGCGCACCTCCCCCACCACCAGGCGGTCGGGGCGCATGCGCAGCGCCTGCCGCACCAGGTCCCGCAGGCCGACGGCGCCCGCACCCTCCACGTTCGCGGGCCGGGTCAGCAGGCGGACCACGTGGGGGTGCGGCGGGGTCAGCTCGGTGGCGTCCTCGCACAGCACCAGCCGCTCGGCGGCATCGACCTCGCCCAGCAGCGCGGAGAGCAGGGTGGTCTTGCCCGAGCCGGTACCGCCGGTGACGAGGAATGCCAGCCGTCGCGCGACCACCGCCCGCACCAGCGCCCCGCTCTCCCCGGGCAGCGCACCCCGGGCCTCGAGGTCGGCCAGCGACTGCGCGCACCGGCGCAGCACGCGGAGGGACAGGCAGGTGCCGTTCCCGGACACCGGCGGCAGGACGGCGTGCAGCCGTGTTCCGTCGGGGAGGCCGACGTCCACCCAGGGTGCGGCGTCGTCGAGTCGGCGCCCGCCCGAGGCGGCCAGCCGGACGGCCAGCCGGCGCACCGCGTCCTCGTCGGGGAAGCGGACGCCGGCGGCCCGCTCCAGCCCGGCACCGCGGTCGAGCCACACCTCGTCGGGCCCGTTGACCAGCACGTCGGTGACGCCGGGCAGGCGCAGCAGCGGCTCGAGCGGTCCCGCCCCGGCCAACTCGTCGACGGCGCTGCGCACGGCGCGCAGGACGTCGCCGTCGCCCATCAGACCGCCGGCCTCCTGCCGGACCAGCGCGGCCACCCCGGCACGCGAGGGCGCCTGCTCCTCCACGGCCAGCCGCGACCGCACCCGGTCCAGCAGCGACGGCGCGCTCACCGGCCGGTCCCCCCGGCCAGCACCGCGAGCACCTGGCGGGCCAGCGCGGCCAGCGGTGACCGGGGTGCGGCGCCCGGGAGCTGCCCGCGCTCGCACCGGGCCACCGCACCGCGGTCGTGCGCCAGCTCGGCGAGCAGGGGGCGACCGACCACCTCGGCCACGTCGTCGGCGGCCAGCCCGCCGGGGAGGTGGCGCACCACCAGCCGGGCGGCCGCCCACGGGGCGTCGTCGGCGTCGACCAGCTGGCGGGCGGCCGTCGCCGCTCGCAGGCGGGCAGGTACCACGAGCACTGCCAGGTCGGCGTCGGCGAGCACCTCCTGCGGACCGCCCCCGACGCCGTCGGGCCCGGGCCGCGGCAGGTCCACGACGACCGGGCGGCCGGTCGCCCGGGCGGCGTCCACCACCGCCGTCAGCGCCTGGTCGGGGATCGGCGTGGCGCAGCTCCGGTCGGCGGAGAGGAGGTGCACGCCGCCGACCTCGGGCAGCGCGGCCAGCAGGGCGTCGCCCGCCACCCGCCCGCGCAGCCCGGTGAGCCCCGGCCAGCGCAGCCCCTCGGCGAGCTCGGCCCCCATCAGGAGGTCCAGCCCGCCGCCCCAGGGATCGGCGTCGAGCAGCACCGCGCCCCTCGGGGCGCCGACGGCCACCGCGGCCGCCACCGTGCTCGCCCCCGCGCCGCCGCACGCGCCGCCCACGGCGACCAGCGGCCCCCGCTCGGCCGGCGCGCGGACGGCGGCCGCGCAGCGGGTGAGCAGCCACGCCTCGTCGGCCGGGAGCACGGCGACCCGCTCCGCGCCGACCTCCACCGCGGTCGCCCACTCCGCCGGGGGAAGCTCCCCATAGGCCACGACGACGACCCCGGCCCGGCGGGGCAGGCTGCGGACGGCCCCGCCGGTCAGCGCGTCGACGCCCAGCAGGACCAGCGGCGCCTCCCGGTGCGCCCGCCGCAGCGCCGGCCCGCCGGTGGCCAGCTCCGGCTCGGCCCCGGCGGCCGCCAGGAGCCGGAGCAGCTCGTCGAGCAGCTCCTCGTCGGCGCTGACGACCAGAGGGCGGGGAGGCCGGGACACCGGCGGCAGGACGGGCACGACGCCGACCTCACCGGACAGTGGGCAGACAGTGCCAGAACGGGAGCGGAACTGTGGATGACCCCATCGGGTGTGGACGGTGTGCGGTCCCCGTTCCGGTCTGCCGATCGACCTACAGTGGCTCCCGTGTCCCGCGCCGCGGCGTTCTTCGACCTCGACAAGACCGTCATCGCCAAGTCCAGCACCCTGGCCTTCGGCCGGCCGTTCTTCAACGGCGGGCTGATCAACCGGCGTGCCGTCCTCAAGACGGCCTACGCCCAGTTCGTCTTCTCCCTCGCGGGCGCCGACGCCCAGCAGATGGACCGGCTGCGCGCCCAGCTCACCGCGATGGTTACCGGCTGGGACGCCGCCACGGTCCACGAGATCGTCCACGAGACGCTGCACGAGATCGTCGACCCGCTCGTCTACGCCGAGGCGGCCGACCTCATCGAGGAGCACCGCGCCGCCGGCCGGGAGATCGTCATCGTCTCCAGCAGCGGGGCGGAGATGGTGGAGCCGATCGGCGAGATGCTCGGCGTCGACCGCGTCGTCGCCACCCGGATGGTCACCGTCGACGGCCGCTACACCGGTGAGATCGAGTTCTACGCCTACGGCGAGAACAAGGGCGAGGCCATCCGCCGGCTGGCCGCCGAGGGCGGCTACGACCTGGCCGACTGCTACGCGTACAGCGACTCGATCACCGACCTGCCCATGCTGGAGGCCGTCGGTCACCCAACCGCGGTCAACCCCGACCGCGGGCTGCGCAAGGCCGCCCTGCAGCGTGGCTGGCCGGTGCAGCGCTTCGAGCGGCCGGTGAGCATGCGGGCCCGCTTCTCCGTCCCCCCGGCACCGGTGGTGACCGGGGCGGCCATGGGCGTCGGCGCGGCCGTCGTCGGGCTGGCCTGGTACGCCCGGCACCGGGCGCTGCGCGCCGGGCTGGTCGAGGGGCCGGCACCGGTCCCGGGCCGCCGGCGCCGCCGCGGCGCCTGACCGCAGCTCAGCGCCCGATGCGCTCCCGCACGCCGTCCAGCAGCGTGCGGACCGCCGAGACGGGCCTGAACGCCCGGGCCGCAGCGGTCAGCGCCGCCACCTCGTCGTGGGCCAGCCGCAGCTCGTCGGCCGCGGCGTTGGACTCCAGCTGCTCCACGCTGGACGCGCCGGGGATGACCACCACCCGCGGCTGCGCGATCAGCCAGCCCAGCGCCACCTGCGCGGGGGTGGCGTCGTGGGCGTCGGAGACCTCCCGCAGGACGCCGAGCAGGGGCGCCACGCGCCGGAGGTTCTCGGTGCCGAACAGCGGGTTGACCGCCCGGACCCCGCCCGGCCGGCTCTCCACCGAGTAGCGCCCGCCGAGCAGGCCCTGCGCGAGGGGGCTGTAGGCGATCACCAGCCGGTCCTCGCGCTCGGCGAAGGGCACGAGGTCCGCCAGCGGCCCGGCGTGCGCCAGGGAGAACTGCACCTGGTTGGCCACCACCGGCACACCGAGCGCGTCGTCGGCGGCACGCCAGCGGTCCAGCGAGTAGTTGGAGACGCCGGCCGCGCCGATCCGCCCCTCGTCCAGCAGCACCCGCATCCCCGGCATCGTCACGGTGTCCGGCACCACCGGGTTGGGCTGGTGCACGTGGTAGAGCGGGATGCGGTCCACACCCAGTCGGCGGGCGCTCCCGGCCCAGCGCTGCCGCACCACCCGCGGGAACGGCGCCACCGGAAAGATCTTGCTGGCGACGACCACCTGGTCGCGCTCCTCCCCCAGCGCTTCGCCCAGGATCGTCTCGCTGCGCCCGAAGCCGTAGACCTCGGCGGTGTCGAACAGGGTGATGCCCAGCTCGCGCGCCCGGCGGACGATGTCGCCGGCCGCCCGGTCAGCGTAGGTGTCGCCGTAGCCCCACTCGCGGGAGCCGAACTGCCAGGTGCCCAGGCCGATGCGGCTCACGGGGCCGAGCCCGGGGACGTCCAGGGTGCGCATGTGTCGAGTCTCCCGTTCCGGCGCGCGGCGCTCTGCTCAGCCCCGGAGCAGGCTCTCGCAGATGGCCAGGCCCTCGAGCGCGCCGTGCTCGGTGGCCCGGCAGCAGTGCACGAGCCAGGCGGCGACGCCTTCGGGCCGGCCGGAGGCGTAGCCGGCCAGCGCCTCGCCGTAGGCCTCCCGGCCCAGCTCGGCGAACCCGACCTCGGGCACGGACACGGCCTTGGGGTCGAGCCCGCGGGCGATCCCGGTCAGCCGGGCCGCGCCCCGGGCGACGACGCCATCGGCGGTGCCGAACGGGGCCAGCGCGGCCAGCTCGCCGTGCACCAGCCCGGCGACGACGACGGCGGGCACGGTCGTGGCGCCGGTGACGACGGAGAACAGGCCGGAGAGCCGGGCCCCCGCGTGGGGTGCCGGACGGCCGAGGTCGGCCCGGTCGGCGAGGTCGGCGGCGGCCAGCACGTGCAGCCGGGCGAGCACCTGCCCGGGCGCCTTCGGCCAGGTCTCGACCATCGAGCCCAGCGCCGCGGAGACGCGCAGCGACCCCTGCACCACCGGGTCGCCGACCGAGCCGGCCCGCAGCTTCGCCAGCGGCACGTCCACGCCGGCCAGCGCAGCCGAGGCACGCGCACCGCGCAGGGCCGACTCGGTGCTCACGCCCGCCGACTCCCGGCGCAGCACGCGGTGGCCCAGCAGCCGGTCGATGCCCGCGCGGGCGGCGTCCGCGGCTGCCCGCACACCCGGGAGGTCGAGCAGCGGGGCCAGCGGGTCGGGGGGGCCCGGACGGGCGGTGGGGCGCGCGGCACCGGGGCGGACGGGGATGGTCACACCCACGACGGTACGAGGCGGGCCGTCACCTCTCGCAGACCCCTGCCCTACGCTGCCTCCTTGCCATGGCCTCCCCCATCACCCTCCTGCTCGTGCGGCACGGGCAGAGCGAGTGGAACGCCGCCGGGCTCATGCAGGGTCAGACCGCGCACGTGCCGCTGACGCCGCTGGGGCACACGCAGGCCGAGGCGGCGGGGGCGGAGCTGGCCCGGCTGCGACCGGGCGCCCTGCTCTCCAGCGACCTGCTCCGCGCGGTCCAGACCGCCGAGCACTGCGCCCGGGCCACGGGGCTGTCGTTCAGCACGACTCCCGCCCTGCGCGAGCAGGGCTACGGGGTGCTGGAGGGCCGGGCTTCCCACGAGCTGTGGGACGTCGTCGACTGGTCCGACGCGCACTGGTCGGCCGAGGACGGCGAGAGCTTGGCGGAGCTGCACGCGCGGGTGGCGGCGTACCTGACCCAGCTGTGCGCCGAGCCGCCGGCCGACGTGGTCGCGCTCGTGACGCACGGGGACACGATCCGTGCCGCCCAGGCAGTGGCGGCCGGGCTCGGACCGGACGCGATGCCCGCGATCACCCCGCACAACGGCTCGGTGACCCGGCTCGAGATCTGCGAGTGAGGACGACCCGGCCGTGCGGCCGGGTCGTCGTCGGCGCTCAGCGACGCCGCAGGAAGCCCTGCACCATGCGTCCGATGCCACCACCGGAGCCAGCGGGAGCGCGTCCGCGCCCCGTGCCCATGCCGCCGCGCGTGGTGGCGCGGCCCATGCCGCGCCCCGGGCGGGCGGCGCCCCGTCCCCCGCGGGCCGCACCCCGGGTCGCGCTCTGCGCCGTGCCCATCAGCTTTCCGAGAATGCTCATGGCCAGCGGGTGCCCACCGCCGAGCGGACCGACGCAGCGCCGGGGTGGACTGTCGGCGTGGCGCGGCGCGTCGTCACACTGCGCGCATGAGCGGGTCGCCGTCTCAGCTGGCAACCTCCACCAGGTCGATCACGAAGACCAGCGTGGAGTCGGCCGGGATGGGTCCGCGGGCCTGGTCGCCGTAGCCGAGCTCGCTCGGGATGGCGATCACCCGGCGTCCCCCCACCTGCATGCCGGTGATGCCCTGCTCGAAGCCGGGGATCACCTGGCCGGCACCGAGGGTCACCGGCAGGGTTTCGTCGACCGCGCGGCTCCAGGAGGAGTCGAACTCCTCGCCGGTCTCGTAGAACGCGCCGACGTACTTCACCGCGACGGTGCTCCCGTCGACGGCCTCGGCGCCGTCACCGACGACGACGTCCTCGACGACGAGCTCCGTCGGCGGCTCGGCGTCGGTTGCGGGCACCTCGGGGGCGACCGAGAGGTCGGGACTGACCTCCTCCGCCACGGCCGTCGCCCACTCCCCGTTCGACGACCCCGCCTCGTCGCCGCCGCAGGCGGTCAGGACGACGGAGACCATCAGGGCGAGCAGGGCCCCGGGAACGGTGCGGCGGGTCATGGGAACTCCTGGTCGAGCGCGGGCTCGGATCGGGACCGGGACGGCGCGCGGGGCGGCCCGTGTGGATGCGGAGGGGACGACGGCCCCCTGACGCCCATCGTCCCAGAACCGTCCGGCGCGCCCGGGGGCCGTCGGTCAGGCTGCGCCGAGGGCGTCGGCCATCCGGTGGTGGGCAGTGGCCTCGCCCGCCCGGCTCTGCCGCTCGAGCGTGCGGGCCAGGGCCCGGCGGGCCCAGCCGTTGCTGGGCGCCAGCTCGACCAGCCGGCTCAGCGACTCCTCGGCGGCACCGAGCTGCGCCGAGCCGTAGTAGGCGCGGGCCAGCAGCTCCAGGGCCCCCTCGTTGCGCGGCTCGGCGTCGACGACCGGTTGCAGGATGCGCGCGGCCTCGGCGGGCTGACCCATGGCGAAGAAGAGGTCCGCCCGGAGGAACTCCGAGTGCAGGTCGATCTCGAAGTGCTGGGTCATGCACCGCGCAACACGGCCGGGGCCCGGCCGCTTCCCGCTCACTCCTCCGGTTCGGGGTAGCGGGCGCCGGCGGCCAGTTCGGTGCCGCCGGCCACCCGGGACCTGCGCCCGACCAGCGTGATGTCGCCGTCCCCGCCGATCGATGCGCCGCTCCCGACGTCGACCGCGTCGTCGAGCACCGACCGGGTCACGGTGGCCCCGGCCCGGACCCGGACACCGGGCAGCAGCACCGAGTCGACGACGGTGGCACCGCGCTCGATCACGACCCCCGGCGAGACGACGGAGCCGCGCACCTCGCCGCCGACCCGGGTGCCACCGGAGATCAGGCTGTCCTCCGCGACGGCCCCGGACAGCACCCGAGCCGCGCTGTGCCGCCCACCGCGGGTGTGCACCGGCCAGCGGGGGGCGTCCAGGTCCAGCGGCGGCTCGGCGGCGATGAACTCGCGGTGGGCCTCCCAGTAGGCCGGGATGGTGCCGACGTCGCGCCAGTAGCCCTGCAGGGGAAAGGCGCGGGCGAGGCCGTCGGCCGTCTGCGCCGGCAGCAGGTGGGAGCCGAGATCCTCCAGCCCCTCCTCCCCGACGTCGGCGTTGAGCGCCTCCAGCCGGTCCAGCGTGGGGGTCGGGGAGAACACGAAGACCTCGTTGGTGGCGGTCGTCGTCGCCGGCTCGTCCGGCTTGTAGGCGTAGCCGTCGACCTTGCCACCCTCGCCCACCTCGACGATGCCGTAGCGCGGCGCGTCGTCGGGCGCAACTTCGGTCGTGACCATCGTGACCTCGGCGCCGGAGCCGAGGTGCGCCTCGACGACCTCCCGGTAGTCGAGCTTGTAGACCGCGTCGGCGCTGACGACGACCAGCGCGTCGGCGTCGAAGGCCCGGATCAGCTCCGCGTGCCGCCACAGCGAGTCGGCGGTCCCGGTGTTCCAGCCGCCGCGCTCGGTGCCCTTGTACGGGGGCAGGGTGAGCAGCCCGCCCGTCGTCCGGTCCAGGTCCCACGGCCGGCCGTTGGACAGGTGGTCGTGCAGCGACGTGGGGTGGAACTGGATGGAGACCCAGACGTCGGGGATCTGCGAGTTCTGGCAGTTGCTCAACGGGAAGTCGATGAGCCGGTAGACCCCCGCGAAGGGCACGGCCGGCTTCGCCCGCTGCTCGGTGAGCAGTTCGAGGCGGCCTCCGGCGCCACCGGCGAGGACGAGGACGAGGATCCGCGGGAGCGCCATGCACCCGTCGCTACCCAGGCGCGGGCCTCCGCACCCGCTCCGAGCACCGCCGGTCGGCGCAGACGTGGGTGCCCACGGTGATGCCGTTGCGGCCGGCCTCGCCGGTGCGCCGGGCCGTGGACAGCGGGGACGCCGCCGCGCTCACCCGGTTGTCCGGCGCCGGGGAGCCGGCCCCTCAGGCGGGCAGCTCGCCGCCCGGCCCCGCGGCCTCGGCGAGCAGCCGCTCGCGGTGCTCCTCGGGCAGCAGGTCGACGTACACGGTCCCGTTCAGGTGGTCGACCTCGTGCTGCAGGCAGCGGGCGGCCATCCCGGTCGCCTCGATGGTCACCGGATCGCCGTGCAGGTCGACGCCGTCGACCCGGGCGCGGAAGGCCCGGGGCAGCTCGGCGTACGGCCCGGGCACCGAGAGGCAGCCCTCCTCGGTGACCTCCTCCGCGGGATCGTCCCCGGCCGGCGGGAGCAGGGTGAGCGACGGGTTCACGACGTAGCCGACGACGTCCTCGCCGTCGGCGTCCGGGCAGTCGATGACGAAGACCCGGGCGTCCACCCCGATCTGGTTGGCGGCCAGCCCGACGCCGTCGGCGGCCTCCATGCTGGCGAACATGTCGAGGACCAGCCGCCGCAGCGCGTCGTCGAAGGTGGTCACCTCCGCGCAGCGCCGGTGCAGGACCGGGTTGCTGCCGTAGGTGACGATCGGCCGGGCGACGCCGTCGTAACGGCCGAACAGGCGCATGACGACCGATCCTAGGGACGCCGTCCCGCCCGGCGGGAGGTTCCGGGGCGCTTGGCACCATGGCGCCGTGCCGCGCCCCGCCCCCGACCCCGCGACCACGCTCGGCCTGGCCCTGGGCGCGCTGGCCGATCTCGCTCTCGCCGATCCCCGGCGCGGGCACCCCGTGGCCGGTTTCGGCTCCGTCGCCGCCGCGCTGGAGCGCCGTACCTGGCGCGACTCGCGCGCCGCGGGGGCGGTCCACTGGGCCGTGCTGGTCGCCGGCGCGACCACCGTCGGGGTGGCCGCCGACCGCGCCACCCGGCGGCGCCCGGTGCTGCGTACCGCGGCCACCGCGGCCGCGACCTGGGCGGTGCTGGGGGGCACGTCGCTGGGCCGCGCGGCCGGACGTATGCACGACGCCCTGGCCGCCGGCGACCTCGCCGCCGCACGGGCCACCCTGCCGAGCCTGGCCGGGCGGGAGCCCAGCGCGCTGCTCGAGCCCGAGCTGGCCCGCGCGACCGTCGAGTCGGTGGCCGAGAACACCTCCGACGCCGCCGTCGCCCCGCTGTTCTGGGGGGCCGTCGCAGGCCTGCCCGGGCTGCTCGGCTACCGGGCCGTGAACACCCTGGACGCGATGGTGGGCCACCGCTCCCCCCGGTACCGCCGCTTCGGCTGGGCCTCAGCCCGCGCCGACGACGTCGCCAACTGGGTGCCCGCCCGGCTGACCGCCGCCCTGACCGTGGCGTGCGCGCCGCTGGTGGGAGGCTCAGCCGCCGGGGCTTGGCGGGTGTGGCACCGGGACGGCGCCGCCCACCCGAGCCCGAACTCCGGCCGGTGCGAGGCCTCGCTCGCCGGGGCGCTCGGCCTGCGGCTGGGCGGCCGCAACGTCTACGGCAGCCGGGTGGAGGACCGGCCGGCCCTGGGCGACGGCCGGGCCCCGGCGTCCAGGGACGTACCCAGGGCCGTGGCGCTCTCCCGCGCGGTGTGGACGGCGGCCGCGATCGCGGCCACGCTCGCGCGGCGCCCCTGGCGGGTACGGCGGCGGTGCAGCAGTCCCCGCAGCCGCGGGCTCACCGGGAAGCCGGCCGGATCGACCCGGGGATGAGCTCGGCCGCGGTGGGCCTGCTCGCGGAGCCGGAGCCGGAGCCGGAGCCGGTACTGCGCGAGCGGGCCGGCCCCGCCGCCGTCCCGGCGCAGCCGCTCACCGTCGTCTGAGTCGAGCCCCGGCCACACGGGGTCGCGACACCCCGGGCCGGGGGGCCGCCCAGCAGACCTGGTTTCCGACCACCCGGCGTGGCGCTGCGACCACACCGACGGAGACGTACGGTCCGGGAGTCGGAAGGGTCGGCCCCGCGGGGCCGGAGCACCGGGTGTCGAGCAGCCGGCGGCCGGCGCCTGCCGGGTACTGGAGCGCCTTCCACCGAGGAGGTCGGCAGACGGTGTCACCCGCGCTCCCCCGGGCCCGATCCGCGGGCTCCCGCACGACGCACGGCCGCGGGCCGGAGTCGTCCCGCACCATCACCCGGCACACCGCTGCCCCGGCGGCCGCGGCGGGCCGGTACCGCTACGACCGGCAGGCCGGCAGCTGGTGGTGGTCGCCGGAGATGCACGAGGTGCTCGGTCTCGACGCCGGCGTGACCACTCCCTGCACCGAGGCGCTGCTCGGTGCCCAGCACCCCGACGACGGGAGCCGGTTCCTCG
Organism: Blastococcus sp. SYSU DS0973; assembly: GCF_054051055.1. Taxonomy (NCBI): domain Bacteria; kingdom Bacillati; phylum Actinomycetota; class Actinomycetes; order Geodermatophilales; family Geodermatophilaceae; genus Blastococcus; species Blastococcus sp. SYSU DS0973. The sequence continues at coordinate 285,409 of NZ_JBJHAN010000002.1, forward strand.
CCGCCCTCACCGCCTGCGGATCGGGACGCCCGTTCGTGCTCGAGTGCCGGATCGTCCACCCGACGCGTGCCCAGCGGTCGGTCGTGCTGGTGGGCGAGCCCGACCGGGACGACGCCGGCGACGTGCGCGCGGTCGAGGGCATCTGCGTGGACATCACCGACTGCCGCCCGCCGGCCCGTGCTCCGCAGGGGGCCGACGAGCTGCGCGCCGAGATCGCGCAGCTGCGCACCGCCATGGCCAGCCGGGCGGTCATCGAGCAGGCCAAGGGCATCCTCATGGTGCTCACCGGCTGCCCGGAGCAGGTCGCGTTCGACCTGCTGGCCCACATCTCCAGCCACACCCACCGCAAGGTGCGCGAGGTCGCCCAGGTGCTCACCGGCTCGGCGGCGGGGCACGGCGGGCTGCCGGACGACGTCGGCGCCATCCTGCGGGACGCCTGCCCGCCGGCCTAGCCACCCGCCCCCGCCCGCCGCCGGAGCCGCCGCCCGGCCGCCGGACGGGTTCCGGCAGGATCCGGATCGGCCCGTGGTGTCCGCAGCCGCGGCGCGGAGCCGCCGAGGGGAGCCCCGATGTTCTACGTCCTGGCCACGTTCGTGCTGCGACCGCTGTTCCACGTCCTGTGCCGGCCGCAGATCACCGGGCGCGAGAACGTGCCGCTGGACCGCCCGGTCATCCTCGCCAGCAACCACCTGTCCTTCATCGACAGCATCGTGATCCCGCTGGCCGCCCCCCGCCGGGTGGCCTACCTGGCGAAGGCCGAGTACTTCACCGGCCGGGGGTTCGGCGGGTGGCTCACCCGGACGCTGTTCACCGCGCTGGGTGCGCATCCGGTCGAGCGGGAGACCCACCGGGCCGCGCAGGCAGCTCTGGACACCGCGCTGGGGATCCTCCGGGGCGGCACCGCCTTCGGCCTCTACCCGGAGGGCACCCGGTCCAAGGACGGCCGGCTGGCCCGCGGCAAGACCGGGGTCGCCTGGCTGGCGCTGACCGCCGACTGCCCCGTCGTCCCGGTCGCGGTGCACGGCACCGACAAGGTGCAGCCGGTCGGCGCCCGCTGGCCCCGCCCCCACCGCATCGCGATCACCTTCGGCGAGCCGCTGACCTTCCCGGAGCTGGCGGGGCAGGCGAACCGCAACCGCGCCCGCCGCGAGGTGACCGACCGGATCATGGTGGCGATCGCGGAGCTGTCCGGTCAGGAGACGGCCGGCTGGGACGTCCCCCGCGACGCCGCGTGAGCGGGGCGCTGCTCGTCGCCGGCACCACCTCCGACGCCGGCAAGTCGGTAGTCACCGCCGGTATCTGCCGGTGGCTGGCGCGCCAGGGCGTGTCGGTGGCGCCGTTCAAGGCGCAGAACATGAGCAACAACTCCATGGTCACCCCCGACGGCGCCGAGATCGGCCGGGCGCAGGTGATGCAGGCGGCCGCCGCGCAGGTCGAGCCGGAGGCGGCCATGAACCCGGTGCTGCTCAAGCCGGGTGGCGAGAACTCCAGCCAGGTCGTGGTGCTCGGCCGCCCCGTCGCCGACGTGACCGCGCTGTCCTACCGGCCGATGAAGGCGGCGCTGCTCGAGCAGGTGCTCAGCAGCCTGGCCGACCTGCGGTCGCGGTTCGACGTCGTCGTGTGCGAGGGCGCGGGCTCGCCCACCGAGATCAACCTGCGGGCAGACGACATCGCCAACATGGGGCTGGCCACCGCCGCCGGTCTGCCGGTGGTCGTCGTCGGGGACATCGACCGGGGCGGGGTCTTCGCCGCCCTCCACGGCACGGTGGCGCTCATGCCCCCCGAGGACCAGCGGCTGGTCGCCGGGTTCCTGGTCAACAAGTTCCGCGGGGACGTGCGGCTGCTGCGTCCCGGGCTGGACCAGCTGGCCGCGCTCACCGGGCGGCCGGTGCTCGGGGTGCTGCCCTGGCTCGGCGGCCTCGAGCTGGACGTCGAGGACTCGCTGAACGTGCCGGCCGCGACGGCCGGGACGGCGCCGCTGGGGGACGACGTCCTGCGCGTCTCGGTCGTCCGTCTGCCGCGGCTGTCGAACTTCACCGACCTCGACGCGCTGGCCGCCGAGCCCGGCGTGCTCGTGCGGTACGCGACCCGCCCGGAGGAGCTCGCCGACGCCGACCTGGTCGTGCTGCCCGGTACCCGCGCGACGGTCGGGGATCTGGCGTGGCTGCGCAGTACCGGCCTGGCCGACGCCGTGCTGCGCCGCGCCGCCGGCGGCACGCCGGTGCTGGGCATCTGCGGCGGGCACCAGATGCTGGCCCGGACGATCACCGACGAGGTGGAGTCCCGGGCGGGGACCGTGCCCGGGCTGGGGCTGCTGCCCTCCGACGTCCGCTTCGCCCGGGCGAAGACCCTGGGCCGCCCGGTGGGCTCGGCGCTGGGTGAGCCGGTGCACGGCTACGAGATCCACCACGGGGTCGTCACCGTGGACCTCGGCGCCGCCCCGTCCGCCGAGCCGTTCCTCGACGGCGCCCGGGCCGGCGCCGTCTTCGGGACCACCTGGCACGGCGCGCTGGAGAACGACGGCTTTCGCCGGGCCTTCCTCGCCGAGGTCGCCCGGATCACCGACCGCCGGTTCGTGCCGGCGCCCGACACCGACTTCGCGGCCGTCCGCGAGGCCCGGCTCGACCGCCTCGGCGACCTGATCACCGAGCACGCCGACACCGACGCGCTGTGGCGGCTGATCGAGTCCGGGCCTCCCCCCGGGCTGCCGCTCCTGCCGCCGGGCGCGGGCTTCAGCCCTCGGTGAGCCGCGCCCGCACGTCCTCCGGCCAGGGGGTGGCGCGGCCGTCGGCGACGGAGACGTAGGTGGTGCGGACGACGCAGCAGACCCGGTCGCCCACGCGCACGGTGAAACGCACCGTCGCGCTGGTGCGGCCGACCTCCTCCGTCTCGGCGTCCACGGTGACGGTGTCGCCCCAGCGGGCGGACGACGTCCACTCCAGCGAGCTGGCCTTGACCACCGGGTCCACACCGCGGGTGACCAGCTCGTCCCACGTCAGTCCTTGAGCGGCCCACCACCCGTTGGACGCCTCGTCGGCCCACGTCAGGTAGTGGGCGTTGAAGACGACGCCCTGCTGGTCGCACTCGACGTATCGGACCGGGGAGCTCCACACCTGCGCCACGAGGCGCCACGCTAACCGGGCGACCGTCTACCGTCGTCGCGTGCCCAACGTCCCGCTGCCTCCGCTGTCCACCGACGACCCGGTGCTCGCCGGGTACCGGACGCCGGGCGGCCTGGTGCTGGACAAGGTGATCGACCACCTGGACGCCCACTGCCGGGAGTTCATCGCGCACGCCCCCTTCGCGACGCTGTCCACCGCCGACGCCGAGGGCTGGCCGGACGTCTCCCCGCGTGGGGGCGACCCGGGCTTCGTCCACGTCCTCGACGAGCGCCGGCTCCTGCTGCCGGACCGGCCGGGCAACAACCGGGTGGACAGCCTGCGGAACGTGACCGTCAACCCGCGCGCCGCCCTGATGTTCCTGGTCCCCGGCGTCGAGCAGACCCTGCGGGTGTACGGCACCGCGACGCTGGTCGCGCCGGAGGAGCTGCCGGTGGACCTCACCGAGTTCGGCCGGGCACCGCTGTCGGTGCTCGTCCTGGAGGTGCGGCGGGCGTACTTCCAGTGCCCGAAGTCGGTCATGCGCTCGGGCCTGTGGGACCCGGCGCGGCGGGTGGACCCCACGGCGCTGACGTCGTTCGGCCGGGTGCTCCGGGACCACTGCGCTCTGGAGCACGACCTGCCGGACGACGCCACCATCCGGGGGGAGCTGGCCGAGGAACTCTAAAAGACCCTCAGCCGGCGCGCAGGTCCCGCGCGAGCTTGCGGTCGGCCACCGCCCGCTCGGCGAGGGCCCGCACGCGCAGCCGCCGGCGCCTGCGGCCGGAGCCGAAGTACCGTGCGTCCTCCACCAGCTGGAAGGCGGCGAGAACGCTCGCCTGGACCTCTCGCGCCCGCGGGATGGCGGGACGGGCCGGCTCGGCCGAAGTCATGGGCACCCCTTTCTCCCGGGGCCCGTGACCTCGCACCCCGCCCGTGCATGGTGCCCCCCTCTCGGTGCCGCCAACCCCGACGGTGACCAATTGGTGCCGATGTGTCACATGTGACACCCGGTGGCCGTTTCGTGCTGCGCCTCCTCCGCCCGGCCGTCCGTACGGTCTGCCCATGGCAGCTTCTCCGCACCGGGTCCGGACGGCGATGCGCGCGGTCGGCCGCGTGCTCGGCGCGCTGCGACGGGCCTCCTCCGCCCACCCCGTCGGCCGCACCCCGCGGTCCGCCCCGCCCGCGCCCGACGTCAGCTACCGGCCGCACGACGACGGCCGCCCCGACCCCGGCGAGGTGGTCTGGGCGTGGGTGCCGTTCGAGGAGGACGACGGCCGGGGCAAGGACCGCCCGGTGCTGGTCATCGGCCGCCGCGGGAACGAGCTGCTGGGCCTGATGCTGAGCAGCCAGGACCACGACCGGGACGCCGCCGACGAGGCCCGCCACGGGCGGCGGTGGACCGACGTGGGCACGGGCGCCTGGGATCCGCGGGGGCGCCCCAGCGAGGTGCGGCTGGACCGGTTGCTGGTGCTGGACCCGGCGAGGGTCCGCCGGGAGGGTGCGGCGCTGGACCGCGCCCGGTTCGACCGCGTGGTCGGCGAGGCGCGCCGCGTGCAGGGCTGGTGAGCCCCGGTCAGTCCGCGGCCGACTCGTCCCGCGCCGGCCGGCGCGCCTGCGGACGCAGGTTGTAGACGCCCACGCCCTCGCTGAGCGGCTCCAGGTCGTAGCGGTGCACGACCTTGGGCCCGCCGTGCAGGTGGACGTGGGTCACCGTCGGGAGCGGGTCACCGTGCCGGGCCTCCCGGATCTCGACCCTCCCGTCCAGGGGGCCGCCGACGAACAGCAGCACCGAGTCGTCGGTGCCGGCCTCCGCAGCGGCTCGGTTCTGCTCGGACAGCTGGGTCTCCTCCCCCTCGTGCGCCGACCCACGAGGGTAGGCGCGGACCGGCTGCCCGTCAGAGCCGGCCGCGGCGCCGTCACCCGCGACGGCTCAACCGGAGGGCGACCGCCGGAGCCAGCGGGCGACCAACGGTGCGCTGAAGAGCATGACGAACAGCCGCAGCACCTGGACCGACAGGACGAAGGTGATGTCGGCACCGGCGTCGCGCGCGGTGGCCAGCACCGCGTACAGCCCGCCCGGCGTGGTGGCCAGGTAGCCGTCGAGCGCCGTCACCCCGGTGACCGCGGCCAGCAGCCCGCCGAGGCCGGCGCAGGCGAGCACCAGGGCCAGCGTGATCGCCAGCGCGAGCGGCAGGGCCCTCCCGATCGCCCGGAGGCTCTCGCGGGTGAAGCTGACCCCCACCTGCAGGCCGATCACCAGGAAGGCCGCCGCCTCGACGAGCGCGGGCACCTCGGCCCCGCCGGAGAGGCCGCTCAGGTCGGCGACAGCGGCGGCGACCAACGGGCCCAGCAGCGCGGCGACCGGCACGCGCAGCAGCCGCCCCACGACCAGCCCGGATACGGAGCAGGCCACCGTGAGCACCAGGCCGGCGGGCCAGCCGGGGCCGGCGGCGACCCCGACAGCCGGCCCCGCACCGGCGGTGGCGCCGTAGGCGGTGGTGGCGACGACGGGCATCAGCAGCACGATGAGCAGCACCCGGAGGTACTGCAGGACGGCGACCATCCGCTCGTCGGCTCCGAGGTCGCGGGCCATCACCACGATCCCGGAGGCCCCGCCGGCGATCATCGCGAACGCCCCGGTCACCGGGCTGATGCCCCGGTGCAGGCGGAGCGCCACCCCGGCCAGGAGGCTGAGCAGCAGGGTCGCCACGGTGACCAGCAGGACCGGCAGCCAGTTCGCCACCACCCCCCGCAGCGTGCCGACGTCGACCAGCGCGCCCAGGGCCACCCCGATGACCGCCTGCGCGGCCGTGGCGGCGGGTTCGGGCACGCGCGCCGGGGACCGCGCGCCCAGTGCGCGGACCAGGCCCACCACCAGGCCGCCGAAGAGCGCCGGCGAGGGCAGCCCGGCGAGGCCGAGCAGCAGCCCCAGCCCCGCGGCCGCGGCGACCACGAGCGCCGCGTCGAGCAGCCTCGCCCCGCGCCTGCTCCGCACCCCACCCCCGCTCCGCACTCCGCCCGTCGGCGGTCACTCTGCCGGGGCGCCGGGCGCTCCGCGCGGAGTCATCCCCTCCGGCGAGCGCCGCCCGGTCGGCGCGCAGCCCGGCCGGCTGGGTCCCGGCGTCCGCCTCGTGGCCTCCAGCCGGAGGAGCAACCCCCTCTCCACGTCGTCGAGTGACGCCACACCCCTGTTACCCGGCCGTGGTCGAATGGCTCCACCAGCGCCGACTGCGAAGAGGAGACGTGACCGACCTGCGGCACCACGGGGACGCCGAGCTGGCCCCCGGCCTGATCGACCTCGCCGTCAACGTGCGGGCCGGCGCGCCACCGGCCTGGCTGCGGCAGGTGCTGCGCGACGCGGTGGACCGGAGCGCCGGCTACCCCGACCTCTCCCCCGCCCGGTCCGCGGTCGCCGCGGCGCACGGGCGCGACCCGGCCGAGGTGCTCCCGACAGCCGGCGCCGCCGAGGCGTTCGTGCTGCTCGCCCGCGCGCTCCGGCCGCGCAGAGCCGTCGTCGTGCACCCGTCCTTCACCGAGCCCGAGGCCGCCCTGCGGGCCGCCGGGCACCCGGTGACCCGGCTGCTCCTGGACCCCGCGGACGGCTACCGGCTCGACGCCGCGGCCGTTCCCGACGACGCCGACCTCGTCGTCCTGGGCAACCCGACCAACCCGACGTCGGTGCTGCACCCGGCCGCCGCGGTGGCCGCCCTGGCCCGGCCGGGCCGGGTGGTCCTGGTCGACGAGGCGTTCGCCGACACCGTGCCCGGCGAGCCCGAGTCCCTCGCCGGCCGGAGCGACCTGCCGGGGGTGCTCGTCGTCCGCAGCCTGACCAAGACGTGGGGACTGGCCGGGCTGCGGGTGGGCTACGCCCTCGGCCCGCGGGAGCTCGTCGCGGCGATGGCCGAGCAGCAGCCGCCGTGGCCGGTCAGCACGCCCGCCCTCGCCGCGCTCGTGGCGTGCAGCACCCCGGCCGCCCGCGCCGAGGCGCACGAGGCCGCCGTCGCGCTGACCGGGCACCGGGCGGCGCTGCTGGCCGCCCTCCCCCCGGGCGTGGCGGTGCTCGGCGAGCCCCGCTCGTCGTTCGTCCTGCTCCGCCTCCCCGACGGCGCGCGGGTGCGCGCCGCGCTGCGGAACGCTGGCTGGGCGGTGCGCCGCGGCGACTCCTTCCCGGGCCTGACCACCGACCACCTGCGGGTCGCCGTGCGGGATCCGCGGACCTCGCGTGCGTTCGCCGGAACCCTCGCTGGAATCCTGTCGGGGACGCACGCGCCCGGCTCCGCACCGGTTCCCGCCCCCGGCATCCCCGAGGAGATCCGCTGAACGCCACCCCGGTGCCCCCCGAGTCGGGCACGGTCTACCCGGTCGGGCTGCGCCTGCGCGACCGGCTGGTCGTCGTCGTGGGCGGTGGCCGGGTCGCCCACCGGCGCGTCGCCGGGCTGCTCGAGGCGCGGGCCCGCGTCACCGTCGTGAGCCCGGAGGTGACGCCGGCGCTGGAGTCGCTGGCCGCCGCCGGGGCTGCGACGTGGCACCGGCGGACCTACCGGCCCGGTGACCTCGACGGCGCCTGGTACGCCGTCGCGGCGACCGACGACCCCGCCGTCAACGCGGCCGTGGCCGAGGAGGCCGAGCAGGCGCACGTCTTCTGCGCGCGGGCCGACGACCGGGCGGCATCCAGCGTCTGGACCCCGGCCATCGGCCGGCAGGGCGACCTGGTGATCGGGGTGCACGGCGGTGGCGACCCCCAGCGGGCCGTCGGCGTGCGCGACGCGATCGTCGCCGGGCTGACCGACGGCAGCGTCGGCGACCGGGTGGCCCGCCCCGCGCCCGGGGGCAGCGTCGTCCTCGTCGGCGGCGGCCCGGGCGATCCCGGGTTGATCACGGTCCGCGGGCGGCAGGCGCTGGCGCACGCCGACGTCGTCGTGGCCGACCACCTCGGCCCCCAGTCGCTGCTCGCCTCGCTGCCCCCCGAGGTGGATGTGATCGACGCCTCGAAGCTGCCGCGCGGCCGGTCGATGGCCCAGGAGCAGATCAACCAGCTCCTCGTCGACCACGCCCGCGCCGGTCGACGGGTGGTCCGGCTCAAGGGCGGCGACCCGTTCGTCTTCGGCCGCGGCTTCGAGGAACTGCAGGCCTGCACTGCAGCGGGCATCCCGGTCGAGGTGGTCCCCGGCATCACCAGCGCCGTCGCGGTGCCCGCGCTGGCCGGCATCCCCGTCACGCACCGCGGCCTGACCCACGAGTTCGTCGTCGTCTCCGGCCACCTGCCACCAGAGCACCCGCAGTCCCTGGTCGACTGGGCGGCCCTCGGCCGGCTGCGCGGCACCCTCGTCGTGCTCATGGGCGTCGACACCGCTCCGGCGATCGCCGCGGCGCTCGTCGCGCACGGCCGGGACCCGGGCACCCCGGTGGCCGTGGTCAGCGACGGCTCCACGGCCACTCAGCGCACCGTCCGCACGACGCTGGCCGAGCTGCCGCGGGCGATCACGGCGGAGGGCGTCCGTCCTCCGGCGGTCTGGGTCGTGGGCGAGGTGGTCGGCCTCACCGCCGGCGGCTGACGGTCAGCCGGCGGGGGCCAGGGCGGCGAAGACGACGGTGTTGTCGGTACTGGTGCCGGCGGCGTCGTCGAACTCGCCACCGCAGGTGACCAGCGCGACGGCGGCCCCCTCCGGGTGCCCGTTGAGGGCCTCGGCCAGCGCGCTGGTCGACTTGTCCAGGCCCCTGAGCGGATGGCCCAGCACCGTGAGCGGCAGCTGCGCCCCCGCGCCGTCGCGCAGCAGCACCTCGTCGCCGGGGCGCAGCTCGTGCAACCGGTTGAACACCGCCGGCCCGCCCTCCTGCTGGTGGCCGAGGACGACCGCCATGCGCCCGGAGCCCGGGGGCGGCCCGTCGGACCACCACGACGTCGTCGCCATCGACTCCGGCACGCCGTAGCCCTCGACGGCCTGCCCGGTGAACGGGTTCCCGTACGTCACCGTGCCGCGCGGCTCGACGACGGTGTCCACGTCGATCGCGGGGATCACCAGGCCGGCCGGGACGATCGGCCCCGTGGCGACCATCGCCGAGACGGCGGGCGCGGGTGCCGCGCCGCCCGCATCCGGGCGGGCGGCCACGACCCGGACCAGCGCGAGGCCGGCCGCCAGGACGACGAGGAAGGCGCCGGCGGTCCGCAGGTCAGCGCCGCGGATCGGCCGCACGCCACTGCCTCCGGTAGGCGGCCGCACCGGCGCCGGCGCCGGCGAGCGCCAGCGCGCTCCCGAGGGCGGCCGGCAGCAGGTCGGTGCCGTCGTCCTCGGCGCCCGTCGGCGCGTAGCCGGGGTAGACGACCGGGTGCGCCACCGGCTCCGGCGGGCCCTCCAGGGCACCCGGCAGCTGCCCGGCCAGCTCCTCGAGCTCGGCGGGGAGCACGACCAGGCCGCCGACGACGAGCTCCAGGCTCCGCGTGACGCCGTCCACGCAGTCCTGCGGCAGCCGCAGCGCGGCCGCGAGCTGCTGCAGCGCCGACTCGAACTCGGCGGGCAGCTCCAGGGGCACCTCCGCGCCCGTCCCCGGGTCCGCCGCTCCCGGCGACGGGACGGGCGTGGCATCACTGATCGACGCAACGACGCCCCGGTGGACCGGTCAGGCACGTCCCTGCGCCGCCCGAGTGTCCTGACCAGCCGTCATCACGCGGTCACTGGTACCTGACGTGCACACGTATGCACCACCGGCCGGCGGCGCCCGCCGAGGTGCTGGCACAGCCACCTGGAACGTGCCGGCCCGGCTCCTCGCAGAGCCCCGCCCGGACCATGCGGAGGGCGGGGGCGAGGAGCCCCTCCGTCAGATGTTCGCGCCGTCCGGCGGAGGTCCCTCCGGCAAAGCCGCGGCGACGCCGGAGCCCGACAGCTCCGGGGCGTCCATGCCGACGGTGTAGGCCGTCATCGACAGCGAGCCGTAGGCGTAGCCGTCGACGAGCACGTCGACGGGGGCGCCGGTCGCCCCCGCGATGCCGGCGACGTAGAGCAGCGGCAGGAAGTGGTCCGGCGTCGGGACGGCGAGGTCGAAGTCGCGGTGCCCGTCGAGCCGGCCGGCGTCGGTCGGGTCGGTGAGCATGCACTCCTTGGCCGCCTCGTCGAACCGCTGCGCCCAGTCGAACCCCGCGTCGGGCAGCGCCCGGCTCACCCCGCCGAGGTTGTGCACCACGTTCCCGCTGCCGATCACCAGCACGCCGTCCTCGCGCAACGGGGCCAGGGCCGCGCCCAGCTGCAGGTGGTAGTCGAAGGACTTGAGCGCGTTGATGGACAGCTGGACGACCGGGATGTCGGCATCGGGGAACGCGTGCGCGAGCACCGACCAGGCGCCGTGGTCGATGCCCCAGCTGTCGTGGTCGGCACCCACCCACGTGGGGTGCACGACGTCGGCCACCTCCTCGTACAGCTCGGGCAGCCCCGGCGGTTCGTAGCGGACGTCGAAGAGCTCCCGGGGGAACCCGAAGAAGTCGTGGATGGTGCGCGGCCGGGGCATCGCGGTGATCGCCGTCGCCTGCACGTACCAGTGCGCCGAGACGACGAGGATCGCCCGGGGCCGGGGCACCGACCGGCCGAAGGCCCGCCAGGCCTCGGTGTACCGGTTGCTCTCGAGCGCGTTCATCGGGTTGCCGTGGCCGAGGAACGCGGCAGGCATCACGGGCATCGCTGAACTCCCCCTTCGTCGCCGGGTCCGTCGATCATCTCCCGTGCGCCGCCGCGCGGCGAGGGGCACCCCGTCCCGCTCACGCCCGCGGCATCCGGGTCGCGGCGTCCTCGAGCAGCACCCGGCGGTCCCCGGGGGGCCGACGCGGGCAGGACAAGCACGTCGGGCCGTGCGGCAGCCGGTCCACCAGGCAGCAGGAGACCCGCGCGGTGAACCGCGTGCCGTCGACGTCGACGTACCGGGGCAGCGGTAGCGGGAACCCGACGGCGGCGGCCAGCGGGGCGGCCAGCGCGGTGACCGCCGGGACGTCACCCAGCGCCCGGCCGAGGGTCAGCAGGCCGTTGGCCAGCGAGTCCGTCGCGATGCCCCACAGCGGTCGCTGCCGCATCCGGCCTGCCTGTGCGAGCGCCGGGACGACCGCCGTCAGGCACTCCCGCACGCCGGCCGCGGGGTCCGCGTCCAACGCCGTCGACACCGCTGCCACCGGCAGCCCGCCGGGGCCGAGGTACGCGGTCGTGTCGGCCGGACGGGCCGACAGGGGCCGTCCCACGGCCAGGCCCGCCAGGACCGGGGCCAGGAGCACCGCGGACGCCGAGTACCACCACACCGTGGCGTGCACCCGGAGGTCGCCGGCCCGCTGCCGGGCGGCCCGGGCGGCCAGCAGCTCACCCAGCCGGACCGGGTCGGCGAGCTGCTCCGCCGGCACCGCCACGGCGCCGGGCGGGGGTACGAGACCGAGGGCGCCGGCGCCCGGGATGCGCGCCGCCACCTCCGCCTGCGCCGCCCTCACCCGGCCAGTCTGCCGCAGCGCCGGGACCACCACGGTGCACGGGGAAGACGCCGGGCCGCCCGGGCCATACGGTGTGTGCTGCACCACGCTGCACCGTCGCAGCCCCAGGCGACGCCGGACCTCGGGAGGACCCCATGAGCGAGACGCCCCAGCTGGACGGCCGGACCTTCGCGCCCCCCGAGGCCCTGGCCGCGCAGGCCAACGTCGGCCCCGAGGTGTACGACGAGGCCGCCCGCGACCGGCTGGCGTTCTGGGCCTCGGCCGCCGAGCGACTGACCTGGGCGCAGCGCTGGGACGAGGTGCTCGACTGGAGCAACCCGCCGTTCGCCAAGTGGTTCGTCGGCGGCCGGCTCAACGTCGCCTACAACTGCATCGACCGGCACGTCGAGGCCGGTCACGGCGAGCAGGTGGCCTACCACTGGGAGGGCGAGCCGGGCGACACCCGCACGATCACCTACGCCCAGCTCAAGGACGAGGTCTGCAGGTGCGCCAACGCGCTCACCGAGCTCGGCGTCCGGGCCGGCGACCGGGTGGCCATCTACCTGCCGATGATCCCCGAGGCGATCATCTCGATGCTGGCCTGCGCCCGCATCGGCGCGGTGCACATGGTGGTCTTCGGCGGCTTCTCGGCCGATGCGCTGGCCAGCCGGATCACCGACGCCGACGCGCAGGTGGTCATCACCGCCGACGGCGGGTACCGCCGCGGGGCGCCCAGCGCGCTCAAGCCCGCCGTCGACGAGGCGGTGGCCCGCACCGAGGGCGTGCGGCACGTGCTGGTCGTCAAGCGCACCGAGCAGGACGTCGACTGGAACGACGACCGCGACCTGTGGTGGCACGACGCCGTGGGCCGGCAGTCCGCCCAGCACGAGTGCGAGTTCTTCGACGCCGAGCACCCGCTCTACATCATGTACACGTCGGGCACGACGGCGAAGCCGAAGGGCATCCTGCACACCAGCGGCGGCTACCTCACCCAGGTCGCCTACACCCACTGGGCGACCTTCGACCTCAAGCCGGACACCGACGTCTTCTGGACCGCCGCCGACGTCGGCTGGGTCACCGGCCACAGCTACATCGTCTACGGGCCGCTGGCCAACCGCGCCACCTCGGTCATGTACGAGGGCACCCCGGAGACCCCGCACCGCGGCCGCTGGTTCGAGCTGATCCAGAAGTACGGCGTGACGATCCTCTACACCGCGCCCACGGTCATCCGCACGTTCATGAAGTGGGGCGAGGACGTCCCGGCCGGGTTCGACCTCTCCTCGCTGCGGCTGCTCGGCTCGGTCGGCGAGCCGATCAACCCCGAGGCGTGGCTCTGGTACCACAAGCACATCGGCGGTGGCCGCTGCCCGATCATGGACACCTGGTGGCAGACCGAGACCGGGGCGCACATGCTCACGCCGCTGCCCGGCGTCACGAACCTGACCCCGGGCTCCGCCCAGCACCCCTTCCCCGGCATCTCCGCCAAGGTCGTCGACGACGAGGGCAACGAGCTCACCGACGACTCCACCGGGCTGCTGGTGCTCACCGAGCCGTGGCCGTCGATGCTGCGCACCATCTGGGGTGACGACGACCGCTACGTCGACACCTACTGGTCCCGCTTCGGGAACGACGTCTACTTCGCCGGCGACGGCGCGAAGAAGGACGCCCAGGGCAACATCTGGCTGCTCGGCCGGGTGGACGACGTCATGAACGTGTCCGGCCACCGCATCTCCACCACGGAGGTCGAGTCCTCGCTGGTCGGCCACCCGACGGTCGCCGAGGCCGCCGTCGTCGGCGCCAGCGACCCGACCACCGGCCAGGGCATCGTGGCCTTCGTCATCCTGCGCGGCAGCGTGAGCGAGGAGGAGGCCACCGGTGACGAGATCGTGCAGACCCTGCGCACCCACGTCGCCCGCGACATCGGGCCGATCGCCAAGCCGCGCCAGATCATGGTGGTGCAGGAGCTGCCCAAGACCCGGTCCGGGAAGATCATGCGTCGGCTGCTGCGCGACATCGCCGAGAACCGCGAGCTGGGCGACGTCACCACGCTCACCGACTCCTCGGTGATGAACATGATCAAGGACCAGCTGCCCGCCGCACCCGCCGAGTAGGAGCCCCCGGAGCGGCGCCCCGGACGGGGCCGCGAGTGCGCTGCGCGGTCCCGTCCGGGGACTCCGAGCGCGCGCCGAGCGTTCGTGGGGCACGATTCCGGTGACCAGGAGTGCAGCCGCCGTACGCGCCGGGCACCCCCGAACGCAGGACCGAAGGAGGAGCCACCCGTGGCCCACAGTGTGTCGTCGACCCGCACCGACGGGGCCAGCCCGGCCGTCGAGCCCTCCATCGGCACGCTCGTGCAGAGTGCGATGGCCGACGTCTCCACGCTGGTCCGCAACGAGATCGAGCTCGCCAAGGCGGAGATCGGCGCGTCGGCGAAGAAGGGCGGCGTCGGCGCCGCCTCCTTCGCCGCGGCCGGCGTCTTCGCCGCCTTCGCCGGCATCTTCTTCTTCATCGCGCTGGCCGAGTTCCTCACCTGGCTCGGTCTGGCCCGGTGGATCTCCTACCTGATCGTCTTCGGGCTGCTGATCGCGCTCGCCGGCATCGCGGCGCTCATCGGCAAGAAGATGATGAACAAGATCGAGAAGCCCGAGCGGACGATCGAGTCGCTGCGCGAGCTGCCCGACGTGATGCACCGGCAGGTCCCGGGGGCCCGGCACCGCGAGGTGCCGGTCGTCCGTGGCGGCAAGGTCGAGCGCCGCAACGAGCCCTATCGGGTCTGAGGCCGATGACCGTCCCCCCGGACGGCCGTCCCGACGCCACGAGCGTCCTGCTCCCCGGGCCGTGGACCCACCGCGACATCTCCGCCAACGGCGTGCGCCTGCACGCCGCGGAGGCCGGCGAGGGGCCGCTGGTCCTGCTGCTGCACGGCTTTCCGCAGTTCTGGTGGACCTGGCGTGCGCAGCTGACCGCCCTGGCCGACGCGGGCTTCCGCGCGGTGGCGCCGGACCTGCGCGGCTACGGCGCCAGCGACAAGCCGCCCCGCGGGTACGACCTGCCCACCCTCTCCGCGGACGTCGCGGCTCTGGTGCGGGCGCTCGGTGAGCGCGACGCGGCAGTGGTCGGCCACGACTGGGGCGGTCTGCTCGGCTGGACGATGGCCGCCCTGCACCCCCGCGTGGTGCACCGCCTCGTCGTCGTCTCGATGGCCCACCCGCGGCTGCTACGGGCCGGCATGACCGACCGCCGGCAACGCCGGGCACTGCGGCACGCCCTCGGCTTCCAGGTGCCGCGCCTGCCCGAGCGACGGCTGACCCGCCTCGACGACGACCCGGTGGCCGACCTGATGCAGCGCTGGGCCGGGCCGGAGTGGGCCCGCACCACCGACTTCGCCGCCGCCGTGGACCGGTACCGCTCGGCGGCGCGCATCCCGCAGGCCGCCTACGGCGCGATGGAGTACTACCGCTGGGCGGGGCGGTCGCAGATACGGCCCGACGGCCTGCGCTACGCGCGCCGGATGGCCGCCCCGATCACCGCGCCGACCCTGCAGTTGCACGGCGCGCTGGACCCGTACGTCCTGCCGGAGACCGCGCGCGGCTCCGGCCGGTACGTCGCCGGCGCCTACGAGTGGCGTGAGCTGCCCGGGGTGGGCCACTTCCCCCAGGAGGAGGCCCCGGACGAGGTCAGCCGGGCCATCATCTCGCACCTCCGGTGAGGGGCTGGACCGGCTGGCGCCGGACTCTCAGGCACTCCAGCCGGGCCTTCGGCCGACCTCGATGACTGCGCTTCGCGGTTACACCGGGATCACTCGCAGGAGCCGGTGCCGACCTCGGCCCCGGCCCGGCTGCCTCGCGCCGCCGCCTCCGCGACCTGCGGGCCGGTGAGCGCGTAGCCGGTCTCCGGGTCGTCGATCGCCGAGGCGAAGACGACCCCCAGGACGCTGCCGTCCGGCGCGAACAGCGGACCACCGGAGTTGCCGGCCCGCACCTGCCCGTAGAGCGCGTAGACGTCGCGGACGACGGTCCGGGTGTTCCGGAAGTCCGGGCCGCTGATCTCGCCGCGGCTCCGGACACGGGCCGCGCCGACGTAGAGGGGGCCGCCGCCGGGGAAGCCCATGATGATCGCGTCGTCGCCCGAGTCGGCCGGCTGCTCGGTGAAGCGCAGCGGCACCTGCGGCAGGCCCGGCACCGCGAGCACCGCCACGTCGACCTCCTCGTCGACGAGGACGGGAACGGCGTCGTACTCCCTTCCCTCCGCGAGGACGACCGGATCGGTGACGCCGGCCAGCACGTGGGCGTTGGTCATGACCCGCTCGGGTGCGTAGACGAACCCGGACCCGTCGATCTGCCGGGAACAGGAGGGCGCTACCCCACGGATCTTCACGACCGATCCCTCGACGGAGGCGACGACCTCGCTGTTCTGCAGCGCCGGGTCCGGCGCCGGGACCGCGCGCGCATCGGTCGGGGTGAGCGGGTCGAGGACGTCGGGCAGCCCCCGCCGGTCGATGGCCTCGCGCAGGTTCTCGTAGACGGTGCGGACGCCGTCGGGCACCGCCTGGTCGACGGCCTGGACCAGCGCCGACTGCCGGACCTGGCTGGCCACCTGCGGGAACGGCGAGCTCGCCAGCGGTGAGGCGACCATCCACGCGACCAGCAGCACCGACGCCGCCGACACCACCGCGCCGGTGACGGAGTCGACCATCTTGGCCGGCTCCCAGGTCACCCGGGCGCGCACGGCCCGGCCCACCGCCCCGGCCAGCATCTGGCCGAGGAGCGCCCCCGCGAGCACCACGACCAGCGCAGCGAAGACGCGCGTCACGCTGGAGCCCTCGATGCGGTCCCCCACCGGCCCCGCCAGCTGCGCGCCGAGCACGGCACCGCCGAGGAACCCGAGGATCGAGGTGGCCGACACGAGCAGCCCTTGGCGGAAACCGGAGAGCGCGAACAGCAGGGCGAGGACGATCAGGACCAGGTCGACGAGGGACACTCAGCTCCCCCGTGGCCGGGAGGTGCCGGGCGCCGGTCCCGACGCTCCGGCGCCAGTGGTGACCGCGGTCACCCGCTGACCGTCATCGTGCCCACCTGCCCGAGCTGCAGGTGGAACGTGCAGGCGAACGGGTAGTCGCCGGGCGTCGCCACCTCGAACTCGATGGTCTCCTGCTGCCCGGGGGCGAGGAAGGGGACGCCGGCGTCGATCGGCGCCGGCAGCTCCTCGTCGGTGTACTCGAGGTTATGGGTCATCTCGTCGGCCGCGTTGACCACGGTGAGCCGCACCCGGCCGGGGGCGACGGTGAACCGGTCGGGGTGGAACTCGTAGTCGTCCCGGGTCTGGACGGTGACCTCCTGGACGCCGTCGGCGGCGACGGTCACCTCGCCGAGGCCCTCGGTGGCGGGCGCCGCCGGCGCCGGGTCCTCGCCGCACCCGGCCAGCAGCACCAGCACGGCGGCGACCGCGACGGCCCTCGCGCGGGGACCCGCCAGGAGCGTGCGAGTGGCGGGGGGCACGGAGGTCCTCCTACTGCTCATCGGGGCCGAACCGTACGCGTCGGAGCGCCGTCGGGCGCGGGATCGGCCACCGCCGGCGCGGCGGCGCCCCCTGCCTCGTCGTCGTCCCCGGAGCCCGGCAGGGTGTAGGGCCGCAGCATCGCCTCGGGGATCGGACGCACGTCGGTGGCGTCCCACGGCCGGGCCAGGCCGGCTGCCTCGAGGATCGCCTCCAGCAGCCCGGCGGTGAATCCCCACACCAGCATGTCGGCCACCGCGAAGGCCGGTCCGACGTAGCCCGAGGGGTGCCGCAGCCGGAACCGGTTGTCCGGGTCGGCCAGCTCGGCGAGGGGTACCCGTGCCACGCGGGCGACTTCGTGCGGATCCCCGACGCTGACGTCGCGCGGGTCGTCCCACCAGCCCACCACCGGCACGACCAGCCGGTCGGACGGCGGCAGGTAGAGCTCCTGCAGCGTCGCGAGCACCCGCACGCCCGCCGGGTCGATCCCGGCCTCCTCCTGCGCCTCGCGCAGCGCCGTCCCGACGGGGTAGTCGTCCCCGGGGTCGACCCCACCGCCCGGGAAGGCCGGCTGGCCGGCGTGGCTGCGCAGGTGTGCGGACTTCTCGATGAGCAGCACGTCGGGCCCCGCTGCGCTCTCGCCGAAGAGGATCAGCACCGCCGACCGCCGAGCGGTGGCGGTGGCCTTCGGCATGCGGTGCCGCAGCGGTAGGTCGGCTGCGGCGTCGATCAGCCGCCGGAGGTACTCCGGAAGCCCGTCCACGTCGGAACCGGCGCTCACAGCTGCACCCCCAGGTGCTCGGCGACGAGGCCGCGCAGCTCGTCCAGCGAGCCGACGGGACCGGACTCGGTGTGCACCAGCGCGCCGTCGGCGTCGACGAAGTAGGTGAAGGGCAGCACGTTGAGCCCGAGCTCCGCCATCAGCCGGCCCTCGCCGTCGAACGCGCTGGGGAAGGTGACGCCCGCGTCCTCGGCGAAGGAGGCGGCCTGCGGCAGCCCGTCCTTGCTGATCACGCCGACCATCCGCACCTGGTTCCCGGCCATCTCGGCGAACTCCTGCAGGATCGGCATCTCCTCGCGGCAGGGCGGGCACCAGCTCCCCCACAGGTTCACGACCATGGGGACGCCGGGGGCGCGGCCCAGGTCGAGGGAGCCGCCACTGGGGCAGTCGAAGGACAGCGCCGGCAGCCGCTCGGTGCCCGCCGCCTGCCTGTCGGGCTGCTCGGGGCAGGCGGTCAGCGCGGCGGCGGGGGGAGTCGTGGACGGCGCCGCGGCGGCGCCGTCGTCGCCGGAGGAGCAGCCGCCGAGCAGCACGGCGCAGACGAGGCCGAGGACCGGCACGACCCGGCGCATCACTCGGTGTCCGAGGCCGTCGGGGTCTTCACGAGCTTCAGCGCGAGCTCCGGGTCGACCGGCCCGATGCCGAACGACGGGCACCACTGCGCCAGCCCGCACGCGCCGCAGGCCGCCTTCTTGGCGTGGCAGACCCGCCGCCCGTGGAAGATCACCCGGTGGCTGAAGTCGGTCCACTCCTTCTTCGGCACCAGCTGCGCGATCTCGGCCTCGACCTTGACCGGGTCGTCCTCCTCGGTCCAGCCGAACCGGCGCACGAGCCGGCCGAAGTGGGTGTCGACCGTCAGCCCCGGGACGCCGAAGGCGTTTCCGAGGACGACGTTCGCCGTCTTCCGGCCGACCCCCGGCAGGGTGACCAGGTCGGCCATCCGGGGCGGGACCTCGCCGTCGAAGCGCTCGACCAGCGCCTGGCTCAGACCCAGCACCGAGGTCGCCTTCGCCCGGAAGAAGCCGGTCGGCTTGAGGATGGCCTCCAGCTGCTCCCGGTCGGCACCGGCCAGCGCCACCGCGTCGGGGTAGCGCGCGAAGAGCGCCGGGGTGACCCTGTTGACCGTCTTGTCCGTGGTCTGCGCCGACAGGACGGTGGCGACCAGCAGCTCGAAGGCGTTCGTGAAGTCCAGCTCGCAGTGCGCGTCGGGGTGGATGACCGCCAGCTCGCGGGCCATCCGCCGTGCGCGGCGGGTGCGCCCGAGCGGCGTCTCGCCGGGGTCGAACGGGGAGGCCCCGGTCAGCGCCGCGCGGGTGGGGCGCCTGGCTCGGGTCGGGCGCGCGTAGGCCGGTGGGGACGCGGGTGCGGACACGCGGTCGAGGGTATGCGGCCCTGCCGACCCTCTCGTGCCGTGCCATCATCGGGGACGGACCGCTCCCCGGTGCCGCCGACGACGCAGAGGAGGTCGGGATGGTCGCCCTCAGTGTCATCCTGTTCCCACCGCTGCTGATCGCGTTCCTGCTGGTCATGGAGCGGGTCGAGGAGCCCCTCCGCCGCCCGGCGTCACCCCGCGAGGTCAGCGAGTTCCTGAACACGGCCACGCCCGGCGAGGTCGATACCCTCGCCACCTCGGGCCTGCGGCGGGCACTGTCCCGCTGGCGGCGCCGCCGCAGCGGCGGCCGGCGCCGGTCCGAGAACCCCCCGCTGGTCTGACCGGCAGCACGCCGGAACGGCGGCCTCTCGCTCGGACGGGGGAGGCTCCGGACCACCGAACGGGTGACAGACCGCACAGCCGCCTAGACTCGCTGCGAGCGCGGGCATCCCTGCGCCCGAAGATCGTGTGAGAGGACGTGCAGTGGACGAGGTGCTGGCTCAGTCGGGGCTCTTCCAGGGGCTCTCCGAGGACGCGGTGGACCCCGTCATCAGCCGGCTCGAGACGATCACCCTCCCCCGGGGCCGGGTGGTGTTCAACGAGGGCGAACCCGGCGACAGCCTGTACATCGTCATCACCGGCAAGATCAAGCTGTCCCGTCGCTCGCCCGACGGCCGGGAGAACGTGCTCGCCGTCATGGGCCCGTCGGATCAGTTCGGCGAGCTGTCGGTCTTCGACCCGGGCCCGCGCACCGCGACCGCGACCGCCGTCACCGACGTCAAGCTGGCGCGCATGCCGCAGTCGGTGCTGCTGCCCTGGATCGAGGCGCACCCGGAGATCGGCGAGCAGCTGCTGCGCGTGCTGGCCCGCCGCCTGCGCCGCACCAACGACTCCGTCGCCGACCTGATCTTCACCGACGTGCCCGGTCGTGTCGCCAAGGCGCTGCTGCAGATGGCCGACCGCTTCGGCAACCGCGACTCCGACGGCCTGCGCGTCAAGCACGACCTCACCCAGGAGGAGCTGGCCCAGCTGGTCGGCGCCTCCCGCGAGACGGTGAACAAGGCCCTGGCCGACTTCGTGCACCGCGGCTGGATCCAGCTGCAGGGCAAGTCCGTCGTCGTCCTCGACGAGGAGCGCCTGCGCCGCCGCGCACGCTGACACCACCCTGGACGCGAGAGGCCCGGCACCGCACAGGTCCTGGCCTCTCGCCTCCACTGCAGAGGTGCGCCGGGCCGGTCGTGCCGAGTGGGCCCCCGGAGGGGATCCGCGCAGGCGCGACGCAGCGGCTCAGCGCGAGCCAGCGACGGCACCTGACCGCGGTGCGCCCCGGAGGGGTGCGGTGTCACAGCGGTGTGATCCGGAGGATCACGACGGCAGGGGCACCGCCAGGCGGATGCGGGTGCCGTCGGGCAGGACCGCCCAGCGACCTTCGGGGGTCTCCTCGAACCGGGGGCTGATCGGGTGCAGCGGATCCGGCGGGGAGCCGGCCAGGGCGGCGGCGACGTCGGGGAACGCGGTCAGCTGACCCAGCGTGTGCGACGTCGGCGGCAGCATCGGGCGGGTGCCGGCATCCAGCTCGGCCAGCGCCGCGGCCGGGCTCAGCCACGCGGCCTCGTCGGCCTCACCGGAGACGTCCCGCGCCTCCTGGCCGACCGGCAGGGCCGCGGCGAAGAACTTGGTGTCGTAGCGGCGGGGCTCGACCGGCGGGGTGATCCAGTGCGCGAAGGGGCGCAGCAGGTCCGACCGCAGCACCAGGCCGCGGTCGGCCAGCAGCCCGGCGAGGGAGAGCTCGCGCGACAGCAGCGCCTGGCGCTGCTCCTCCCAGTCGTTCCCGGAGACCGACGGCACGACCCCGCCGCCGTCGGGCAGCCCGGCCAGCAGGACACCCGCCTCCTCGAACGTCTCCCGCACCGCGGCGCACACCAGCTCGCGGGCGGTGCGCTCGTCGCAGCCGAAGGCGGTCGCCCACTGCGCGGGCGCAGGCCCGGCCCAGCCGATCTCGGTGTCACCGTCCCGCGGGTCGACGCCGCCGCCGGGATAGGCGGTCATCCCGCCGGCGAAGGGCATCCCCTCGGTGCGGCGGAGCAGGTAGACCTCGAGCCCGGCCGCCCCGTCCCGCAGCAGCAGGACCGTCGCCGCCTGCTTCGGCTCGGCGCTCACCGGAGCTCGACGGTGAGCTCGACCTCCACGGGCGCGCCGAGCGGCAGCTCCGCCACCCCTACGGCGGTGCGGGCGTGCGTGCCGGCCTCGCCGAAGATCCGGCCCAGCAGCTCGCTGGCGCCGTTGACCACCCGCGGCTGGCCGGTGAAGCCCTCGACGCTGGCGACGTAGCCCACGACGCGCACCACGCGGGCGACCGAGTCCAGCCCGACCAGCTCGTCGATCGCGGCCAGCGCGTTCAGGGCGCACAGCTTGGCGTCGGCCGCGGCGGCCTCGACGTCGACCGAGCCGTCGACCTTGCCGGTGCGGCGCAGGCCGCCCTCGGCGAACGGCAGCTGGCCGGAGGTGAAGACCAGCGAGCCGGCGCGGACGGCGGGCACGTAGGAGGCCACGGGCGGGGCGACCGAGGGCAGCCGGATGCCCAGCTCCGCGAGCCGGGCGTGCCAGCTCTGCGCCGGTGCGCCGGCCGCCGAGGCGGGGCTGGTCATGCCGGGCGCTTGAGGTAGGCGACCAGCTGCTCGGCCCCGGCGGGGCCGGGGAGGACGGTCACCAGCTCCCACCCGTCGACGCCCCAGGAGTCCAGGATCGCCTTGGTGTTGTGGACCAGCAGGGGGATGGTCGCGTACTCCCACTTCTGGCGGGCGGCTTCGCTCATGGGCCCGACGCTACTGCAGCCGCCCCGTGCCGTGGGCATCGCCGCCGTCCTCCCGGTGCTGCCGGGGCGGGCCGACCCGCTCACCAGCTCCTACGCTGGTGGGCGTGTCTCCCGAACTGTCGCCCGCGCGCCTGCACGTGGTCACCGGCAAGGGGGGAACGGGCAAGACCACCGTCGCCGCCGCCCTGGCCCTGGCCCTGGCCGCCGACGGGCGCTCGGTGCTCCTGGTGGAGACCGAGGGTCGACAGGGCGTCGCCCAGCTGTTCGACACCCCACCGCTGCCCTACGAGGAGCGCCGGGTCGCCGTCGCGCGCGGCGGTGGCGAGGTGAAGGCCCTGGCCATCGACGTCGAGGAGGCGCTCCTCGACTACCTCGACATGTTCTACAACCTGAGGCGCGCCGGCCGGGCGCTGCGGAAGATGGGCGCGATCGACTTCGCCACGGCGATCGCACCGGGCCTCCGCGACGTGCTGATCACCGGGAAGATCAAGGAGGCGGTGACCCGCCGCCGCGACGGCCGGCACGTCTACGACGCCGTGGTCGTCGACGCCCCGCCCACCGGGCGCATCACCCGGTTCCTCGGCGTCACCGGCGAGATGTCGCAGCTGGCCCGGTCGGGCCCGATCAAGACCCAGAGCGACGGCGTCATGGCGGTGCTGCGCTCCCCCCAGACGGCGGTCCACCTGGTGACCATCCTGGAGGACATGCCGGTGCAGGAGACGGCCGACGCCATCGCCGAGCTGCAGACCGCCGGGCTGCCGATCGGCTCGGTCGTCGTGAACATGGCCGCAGAGCCGGTGCTGCCGGCCGGGGCGCTCGCCCGGGCCGCCGCCGGCCAGCTGACCGGCGCGGACCTCGCCCCCGCGCTCACGACGGCGCAGCTCCCGGGCGGCCCCGAGCTCGCCGACGCCCTGGCTGCCGAGGTGGTGGAGCACGCCCGCCGCTGGGCCTCGCAGGACGCGCTGCGCGACCTGGTGACCGCCCTGGACCGCCCCACGGTCGAGCTGCCGCTGCTGCCCGGTCCCGTGGACCTCGGCTGCCTGTTCGAGCTGGCCGGCCGGCTCGAGGAGCACCTGCGCACGGACGGTGGGCCGGCGGAGCACACCGCGGCTGCGACCGGGGGCGTCGCCTGATGGCCGCCGACACCACCACCGAGCCGCGCACCCGGGCGCCGCGGCAGGCACCGGCGATGGACCTCGACGCCCTCATCGCCGACCGGGAGACCCGCATCGTCGTCTGCTGCGGCGCCGGCGGGGTCGGGAAGACGACGACGTCGGCGGCTCTCGCGCTCGCCGCGGCCCGGGCCGGGCGGACGGTCGTCGTGCTGACGATCGACCCTGCCCGGCGGCTCGCGCAGTCCCTCGGCCTCGTCGAGCTGGACAACGAGCCGCGGCGGGTCGACGTCCCGGGGGCACCGGGCGAGCTGCACGCGATGATGCTGGACATGAAGCGGACGTTCGACGACATCGTCACCGCTCACTCCACGCCCGACCGGGCGCAGGCGATCCTGGACAACCCCTTCTACCAGGCGCTCTCCTCATCCTTCTCCGGCACGCAGGAGTACATGGCGATGGAGAAGCTGGGCCAGCTTCGGGCCAGCGACCAGTGGGACCTGATCATCGTCGACACGCCACCGTCGCGGTCGGCGCTGGACTTCCTCGACGCCCCCAACCGCATGGGCCGGTTCCTCGACGGCACGATGATCCGGCTGCTCACGGCGCCCAGCCGGGCCGGCTTCAAGTTCGCCAGCGCGGGTTTCCTGCTGTTCAGCCGCATCGTCAGCAAGATCCTGGGCGGCCAGCTGCTCCGGGACATCTCCGCGTTCGTCGCCGCGCTGGACACCATGTTCGGCGGCTTCCGCGAACGGGCGACGGCGACCTACGAGCTGCTGCGCCGTCCGGGCACCTGGTTCGTGGTCGTCGCCGCCCCCGAGCCGGACGCGCTGCGCGAGGCGTCCTACTTCGTCGACCGGCTCTCCGCCGAGGGCATGCCGCTGGCCGGGCTGGTCGTCAACCGCACCCACCCCCCGGCGACGACCTCGCTGTCGGCCACCCGTGCGGACGCCGCGGCCGAGACCGTCGCCGAGGCCGGCGGCGACGCAGCCGTGCTGGCGGCGGCGGCGCTGCGGGTGCACGCCGAGCGCATGCAGCTGGCCGCGCGGGAGCAGCACCTGGCCGACCGGTTCACCAGCGCCCACCCCGACGTCGCGGTGCGCACGGTCCCGGCGGCCGCCGGGGACGTCCACGACCTGGCGGGGCTGGAGGTCATGGCCGAGGCGCTGACCGGCGCGGACGGCGACACGCCGACGGGCACGCCGAGGACGCGGGTCCTGCCCGCGCGCCGCGGCTGAGCGCAGCCCCCCCACGCCCCCGCGCGACGTACCCTGGCCGCGATGTCGGAGAACGCGCGCGTCCGGACCCGTCTGCTCGCCAAGCTCGCCGCGACGATCGTCGTCGCCGGCGCGCTCGTGGCCGGACTCATGCTGCCCTGGATCGGCGGCCCGGGCCTCGCCGCACGCAACTCCGTGTCGCTGCTCGACGCGCTCCCGGTGGAGCTCACCGACAAGACGCCCGCGGGCGTCACCCGGGTGCTGGCCGCCGACGGCTCGCTGATCACGAACTTCTACGAGCACAACCGCATCCCGGTCACCTCCGACCAGATCTCCGACGTCATGAAGCAGGCCCTCGTCGACATCGAGGACTCCCGCTTCTACGACCACAACGGCCTCGACGTGCAGGGCACGATGCGCGCCCTGGTGAAGAACGTCGCCGCCGGCTCGGTGCAGGAGGGCGGCTCGACGCTCACCCAGCAACTGGTGAAGCAGACCCTCCTCCAGACGGCCACCACGCCCGAGGACCGGGCCGCCGCCGACGCGCAGACCGTCGGCCGCAAGCTGCGGGAGGCCCGGCTGGCCCTCGCCCTGGAGGACACCTACTCCAAGGACGAGATCCTCACCCGGTACCTGAACCTCGTGTACTTCGGGCAGGGCGCCTACGGCATCCAGGCCGCGGCCCAGCGCTACTTCAGCGTCAACGCCGCCGACCTCACCCTCCCGCAGGCGGCCATGCTCGCCGGGCTGGTGCAGAGCCCGTTCTACGACGAGCCGATCAACAACCCGGAGAACGCCCAGATCCGGCGCAACCAGGTGCTGCAGCGCATGCACGACCTGGGCCACATCAGCGAGCAGCAACTGACCGAGATCGCGCCGACCCCGGTGGAGGTCGCGCCGGGTCAGGCGCCCCCGAACGGCTGCATCGACGCGGCCATCGGCGGCTTCCTGTGCGCCTACGCCCACCAGTACCTCATCGGGACCCTCGGCCTGACCCGGGACGAGCTGGACAACGGCGGGCTGACCATCCAGACCACCTTGCGCCCCGACATGCAGATCGCCGGCGACCAGGCCGTGCTCGACGCCCAGCCGATGGGCAGCAGCCTCGTCGCCCTGTACACGGCGGTCGAGCCGGGCACCGGCAAGGTGCTGGCGATGAGCGCCAACCGGCGCTACGGCTGCAGCGAGCCCGAGTGCGAGTCCGTCGTCCTCAACGCGACGGCGAGCGCCGGGGCCGGCTCGACCTACAAGACGTTCGTCGCCGCCGCCGCCCTGGCCCAGGGGTACGGCAAGGACTACACGCTCACCTCGGCGGAGCCCTACCTCTCGCGGGTCTACAAGGACTGGGACCCCGACCGGGGCGTCCCGAAGCCCTACGACGTGGAGAACGTCGGCACCAACTACCCGCGGACGATGACGCTCGAGCAGGCGCTCTACGCGTCGTCGAACACCTATTTCCTGCACCTGCAGGACGAGCTGGGCAGCATCGAGGCGCCGGTCCGCACGGCGCAGGCCATGGGCATGACCTTCGACGGGCCCAACCAGACCCCGGCCGACCAGATCGTCTCCGAGAACCGTGGCTCGTTCGCCTTCGGCACCGACGCCACCAGCCCGCTGGACCTGGCCACCGCGTACGCCACGCTGGCGGCCAACGGCACCCGGTGCACCCCGATCCCGGTGGTCGTGGTGCTCGACCGCAACGGCGAGCCGCTCACCCGTGACGGGGAGCCGGTCGTACCCGAGGGCGGCAACTGCACCCCGGAGGCGATCCCGGCCGGCGTGGCCACCACGATGAACCAGATCCTGCGCAAGGACGTCGAGCCGGGCTACTCGCTGCAGACCGGCTCCCGGGCGTACGTGCCCGGGCACCAGATCGCCGGCAAGACCGGGACGTCGCAGGACAACCAGTCGGTCGCCTTCGTGGGCTACACGCCGCGGTACGCCGCGAGCGTCATGGTCTTCAACCCGAAGGAGCAGGAGCGCGTCCCCGGGTACGGCGGCGGGCTGGGCGCGACCGCCTGGCGCACCGCCATGGCCCCGATCCTCAACGCCGAGGAGGCCGTCTCCTTCCCGCCTGCCGACCCGGTCGTCGAGCAGGGGACGCGGCAGTCGCCGCGGTCGGGCAGGGACACCGGAGACCGGACCAGCAGCACGGCCAACCGCTCCGAGCGCGCCGCCCCCAGCGCGCCGGCGCCGGCGCCGGCCCCGAGCGCTCCGGCGCCCGAGCCCGAGCCCCAGCCCGAGCCCGTGGAGGACGGGAATGCGGGCGTCGAGCCCCCCGTCGAGGTGGCCGAGGGTGCCGAGGTCGGCGAGGACGACTAGCGCGTCATCGAGGACGGCGGTCCGCGCCGCCGTCCCCCGGCGCTCTCAGCCGAGCTGGCGGCGGACCTCGGCGGCGACCCGCGCGCCCTCTGCCCGGCCGGCGACCGCCCCGTTCGCCGCGCCCATGACCCTGCCCATGTCCTTCATCCCCGAGGCGCCGGTGCGGGTGATGACGTCGGCGACGATCGCGGTCAGGTCGGCGTCGTCGAGCTGCGCCGGCAGGTAGCCCGCGAGCACCTCGCCCTCCGCCTGCTCGCGGGCGGACTGCTCGGCGCGACCGGCCGAGCCGAACGCCTCGGCGGCCTCGCGGCGCTTCTTGGCCTCGCGGCGCAGCACCGCCTGCACCTCGTCGTCGGTGAGCTCGCGGGCCTCCTTGCCCGACACCTCCTCCGCGCTGACGGCGGCGAGCACCATGCGCAGGGTGGCGGTGCGCAGCTCGTCGCGGGCTTTCATGGCCGCGGTCAGGTCGGCGCGCAGCTGTTCCTTGAGGTCGGGCACTGGTCCAGCCTCGCACGACGCCGCCCCGGCCCGCGCCCGTAGGCTTTCGCGGGTGCGCTGGTACACCACCGTCCCCACCGCCGCCGCGGCCGCCGCTGTGGCGGGAACCGCCTACGCGAGCCTCTACGAACGCACCCGCTGGACGCTGCGCCGCTTCGACGTCCCGGTGCTGGCGCCCGGCTCCACGCCGCTGACCATCCTGCAGCTGTCGGACCTGCACATGACCGCCGGGCAGCGGAGCAAGCAGGAGTGGATCGCCGGACTGGCCGCGCTCGAACCCGACCTGGTGATCAACACCGGGGACAACCTCGCGGGCTTCGACGCCGTGGCGCCCACCCTGCGCGCCCAGGACCGGCTGATGGACCGGCCCGGCGCCTTCGTGCTGGCCAGCAACGACTACTTCGCGCCCCGGCCGAAGAACCCTCTCAAGTACTTCAAGCGCGACCACAAGCGGGTCCACGGCGACGAGCTGCCGTGGCGTGACCTGCGCGACGGGATGCGCGACCGGGGCTGGCTGGACCTGACCAACGACCGCGGGGAGCTGACCGTCGGCGGCCGGCGGATCGTGTTCGCCGGCGTCGACGACTCGCACCTGGAGCGGGACCGTTACGACCTCGTCGCCGGCCCGGCGGACCCCACCGCGGACGTGCGGATCGGGCTGGCGCACTCCCCCGAGCCGCGGGTGCTCGACCGGTTCGCCGCGGACGGCTACGACCTGCTGCTCTGCGGGCACACGCACGGCGGGCAGCTGCGGGTGCCGTTCTACGGGGCGCTGGTGACCAACTGCGGGATCGACCGCGACCGGGTGCGCTGGCTGCACCGCTGGGCACCGCCCACGCCCGCGCACCCGGCCGGCACCTGGCTGCACGTGTCGGCCGGCCTGGGCACCAGCCCGTACGCCCCGGTGCGGTTCGCCTGCCCGCCGGAGGCGACGCTGCTGACCCTCACCGCACGCCCCGCCTGAAGGAGGACACCCTCCTCCTCGCCCTCGCAGTCTCGGGTCGAGCCTCGGAAGGGGCCGCGACCCGCCGCCGAGCGGTCCGGCGTCTAGCGCTAGACTCGTCGACGCACCTCGGGGTGTGGCGCAGCTTGGTAGCGCGCGTCGTTCGGGACGACGAGGCCGCAGGTTCAAATCCTGTCACCCCGACCCTCAGCTCAGGGGCCGCCGAAAGGCGGCCCCTGAGTCGTTCCGGACACCCTCCGGTTGGAGTCCACCCCCGGCGGGCACCGGACGCCGCGATGACCGAATGGCTGCTCCTCCTCGCCGCCGTCCTGCTGACGGCGCTCACCGGCTTCTTCGTCGCAGCCGAGTTCTCCCTCACCACCGTCGACCGCGGCCGCGCCGAGGACGCCGCCGCCGCCGGCGACCGCCGCGGGCGCGGCGTCGTCCGCGCGCTGCGGACGCTGTCCACCCAGCTGTCGGCCGCCCAGCTGGGCATCACGATCACCACGCTGCTGGTCGGCTACCTGGCCGAGCCCGCGATCGGCCAGCTGCTCCGCGGCCCCCTGGAGGCCGTGGGCCTCACCGGCGGGTCGACCACCGCGGTGTCGGTGGGCCTGGCCATCGCGCTGGCGACCACCCTGCAGATGCTGCTGGGCGAACTGGGGCCCAAGAACCTGGCCATCGCCAACCCGCTGGCCGTGGCCGGCTTCGTCGCCCCGGGGATGCGCGCGTTCACCCGCGTCACCGGCCCCGTCGTCAACGCGCTGCAGCGGCTGTCGAACGCCATCGTCCGGCGGCTGGGCTTCGAACCGCGGGAGGAGCTGGAGACCGCCCGGGACGCCGACGAGCTCGCCGCCGTCGCCCGGCGCTCGGCGGAGGAAGGTGACCTCTCCCCCGTCGCGGCGCGGCTGCTGCAGCGCTCGCTCCAGCTCGGCGGCAAGTACGCCACCGACGTCATGACCCCGCGGACGCAGCTGTGGACCCTGCGGGCCAGCGCCACGGCCGCCGACGTCGTCGCCGCCGCCGTGCACTCGGGCAACTCGCGCTTCCCCGTGTACGGCTCCGATCTGGACGAGGTCACCGGCGTGGTGCACGTGAAGCACGCCGTCGCGGTGCCGGAGGCGGAGCGGGCCCACCGCACGGTCGGCGAGCTCGCCGTCCCGGTGCTCGCCGTCCCGTCGTCGATGCACCTCGAGCGGCTGCTGGACCTGCTGCGCGACCAGGGCCTCCAGCTGGCACTCGTGGTCGACGAGTGGGGCGCCACGCACGGTGTGGTGACGTTGGAGGACATCGTGGAGGAGCTCGTCGGCGAGATCACCGACGAGACCGATCGGCCGCTGCGGACGCTGCGCCGCGTCGACGACGGCACCTGGCTGCTCTCGGGCCTGCTGCGCCCCGACGAGGTGCTCGACCGCACCGGGATCGCCGTACCGGAGGGTCGGTACGAGACCCTGGCCGGCTTCCTGACCGAGCAGCTGCAGCGGATGCCCGAGGAGGGTGACTGCGTGACCCTGGACGGCGTCCGGCTGCGGGTGGAGACCCTGGAAGGACGCCGGGTGGCGCGGGTCCGGGCCGAGCGGCTGGCCGGGCCGGCCGACCCGCCGGGGACCGACGCCGGCGGCGCCACGGCGTCCCGCGCCCGCGCGGAGGTGCCGGCATGACCGTCGTCAGCCTGCTGCTCCTGGTCGCCCTGCTGCTGGGCAACGCCTTCTTCGTGGCCGCCGAGTTCGCGCTGGTCTCCACCCGTGCCGACCAGATCGAGCCCCGGGCCGAGGCCGGCTCGGTCCGCGCGGTCAAGACCCTCGCCGCGATGCGGAACGTGTCGCAGATGATGGCCGGCGCCCAGCTCGGCATCACCCTGTGCTCGCTGGGGCTGGGCGCCGTCGGGGAGCCCGCGGTGGCGCACCTGATCGAGGTCCCACTGGAGGCCGCCGGCCTGCCGGAGGGCCTGCTGCACCCGATCGCGCTGGTCATCGCGCTGGCGCTGATCACCGTGCTGCACATCGTCATCGGCGAGATGGTGCCCAAGAACATCACCATCGCCGGGCCCGACCGGGCCGCGCTGGTGCTGGGGCCTCCGCTGGCGGTCATGGTCCGGCTGCTCGAGCCGTTCATCTGGTTCTTCAACACGATCGCCAACGCGTTCGTCCGGCTGTTCGGCGTCGAGCCCACCGACGAGGTGTCCGCCAGCTTCGACGCCGCGCAGATCCGTTCGATGGTCAACCAGTCCCAGCAGGAGGGGCACCTCGGCGCCGGGATGGGCGAGCTGGCCGCCGGTGCGCTCACCTTCGAGCACAACGACCTGTCGACGGTGGTCCTGCCGCTGGACCGGCTGATCACCGTGCCCCGCAGCACCACCCCGCGGGAGCTGGAGGCCGTCGTCGCCCAGCACGGGTACAGCCGGTACCCGGTGCGCGGGGCCGACGGCGACCTGGCCGGGTTCGTGCACGTGAAGGACGTGCTCGACGTGCCGGCCGGGCGCCGCGACGAGCCGATGCCCGACCGCGACGTGCGGCCCTTCGTGGAGCTGCGGGCCGACGAGCCGCTGCCGGAGGTGCTGGCCGCCATGCGGAAGGCCGGTGCCCACCTCGGCCGGGTGGTCGAGGACGGCCGCACCAGCGGCATCGTGGCCCTGGAGGACGTGCTGGAGCAGCTGATCGGCGATGTCCGCGACGCCGCCGCCGAGCGACGCCGCGTCGAGGAGCAGCAGGCGGCCGCGCCCGACGGGACCGCCCCCGTGGCCGGCGCGGGCGCCGGGGGAAGATGACCCGGTGACCTCCGAGCCCAGCACCGTCCCCGCCCTCTCCCCCGAGGTCACCGCCCGCTGGCAGGCCCGGTTCCGCGCTCCGCGGGTCTCCCTGCCGGACTGGGCGGAGGAGGCCCCGGACCGGAACCTCTACTCCTCCGATCTCAGCGGCGTGGTCGAGCAGTACGCGTGGGACCGCGGGACCGGGACCCACCGCCAGGTGACCGACCGGCCCAACGGGACGCTCATCGCCACCCTCAGCCCCGACGGCGGGACCATCTGGTGGTTCGCCGACGACGACGGCGACGAGTTCGGCGTGTGGATGACCCAGCCGTTCGAGGGCGGGGAGGACACCGTCGCGGTTCCCGAGGTGGGCCCGGCCTACCCGGCGGGACTGGAGATCGGGCGGTCGCTGGTCGCTCTCGGCCGCAGCACCGACGACGGCAGCGAGCTCTGGCTGGCGCCCTCCGGCGGCACGCCGCGGGTGGTCTACCGGCACCCCGACCCGGCCTCGGTGGACGCGCTCACCCGCGACGACGAGCTGCTGGTCGTCTCGCACTCCGAGCACGGCGACCCGCGCTACCCGGCGCTGCGCGTGCTGCGGACGGCTGTGACGACGGAGGAGGCACCTGCCGTGGTCGCCGAGAAGTGGGACGGCGAGGGCCGCGGGCTGCACGCCCTGGAGTTCGCGCCCCTGCCCGGAGACCGGCGGCTGCTGGTCGGCCACGAGCGGCGCGGCCGCGAGGAGCTGCTGCTCTGGGACGTCGTCGCCGGCACCGAGACCGAGATCGTGCTCGACCTGCCCGGTGACGTGACCGCCGGCTGGTACCCCGACGGCTCGGCGCTGCTGGTCGGGCACGACCACGCCGCCCGCAGCGAGCTGTACCGCTACGACCTCGCCTCCGGTGCCCTGACGAAGCTGGACACACCCCCGGGCGTCGTCCGCGGGGCCACCGCCCGCCCCGACGGAACCGTGGAGCTGGCCTGGTCGAACTCCGAGCGGCCGCCGGTGATCCGCCGGGCCGACGGGCCGGTCGTGCTGACGGTGAGCGACGAGGAGCCGCCCGCCGCCTATCCGGTGGAGGACCGCTGGGTCCCCGGTCCTGGCGGCGACGTGCACGCGCTGCTCGTCCGGCCGGCGGGCGCGGCGCCGTACGCGACGGCGTTCCTGGTGCACGGCGGGCCCGAGGCCGCCGACGACGACTCCTACCGCGCCCGCCGCGCCGCCTACGTCGACGCCGGGTACGCGGTCGTGCACGTCAACTACCGCGGGTCCACCGGCTACGGCTCCACGTGGCGCGACGCGCTCACCGGGCGCCCGGGGCTCACCGAACTGGAGGACATCGGCGCCGTCTACGACGCGCTGGTCGCCGAGGGCGTCGTCGACCCGCAGCGGGTGCTGCTGACCGGCGGGTCGTGGGGCGGCTTCCTCACGCTCCTGGGCCTGGGCACCCAGCCGGAGCGCTGGGCGGCGGGCATCGCCGAGGTGCCGGTGGCCGACTACCTGGCCGCCTACGAGGACGAGATGGAGGGCCTGCGGGCTTACGACCGGGCACTGTTCGGCGGGTCACCCGACGAGGTCCGCGACGTGTACGTGCGCTCCTCGCCGCTGACCTACGTCGACGCCGTGGCCGCGCCGGTGCTCGTCGTGGCCGGCGCGAACGACCCGCGCTGCCCGATCCGGCAGATCGACAACTACCTGGGCCGGCTCGAGGAGCTGGGCAAGGAGCACGAGGTCTACCGCTTCGACGCCGGGCACGGTTCGCTGGTCATCGAGGAGACGATCCGCCAGGTGGAAGTCGCCCTCGCCTTCGCGCTGCGGCATGTGCGGCCCTACTAGCGGTCCCGCCGGCCGGCGACGCGGGGACGGCGGGGCTCCAGCAGCGCCCGGCGGGCGCTCTCCGCCCGCCGGCGCACCGCCCGCCGGATCGCTCCCCGGCCCCCGTACGGGTCGTCCGGCGAGAACGCCGACCACACGAGGTGGGCGTCCGGCGGCTCGGGCGCCTGGTCGTCGGCGCCCGCCCGCTCGTGCAACGCGGCCAGCACCCGCTCGGCGAGGTCGTCGTCGTCGAGCAGGACGGCGAGGTCCTGCGGGTCGCGCCGCTCCGCGGCCAGGACCTCGGCCAGCCGGCCGAACATCCCGGCCCCGAACGCGTGCACCACCGCGTCGGTGACCACCGCGTGGGCGGCGTCGACCCGGACGCCGGCCTCCAGCGCGAGCTCCAGCTCCACCCAGCCCAGCAGCAGATACCGGTCGGGGCGGGGGCGTCCGCGCTCGACCGCCAGGTCGCGGTCCGGCCGGTCGTCGTCGGGCGTCACCGCGCCATCCTGCCGGGATGCACTCCATGACCTCGTCCCAGGGCCCCGCCCGCAGCTCCCGAGGGGCGGGGAGGGACGAGGTCCTCCGTCACCGGCCGCGGGCGGCGATGAGCTCGGCGATCTGGACGGTGTTCAGCGCGGCGCCCTTGCGCAGGTTGTCGTTGCTGACGAACAGCGCGAGGCCGCGACGGTCGTCGACCCCCGGGTCCTGCCGGATGCGCCCGACGTAGCTCGGGTCGCGGCCGGCGGCCAGCAGCGGGTTCGGGACGTCGGCGAGCTCCACCCCGGGCGCCGTGGACAGCAGCTCGGTGGCGCGCTCGACCGTCAGCGGCCGGGCGAACTCGACGTTGAGCGAGAGCGAGTGCCCGGTGAAGACCGGCACGCGCACGCACGTGCCCGAGACGCGCAGCTCGGGGATGTCCAGGATCTTGCGGCTCTCGTTGCGGAGCTTCTGCTCCTCGTCGGTCTCGAACGTGCCGTCGTCGACGACCGAGCCGGCCATCGGCAGCACGTTGAACGCGATCGGCGCCACGTACTTCACCGGGTCGGGGAAGGCCACGGCCGACCCGTCGTGGGTCAGCTCGGCGGCCTTGTCGACGACCGCCTTCACCTGGCCGTCGAGCTCGTCGACGCCGGCGACCCCGCTGCCGGACACCGCCTGGTAGGTGCTGGCGACGATGCGCACCAGCTGCGCCTCGTCGTGCAGCGGCCGGAGCACCGGCATCGCCGCCATGGTCGTGCAGTTCGGGTTGGCGATGATGCCCTTGCGGATGTCGGCCAGCGCGTGCGGATTGACCTCGCTGACGATCAGCGGGACGTCGGGGTCGCGCCGGAACGCCGAGCTGTTGTCGATGACGGTGACGCCGGCCGCGGCGAACCGGGGCGCCTGCGCGCGCGAGGTCGTCGCCCCCGCGGAGAAGATCGCGATGTCCAGGCCGGTGGGGTCGGCGGTGGCGGCGTCCTCGACGGTGATCTCGCCGCCGGCCCACGGCAGCGTGGAGCCGGCCGAGCGGGCGGAGGCGAAGAAGCGCAGCTCGGCGAGGGGGAAGTTCCGCTCGGCCAGCAGGTCGCGGACGACGCGGCCGACCTGGCCGGTGGCCCCGACGATGCCGACGCGCAGACCGTCGCTGGTGAAGGTGCTCATCGTCCGGTCCCTCCGTAGACGACCGCCTCGACGTCGGAGCCGAGGTCGAACGCGTCGTGCACCGCGCGGACGGCGATGTCCACGTCGGTGTCGCGGCAGACCACGGAGATGCGGATCTCCGAGGTGCTGATCAGCTCCAGGTTCACGCCGGCGTCGGCGAGCGCGCCGAAGAACTTCGCGGACACACCCGGGTGCGACCGCATGCCGGCGCCGACCAGGCTGACCTTGCCGATGTGCTGGTCGAAGCTGACGTCGGTGTAGCCGACGGTGTGCTTGACCCGCTCCAGCGCCGCCAGCGCGGTGGGGCCGTCGCTCTTGGGCAGCGTGAAGGAGATGTCGGCGAGCTTGCTGGCCTCGGCCGACACGTTCTGGACGATCATGTCGATGTTGACCTCGGCGTCGGCGAGCACGCGGAACAGCTGCGCGGCCTCACCCGGCCGGTCGGGTACCCCGAAGACGGTGATCTTGCCTTCGGAGCGGTCGTGCGCGACGCCCGTGATGATCGCCTGTTCCACCGGGAGGTCCTCCATCGAACCGGCCACGATCGTGCCGGGAAGCTGTGAGTAGGAGCTGCGGACGTGCACGGGGATCCCGTAGCGGCGGGCGTACTCGACGCAGCGGAGCATGAGCACCTTCGCGCCGGACGCCGCCAGCTCGAGCATCTCCTCGTAGGTGACGGTCTCCAGCCGCTTGGCGTTGGGGACGATGCGCGGGTCGGCGGTGAAGACGCCGTCGACGTCGGTGTAGATCTCGCAGACGTCGGCGCCCAGTGCGGCCGCCACCGCGACGGCGGTGGTGTCGGAGCCACCCCGGCCGAGCGTGGTGATGTCCTTGGTGTCCTGGCTGACGCCCTGGAAGCCGGCCACGATGACGACCGAACCCTCGTTGAGGGCGTCGCGCAGCCGGCCCGGGGTGACGTCGATGATCCGCGCCCTGCCGTGGCTGGACGTGGTGATGACGCCGGCCTGGGAACCGGTGAACGAGCGGGCCTCGTAGCCGTGCTCGGAGATCGCGATCGCCAGCAGCGCCATGGAGATCCGCTCACCGGCCGTGAGCAGCATGTCGAGCTCGCGACCGGGCGGGTCGTCGGTGATCTGGCTGGCCAGGTCGAGCAGCTCGTCGGTGGTGTCGCCCATCGCGGAGACGACCACGACGACGTCGTCGCCGTTCTTCTTGGCGGCGACGATCCGCTCGGCGACACGCTTCATGTGCTCTGCGGAGGCGACGGAGGAGCCGCCGTACTTCTGGACGACGAGGGCCACGGGTACACAGGCTACCGACGTCGTGCGGGTGACCGGCGCTTGCGTCCACGCGGCGGTCCGGATGTGATCACCCGGTGGACGACCCGAGCCACTGGCTGCTGACCGCGCAGGAGCGCGGCAACCCCGGCACACCGCTTCCGGCCTGGACCGACGGCAACCGGGTGGTGCCGCTCGTCCACGGGGTCGCGTACTTCGAGCGGCTGGTGGAGGTCGTGGAAGGCCTGGGCGAGGGGGACCGTCTGTGGTTCACCGACTGGCGAGGTGATCCCGACCAGCGGTTGCGCCCGGACGGGCCGACCGTCAACGAGCTCTTCAGCGCCGCGGCGCACCGCGGGGTCGACGTCCGCGGCCTGGTGTGGCGCTCGCACACCGACTGGCTCGCCTACAGCAAGGAGCAGAACCGGGCGCTGGACCGGGAGATCGAGGAGGACGGCGGCCGGGTGGTCCTCGACCAGCGCGTGCGCCGGGTGGGCAGCCACCACCAGAAGATCGTGCTGATCCGCTGTCCCACCGACCCGTCGCGGGACGTCGCCTTCGCCGGCGGGATCGACCTGTGCCACAGCCGCCGCGACGACGCCGACCACGGCGGCGACCCGCAGCCGGTGGACATGGCCTCGGCGTACGGGCCGACCCCGCCCTGGCACGACGTGCAGGCCGAGATCCGCGGGCCCGCCGTCGCCGTCCTGGACACCGCGTTCCGCGAGCGGTGGGACGACCCGACCAGCCCCGTCCGGGGCAATCCGATCGCGTACGTCATCGACCGGTTCCGCCGGGCCCGGCTCGATCCCTCGCCGCTGCCGGCGGAACTCCCACCGCCCCCGCCCTGCGGGCCGCACCTGGTCCAGACGCTGCGGACCTACCCCAAGATCCTTCCCCGCTACGACTTCGCCCCCGAGGGCGAGCGCTCGATCGCCCGCGGCTACAGCAAGGCGGTCAAGAGGGCCCGGCGGCTGATCTACCTGGAGGACCAGTACCTGTGGTCCTCCGAGGTCGCCCAGCTGTTCGCCGACGCGCTGACCGACGACCCCGACCTGCACCTGGTCGTCGTCGTCCCGCGCATCCCCGACCAGGAGGGGGCCTTCAACGCGACACCGCAGTACGTCGGCCGCCGGCAGGCGATCGATCTGTGCATCCGCGCGGGCGGGGAGGAGCGGGTGCACGTCTTCGACGTCGAGAACCACGCCGGCACCCCGGTCTACGTGCACGCGAAGGTCTGCGTCGTCGACGACGTCTGGGCCAGCATCGGCAGCGACAACTTCAACCGGCGCTCCTGGACCCACGACAGCGAGCTGTCCACCGCGGTCCTCGACACGACCAGGGACCCCCGCGAGCCCCGGGACCCGGCCGGAACCGGTGACTGCGCCCGGACCTTCGCCCGCGACCTGCGGTTGGAGCTCGCCCGCGAGCACCTCGACCTGCCGCAGGACGGCAGCGAGGACGACCTGCTGGTCGATCCCGAGCGGTTCGTGGCGACCCTCGATGCCCGGGCCGCCGCCCTGGACGAGTGGCACGCGAACGGCCGGCGCGGCGCCCGTCCACCGGGACGGATCCGGCCGCACCGGCCGGAGACGCTGTCCTGGCTGACCCGGCTGTGGGCCACCCCGGTCTACCGGCTGCTGGTCGACCCCGACGGCCGCCCCCTGCAGCTGCGTCTGCGCAAGGCCTTCTGATCGACCGCCGCCTGCACGCCACCTCCCGGCCTCAACCGGGCACTCCGCGAAGCTGGTGCCCTGCCCACCCCTGTGGGCAGGGCACCAGCTTCCCCAGAGGCATCCACCGGCCCGCCGGTGCCGGCGAGGCCCCGGGCCGACCACCACCCCCACCTTCCGGCTGGGCACAGGGGACTCCGCAGGACCAGCCCCCAGCCGACCCCTGTGAGCAGGGCACTGGCTTCCACAGGACCATCTGCGCCGCGCCGCCGGGCGCGGGCCACGATCTCCGGCGTGCGCGGAGGGGACCAGGCGGAGCTGCTGGCCGGAATGCTCCGCCGCGCCCGCCGGGCGGCGGATCTCTCCCAGCGGGAGATGGCCGCTGCTGCCGGGATCGCGAAGTCCACGCTGGCCGCGGCGGAGGCGGGCGCACGCGACCTGCCGGTCGGGGCACTGCTCAGCGTGCTCGCCGTGGCACGGCTCGGGCTGGCGCTCGTCGGCGCGGACGGCACGGAGGTGGTGCCGATGTCCGACCGGGCCATTCGGGACCACGGGGGACGGCGCTTCCCCGCGCACCTCGATCCGCGCTACTCGGACGAGGGGTGGTGGCACGGCGCCGAGCGGTACAGCCGGCTGCAGCCCTGGTACACCTTCGACCTCTCCCGCAGCGCCCGGGACGGTGAACGGCGGCTCCGGGGAGTGCCCGACGACCACCAGCTGCCCCGGGCCGGCGACTCCCCCGCCGAACGCCGCGCCGCCCGACGAGCAGAGGCGGCGCGGCGACGGCGTGAGGACCTGGAACGCGGGCGGGCCGCCGGTGCGCTACCGGCGCTGACGGGCTTCACCTGCACCTGCCTCGCCGAGTGCGACGCGCTGGACGACTGGAGCGGACGCCCGGTCCACGCCGCGGACTGCCCGTGTCGCTGCGACGTGGGCTGACCCGCTGCTACCGTGGGCGGCGTGCGCGGCAGCCTCCTGCTTACCCGCCGCGGCGAGGCCCTCTCCTAGGTCGGCTTCCTCGCCGCGGGGTTCAGGCGTTCCCGACGCCCGCTGACCGTCCCCGGAGCCGTGCGCACTCCGCGCACGAGCAGCCCGCACCAG
This sequence comes from Blastococcus sp. SYSU DS0973, assembly GCF_054051055.1. NCBI lineage: Bacteria > Bacillati > Actinomycetota > Actinomycetes > Geodermatophilales > Geodermatophilaceae > Blastococcus > Blastococcus sp. SYSU DS0973. The sequence goes on from NZ_JBJHAN010000002.1 coordinate 323,724, forward strand.
GAGCCTCCCCATGAGCGACACCCACCCGCACGCGCGCAATCCCCAGCAGCCCTCCGGGATGCCGGCGCACCGCTACGCGCCGTTCACCCCCGTGGTGCTGGCCGACCGCACCTGGCCCGAGACGGTCACCACCGCAGCCCCGCGCTGGTGCGCGGTCGACCTGCGCGACGGCAACCAGGCGCTGATCGACCCGATGACGCCCGACCGCAAGCGGCGCATGTTCGACCTGCTGGTCCGCATGGGCTACAAGGAGATCGAGGTCGGCTTCCCGGCGGCCAGCCAGACCGACTACGACTTCGTCCGCCAGCTGATCGAGGACGACCTGGTCCCCGGCGACGTGACCATCCAGGTGCTGACCCAGGCCCGCGACGAGCTGATCGAGCGCACCTTCGAGTCCCTGCGCGGCGCCAAGCAGGCGATCGTGCACCTCTACAACTCGACGTCGACCCTGCAGCGGCGGGTCGTGTTCGGATCCGACCGTGCGGGGATCGTCGACATCGCCGTCCACGGCGCCCAGCTGGTGCGCAAGCTGGCCGAGCAGATGCCCGAGACCGACATCCGGTTCGAGTACTCCCCCGAGTCGTTCACCGGCACCGAGCTCGACTTCGCCGTCGAGATTTGCAACGCCGTCACCGACGTCTGGGAGCCCACCCCCGACCGGCCGACGATCCTCAACCTGCCGGCGACCGTCGAGATGGCCGAGCCGACCGTCTACGCCGACCAGATCGAGTGGATGCACCGCAACCTGGGCCGGCGCGACTCCGTCGTGCTGAGCCTGCACCCGCACAACGACCGGGGCACCGCCGTCGCCGCCGCCGAGCTGGGCTACCGGGCCGGTGCCGACCGCATCGAGGGCTGCCTGTTCGGCAACGGCGAGCGCACCGGCAACGTGGACCTGGTGACCCTCGGCCTGAACCTGTTCAGCCAGGGCATCGACCCGCAGATCGACTTCTCCGACATCGACGAGATCCGCCGCACCGTCGAGTACTGCAACCAGCTCGGTGTGCACGAACGGCACCCGTACGGCGGCGACCTGGTCTACACCGCCTTCTCCGGCTCCCACCAGGACGCGATCAACAAGGGCTTCAAGGCCCTGGAGGCCGACGCCCAGGCCGCCGGCGTCCCCGTCGAGCGGCAGGCGTGGGCCGTCCCCTACCTGCCGATCGACCCCAAGGACGTCGGGCGCAGCTACGAGGCCGTGATCCGGGTGAACAGCCAGTCCGGCAAGGGCGGCGTCGCCTACATCATGAAGACCGAGAACCACCTGGACCTGCCGCGCCGGCTGCAGATCGAGTTCAGCGCGGTCATCCAGCGGCACACCGACGACGAGGGCGGCGAGGTCACCGCCCAGCAGATGTGGACCGCGTTCACCAACGAGTACCTGCCGGACCCGGCCGCACCGTGGGGCCGTTTCTCCCTGTCCGGCCACCGGCACACCGCGCACGGCGACCAGCTCGACGAGATGGTCGTGGAGCTGGTCGACCAGGGCGTACCGGTGACGGTCGAGGGCCGCGGCAACGGCCCGATCGCCGCGTTCGTGGACGCGCTCAAGACCGTCGACGTCGACGTCCGCGTCCTCGACTACGCCGAGCACGCGATGGACCCGGGCCACGCGAGCGTCAGTGCCGCCGCCTACGTCGAGTGCGCCGTCGGCGACCGGGTGCTGTGGGGCGTGGGCATCGATTCCAACATCGTCACCGCCTCCCTGCACGCCGTCGTCTCCGCGGTGAACCGGGCGCAGCGCTGACGACGCACCGCCGCGGAGGGCGGGGTCAGCCGGGCTGCTCCCGGTCGGCCTCGTCCTCCCGGCGGCTCTCCGCCAGCGCCCGGCCCGGTTCCTGCGGCGGGGCATCGGCGGGCTCGTCCCCCCGGTAGACGCTGTCGCGCGCCTCGCCGCCGCTCAGATCGTCCACCAGCAGCAGGTCCCGACGGATGTGCCGTCGCCGGTAGGCCACCCGGCTGATCATGTGCGCGCTCACCGGCGCGGTGAGCATCTGGAACGCCGCGACGAGCAACAGCATCCAGGTCGTCGACCAGCCCTGCAGCCGGATCGCGCCCCCGAGCATGATCAGCAGGAAACCCAGCACCTGCGGCTTGGTGCCGGCGTGCATCCGGGTCAGGACGTCGGGGAACCGCAGCAGGCCCAGGCCCGCGGTGAGGCACAGCAACGACCCGACGAGCAGCAGGACGACGGCCACGACGTCGCCGGCGGTGGAGATGTCGTTCACCGCGGCACCTCCCCCGCCGGCCGGTCCGCCGGCTCGTCCGGCCGCGAGCGCAGCATCATGCCGCCGATGTAGCGCGCCACCGACACGGACCCCACGAATGCCAGCAGGGACACCACGACCAGCACGGGGACCACGGTCGGGTCCCGCTCCAGCGCCGCGTGCACGGCCAAACCCGCCGCGATGATGACCAGCAGCGTGTCGGTGGCCACCACCCGGTCCAGCAGCGACGGGCCGCGGGCGAGCCGGACCAGCGCGAGCAGCGCCCCGCCGCCGAGCAACCCGTAGGTCAGCCAGGAGACGACGGTCACGGCGTCCGCCTCCCCGGGGCCTCGGCCCGCTCACCCGGCGACAGGCCGAGTGCGGCGATCTCGCCAGCGGACCCGAACGCCCGCACCACCCGCTCCTCCTGGGCCAGGACCGACTCCCGCTGGCGCAGCACGTCTCGCTCGTCCGCCACGTGCAGGACGTGCACCGCCAGGGTCCGCCGCTCACGGTCCATGTCGATCACCATCGACCCCGGCACCAGGGTGAGCGACTCGGCCAGGATCGTCAGCAACAGGTCCGAGTCGGTGCGCAGCTGCACCCGGATGATGGCGCTGCGGCCGATCCCGCTCGGCCGGACGGTCTGCCAGGCGACCTCCGCCCCCGAGGTCACCAGGTCGACGAGGAAGTACCCGAGGAAGCGCAGCAGGGCCAGCGGACGCACCTGGGTGCCGCCCACGACCGGTGGCAGCGGGAGCAGCACGGTCACCAGCAGGGCGACGACGACCCCGCCGAGCAGGTTGGCCCACGACCACGTGCCCCACAGGAAGTTCCAGACGAGCACCAGCCAGACCAGCAGCGGCAACTGGTGCCGCAGCTGGTGGGCGACGCCCGACGGCTCATCGATCACGGCGCCTCCTCCACCCCGATGACGGCCCCGACGTAGGGATCCCGGTCGCGGAGGTCCTCGGCCGCGCGCTCGGCGACGCCGTAGAGCGGCCCGGCGATCGCGGTGAGCCCGACGGTCACCACCACCATCGCCGTCGTCGCTCCCACCATCACGCGTGGCAGCGGCCGTGCGGAGGCCAGCCCGTCCTCCGGGTCCCCGAACCCGTCGGTGGGCGGTGTGGCGGCGGTCGCCACGGCGGCGTGCCGCGCCCAGGCCGCACGCCGGGCCGCCGTCCGCCGGGGAGTGCCGGTCAGCAGGGACGCCGCGTCGTCGGTCGCCGCGGTTTCCTTCTCGCCGGCGGGCTGGTGCTCGTCGGCGAGACCGGGCAGCGGCGCGGGGCCGAGCTCCGGCCCGGCGTCGGCCGCGGCCGCGGCGTCGGTGTCCGCCGCCGGCGACTGGGCCGGCGGCCGCCAGAAGGCCCGGGTCCAGACCCGGGAGACGGCCAGCAGGGTGAGCAGGCTGGCCACCACGCCCGCCCCGACCACGACGACCGGCAGCCCGCCGCCGTCGGCGACCCCGGCCTGGAGCAGCCCCAGCTTGCCGATGAACCCGGAGAACGGCGGGATGCCGGCCAGGTTCATCGCGGGCACGAAGAAGAGCACCGCCAGCAGCGGGGACGCGGTGGCCAGCCCGCCGAGGCGGTCGACGGACGTCGACCCGCCCTGCCGTTCGACCAGCCCGGCGACGAGGAAGAGGGTGGTCTGGATGGCGATGTGGTGGACGACGTAGAAGATCGCGCCGGCCAGCCCCGCCTCGGAGGCCAGGGAGATCCCGAAGATCATGTAGCCGATGTGGCTGACCAGCGTGAACGACAGGATCCGCCGGATGTCGGTCTGCGCCACTGCGCCCAGGATGCCGATCAGCATCGTGGCCAGCGCCGCCCACATCAGCACCCGGTCCAGCCCGCCGCCGGGGAACAGCAACGTCTGGGTGCGGATGATCGCGTAGACGCCGACCTTGGTGAGCAGCCCGGCGAACACCGCCGTCACCGGCGCAGGGGCCGTCGGGTAGCTGTCGGGCAGCCAGGCCGACAGCGGGAACACCGCCGCCTTGATCGCGAAGGCGATCAGCAGCATCGACTGCAGCAGCAGCTGGGTGCCTTCCGGGAGCGCCGCCAGCCGACCGGCCAACTGGGCCATGTTCACCGTGCCGGTCGAGGCGTAGACCAGCGCGATCGCCGCCAGGAACAGCAGCGAGCTGAGCAGGCTGACCACGATGTAGGTGATCCCGGCGCGGATGCGTGCGGCCGAGCCGCCGAGGGTCAGCAGCACGTAGCTGGCGGTCAGCAGGATCTCGAAGCCGACGTAGAGGTTGAACAGGTCGCCGGCCAGGAAGGCGTTGGCGACGCCGGCGATGAGCACGAGGAACGTCGGGTGGAAGATCGAGATCGGCGTCTCCTCGTCGCCGTCGGCCGCACCCTGCCCCACGGCGAAGAACAGCACCCCCAGCGCCACCGTCGCCGCCACCACGAGCATCAGCGCCGACAGCCGGTCGACGACCAGCACGATGCCCAGCGGGACCGGCCAGCCGCCCAGCGAGACCGCCACCGCCCCTTCGGCGTCGGCCAGCACCAGGAGCGCCACGGAGACGGCGAGCACCGAGCTCAGCACCAGCGCGCTCAACGTCCGCTGCACGTGCGGGTGCCGCCCACCGACCAGCAGCGCGGCCGCCGCACCGAGCAGCGGCAGCAGGACGGGGAGCGGGGCGAGGACGCCGGTCACCGCTTCCTCCGCCGGGTCGGGGGCAGGTCGACGTCGTCGGAGGGGATCCCGGCGAAGTTCTGCTCGAGCCGCGCCACGACGTCCTGGTCGCTCACCCCGGTGTCGGCGTGCGCGGCCGACCGGTCCTCGGGCGCGAGGTCGTCGGGGTCGATCTCATCGGCGTCGGTGCCCGACCGGCTGGCCACCCGCCGGTCCTCCTCGTCCACCTGCACGACCTCCTGCCGGACCAGCCGCCAGGACCGGTAGATGACCGCGAGCACGAACGAGGCGATGCCGAAGGTGATGACGATGGCGGTGAGGATCAGCGCCTGCGGCAGGGGATCGCTCATCTCCGCCGGCTCGGCGTACCCGACGATCGGCGCGAGGCCGGCCGGGCCGCCGGTGGACAGCAGCAGCAGGTTGGTCGCGTTGCCCAGGAGGAGGAAGCCCAGCAGCACGCGGGTCAGGCTGCGGTCGAGCAGCAGGTAGACCCCGGCGGCGTACAGCGCGCCGATGACCAGCGGTAGGACGACGGTCGGCGTCATCGGGCGATCACCTCACCGGGGGTGGCGTCGATCGGGTCGTGCTCGTCGGCCTGGCGGTCGAGCTCGGCGCCCAGGCTGCGCAGGATGTCGAGGACCAGCCCGACCACGATCAGGTAGACCCCGACGTCGAAGAACAGCGAGGTCACCAGCTTCACGTCGCCCAGCACGGGGAGCGCGGTCTCCAGGATCGCCGTCTCCAGGACCTCGGCGCCGAGCAGCAACCCGGTGACGCCGGTCCCGCCGGCCAGCAGCAGCCCGATCCCGAGGAGCAGCCCCGGGTCGACCGGGGCGGCCTCCCCCAGCTCGTAGCGGCCACCGGCCAGGTACCGCAGCACGAGGGCGAGCCCGGCGACCAGGCCGCCGGCGAAGCCGCCACCGGGCTGGTTGTGCCCGCTGAAGAGCAGGAACACCGAGAAGACGACGATCGAGTGGAACAGGATCCGGGTGACCACCTCCAGCACCACCGAGCGCCGCTCGGGGGCCAGCGCGGCCGATGCCGCCAGCCAATGCCGGCGCGGGGCCCGACGAGAGCGCTTCTCCTGGCGGGCCAGGCGCACGGGGTCGAGCCGGTCGACGGTCCCGGTGCGCCGGCGCAGGAACACGAGGCTGGCGATCCCGGTCGCCGCGACGACCAGCAGGGAGATCTCGCCGAGGGTGTCCCACGCCCGGATGTCGACCAGCGTCACGTTGACGACGTTCTGCCCGCCGCCGAGCTCGTAGGCCGCCTCCGGGTAGGCGACGGAGACCGGCTCGGCGGTGCGGGCCCCCAGCGCGACCGCCCCGGCTCCGGCCATCACCAGGCCGACGGCGACGGCGACGGCGGCACGCACGGCGCGCTCGCGGGGACGGTGCCGCTCGGTGATGTCCTTGGGCAGCTTGCGCAGGACCAGCACGAACACCACCAGCGTGAGCGTCTCGACCAGGAACTGGGTGAGCGCCAGGTCGGGGGCGCCCTGCAGGGCGAACAGCACCGCGAGGCCGTAGCCGGAGACGCCCACGACGAGCACCGCCGACAGCCGCTGGCGGATGCGCACGGCCAGCACCGCCGCGATGACGACGACCGCCCCGACGAGGGCCTGGATCGGGGTGTCCCAGGCCCGCCACTCCCCCGGCCACGGGGCCCGGAACAGCAGCACGGAGCCGGGCAGCGCCAGCACGACGACCAGGATCGTCCCGAGGTAAGCCGGCAACGAGCCGCGCTGCGTCGTCCCGGTCACGAGGACGGCGAGGCGGTCGAGCGCCTGCATGGTGTTCCAGTAGCCCTCGTCGGCAGAAGCCCCCACGGCCAGCCGCCGCTGCAGCCGGAACACCCGCCGCCGGGCGGCGAACAGGGCGGCGCCCCCGAGCAGGGTGAGCGCCGACAGACCCAGCGCGGGCTGGACGCCGTGCCAGAGCGCCAGCTTCTCGGCCTCGGGGGCGAGCAGCGGCAGGCGGTCGGCGTAGCCGGCGACCAACGGCTCGAGCAGGGGGCTGGCCGGTCCGGCGACCAGCCCGGTGAGGGCCAGGACCGTCGGCGCGGCGAGGAACAGCGGGCCCGGGGGGTGGGCCAGCTCGGCCGGCTCGGTGGGCGGGAGGCCGGCCTTGCGGGCGAACGCGCCCCACAGGAAGCGCGCCGTGTAGCCGGCGGTGAACATCGAACCGACGACCAGACCGGTCAGCACGAGCACGGCGGCGGTGCGGTCGGGCAGCCCGCCCGCCCAGAGCGCGCTGAACGCCGCCTCCTTGCCGACGAAGCCGAGCAACGGCGGCAGGCCCGCCATGGAGGCGCCGGCCAGGCCGCCGACGACCGCCAGCACCGGCAGCCGGCGGCCGAGCCCGGAGAGCCGGCGCAGGTCGCGGACGCCCGTGGCGTGGTCGATGACGCCGACGGTCAGGAACAGGGTGGACTTGAACAGCGCGTGCGCCAGCGTCATGGCCAGCCCGGCGGCGGCCAGCTCCCGGCTGCCCGCGCCCACCAGGACCATGAGGAAGCCCAGCTGGCTGACCGTGCCGAAGGCGAGCAGCAGCTTCAGGTCGTTCTGCCGCAGTGCCCGATAGCCGCCGACGAGCATGGTCGCCACGCCCAGCCCGAGCACCACCGGCCGCCAGCCCGGCACGTCGGCGAAGCCGGGGGCGAACCGGGCGACGAGGTAGATGCCGGCCTTCACCATCGCCGCGGCGTGCAGGTACGCGCTGACCGGCGTCGGCGCCTCCATGGCGGCGGGCAGCCAGAAGTGGAACGGGATCATCGCCGACTTCGTGACCGCCCCGGCGAGCACGAGCATCGTCCCGGCGACCAGGAACGGCCCGCTGCCGGGAGCGGCGACGACCTCCGACAGCAGGTAGCTGCCGCTGGCCCCGCCGACCATGATCAGCCCGACCAGCATGGCCAGGCCGCCGGCGGTGGTCAGGATCAGCGCCTGGCTCGCCGCGCGCCGGGCGGCGAGCTTGGTGCCCGAGCCGCCGATGAGCAGGAACGAGAAGACGGTCGTGAGCTCCCAGAACACGTAGAGCAGGAACAGGTCGTCGGCGAGGACCAGGCCCAGCATGGAGCCGGCGAAGGCGGTCAGGTGACCGGCGAAGCGGCCGGCCCGCTCGTCGTCGGGCTCGAAGTACCGCGAGCAGTAGACCAGCACGAGGGCGCCGACCCCGGTGACGAGCAGCGCGAACAGCAGCGCGAGGGCGTCCAGCCGCAGGGCGACGACCAGGTCGAGCGCCGGCACCCACGGCACGGTCTCGGTGACCTCGCCGCCTCCGGTCACGCCGGGCAGCCGGGTCAGCACCCATCCGAAGCCTGTCGCCGGCACGAGCGCGAGCACGAGGAACGCCTGCCGCCCCCACCAGCGCACGAGCACGGGTGCCAGCACCGCGGCCAGCGCGTGGAGGAGCAGGACAGCGAGCACGGGTCTCCGGGAGTCTCGGTGGGCTCGGGGACGACCACTACGTCCTCGGACGGCCGGCGGGCGGTCAGCCCAGATTACCGGCGGTGGTCACCGGCCGCCGGGTGTGACCAGCCCGCTTCCGTGGGCGAACGCCACGGCCTGCGCCCGGCCCCGGCGGTCGGCTGACCCGACCCGCACTCTGCCGCGCAGTCGAGGACACCTATCCGACGGCGCTCAGCCCTCGGCCGTCTCGGAGGCGACCAGCCAGGCCTCCTCGACCTGCTCCTTCTCCGCCTGCAGCTCCTTGAGCCGGGCGTCCAGCTCCGCCGCCTTCGCGTAGTCGGTGGCCGCGGCGGCGAGCTGCTCATGCAGCTTCTTCTCGTCGGCGTCCAGCTTGAGCATCCGTCGCTCCAGCTTGCTCGCCTCCTTCTTCGCCGCCCGCGCCTCGGCCGCGGAGACCGCGGGAGGCGACGTCGACGGCGCGCCCACCGGACGCGGCCCGCCGTCCCCCGACGCCGTGGTCAGCGGCGCACCACCGGCCGCGCGTCGGCGCAGGTACTCGTCCACCCCGCCGGGCAGCTCGGCGAGCGTTCCGTCGCCCAGCAGGGCGACCACCTTGTCGCAGACCCGGTCGACGAAGTACCGGTCGTGGCTCACCACGAGCACGGTGCCGGGGAAGCCGTCGAGCAGGTCCTCCAGCGCGGTGAGGGTGTCGATGTCGAGGTCGTTGGTCGGCTCGTCGAGCACCAGCACGTTCGGCTCCGCCATCAGCAGGCGCAGCAGCTGCAGCCGCCGCCGCTCGCCGCCGGACAGGTCGCCCACCGGCGTCCACTGCCGGTTCGCGGCGAAGCCGAAGCGCTCGGCCAGCGACGACGCCGAGATCTCCTGGTTGCCGATCCGGGCGACGCGGGCGACGTCCTGCACCGCCTCGACCACCCGCAGCGTGCGCGGCAGCTCGGTGACGTGCTGGGACAGGTACGCCGGCGCCACCGTCTGCCCGACGACGACGGTCCCCGAGTCCGGCTCCGTCTCCCCGACGAGCAGCTTGAGCAGCGACGTCTTGCCCGCGCCGTTGACCCCGACGATGCCGATCCGGTCGCCGGGGCCCACGTGCCAGGTCAGGTCGCGGAACAGCGTGCGCGGGCCGTCGTCGGTGGGAACGGCGTAGTCGACGCCCTCGACGTCGTAGACGGTCTTGCCCAGGCGCCGGGCGGCGAAGCCCTTGAGCGCCATGGAGTCCCGGGCCGGAGGCTCGTCGGCGATCAGGGCCTGCGCGGCCTCGATGCGGAACTTGGGCTTGCTGGTGCGGGCCGGCGGGCCGCGGCGCAGCCAGGCCAGTTCCTTGCGCACCAGGTTGAGCCGCCGCTCCTCGGTCACCGCCGAGATCCGCGCCCGCTCCGCCCGGGCCAGCGTGTAGGCGGAGTAGCCCCCGTCGTAGGCGTGCACGCTCCCGTCGGCGACCTCCCACGTCGTCGTGCACACCTCGTCGAGGAACCACCGGTCGTGGGTGACGACGACCATGCCGCCGGCCCGCTGCTTCACGTACTCGGCCAGCCAGGCCACCCCCTCGACGTCGAGGTGGTTGGTCGGCTCGTCGAGGATCAGCAGGTCCAGCGGCCGGATCAGCTGCGCGGCCAGGGCGACCCGGCGACGCTCGCCACCGGACATCGGGGCCACCGGGGCGTCCAGGCCCAGCCGGTCGAGCTCCAGGCCGGTCAGCACCGAGCGGACGGCGGGGTCGCCGGCCCACTCGTGCTCGGCGGCGAACATCGACGGGGGCAGGACGACGTCACGCACCGTCGTCCCCGGCGGGAGGGTGCCGCTCTGGTCGAGGGCCCCCATCGCCAGGTCGCCGCGGCGGGTCACCCGGCCGGAGTCGGGCTCGTCGGCGCCGGTGAGCAGCGAGAGGAGGGTGCTCTTGCCGCCGCCGTTGCGGCCCACCACGCCGATCCGCTCGCCGGCGGCGACGCCGAGGGAGACGTCGTCGAGGATCACGGTGGTGCCGTGCGCCTTGTGCACCCGCTCTAGGTTGACCAGGTTGAGGGGCGCGCTCATCGGCTGCTCGGAGAAGTCATGGGCCCTCAGTATCCGACGGGCACCTCCCCGGGGGCCACGGCGGTCTCCACGACGGTCGACCGGGGCAGGCGCAGGCAGCCGAGCACGCCGAGAGCGACCACGGCCGCGACCGCCACGAACCCCGCCTCCAGGCCGGCGGCCGCGACGAGCGGCGGGACCGTCAGGTTGCCGACGATGCCGCCCAGCGCCATGGCCAGGGACATCGCCGAGACCGCGGTGGCCCGGTGGACGGCGATCACCCGGGTGTGCAGGACCGCGCTGAGCAGCGGCCACGAGGCCCCGTGCGCGACGTAGTAGCAAGCGAAGCCGGTGGCGGCCACCGCCAGGACGTCGGGGCCGGCCAGGATGGCCAGCGCCAGCCCGCCGACGGCGGCGAGCACCGCGCAGGCGGCCCGGGTCGAGCCCCGCAGCAGCCGCCGCAGGGTTGGGGCGGCTGCTGCCCCGGCGGCCGCGGCGCCGAACGAGATAGCCAGCACGCTGCCGTAGACGGCGGCGCCGTCGTCGCTGCCTCCGGCCAGGTCGGCGAAGCGCACCGGGCCCAGGAGCTCGCAGCCGACCAGGCCGACCGCGCCGAGCGCGGTCAGCAGGAGGACCAGGCGCATGGGGCCGTCGGTCACCGACAACCGCACCGCGCCCGCCACGGTCGCCGGCACCGCGCGCACCCCGGCCACGAGGACGGCGCGGGCGCGGCCCTCGTGCGGCGGCCGCGCCTCGGAGAGCAGCCGGAACACGGCGGCGACGAACACCAGGTCGAGGGCGGCCGCGGTCAGGTAGGGCACGGCCAGGGCGTCTCCCACAGCTCCGTCGCCGACGCCGCCGAGCAGCCCCGGGAGGAACCCGCCCACCACCGCGCCGAGCGCGAGGCCCCCGCCGTCGGCCGCCGAGTGCTTCGCCAGGCCGGGCGCGACGTCGGCCGCCGGGTCGAGACGCTGGACGGTGTCGACGTACCAGGCCTCGACCGGCCCGGAGTCCAGCGCCCTACCCAGGCCGAGGAGCAGCACGCCGACGAGGAAGCCCGCGAAGCCGGTGGCAGTGGCGTAGACGACGCACGAGAGGAGATGCAGGAGGGCGCCGGCGATCACGACCGGGCGACGGCCGAGCACGTCGGCCAGCCCACCGGTGGGCAGCTCGAGCAGGAGCACCACGACGCCGTGGACGGTGAACAGCAGGCCGATCTCGGCCAGCGACAGCCCCCGGGCCTGCGCGAGCAGCACGGTGATCGGCGTGGTCAGCCCGACCGGGAGCCAGCGCAGCGCCGTCAGGCCGACCAGCCGCCGGGTCGCGGAACGGACGGTCACCGGGCCGGTCACGACGGCCACTCCGGCAGCGGCAGCACGTCGAGCAGGACGCAGACCTGCTCGCTCCCCTCGGTGGGACAGGCGCTCGCGGGGTGGGCGGCCAGCCAGCGGGCCAGCGTGGCGGCCAGCTCCCCGGTCAGCGCGCGGGCCTGCTCGGGCGTCAGCCGCAGCGCGTAGTCGTTGAGCGAGGCGGCGTCGGTCCAGCCCGGGCCGAGCCGGTCCCGCTGCTCGTACCAGCCGTCGAGCACCCTCGCGTGCTGGTCGATCTGCAGCCGGGTCATCTCCTCCTGCACCTCCGCACCGCCCTCCTGGGCGACGAGGTCGGCGGCGCGCCAACCGGTCATCCGGTGCCGGGCGCGCCACCAGCGCTCGCGGCCGGTCCCCTGACCCTCGACCTCCTCGACGAAGCCGTAGGTCGCCAGCTGCCGCAGGTGGTAGCTCGTCGATCCGCTGCTCTCCCCCACGGCCCGGCCCAGCCGGCTGGCCGTCGCCGGCCCGTGCAGGCGCAGCTGGCCGAGCAGGCGGTTGCGCAGCGGGTGGGACAGCGCGCGCAGGGCGCGGACGTCGGTCACCTCGACGGCTGGTTCCAGCGGTTCGGGCGGTGTGGTCACGAGCGCACCCTAGGTCGCAAAGCTTTGCTTGCAAAGGAGTGTTTGCATTCCTCCGCCACCCCCACTCCGCGGGCGAGATCGGCGATCTCGCCGACTGCACGGGGCTGATGCGGACGAGATCGGCGATCTCGCCCCGGCGGGCGGGAAGACAGCGGGGCTCAGCGGCGCTACAGTCGCCGATAGTTGAGTACTCAACAAAGGAGGCCGGCATGCCTGCCGTGACCGTCGAGGACACCACCACCCTGCCGCGGGTCCCGCTCCCTGCCCCCCGCACGGTGCGCCGCCGCACCCGCACGGTGACGACGGCGCCGTCGGGCTTCGAGGGCGAGGGCTTCCCCGTGCGCCGCGCCTTCGCCGGCGTCGACCTGCGCGCGCTGGACCCGTTCATCCACATGGACCAGATGGGCGAGGTCGAGTACGCCCCGGGCGAGCCCAAGGGCACCAGCTGGCACCCCCACCGCGGCTTCGAGACCGTCACCTACATCATCGACGGCACCTTCGAGCACGCCGACTCCCACGGGGGCGGCGGCACGATCAGCAACGGCGACACCCAGTGGATGACCGCCGGCGGCGGCGTCCTGCACATCGAGCGCCCGCCGGAGCACCTGGTGGTGAGCGGCGGCCTGTTCCACGGGCTCCAGCTGTGGGTGAACCTCCCCCGCGCCCAGAAGTGGGTCGAGCCGCGCTACCAGGACCTGCGCGCCGACTCCTCGGTGCTGCTCGCCAGCCCCGATGCCGGAGCGTTCCTGCGCGTCATCGCCGGGAGCGTCGCGGGGCACACCGGCCCGGGGTCGACCTACACCCCGATGGCGATGGTGCACGCGACCGTCTCTCCCGGCGCGACGCTCGACCTGCCGTGGCGGCCGGACTTCAACGCGCTGGTCTACGTGCTCTCCGGCGCCGGCTCGGTCGGCATCGACGGCGCCCCGGTGCGCACCGGCCAGCTCGCGGTGCTCGGCCCCGGCGACACGGTCACCGTGCGCGGTGCGGTCCACCAGGAGTCGCGCACGCCGGCCCTCGACGTGGTCGTCCTCGGCGGGAAGCCGATCAACGAGCCGATCGCCATGTACGGGCCGTTCGTGATGAACACCCGGCAGGAGGTGACCGACGCGTTCACCGACTTCTCCGCCGGCCGGCTGGGCTCGATCCCCGCGCAGCGCGTCGAGGGGCCGGTTCCCCACGCCGACGTCCGGGGCGAGACTGGGCAGACGCCGGCCTGACGCCCGGCCGCGAGAGAGGACACGCGATGAGCAACCTGGACCGCCGGCCACCCACGCGTGACCTGGGCGCGCTGGAGGGCACCACCGCCGGTCCGGCGCTGGACCTGCTGCCGGGCAAGGAGGTGCTGCTCGGCGAGAGCACCCGGGTGCGCCGGCTGCTGCCCACGCTCGGCCGGCGAATGGTCGGCGCCTGGGTGTTCGTCGACCACTACGGCCCCGACGACATCGCCACGGGGCCGGGCATGCAGGTGCCGCCTCACCCGCACACCGGGCTGCAGACGGTGTCGTGGCTGCTCGACGGCGAGGTGCACCACCGCGACTCGCTCGGCAGCGACGTGCGGTTCCGCCCCGGGGAGCTGGCGCTGATGACGGCGGGGCACGGGATCGCGCACTCCGAGCAGTCCCCGGCCAGCCACCCGAGGTACCTGCACGGCGCCCAGCTCTGGGTGGCGCTGCCGGAGGCCGACCGCGAGGCGGCTCCGCACTTCGAGCACCACGCGGTGCTGCCCGGTTTCAGCTCCGACGGGCTCGCCGCCACGGTGCTCATGGGCAGCTTCGGCGGGGCGACGTCGCCGGGACGGGCCTACACCCCACTGGTCGGGGTGGACCTGGACCTCGCCGCCGGCGCGGACGTCGAGATGCCGCTCGAGCCCGACTTCGAGTACGGGCTGCTGGCCTCGGCGGGGTCGGCCACGGTGGACGACGTCGTCCTCGAGCCCGGCGCGATGCTGTACCTCGGTACCGGGCGCCGGGCGCTGCGGCTGCGCGCCGGGACGGGCTCCCGGCTGTTGCTGCTCGGCGGAGAGCCGTTCGAGGAGCGCCTGGTGATGTGGTGGAACTTCATCGGCCGGTCGGGCGAGGAGATCGCCGGCTACGCCGAGCAGTGGAACGCCGAGTCGCGGCGCTTCGGGGCGGTCGTCGGCTACGACGGCGACCGGCTGGAAGCCCCGCCCCTGCCGCCGGTCGCCCTCCGGCCGCGCGGCCGGGTCCGCTGAGGCAGGCTGCGACCATGACCACCTCTCCCGGCCCGGATCCGCGACTGCTGGCCTTCGTCGCCGAACAGCGCTGGGGCGTGCTCGCCACCGTCAAGCGCGACGGCCGGCCGCAGCTGTCCAATGTCGGCTACGCCTGGGACGACGGCCTGATCCGCGTCTCGGTGACCGCCGACCGTGCGAAGACCCGCAATCTGCGGCGCGACCCCCGGGTGACGCTGCACGTGGCGTCGCGGGACTTCTGGACCTGGGTCGCCGTCGAGGGGACCGCCGAGCTCACCCCGGTCGCGCAGGAGCCCCACGACGCCGCGGTCGAGGAGCTGGTCGCCTACTACCGCGGGATCTCCGGCGAGCACGAGGACTGGGACGAGTACCGGGCGGCGATGGTGGCCGAGGGCCGTCTGGTCGTCCGGTTCCGGCCCGAGCACGCCTACGGCCAGCTCCCGGGCTGAGCCGGGGACCGCCGGTGCGCCCCGCTCGCACCGGCCGCCGGGCGGCTACTCAGCCGGCCCGGACCTCCATGACCGAGAACGACGCGCCTCACGGGTCCGCGACGACCGCGAAGCGACCGAACTCGGTGTCCTCGGCCGGGAGGAGCGCCTTCCCGCCCGCGGAGGTCACCGTGGCGACGGCTCCGTCGGTGGAGGCCACCGCGAAGCAGGTGGACCAGCCCTTGGGCCCCCCGGGGACGGCGCCACCCAGCCCACCCAGCGGGTTCTGGCCGGTGGAGAAGGTCGTGTAGCCCTCCCCGCCGGGGATCTCCTCGAACCGGAACCCGAAGACGGCGGAGTAGAACGCCCGGGCCGCCTCCTGGTCGTCGGCCGCCGCCTCGTTCCGGACCAGCGAGCCCGGCTCGTTGTACCGCTGCACACCGGTGTGCTCGCCGGCCTGCCACAGTCCGGAACGGATGCCCCTACGGGTCGAGCGCGATGACCATCGTGCCCATCGGCCCGACCTCCATCGGCTCCACCACCACCGTGCCGCCTGCCTCCCGGATCCGGGTCACCGTGGCGGCCGCGTCGTCCGTCGCGAAGTACGTGGTCCAGCGGTGCGGGTCGTCCGGGTCCAGCTGCGGACCGAGACCGGCCGACAGTTCGGGCGGCCCGCGGCGCGGCGGTCAGAACCGCCCGCCGCCGGCCCGGCCGCCGCCGCCGAACGAGCCGCCGCCGGCCCGGCCGCCGCCGCCGAACGAGCCGCCCCCGGACCGGCCACCGAAGCCACCGCCTCCGAAGCCGCCACCGAGGCCACCGCCGGAGAAGCCCCCGCCGAAACCGCCGCGCCGGCCGCCGCCCAGCAGGATGCCGCCGAGCACCAGGCTGCCCAGGTCCACCCCGCCGCGGCGGTACCCGCCGCCGTGGCCACCGCCCATGCCGCCGGGCCCGTAGCCGCCGTAGCCGGAGTTCCACCGGTCGACGTCGTCCTGCGCCAGGTCGAGCGCGTGCTGCGCCAGCATCCCGGCCTGCTGCGCCTCCCGCAGAGCGCTCACCGGCTCGCTGCGGCCCAGCTCGACCGCGGCCTCCAGGTGCCGCTGGGCCTCGGCCAGCCGGGTGCGCGCCTCGGGACCCACCGCGCCGCGCCGGGTGTCGATGAAGTCCGCGGCCGCGGCCACCGCCGAGCGGGCGGTGAGCAGCGCCTGGTCCAGCGCCGCGGCGGCCCGACGGGCCTGGGTCTGCGCGTCGCGGGCCACCGAGAGGGTCTCCTCCAGCGCGACGCCGGCGTCCTCGAGCTGGCGGAGCGCGGCGAGCGGGTCTCCCGGCGTGCCGTCGGCCGGCCGCAGCGCCGCGTCCGCCGCGGCCAGCGCCGCCTCGGCGCGGGCGATCTGCGGCTGCAGGCCGCTGCGGTCGCCACCGGCCACCAGGGCACGGGCCTCGGCGAGGTCCTTCTCCGTCTCCGCCCGCGCGGCCGCGACCCGGCCGGCGGCAGCGTCGAGGTCGGCGGCCAGGCGGCCGACCGCGTCGAGGAGGGTGCCCGTCTGCGCCACCGCGTCCTCGGCCGCGCGGATGTCGCCGACGGCGTCCCCCGTGCGGCCGGCGGCCAGCGCCTCGCGGGCCTCGCGCACCTCCTGGTCGGCGGCGTCGAGCCGGGCCCCGGCCTCGCGCACGTTGTCGGCGACGGCGGCCACCGCCGAGCCGGAGAACCGCTGCCGGATGCCGGCGAGCCGCTGCTCCTCCTGCGGCAGCCGCGCACGCAGCGCCGCGATGCGCGGTTCGAGGCCGGCGAGCACCTCCGGAGCGGTCCGCTCGAGGTCGCGGAGCCTCTCGAACGCCGCGCTCTGCTCGTCGAGGCGGGCGTCGGCGGCCTGCGTCAGGGACAAGATCTCGGCCAGCATCCGGCGCGTCGTCGGCTCGTCTCCGGGGACGTCGTCGTCCAGTTGCTGCCGGACGGCGAAGGCGCGGGCGACATCGGCCTTGGACTGCGCGAGCGCGGCGCCGAACCCGGCGACGGCCTCCTCCCCGTACTGGGAACGCGCGAAGTCCAGGTCCAGCTGCGAGGTCTTCACGGCCTCGTCCATCTCCAGCAGCGCCTCGCTGGCGCGGCCCTGCAGCTGGTCGGTGGGAACGCCCTCATAGGGGTCGGGCGCCGGCCGCTGCCGGCCCGCGGGCAGCGCGCCACCGGCGCGGTTCCGGCGCGAGCGGCTCACCAGGTAGGCCCCGCCGCCGATGACCGCGATGGCGCCGAGCGCCAGCAGGGCGCCCGCGCCGCCGGAGCCGCTGTCGGCATCGGACCCCGCCGGCTGCCCCGGAGCCGTTCCGCCCGACTGCAGCAGCTCGGCGAAGGTGGCCACGCCCCCCGCCCAGTCCTCGGCCCCGAACTGCGGCGCCACCTGCTCGTCCGCCAGGACCTCGAGCTCCTCCCGCGAGAGCGGGGAGTCCGCCGGGCGCAGGAACCCGTACTGCTGGTCGCCCACGGCGACGGCGAGCAGCGCATCCTCCTCGGAGAGCTGGCTCAGCTCGGCGGTCGCCTGCGCCCACTCGGAGCTGTCCGCCCCGTCGAAGCTGGACACGAAGACCACGAACAGGTCGGTGCCGGTGGCCGAGCGCAGGTCGTCGATCGCGTCCTGGACCTGGGCGGTGCTGCCGTCGAGCGCGCCGACCTCGTCGACCACCTGCTCCGCCAGCCGGAACGGCGGCACCGCGTAGGCGGGCCCCCCGGCGAGCAGGAGGGCGGCGAGCACTCCCAGGACGACGCACAGCCGGCGCACGGATACCTCCTGGAAGGGCGAAGTCGATCCGGGACGACCCTACCGACGGGCGAGGGGTCCGGCCCGGTCGCGGTGGGTAGGGCGCCGGCCACCGCCGTCCACCGCACCGAGGAGATCCGCGTGCCCGAGCACGACTCCGTCCCCGCCGCCGAGCTGCCGCCGGGGACGGTCCGCCGCGTCGGCGACTGGGCCGTGGGCAACCGCGGCCCCGGCCCGGACGGCGGCGACCGGTACTTCGCCGTCTCCCGGCGCTGCCGCCACCAGCTGGCCGACCTCGCCGGGGGCAGCGTCGACGCCGACGGGTGCCTGGTCTGCCCCTGGCACCAGAGCCGCTACGACGTGCGCACCGGCGAGATGGTCGAGGGTCCGCGCGGATTCCTCGGCTACCACGGGCCGACGCCTGTCTACTCGCAGCTGGTGCGGGCGCTCGGGCAGCTGGCGAGGCTGCGGGTGCGCCGGGCGGTCCGCACCGACGACGACGTCGTCCTGGAGTAGGGCCCTCGTGCAGGGCCCGGGCGCCAGCTCCCGAGCGGCGGGGGGCACGGGAATCCTTCCACTGGAGCTGTTCCCGGACCGACCGGCGCCGCGGTGCCCTCTCGACCAGCAAGCCCCGGTGGAGCACCGAGATCCGGTCGGCCAGCAGGTCGACGACGGGGGGTCGTGGCTGGTGAACAGGCAGGCGGAGGCGGTCGGCTTCAGGCGTCGATGCGGCGGCGACCCTCGAAGGCCCGGCCGAGCGTGACCTCGTCGGCGTACTCCAGGTCGCCGCCCACCGGCAGACCGCTGGCCAGCCGGGAGACCGCGAGCCCCATCGGACCGACCAGCCGGGCCAGGTAGGCCGCGGTCGCCTCACCCTCGAGGTTCGGGTCGGTGGCGATGATCAGCTCGGTGACGGCGCCGTTCATCAGCCGGGACATCAGCTCCTTGACCCGCAGGTCGTCGGGGCCGACCCCGTCGATGGGGCTGATCGCGCCGCCGAGCACGTGGTAGCGACCGCGGAACTCACGGGTTCGCTCGATGGCGACGACGTCCTTGGGCTCCTCGACGACGCAGAGGACGTCGTCGGAGCGGCGCGGATCGCGGCAGATGCGGCACTGCTCGGCCTCGGCCACGTTGTAGCAGGTCACGCAGAACCGGACCGACTCCTGGACCCGGGTCAGGGCCGCCACCAGCCGGCTGACGTCGGCCGACTCGGACGACAGCAGGTGGAAGGCGATGCGCTGGGCGCTCTTCGGCCCCACGCCGGGCAGGCGACCGAGCTCGTCGATCAGGTCCTGGACGGCACCCTCGTACACGGTGCTCCTCGGGTTGTGAAGTGGATCGGGCGGGCGCGCCCGATCAGAGGCCGGGCAGCCCCAGGCCGCCGCCGAGCCCACCGGCCAGCGGGCCCATGCGGTTGGCGGTCAGCTCGTCGGCAGCCCGCTTGGCGTCCCGGACGGCGGCGACGACGAGGTCCTGCAGCGTCTCGAGGTCGTCGGGGTCGACGGCGTCGGGCGCGATGGTGAGCGCGGTCAGGTCGCCGTCGCCGGTCATCGTCGCCGAGACCAGGCCGCCGCCGGCGGTGCCGGTGACCTCGGTGGCCGCCAGCTCCTGCTGGGCGGCGGCGAGCTGCTGCTGCATCTGCTGCGCCTGCTTCATGAGCTGCGACAGGTCGGGCTGCTGGCCTCCGGGGAACATGCCACGAGAGTAGGCCGCGAGTGCGACAGGTGAGGGCGCGCCGCCCCGCCGGTCAGCTGTCGACCGGACGGGCACCGAGCTGGGCGCGCAGCAGCTGCAGCGCCGCCTGCTCCTGGTCGACGGCCGGCTCGGGCTCGCGATCGCCGCCGGTGGAGGTCTCCGCCGCGCGCTCGGCCATCAGCTCCCGCGCCTCGGCGGCCTCGGCCGCCCGCGCCGCCTCGCGCGCCGCCTCCGGAGCCGCGTTCCGTGCCGCACCGGCCGCCGGGCCGGCGCCCTCGACGACGGCGTCGACCCGCCAGCGCACCCCCAGCAGCTCGTTGAGCGCCTCGCGGAGGACGTCCTTGTTCAGGTCGTCACCCAGCCGCCGCGCCAGCGCCGGCGAGGACGTGGAGAGCGTGAGGACGCCGTTGGCCAGCTGGTGCACCTGGGCGTTCTTCAGCAGCGCCTCGGTGGTCCGCTTGTGCTTCTTCACCACGGCGAGCAGCTCCGGCCACACCCGGCGGACGTCGGTGGTGGTCAACTCGCCGTCGGACGCGGTCTCCGGCGGGTTGGCCGACACGACCGGCGTCGGCTCCCCACCCCGCGGTGCGGGCGAGGACTCGGCGGCGGCGCGCGGCGGGGATGCCGGCGGGCGCGGCTGCTCGACCCGCGCAGCCGCGGCCTGCACGGCGGCGGGCTGCGCCGGGTGCGGCCAGTCCTCGTCGTCGGTGGGCTCGGGCGGCAGCGGGATGTCCGGCTCCTCCGCCGCCACCCGGGCGCGCCGGGCCGGAGCCGGCTCGGTGGCGCGCGCTGCCGGAGCGGCCGGCGCCCCGCTGCGCGGCCGGCTGCCCGGCTGGGCCGTCTCCGGCCAGTCGTCGCCCACGGGGGCGGCGGCTGCGGAACGGGGCCGGCTCCCCGGCCGTGCGGTCTCCGGCCAGCCGTCCCCCGACGCGGCCGGCGCGGGAGCGGCCGCGGGCGCAGGTGCAGCCGGCGCGGGTGTGCTGCGCTCCGGTCCAGGCGCGGGCGCGGTGGGCTCCGGCGCGGGCCGGGGTGCGGCCGGCGCGGGTGCGGTCGCCGCAACTGCGGCCGGGGCCGGCGGCTGGTCGGCGCTCGGCGGCCGGGGCGTGGCGGGGGTGACCGGCTGGGCCGCGGGCTGCTGCTGGGCCTGCGACCTGCGGACGAACTCCCGCCGGTGCCCGGAGGCCGGGCCGTCCGGGGCCGGGCCGGTGGCGGCGGGCACCGACTCGCGGGGCGCCTCGGGAACTGCGGTCTCCCGGTGCCCGACCTCCGCGGCGGGGCGGCCGGCGTGCTCGCCGGCGATCGACATCCGGCGCTCGAGCCGCTCGAGGCGCTGCAGGGTCGCGGCGGCCGAGCCGTCGGTGGCCGGCAGCAGCATGCGGGCGCACACCAGCTCCAGCAGCAGCCGCGGCGCCGTCGTCCCGCGCATCTCGGCCAGGCCCTCGTGCACCGTGTCCGCCATGCGGGACAAGGTGGCCGAGCCGAGCGCCTGGGCCTGCTGGTTCATCAGGTCCAGCCGGTCGGGCGGGCAGTCGAGCAGCCCGTTGCCACCGGCGTCGGGCACGGCGTCGAGGACGATCAGGTCGCGCAGCCGGTCGAGCAGGTCGGTGGCGAAGCGGCGCGGGTCGTGCCCGGCCTCGACCACGCGGTCGACGGCGCGGAAGACACCGGGCGCGTCGGAGGCGGCGAGGGCGTCGATCGTCTCGTCGAGCAGTGCGTCGTCGGTGACGCCGAGCAGGCCGACCGCGGTCCGGTAGGTCACGCCCTCGGGACCGGCGCCGGCCAGGAGCTGGTCGAGGATGGACAGCGAGTCGCGGACCGAGCCGCCGCCGGCGCGGACCACCAGCGGGTAGACGGTCGGCTCGACCGTCACCCCCTCGGCCGCGCAGGTCCTCTCCAGCAGGCCGCGCAGCGTGGTCGGCGGCACCAGCCGGAACGGGTAGTGGTGGGTGCGGGAGCGGATGGTCGGGAGGACCTTCTCCGGCTCGGTCGTCGCGAAGACGAAGACCAGGAAGTCCGGCGGCTCTTCGACCACCTTGAGCAGGGCGTTGAAGCCCTGCGTGGTGACCATGTGCGCCTCGTCGACGATGTAGACCTTGTAGCGGCTGTTCACCGGGGCGAAGAACGCGCGCTCGCGGAGGTCGCGGGCGTCGTCGACGCCACCGTGACTGGCCGCGTCGATCTCCATGACGTCCAGCGAGCCGGGACCGTCGGGCGCCAGCGCGACGCAGGACTCGCAGACCCCGCACGGCGTGGACGTCGGCCCCTGCACGCAGTTCAACGAGCGGGCCAGGATGCGCGCCGACGACGTCTTGCCGCAGCCGCGGGGGCCGCTGAACAGGTAGGCGTGGTTGATCCGCCCGCCGTCGACCGCGTTCATCAGCGGCGTCGTGACGTGCTCCTGCCCGACCACCTCGGCGAAGGTCGCCGGGCGGTACTTGCGGTAGAGCGCCAGAGCCACGTGGGCAGGTTACGTCCCGACGCCGACAGGGCGGCGCACGCAGGTGACCACGGTCGTGGACCGGGTCGCGGCGCCCGGAGGGCTCCCCACCGGACATGGGCAGCGGCTCCGCACACCAGGGGAACGGCACCTGGCCCGCGGTGCGGTCCGAGGCACCGTGGGAAGCATGCAAAGGACCCCTCGCGCACCCGCCAGAGCCCGCTTATCCTTGCTGCCTTCCGGCCCTGGGGAGGTTCACAGGGTGACGCCACACGAGGGGTCGACAGCCACTGTAGACCACGCGGCTCGGCCGGAGCGCCGCGCCCCGCTAGGCTCCTGCCCGTGACGCCCCGCCTCCGTCTCGTGCTCCCCCCGCCCCGGTCCTGACCCGGAGCGATCCGTGCACCCCCCGACCGGCGGGGGCCGTGCGCCGCGCTCCGTGACGAGCCCCCCGACCGGATCCGGCACCTGGAGCGTCATGTCCACGCCCGACCTCACCGCGAACGGCGAGCGGACGCACGCCGTGCCCGCCGCCGCCCGCCGGGGCTTTCCCCTCGTCGTGGTCGCCGCCCTCTGCTGGGGCACCTCCGGCCTCAGCGGCGCGGTGGTCGCCCGGCACAGCGATCTCGGCCCGCTCGACATCGCCTGGCACCGGATGGCCATCGGCGCGGTGGTCCTCCTCACCGTCCGGGCGTCCACACGGCGCCGGTCCCGGCCCGCTCCGGCGGTCACCCGCGGCACCGTCGTCCGCCTGCTCATGGTCGGCGCCGGGCTGGCCGTCTACCAGCTGGCCTACTTCGCCGCGGTCGCGACGAGCGGGGTCAGCATCGCCACTCTCGTGGCGCTGGGCCTCGCGCCGCTCCTGATCGCCGTAGGCGCCGCCCTGCTGGGTCACGGCCGGCCCGACCGGACCACCGCCGTCGCGCTGGTCGTGGCCCTCGTCGGGCTGGTGCTGCTCGTCGGCGTCTCGGCCGGCGCCGACACCGGCTCCGCCGTCGTGCTCGGCGCCCTCCTGGCGGTCGGCTCGGCCCTCGGCTACACCGTCGTCACGCTCGCCGGCGCCGGCGTGCCCGCCGGGGTCCCGGTGACCCTCGTCGGCTTCGCCGGCGGGGCGCTGCTGCTCACCCCCGTGGCGCTGGCCGCCGGCCTGCGGTTCACCACCGACCCGGTCGCCCTCGGCGTGCTGCTGTACCTGGGCGTCGTCCCCAGCGCAGCTGCCTACGCGATGTTCTTCGCGGGGCTGCGCACGGTGCCGGGGGCGGTGGCGTCCATCGTCACCTTGCTGGAGCCGCTGACGGCGACCGCACTGGCCGCCCTGCTGCTGGGGGAGCGACTGGCGCCGGCGGCACTGGCCGGCGGCCTGCTCGTCCTGGCCGCCGTCGCGGGCCTGTACCTCCGCCGCCTGCAGCGTCCGGCCCCAGTCCCGCCGACTGCCGGCGCCTGACCGAGCGGGCCCACGGATGCGTCGGGCCCCCGGCGTGCTGCCGGGGGCCCGCCCGTACTGCGGAGGATGGGAGATTCGAACTCCCGAGGGGTTGCCCCCAACCCGCTTTCCAAGCGAGCGCCATAGGCCACTAGGCGAATCCTCCAGGTACGGCAGCGATCCTACCGGGCGCCCGTGCGGCGGTCGCCGGGACACCACCGGACGGGCCGTCCGACGCGTCGTGCGGCATCCTGCACCCGAGAGCGGTTCGCCGGACGTCCGGCGGGGAAGAGCTCGGAACTGCGGGCCGAGACGAGGAGGCGCAGGACATGGGTGAGCACGGCGAGGTGCGGCCGGACGTCGTCGATGCGATCGTCGGCGTGCTCAAGGGGGGCGACGCCGGCGAGCTGCCGGCCGGCGCCACCGCCGCGGAGAAGACGGCGGCGAAGGACCGGTACCTGTCCGAGTTCGTCGCCGAGCGCAGCAAGCGCGACCGCCAGGCGCAGGCCTGGGAACTGCTGCTGACACGCAGCTACGACGACCCGCCCACGTGGCAGCGGATCTTCGACGACCTCGACCCCGGGGCGCACACCGAGCTCGGCGAGCTCTACGACGCCCTGCCCGAGGGTGCGCGCGAGGAGTACGCACGCCGGTACGGCGTGCCCTCCACCGTCTGAGCCCGCCACCCGCCCGCCGATGACCCGTCCCGTCACCGGGCCCGGCCGGCTCGTCGCCGGCCGCTACCGGCTGGAGTCCCAGATCGGCGGCGGTGGGATGGGTACCGTCTGGCTCGCGCGCGACGAGCTGCTGGGCAGGCAGGTCGCGGTCAAGCAGGTGCTCTCGCCGCTGGGAGCCGACGACAAGCAGATCGACGAGCAGCGCCGGCGGGCGCTGCGCGAGGGTCGCATCGCCGCCCGGCTGAGCCACCCGCACGCGATCTCGGTGTACGACGTCGCCCTGGAGGGCGGGGCGCCCTGGCTGGTGATGGAGTACCTGCCCTCGCGCAGCCTCGCGGAGGTGCTCGGCACCGAGGGCGTCCTGCAGGCAGGCCTGGTCGCGCAGATCGGGGCGCAGGTCGCCGACGCGCTGGCGGCCACGCACGCGGCCGGGATCGTCCACCGGGACGTGAAGCCGGCCAACATCCTCATCGGGCAGGGCGGCCGTGTCGCCGGTCTGGTCAAGATCACCGACTTCGGCATCTCGCACGCCCGCGGCGACGTCACCCTCACCCAGACCGGCCAGATCACCGGCACCCCGGCGTTCCTCGCCCCCGAGGTGGCCCAGGGTCACGAGATGACCGAGGCCAGCGACGTCTTCTCCCTCGGGGCCACGCTCTACACCTGCCTCGAGGGCACGCCCCCGTTCGGCATGGAGGACAACGCGCTCGGCATGCTGCACCGGGTCGCCGCGGGGCGGATCACGCCCCCGCTCCGCGCCGGGGCGCTCACCGAGCCACTGCTGCGGATGCTCGCCGAGGCCCCCACCGCGCGGCCACCGATGACCGAGGTGCGCGACGAGCTGGCCCGGCTGGCCGCCGGCCGGGACGGCGACCCGACGACGGTGCTGCTGGCCCGCACGGACCTGCGGCCGTCGTCCGGGCCCGCCGGCACGGCGGTGTTCGCCGCCACCCCTCCGCAGGGATCCGCCGGCCCACCCACGCCCGCCCCGGTCCCGCCCGCGGCCGAGGCCGCTGCCGCTGCCGCTGCCGCTGCCGCGGAGGCTCCCCCGGCATCTGCCTCCGCTCCCACCTCCGCACCGACCGGGCGCCGACGCCGGGGTGCGTGGGTCACCGGCGGGGTCGTCGCCGTCGTGCTGCTGGGCGTGCTCGGACTGTGGCTGGGCACCTCGGGCGGCCGCGGCCCCGACGACACGGCGGCGCCCTCCACGACGGGGACGTCCGAGGCGCCCGCCTCCAGCGAGGAGCCGGCGCCCACGCAACCGGTGCAGGACGAACCCGCGGCCCCCGTCGTCCCCCCGCCGGACGAGGACACGGAGGACGGCGACGGTGGCGACGACGAGGGGAACGGGAACGAGGAGGAGAACGGGGACGAGGCGGGCGACGGCGACGGTGAGGACCGCGGCGACCCGCTGTCCGAGCGGAACATCCGGAACTTCGTGCGGGAGTACCACCGGCTGGTCATCCGTGATCCGGCGCAGGCGTGGGAGCTCACCGGCCCGACGCTGCGGGCGAACATCAGCCGGGACGGCTACATCCGCTACTGGAACCAGTTCGAGGACGTGCGCCTGAGCGACATCCGGGCGGCGGACGGGCAGACGACGGCGACGGCCACCATGGAGCTCCGCTTCGCCGACGGCCGCCGCGAGACCGGGCCGCACGTGTTCACGTTCCTGGTCCGGGACGGGCAGTTGGTCCTCGACAGCGACTTCCCCGCCTGAGCGGACCGCCGGGACGACGACGGCGGCGCCCGCCGGGTCCGGGGACCCGTGCGGACGCCGCCGTCGGAACTACTGGCTGGCGGTGGCGGTGGGATTTGAACCCACGGAGGCTTGCACCTCACACGCTTTCGAGGCGTGCTCCTTCGGCCGCTCGGACACGCCACCGCCGAAGAGACTACAGGCCCCGCTGACGGCGGAAGAAGGCACGTAGCAGCGCGCCGCACTCCTCGGCGCGGACACCGCCGGTGACCTCGGGCCGGTGGTTCAGCCGCCGGTCGCGGACCACGTCCCACAGCGATCCGGCCGCCCCGGCCTTGGGGTCGTCGGCGCCGTAGACCACCCGGTCGACCCGCGACAGCACGCTCGCCCCGGCGCACATCGTGCAGGGCTCGAGCGTAACCACCAGCGTGCAGCCGGCGAGCCGCCAGCCGTCGCCGTGCACGGCCGCCGCGGCGCGCAGCGCGAGCACCTCGGCGTGCGCCGTCGGGTCGCCCCGCTTCTCCCGCTCGTTGGCCGCCTCGGCGAGCACCGCGCCGCCGGGCCCGAGGACGACGGCGCCGATGGGCGTGTCGCCCCACTCCGCCGCGGCGGCCGCCAGCTCGAGCGCCCGCCCCATGGTGACGTCGAGGTCGGGGGTCACCGGGTACCTCCGCGGGCGGTCGGTCTCTGCTTCCCAGGGGAAGCAGAGACCGACCGGGCCGGGGACGACTCCCCGGCCCGGCTCACGCGGCCCCATCCAGGGGGAAGCCGACCAGCTCGGAGAGCTCGGACAGTGCAGCGGCCGGGTCGACGACCTTGATGGTCGCGAAGCCCAGGGCCCGGGCCGGCTTGAGGTTGATGCCCAGGTCGTCGAGGTAGGCGCAGTCGGTCGCCTCGATCCGGCGGCCCACGGCGTCCGACAGCCGGTCCAGCGCCCGCCGGTAGATCTCCGGCTCCGGCTTCCGCACGCCCTCGACCGACGACTCGACGACCGTGTCGAACAGGCCGAGCAGGTCGCCCAGCGGTCCGGTCCGCTCCATCGGCGCCACGTTGTTCGACAGCAGGCCCACGGGCAGCCCGGCCTCCCGCAGCCGGCGCACCGCCTCGACCATCGCCGGGCGCAGCTCACCCCGCAGGCCGGCGAGCACGCGGGAGGCGTCGATCCGGTGGCCCAGCGCGGCGGCCTCGGCCTCGAACGCGGCGGAGAACCCGGCGACGTCGAGCTCGTTGCGCTCGTACCGCGCCCAGGCGTTCGTGTCGGGATCGGTCGAGTTCAGCTGCCGGATGAGCCCCTCGGGCAGCCCGGCCTCCCGCTCGTAGGCGGCAAAAGCATGCATCGGGCTCTCGGTGATCACGCCGCCCAGGTCGAACACCACCGCCGAGACCGTCACGGGGTCACCGCCGCGGCCAGCTCGTCGGCGAAGCCCAGCCGGGTGGCGATCCGGGCCACCATCTCGTTGGCCCACAGGTCGTCAGCGGTCACGATCGGCCTCAGCTCCTCGGCCGGCAGCCCGTCGTCGGCGAACAGGTCGAGGTCGCCGCCGGGCCAGCCGGTCTCGTCGTCGTCGAAGGCGCCCTCGGTGTCGACGCCGATGCCGTAGCGCTCCACCACCTCGGCGGCGAGCACCCACTCGAGCATCGTCGCGTCGGAGATCAGCGCCCGCACCATGCCGCCGGGGCCGTGCCGCAGCGCCACGAAGTACAGCCGCGAGTCGACGACGAGCACGAACGGCGGCGGCCAGCCCCCGGCGCCGGGTTCCCCCAGCGCCCGCTCGAGCACCGGGAGCTCGTCACCGGCGTCGGCGGCGAGCAGGTCCACCTTCCAGCGGGAGCCGATGCGGGCGACCCGCACCGCGTAGCTGGCCGGGCCCATTCCTGCGCCTTCGCTCATCGCTCGCGCAGCAGGGTCGGGCCGGGGGTCTCCTCCGCCGGCAGGTTCCGCAGGAGGGCCATCACGTCGTCGACCGCGTCGGAGGAGACGCGGACGCACTCGGCGAGCTCCGGGGTGAGCGGGAGCGAGCGGGGCGTCATGGCGCGGAGGGCGGCAGGAGCGGGCAGGTCGACGTCATAGCCTCTGATCATGGCCGAAGCCGCACGCCCTGGGGGCCCACCCACCGGTGGGGCGCCGTCGTTCCCGGTCCCGACCATGCCCGCTCCCCCGGTCGGTGTGGTGGGGCTGGGCCAGCTCGGTGGCTCGCTGGCCGCCGCGCTGGCGGCCGCGGGGCACCCGGTGTCCGGCTGGGACGTGGACCCGGCCGCCCGGGAGGCGGCGGCCGCACGAGGCGTCCGGATCACCCGCGAGCTCTCCGGCGTGGTCGTGCTCGCCGTGCCGCTCCCGGTGATGGCGACGGCCCTCGACGGGCTGACCATCGACCCCGACGCGACGGTGACCGACCTGGGCTCGGTGAAGGTCCCGGTGCTCGACGCCGTCGGCGGCGCGCTGGGACGGCGTTTCGTCGGCGGGCACCCCATGTGCGGCACCGAGCGCTCGGGCCACGGAGCCACCGACCCCGGGCTGTTCACCGGCGCCCGCTGGGCGCTCTGCCTGGAGCCGGAGACGGAGCTGCCGCGATGGCTCCGGGTGGCCGAGGTGGCGCTCGCGGTGGGCGCGGAGGTCGTGCCGGTCACCGCCGCCGAGCACGACGACGCCGTCGCCGCCATCAGCCACGTCCCGCACCTGCTGGCCGCCGCCCTCGCCGCCGCGGCCGCCGATGCCGGACCGCTCGCGCTGGCGCTCGCCGCCGGCAGCTTCCGCGACGGGACCCGGGTGATCGGCAGCGACCCCGGTCTCGTGACGGCGATGGTCGAGGGCAACGCGGGCCCGACGACCGCGGCGCTGGATCGGGTCCGCGCCCAGCTCTCCCGGCCCTGGCCCGAGCTCGTCGCCGCGGGTCACGCCGTCAGCACCCGGGCCGGCGACCGGCGCACCGTCCGGGTACCGCTGGACCGCGCCGCCCTGCTGGCCCTCGGCCGCGCCGGCGGGGGCGTGCACCGCCGGCTGGCCGCGTTCGTGGAGGGCTGGGTCCCCGGCCAGGGTTGACCGCCCTCGCCGTTTCGCGCCCGCGTCCCCGGGCACGGACCGGAGCATGGACGAGGAAGACATCCTGAAGCGCATCCACACCCTGGTCGACGAGGAGCACGCGCTGCGCGACAGCAGCGAGCACACCGACGAGACGCGGGCCCGCATGAGCAAGCTCGAGGCCGACCTCGACCAGTGCTGGGACCTGCTGCGACAGCGCCGGGCGAAGCGGCAGTACGACGAGAACCCGGACGAGGCGCAGGCCCGCCCCGAGCAGCAGGTGGAGAGCTACCTGCAGTAGCGGTGCCGTCCGGAGGCTCCCCCGGCCTACCAGGGGTCAGGGAGCGGAGCCCTCCCGCTAGGCGGAGCGCCGGGCAGGCTCACCGTGCTCGGTGCCCAGCAGGGCCAGCTGCCAGAGCAGCCGCGACCGCGGGTCGGTCACCTTCCGGCCGGTCACCGACTCGATCCGCCGGAGCCGGTGCATCACGGTGTTCCGGTGGCAGTACAGCGCGTCGGCGGCGCGGGTCGGTGACCCGTCGGCGGCGAGGAACGCCGCGAGCGTGTCCAGCAGCACCCCGCGCTCGTCGTCGGGCAGCTCGAGCAGCCCGCCGAGGGACTGGCCCACCAGGCGGGAGCTGATCTCGGGTGAGTTGCTCAGCAGCGCCTCGGGCAGCCGGTCGTCGATGCTGACCACGCGGCGCACCCCTGCGGGCAGCGTGCGCACCGCCGTCTCGGCCAGGCGGTAGGCCGCACCGACCGCGGCGGCGCCCTCGACGACGTCGGACACCCCGACCGGGCCGTTCGCGGCCTCCCGCAGCAGGCTCAGGAGATCGCCCGGGCGGATCGCCGCGAGCACCACGACACCCACCTGGGCGTCACCGCGAGCCCCCCACACCGACCGGACGCCGCGCTTGAGCAACGCCTCGCCCGGGGCGTCGAGCGCCGGAACCCCACCGGAACCCGGCAGCGCCACGACCGCCATGAGCCGACCGTCGAGCGGCATGGCCAGCGTCTCCGCGGCACTGCGCACGAACGCCGGATCGCTCCCCCGGCCCTCCAGCAGGCCGTCGAGCGCCTGCTGCCGGG
Source organism: Blastococcus sp. SYSU DS0973 (assembly GCF_054051055.1). Classification (NCBI taxonomy): domain Bacteria; kingdom Bacillati; phylum Actinomycetota; class Actinomycetes; order Geodermatophilales; family Geodermatophilaceae; genus Blastococcus; species Blastococcus sp. SYSU DS0973. The sequence continues at coordinate 353,406 of NZ_JBJHAN010000002.1, forward strand.
CCTGCTCGTCGACGCCGTCGAGCCGCCGCTGCTCCTGCCGGTAGCCCTCGGCGACCGCCGCGCACTCCGCGTCGTTCGTGCGCCAGACCGAGCCGGCGACCTCCAACAGCAGGGTGTCGTGCTGGCCCGTGCCGCTTCGGGAGACCAGGAGCAGCGCCTCCCAGGTGACCTGCCCCCCGAGCCGGTAGGCCCGCAGCACCGCCTCGAGCGGCAGGCCCTGCGCCGCCCGCCGCCGGCCGACCTCCCGCGCCGACGTCAGGCGGGGGGTCCCGGTGCCGGCCGCCGCGGACATCAGCGACCGGAGCCCGTTCTCGAGGTTCGACCGCGTGGACATCCGCACGTCCGGCTCGGACTGCTCGACCAGCTCGCGGTAGGCCGGCTCCGTGCGGACCAGCACGTCGAGCATCCGGTCGGTCATCGCGTCGAGCTGGTCCATCAGCCGGGGCGCCAGCTGCCCGAGCCTGGTCGCCACCTCCGGACGGAAGGGCTGCACGCGATCACCTCCTCCGACGGCGCCGCTGAAAGCACAACACGAGACGCGCATGACTGTGCGATCAGCCCATTGTGAGTGCGGACACAGCCGGGCAGGCTCGGCACAGCACAGTCGTGACCCAATCGACGCCGGCCCCCGCGACCCGGCGGTCGTCGGCGACCCGTCACCGACCTCCGGTCCACCCGTTCCCCAGCGGCCCCGTGCGCCCCATGATCCCCACCTCACCGAGACCCCGGGACACACAGCACAACCCGATCTCGTGATCGCTGTGCGGTGCGCCCATTGTGACCGGCGACACCGCCGTGCACGCTCAGCGGGACGTACCCGCGACCCGACTCGCCGCCCCGCTCACGGGGCGGCGATCCCGCCGATGCAGAGGAGCAGTGGGCCCCTTGGCGCAGCCGCCTGGCAGCCAGCGAACGCACGAATCACCGCCCACGGCCCGGCTCGAGATGACCGGGATCAACGTCGCCTTCGGCGGCGTGCTGGCCCTCACCGACGTGTCGGTGACCGTCGAGCCGGGCCAGGTGCACGGACTGATCGGCCCGAACGGGGCCGGCAAGACGACCCTGTTCAACGTCGCGTGCGGCCTGGTCCGCCCGACGTCGGGCCGGATCACCTGGCGTGGGGAGGAGATGCGCCGGCTCAAGCCCAGCAAGCTCACCTCCCTGGGCATCGCCCGCACCCTGCAGGGGGTCGGCCTGTTCCCCGGCATGACCGTGCTGGAGAACGTCATGGTCGGCGCCCACCGGCACGCCCGCGCCGGCTTCTTCCCGGCACTGCTGGCGCTGCCCACGTCGGACAAGGACGAGCGGCTGCTGCGCGAGCGGGCGATGCGGGCACTGATCGAGCTGAACGCCGGGGAGTACGCCGGCCGCTACCCCGGCTCGCTGCCCTACCCGGTGCAGAAGCGGGTCGCGCTGGCCCGGGCGCTGGTCGCCGAGCCCGAGCTGCTGCTGCTCGACGAGCCCGCCAGCGGCCTCTCCGAGGACGAGATGAACGAGCTCGGCGACCTGATCCGCTCGGTCGTCGGCCGGATGAGCGTGCTCCTGGTCGAGCACCACATGGACCTGGTCATGCGGGTCTGCGACCGGATCACCGTCCTCGACTCGGGCAAGCAGATCGCCGCCGGCACCCCGGCGCAGGTCCAGGCCGACCCGGCGGTCACCGAGGCCTACCTCGGCGACGCCGTCGACCCGATGGCCGACGCCGACGAGCTGACCCACGCCGACGGAGGACGGACCCATGCCTGAGATCCACGGCAGCACGGCGCTGTCCGCCACCGGCGGCAGCGCGACCGGCGGTACCGCCACTACGACCCGCCTGCTCGAGGTGGAGGGGCTCACCTCCACCTACGGGCCGGTCCGCGCCCTCGACGGCGTCTCCCTCTCGGCTGAGGCCGGGCGGATCACCGCCGTCCTGGGAGCCAACGGAGCGGGCAAGACGACGCTGCTGCGCACCATCAGCGGCCTGGTCCGCCCGGTCGCCGGACGAGTGCTCCTCGACGGCGAGGACATCACCAAGGCACCGGTCGAGGCGATGGTCAGCAAGGGCATGGCGCACGTCCCCGAGGGCCGCGGCGTGATCTCCGAGCTCACCGTCGACGAGAACCTGCGGGTCGGTGCGCTCTTCCGCGGCAAGGTCGGCAAGGAGGAGTTCGACCGGGTCTACGACCTGTTCCCACGCATCGCCGAGCGCAAGAACAACGCGGCCCACACCCTGTCCGGCGGTGAGCGGCAGATGCTCGTCATCGGCCGGGCGCTGCTGGCCCAGCCGCGCGTCCTGCTGCTCGACGAGCCGTCGCTGGGACTCGCCCCGCGCATCGTCGCGCAGATCTTCGGACTGCTCCGCCAGCTGGTGGACTCCGAGAACCTGTCGGTGCTGCTGGTCGAGCAGAACGCCCGCAGCGCCCTGTCGGTCGCCGACGTCGGCGTCGTCCTCAACCTCGGCCGGGTGGTGGTCACCGACTCCGCCCGCACGCTGATGGCCGACGAGGACCTCCGGCACGCCTACCTCGGTTTCTGACCCTCCCCGCACTGCCAGGAAGGCTTCCTCCTCCGTGGACTACTTCGTCAACGTGACCCTCACCGGGTTCACCCAGGGCATGATCTACTCGGCCTTCGCCCTGGCCCTGGTGCTCATCTGGCGATCGACCCGCATCGTCAACTTCGCCCAGGGCTCGATGGCCGCGGCCACCACGTTCATCGCCCTCGCCCTCGTCCAGGCCGGCGCCTCCTACTGGGTGGCGCTGATCGTCGCCCTGGCCTCGGGCTTCGTCCTCGGCGCCATCGTGGAGCGGGTGATCATCCGCCCGGTCGAGGGTGGCCCCGAGCTCAACGCGGTCATCGTGACGCTCGGCCTCTTCGTCGCCATCCAGGCGAGCATCGCGATCATTTTCGGCTCGTCGTTCCAGTCGTTCCCCACGCCGTTCGGCGTGCGTGGGTTCGAGGTCGGTGACACGACGATCCCGCTGACGCCGACCAGCCTCTACATCATCGGCTCGGTGCTGATCGTCATGGCGCTGCTGGTCGCGCTGTTCAGGTTCACCCGCGTCGGCCTGGCCATGCGCGCCTCGGCGTTCAGCCAGGAGGTCGCCCGACTGCTCGGCGTCAAGGTCGGCAGCATGCTCACTCTCGGGTGGGGGCTGGCCGCCGTCGTCGGCTCGCTCTCGGGCCTGCTGATCGCCGGGGGCACGTTCGTCTGGCCGGCCTACATGGACGCGCTGATCGTGTTCGGGTTCGTCGCCGCGATCATCGGCGGCCTCGACTCGCCGGTCGGTGCCATCGTCGGTGGGCTGATCCTGGGCCTGGCGCTGAGCTACGTGAGCGGCTACGCCCCGCGCGGGAGCGCGCTGGTCAACATCTCCGCCCTGGTCATCCTCATCGTCGTGCTGCTGGTGCGTCCGGGCGGCCTGTTCAGCAGCACCACGGCTCGGAGGGCATGACCATGAGCGACCTGCAGAGCCCCGCCTCCACCCCCGGCACGGCCGGCAAGGCCTCCTCCGAGGCGCCCGTCAAGGCCACCGCCGGCGGGGACACCCCCTCGGCACCGGCCAAGGCCGGCCGTTCCTTCCTGCCCGGGTCCACGCTGCTGCGCCACCTGCTGGTGCTCGCCGTCTGCGCCGTGCTGGCGGTGGTGATCCTCGAGATCACCAGCCCGTTCCAGAACTCGCAGCTGGCGACCCTCACCTATTACGCCATCGCTGCCGGTGGCCTCACCGTGCTCACCGGGATGAACGGGCAGATCTCGCTCGGCCACGGTGCGCTCATGGCGGCCGGCGCCTACACCACGGCGTTGTTCCTCGACGCCGAGGAGCCGCTGCCCCTGCCGGTGATCCTGCTCGCCGCGGTCGTGGTGGCCACGGCGATCGGCGCCCTCGTCGGGGTGGCCGCCGCCCGGCTGCACGGCCCGTACCTGGCCGGTGCGACGCTCGCGCTCGCCGTCGGCCTGCCCGGTCTGGCGATCTACTTCCACGACATCTTCGGCGGCGAGCAGGGCATGCGGGTGCGCGCCCCGCAGGCCCCGGAGTGGTTCGACGGCTTCATCGAGGCGGTGTCGGGCAACGCGGCGTCGAGCACCAAGTGGCTGGCCTACGTCGGCGCGGTCTGCCTGCTGATCACGTACTTCTTCCTGGCCAACCTGATCCGCAGCCGGATCGGGCGCACCTGGCGGGCGGTGCGTGACCAGGAGGTCGCCGCGGAGCTGGCCGGCATCAACCTCGGCGCCTGGCGGGTGCTGGCGTTCGTCGTCAGCGCGGCCGCGGCCGGGCTGGCCGGTGGCGTGCTGGCCATCGTCGTCCGCCTCGCGGCCCCCAGCGGCTTCACGCTCGTGCTCTCCATCGCCCTGCTCACCGCGATCGTCATCGGCGGCCTGGGGAGCCTGATCGGCGCCCTGCTCGGCTCGGCGCTGCTGGTCTTCCTCCCGCCGTTCGTCACCAACCTCGGCGTCGACTTCGGGCTCAACCAGACCGAGGCCGCACAGCTGGCGCCGTTCGTCTACGGCGTCGTGCTCATCGTGGTGATGATCGCCGCTCCGGCCGGCTTCGTCGGGACCATCCGCCTCCGGTGGATGACCCGCAAGGCCAAGCGGGCGATGGCTCAGGCCGGCGCCGCCGGCGCGAGCAGCAGGGGGTGAGGGCGACCCCCTCGACCCGCCTGATCCGGCCGCTCCACCCCATCCATACTCCCGGGCACCGACGCCCGGGCCGCACCAGAGGAGAACTGTTGTCCAGATCCTCCCGTCGACTCATGACCGCGGTCGCCGCGGCCACCGTCGCCTCCACCCTCGCCGCCTGCGGCGGCAGCGATGACAGCGGTGGCGGCGCCAGCGGTGGTGGTGGTGGGGGCGAGAACGAGGCCTCCGACATCGGCGTCACCGAGACCTCGATCAAGCTCGGCGCCCACTACCCACTGACCGGTGTGGCCGCCCCCGGCTACAGCGAGATCCCCACCGGCGTGCAGGCCTACTTCGAGTGCCTGAACCAGGAGGGCGGGGTCAACGGTCGCGAGATCGAGTTCATCTACCGGGACGACGCCTACAACCCCACCCAGACCAGCCAGGTCACCAACGAGCTCGTCCTCGAGGACGAGATCTTCGCGATGATGAGCGGCCTGGGTACGCCGACCCACAGCGCCGTGATCGACTTCCTCAACGACGAGGGCGTGCCCGACCTGTTCGTCTCCTCGGGCTCGCTGATGTGGGGCGACGACCCGGAGACCTACCCGATGTCGTTCGGGTGGCAGACCGACTACATGAGCGAGGGCAAGATCATCGGCGAGTACATCGCCGAGAACTTCCCCGACGCGCAGGTCGGGCTCTTCCTCCAGGACGACGACTTCGGCGAGGACGGCGAGGCCGGCATCCGCCAGTACATCGACGACCAGATCGTCGCGGCCGAGCGGTACACCCCGGGCAACACCAACGTCGGCCCGCAGATCGCGGCGCTGCAGCAGGCCGGGGCCGACTTCGTGGTCGGGTTCAACGTGCCCAGCTACACCGCGCTCTCGCAGCTGACCGCGCTGCAGCTCGGCTACCAGCCGCAGTGGTTCTACTCGAACGTGGGTTCGGACCCGACGCTCGTCGGCTCGCTGCTGAACCGCTTCAGCGAGGGCCAGGTCTCCGACGCCAGCCTGCTCGACGGCGCGCTGACCACCGGCTACCTGCCGACGGTGGACATGGCCGACAACCCCTGGATCCAGGAGTTCCAGCGGATCTGGGACGAGTGCGGTGGCGAGGGGGAGCTCACCAACTACCGCGTCTACGGCATGTCGCAGGCCTACACCATGACGCAGGCCCTGCAGGCAGCCGGCCAGAACCCGACCCGCGAGGGTCTGATCGAGGCGGTCGAGCAGGCCGGTGGAGAGTGGGAGGGCCCGGTCTTCGCGCCCTTCCGCTACTCCGAGGAGAGCCACATGGGCACCAGCGGCATGACGATCGAGCGCATCGTCGGCAACGGCTCCGAGGAGGTCCAGGGCGTGCGGACCACCGACATCGGTGACGCCCCGATCGAGGAGTTCGAGGGCGAGCCGGCGACCCCGCCGACGAACGCCATCCCGGACGAAGAGGCCGTGAACTAAGGCCTCCTCGCGATCACGGCGGGACGCCGGTCTCCTTCGGGAGGCCGGCGGCCCGTCCGCGTTCCGGTGCGGAAACACTTCGGCGTCGAAGTGTGTGCGTTGTTGATCTTCGGGTAGGGCGCGGGGAACGCGCGATCCGCGCGAGCGGTCGAGGAGGACAGCCATGGTGCAGCAGCCGGTACGTGAGGCCCGGACGATCCGCCGGGCGGTCGTCACCGGAGGAGCCGGGTTCCTCGGCTCCCACCTGTGCGAGCAGCTGCTCGAGCGAGGGGTCGAGGTGGTCTGCCTCGACAACTTCCTCACCGGCTCACCCGAGAACGTCGTGCACCTGCTGGAGCACCCCGGCTTCCGGCTGGTCCGCTGCGACGTGACCGACTACGTGCACGTCCCCGGCCCGGTCGACCTGGTCCTGCACTTCGCCTCACCCGCCAGCCCCATCGACTACCTCAAGATGCCGATCGAGACGCTGAAGGTCGGCAGCCTGGGTACGCTGCACACCCTGGGCCTCGCCCACGACAAGGGAGCCCGGTACGTCCTCGCCTCGACGTCGGAGGTCTACGGCGACCCGCTGCAGCACCCGCAGACCGAGGAATACTGGGGCAACGTCAACCCCGTGGGCCCGCGGGGCGTCTACGACGAGGCCAAGCGCTTCAGCGAGGCGCTGGCCACCGCCTACCGGACGTCGAAGGGCACCGACACCGGCATCGTGCGGATCTTCAACACCTACGGCCCCCGGATGCGCGCCGACGACGGCCGCGCCATCCCCGCCTTCGTCAACCAGGCCCTCGAAGGCCGGCCGCTCACCGTCGCCGGCGACGGGTCGCAGACCCGCTCGATCTGCTACGTCGACGACACCGTCGCCGGGATCCTCGAGTTGGCCTTCTCCGGCCACGCCGGCCCGGTGAACATCGGCAACCCCGACGAGCTGTCGATGCTGCGGCTGGCCCGCTGGATCGTCGAGCTGACCGGCTCCGACTCCCCCATCGACTACATCGACCTGCCGGTCGACGATCCCAGGGTGCGCCGCCCCGACACCACCCGCGCCGAGCAACTGCTCGGCTGGCGGCCCCGGGTGACGTCGGAGGAGGGTCTCCGGCGCACCGTCGACTGGTTCGCCGCCCGGCGCAGTGCGACGTAGACCCACGCTGTCTGACCGTCCGTTGCGGCGCGTGCGACGAGAGTCACCGTGGAGCGACACAGGACACATCTACTCTTGAGCAGCGCGCTCGGGGGGAGCCGCATCACCCCGAGTCGACCCTAGAGAGCGAGCATGGGCCGCCACGCAGATCCCACGACCCAGCGCCGTCCGGCGCCGCCCGTCCTCATCGCCGCAGGTCTCGCGGTGGTGCTGGTCCTCGGTGGCCTCGGCTGGTGGCTCACCGCGGGCGGTGGCTGTGACGAGAACGTGACGGTCGAGGTCGCCGTCGCCCCCGAACTGGGTGAGCTGTCCCAGGGGCTGCTCACCGACCTCGGATCGCCCGACGGCGCGGTGTGCGTCACCGCCGAGGTGACCGCCCAGGAGCCGCTGCAGGTCGCCGGCGCCCTCGGCGCACTGGCGGAGGACGCCCTCCCCGACGTGTGGGTGCCCGACTCCCGCCTGTGGGCGGCCCGGGTCAGCGCCGCCCAGCTCGAGCAGGCCGGCTCGATGGCGGTCTCCCCCGTCGTCATCGGCACGAGCCGGGCCGTCGTCGACGACCTGGGGTGGTCCGACGCCGCCCCGGGTTGGGCCGAGGCCCTGGGTACCGGTCGGCCGCTCGCGGTACCGGACCTCGCCGCGAGCGCCGAGGCCCTCTCCGCGCTGGCCGCCGTGCGCACCGCGCTGGGCGGGGACGCCGATGCGGACAACGCCGTGGTGCAGGCCGTGCTGTCCGCGGCACGGAGCACGGCCCTCTCGCCCGGCGAGGCCCTGTCCGCCGGGAGCGAGGGCAGCGAGGACGCACCGCTCGTGCCGGTGAGCGAGCAGGAGGTCTACGCGCTCAACACCGAGGCCGCGGAGGCCAACCTCGTCGCCGTCTACCCCGCCGAGGGGTCGCCCGTGCTCGACTACCCGGTGCTCCGGGTCGGCGCTCCCAGCGGGGCCCAGCAGCAGGCCGTCTACGTCGTGGTCCGCCGGCTGCTCTCCGAGGACGCGCAGGCCGCCGTGCGCGACGCCGGCTTCCGCGGCCCCGAGGGCGCCGCGCCCGAGGGCGCCGGCGACGCGACCGGCATCGCGGAGGCGAGCCCCGCGGTGGTGCCGTTCGAGGCCGCGCAGCTCCAGGCCCTCCTGACCCGGCTGTCCAGCCTGGCCACGCCGTCCCGGGTGCTGACCGTCTTCGACGTCTCGACGTCCATGGAGGCACCGGTCGGCGACGGCACCCGCGCCACCCTCGCCCGCGACGCCGCCAAGAGCACGCTCTCCCTCGTACCCGGCGACTTCGCGCTGGGGCTCTGGGCGTTCGCCTACGAGCTCGACGGCGAGCGCGACTGGACCGAGCTGGTGCCCACCCGGGAGGTCGACGCGGCCGTCGACGGCCGCACGCAGCGCGAGGTCCTCGACGACCAGCTCGACACGATCCCCGAGCGGCTGGCCCCCGGCGGCACCGGCCTGTACGACACCACGCTGGCCGCGGTGCGGGCGGCGCGGGAGAACTACGACCCCACCGCCGTCAACAGCGTGCTGATGGTCACCGACGGCACCAACGAGGACGACGCCGCCGGGCTCACCCTGGACGCCCTGCTGAGCACCCTGGCCGAGGAGGCCGACCCCCAGCGGCCGATCAAGGTGATCGGTGTCGCCCTGGGGCCGGACGCCGACATCAGCGCCCTCGAGCGGATCGCCGACGCGACCGGTGGAGCGGCGTACTCGGCCGTCGACGAGAACGACCTCCAGACCGTCCTCTTCGACGCGCTCCGCCAGCGCGCCTGACGCGATGACACCGCGGTCCTCGCCGATGGCACCGCGGCCGGTAGGAGGACCCCGTTCCCTCACCCCTCTCGGGGGGAGCCTCCGGGCGAGGCCACCTCGAGGAGGCGGTCGAGGGCATCGAGCACCTCGGTGACCGTGATCTTCTCCAGGGCGGGGTCGAGGTCGGCGCCCCAGGGGTCGCCGGTGCCGTCGCCGTGCCACAGGACGATGTGCTGCGGGCGCGGCGGCGGGCCCCACAGCGCCGGGGACACCGGGCCGAACAGCACCACCGAGGGCCGCCGGTAGGCGGTGGCCAGGTGTGCGACGCCCGTGTCACCGCAGACGACCAGGCGGGCTGCGGCGACCACGGCCGCGAGCTCCATCGACGTGGTCCGCCCGGCGAGGACCGCGGACTCCCCCAGCCCGGCCTGCTCGGCCACCGAGCGGGCCAGCTCGACCTCGGCCGGGCCGCCGGTGATCCGCACGTCGTGACCGGCGCCGGCGAGGTGGCTTGCGACGGCGGCGAACCGGTCCGGCGGCCAGCGCCGCCCGGGGAACGCCGCGCCCGGGTGGATCACCGTGGCGCCGCGCACCGGCGGGGCGACGGCCGGGACCGCGATGTCGAGGGCATCGGGGTCGGCGGCGACGCCCAGCCCCTCGGAGACCAGCCGGCACCAGCGCCGGACCTCGTGCTCGTCGGGGTACCAGGTGGGCCCGGGATAGCCGGGGCTGTCGAAGGTGAGCAGCCGATCCGGCCGGAGGTCCGCGACGACCACGTGCGAGGCCGGGCCCTTTCCGTGCAGGTCGACGGCGAGCTCCGGCCGCGAGCCGGCCCAGTCCAGCGGCTCCAGCTCACGGGCGGGCAGCACCTCGTCGACCGCGTCGATCAGCCGGGCGAGGGGTTCCAGCGCCGTCGTCGTCGCCAGGACCAGCCGGTGGCCGGGAACGGCGGCCCGCACCGCCCGGATGGCCGGCACGCCGGTGAGCAGGTCCCCCAGCCCGAGCGGCCGGAGGACGACCGCGACGGGCCTCACACTCTCGAGCGCTCGACCAGGGCCGTGGTCGAGTGGCCGTCGAGGTAGGGCAGCACGACGGCCTGGCCGCCCCAGCTGCGCAGCACCGCGGCCTCGGGCAGGTCCGCCCCGGCGTAGTCGCCACCCTTCGCCCACACGTCCGGCCGCAGCCGGTCGAGCACCTGCGCCGGGGTGTCCTCGCCGAAGACCACGACCGCGTCGACGAACTCCAGCGCCTCCAGCACCCGGGCCCGGTCCTCCGCCGTCACGAGCGGCCGGGAGGGGCCCTTGAGCCGGCGGACCGAGTCGTCGGAGTTGATGCACACGACGAGGCAGTCGCCCAGGCCTCGGGCGGCCCGCAGCGTGGCGACGTGGCCGGGGTGCAGCAGGTCGAAGCAGCCGCCGGTGGCGACGACGGTGCCCCCCGCCGCGCGCACCCGGGCGATGACCGACTCGGCGCCGGGCTCGGCGACGACGCCGGGCCCGGGCCGGTCCGCGGCGTCCCAGGCGGAGGCCCCGCCCCGCGCCACGAACGCCGACGCGGAGGCGACCGCGGTGGCCACTGCCTCCCCGGTCACCGCGCCGTCGGCCAGTGCCAGCGCGGCAGCGGCGGCGAAGGAGTCACCGGCGCCGCAGGGGTCGCCGCCGGTGACGGCCGCCGCGGGCACGACCATGGGCGCTCCGGAGCCGTACGAGAGGAGGGCGCCGCGGGCGCCGAGGGTGACGGCGACCGCCCCGACGCCCCAGTGCCGGATGAGGGCCTCGGCGCGTGCTCCCACGGCGGCCAGGCCGGTGCCGTCGGCTGCGAGGCCGGCCGAGGCCGCGACGCGGGCGGCCTCGGCTCCGTTGGGGGTGACCAGCCGGGCGTTCCGCACGGGGTCGGCGCCGCGGGGGTGCGGGTCCCAGACCACCGGGCCCCGAGCGGCGCCCAGCGCGGCCCGGACGGCCGGGTCCGCCGTCGTCCCCCGGCCGTAGTCGGCGACGAGCACGGCGGCGGCGTCGCGGATGAGCGCGGCGGCCTCGGCCGGGAGCTCGCCGAGTTCGGCCACCGGTGCGCCGCTGTCGAGCCGGGCGACCGAGTGATCGCCCACGCGCACCCGCTGCTTGACAGCGGTGCCGCCGCCGGCCGGGATCGCGACCAGCCGGACTCGGCCCTCGAGCAGCGTCCGCAACCGGGCCGCGCCCTCGTCGGTGTCCATCGGCGCGACCAGCACGACCTCGCGCGGGCCCGCGGCGGCGGCGATGACGGCGGCCAGCGCCGCCCCGCCCGGGCGCTCGCGGCGCTCGATGTCCTCGACCACCGGCACCGGCGCATCGGGGGTCAGCCGCGAGGCGGTGCCGACCAGGTCGACGTCGAGCAGCGCGTCACCGACGACGACGAGCGGCCGGCTCACTGCGCGGCCTCGAAGGACGGGCCGGAGGGCACCCGCGGCGGCTCGGCGAGCACCGCGGCGTCGAACGCCGCGCAGACCAGGTGCAGGGCGACCAGGTGGCACTCCTGCACGGTCGCCGTCCACGGCGAGTCGATGCAGACGGCCTCGTCGGCGGCGGCGGCCAGCGGGTTGGGCGCCGGGCCGGTGATCGCCAGCGTGGTGATGCCGCACTCGCGGGCCCGGCGGGCGGCGGCGACGGCGTTGGGCGAACGACCCGACGTGGACAGCAGGACGAGGACGTCGCCGGCGCGCCCGTGCGCCTCCACCTGGCGGGCGAACAGCTCGTCGGCCGGGTAGTCGTTGGCGATGGCGGTCAGCGACGACGTCTCCGCCGTGAGGCAGATGGCCGAGAAGGGCGGCCGGTCGGCGCGGTAGCGGCCCACCAGCTCGGCGGTGAGGTGCTGGGCCTGGGCGGCGCTCCCCCCGTTGCCCGCGGCCAGCAGGCGTCCGCGGGACTCGCCGCACAGCACGTCGGCGAGCAGCCGGCCCCAGCGGTCGAGCACGTCCACCTGGGCGTCGACCGAGCGCAGCGCGCCCATGAGCGAGGCGACGTGGTCGGCCCCGGTCAGGTGGGTGCAGGTCTCCGGCTGCGGCACCTGGGTGGCGACGTTCTCGAAGAACGAGTGCGGTGAGACGCTCATCGGGCGACCTCCACGGGACGGCGCCGGGTGAGCACCTGGCGGTAGACGGTTTCGGTGTCGGCGACGACGCGGGCCCAGCGGTAGCGGGCCCGCGCCCGCTTCACCCCTGCGGCGCCGTAGGCGGCGCGGCGTTCGTCGTCGGCGAGCAGCGCGGCGATGACCTCACCGAGCCGCTCCGGGTCGCGCGCGGGGACGAGGTCCCCGGTGACGCCGTCGACGACGGTGTCCTGGAGCCCGCCGACGGCGGTGGCGACGACCGGCCGCCCACAGGCCATGGCCTCCAGCGGCGTGATGCCGAACGGCTCGTACCAGGGGACGGCGAGGACGACGTCGGCCGAGCGCACCCACGCGGGGACGTCGGTCCGCGCGACGGCGCCGGTGAACACCAGCCGGTCGGCGACCCCGGCGTCGGCGGCGACGGCGCGCAGCCGCTGCACCTCCGGATCGGCGGCCAGCTCGCCGGCCGGGGGCCCGCCGACGACGACCAGCTCGGCGTCGGGCACCGCGCGCAGCGCCCGGACGGCGTCGTCCTGGCCCTTGCGCTCGACGATCCGGCCCAGGACGAGCAGCCGTTTCCGATCGCCGCGCGGCGCCACCGGGCCGCGGGGCGTGAACACCGAGGTGTCGACCCCGCAGGGCACGATCGAGACCCGGTCGCTGGGCAGGCCCAGGCGGCGCAGCTCGAAGACCTCGTCGGAGCAGGTGGCCACGACGTGGCTGACGTCGCGGCACAGCCCGCGCTCGAGGTCGACCCGCTCGGCCGGCGAGGTGTCCGCGTCGCCCTGGTGGCGGCGCTTGACCGAGCCCAGGGCGTGGAAGGTCTGCAGCACCGGGACCGGGGTGAACAGACTGGCCGAGGCCTCCACCGACGCCAGGCCGCTCATCCAGAAGTGCGCGTGCACGACATCGGGGGCCTGCGCCGCCCAGCCGTGCCGGAGCACCCGGGCGAAGGCCGGCATGTGCGGCAGGAGCTCGTCCTTGGGCAGCGCCTCGGCCGGGCCCGCGGTGACGTGGACGACGTCGTAGCCGTCGTCGGTGGTCACCCGGTCGGGCAGCGCGGCGTTGTCCCGGCGGGTGTGCACGGTGACCTCGTGGCCGCGCCGGGCGAGCCCGGCGGCCAGCGCGGCGACGTGCACGTTCTGCCCGCCGGCGTCGACGCCGCCGATCGCGGCGAGCGGGCTGGCGTGCTCGCTGACCAGATCGATCCTCATCGACCCACCTCCGGTGTCGCCGCGGAACGGCTGCGCCGTACTACCAGGCACATCACCTGGTCACCTCCTCCAGGAGCGCGTCCCAGTTCCGCAGGAAGCGGTCCAGCCCGTAGCGTTCCAGGGCCGCCGCGCGAGCGGCCTTCCCGGCGAGCCGGGCGGCGTCCTCGTCGTGCACGAACTCGCGGACGGCGGCCCACAGCCGGTCGGGGCGGGTCGAGAGCACGCCGGCCTCGGCCGGAACGGCCTCCGTCGCCTCGGTGGTGGCCAGGCCCACCACGGGCAGCCCCAGGTGCATGGCCTCCAGCAGGGAGAGCCCGAGCGATGTCCAGCGCACCGGGTGGACGTAGACCCGGCGGCGGGCCAGCTCGGCGTGCATGGCGGCCTGCGGTGGGTCGTCGTGCAGCGCCACCCGGTCGGGATCCAGGCCGTACCGCTCGTGCAGGCCGGCCAGCCCCATGCCGAAGACGTCGACCGGGGCGACCTCGGCCAGGCCGGGCAGCAGGTCCGCGCCCACGGTGCGGCCGCGGCGCACCGGCTCGTTGGTCACGACGGCCGCGCGGGCCAGCTCGCCGGTGTACCGCTCCCCGGGGTCGACGATGCCGTGCTCGATCACCGTCGTCGGCGCCCGGCCGTTGTCGTAAAAGAGCTCGTTGAAGAAGGTGACGTGCGCGATCGGGATCTCCGCCTGGTCGGCCATCGGGTGCCGGGTGTGCGGGACCGGCCCGTCACCGGGCTCCAGCCCGGGCGCGTTGTGCTCCAGGAAGACGGCGGGCAGGTCGCGGCCGGGCTTCCGGCCGAGCCACTCCCGCACCAGCTCCAGGTCGCGCATGCGCTGGAGGACCACGACGTCGACCTGCTCGTCGCGCAGCTGCGCGGGCGTCACCTCGCGGGCCGACGCCGGCCAGTCCCAGGTGCGGGCGCGACCAAGGCCGTCGCGGCCCCGATCGGGGGTCACCGGCAGCAGGTACCGGTGCCGGCCCTGGACGAACGCGGTCGTCCAGGAGCCGTGCACGTGCCAGAGCAGGATGTTCACGCGCTTCCCAACTTCTCGACGGCGGCCACGACGTCCTGCGCCGTCACCGAGGTCAGGCAGGGGTGGCCGGGGACGGGGCACTCGCGGGCCCGCGTGCCCCGGCACGGTGCGGTCTGGTCGCCCAGGAGCACCGTGGGCACGCCGTAGGGCGCCCACCGCTCGGCCGGGACGACCGGCGCGAACAGCGAGACCACCGGCGTGCCGACGGCGGCGGCCAGGTGCGCCGGGCCGGTGTTGCCGACGACCACCGCGGCGGCACCGTCGAGCAGCGCGGCCATCTCGGCCAGCGACGTCTCCCCGCCGAGGTCGACGCCACGGGTGCCTGCGACGGCCGCGGTCAGATCCCGCTCGCCCGGCCCGCCGGTCACCAGCACGCGGTGCCCGGCGTCGGCCAGCGCCTCGACGGCCTCGGCGCACCGCTGCGCCGGCCAGGCACGGGCCGGCACCGAGGCGCCGGGGTGCACGACGACATAACCGGGTTCGTGCGCGACCGGGGGCAGGGGCCGCCGCACGGAGAGCCGGCCGTCGTCGCCGGCCGGCAGGCCGAACCCCGCCGCCCGGGCGAGCGAGAGCGCCCGCTCGGGCTCGGGGAGGTCGTCGTCGACGCGGTGGCGGACGTCGAGCAGCGTGCCGGGGTAGTCGACGCTGATCGCGGAGATGCGCGGCACGCCCGCCGTGCGCAGCACCAGCGCCAGGGGCAGGGGCGACTGGTGGAACGACGTCGAGAGGACCGCCTCGTCCGGCGCCAGCGCCCGGACGCGGTCGCTGAGCGCGGCGAGATCGGCGGGGTCGACCGCCGGCGGATCGCCGAGGATCCACGGGCACGACCAGGTCCAGACCTCGTCGACCCCGGGCAGCAGCTCGGCGGCCGCGGCGCCCGCCGGCCCGGCGAGGAACACGACCCGGTCGGCGCCCGCGGCGACGGCGCGCACCAGCGGGCCCTGCAGGAGGACGTCGCCGGCGTTGTCGAGGCGGGCGACCAGGACGGTGCGCGTCACCACGCACCCGCCAGCACGTCGTCCACCGCTCCGGTCAGGGTCGCCGCCACGTGCGGCGCGGCGTCGACCTCGGCGGAGCGCGTGACCGGCGTGGGCACCATGATCCCCGTGGCGCCGGCGGCGGCCGCGGCCTCGACGTCGGCGCCGATGTCACCGATGACGACGCAGCGGGCCGGCTCCACGCCCAGCTCGGCGCAGGCGGCCTTCACCATGCCGGGAGCGGGCTTGCGGCAGCTGCACCCGTCCTCGGGGCCGTGCTGGCACACCTGCACCGTCTCGAACGGGCCGAGCAGCTCGTCGAGCCGCGCCATGCAGGCGTCGACCTGCTCGCGGGTGATGAGCCCACGGGCGACACCGGACTGGTTGCTGACCACGCCCACCCGCACGCCGCGGGCGCGCAGCCGGTCGAGGGCCTCCTTCGCCCCCTCGACCGGACGCACCCACTCCGGGTCGCCGTTGTAGGGGAAGTCGTGGACGAGCGTGCCGTCGCGGTCGAACAGCACCAGGTCGGGCAGGCCGCGCCACCTCTGCACCCGCCGGTGGCCCACGATGCCCTTGAGCCAGTGCCACGTGGCCAGTGGCGGGATGAGCACGCTGGTGGCGAGCATCGTCGTCACCTCGGCGCGGTCGCGGGGGCCGGGCGCGATCCGCAGCCAGGCGAACTCGGCGGTACCGGCGGCCCAGGCCGCCGCCGCGACCAGCGCGGCGCGAGGCCGCCGGACGGCGGCGAGCCCCACGGCGGCGAGCGCGGCGACGGCGACCGCCGTGTGCTGCGGACGGCGGCCCAGCGGGGCGTCGGCGCGGTGCGGAGCGCGCCAGTCCGGCCCGTGCAGGCGGCGCATGAGCACGTCGTCGGCGTTGCCGGCCTGCACCCGGACGCTCACCCAGCGGTCGGCCGGCCGGACGGGGTGGGTGATCCAGCGTTCGCCGCGCACCAGCCGGGCGCCGGTGTCCATGATCCGCAGCGCGAGGTCGGAGTCCTCGCGGAAGGCGCGCGGGAAGCGCTCGTCGAAGCCGCCGACCGCGGCCAGGGCGCTGCGGCGGTAGGCGAGGTCGGCGGTGATCCAGCTGGAGGTGGCCAGCCCGGCGGTGCCCCGCTCCCAGTCGGTGGGCCGGCGGTGCTCCGGCAACGGGACGCGCACGCGCCCCTGGCTGCCGGCGACGTCGGACGGCAGTCCGCTGAGGTCGGCGTCCAGGCGCTGGTACCAGTCCGGGCCGGTCACCACGTCGTCGTCGAGGAAGGCGATCCACTCGGTGCGGGCGGTGCGCCAGCCCAGGTTGCGGGCGCGCGCGGGCCCGCCGCCCCCGGTGCGGACGACGCGGACCGGCGGAAGACCGGGGCGCTCGGGGAGCAGCGGCTCGCCGGTGGGCCGGTCGTCGACGACGATCAGCTCCGCCGGTCGCGGGCCCGGCGCCGTGGCGAGCGCGTCGAGCAGGACGTCGAGCGAGGGGCGCCCGATCGTCGGCACGACGACGGTGCACTGCGCGAGCATGATCACGTCGTGCCCCTTCTCCATCGGGCGAAACACTACGGGCTTGAAGTGTTCTGCGGACCCGCCGATCGGGTGACCGCGCCGGGCGGTCGGGAGGCCGCTGCGGCCCGTGCCGGACCGAAGCCGGTCGAGGGTGCTCGGGGGGGACGTCGGTCTCTGCCCGCTCCACTGGCAGAGACCCACGTGACGGCGAGGGAGATCAGCGGCCGGGGGGCGCCAGGACCAGCACGTCGTCGGCGAACTCGAGCCGGGCGGCGGTGCGCTCCTGGAGCTCGTCCCGGGAGAGGCCGGCGACCATCTCGCGGACGACGAACCCACCCGGGCCGACGTCGATGACCGCCAGTTCGGTGTAGACGCGGTGCACGACCTGGGCGGCCGTCAGCGGGTAGGTGCACTCGGGGAGCAGCTTGGGCCGGCCGTCGGGCGTGTTGTGCATCATCAGCACGAGCACCCGTTTGGCACCGACCGCGAGGTCCATGGCCCCGCCGACCGCCGGCGGCAGGTGCGCGTCGTCGGTCGCCCAGTTGGCGAGGTCCCCCTGCTCGGAGACCTGGAAGGCGCCCAGCACCGTCACGTCGATGTGCCCGCCGCGCATCATCATGAACGAGTCGGTGTGGTGGAAGAACGAGCCGCCGGGCAGCAGGGTGACCGGGGACTTGCCGGCGTTGATCAGCTCCCAGTCCTCCTCGCCGGGCGCCGGCGCGGGGCCCATGCCGAGGATGCCGTTCTCGCTGTGGAAGATGACCTCCTTGCCGGCGGAGACGATGTCGCCGACGAGGGTGGGCATGCCGATGCCCAGGTTGACGTAGGAGCCGTCGGGGATGTCGCGGGCCACCCGGGCGGCCATGTCGGTGTGGGACAGCGGGGAGACGGTCACGCCGCCACCTCCACGACCCGGTCGACGAAGATCCCCGGGGTGACCACGGCCTCGGGGTCCAGGTCGCCGAGCTCCACGAACTCGCGCACCTGGACGACGGTGAGATCGGCCGCGGTGGCCATGGTCGGCCCGAAGTTCCGGGCGGCCTTGTTGTAGACGAGGTTGCCCCAGCGGTCCGCCCGCGAGGCCTGGACCAGGGCGACGTCGCCCCGGAGGGGCTCCTCGAAGACGTGCCGCCGTCCGGCGATCATGCGTACCTCCTTGCCCCGGGACAGCAGCGAGTCCGCGCCGGCCGGGGTGAAGAACCCGCCCAGGCCGGCGCCCGCCGCGCGCATGCGCTCGCTGAGCGTTCCCTGCGGGACCAGCTCCAGCTCGATGTTCCCGGCCCGATAGAACTCCTCGAACCAGATCGAGCCGACCGACCGCGGGTACGAGCAGATGATCTTCCGCACCCGCCCCTCCCGGATGAGCGCGGCGACGTCGGTCTCCCCGCTGCCCGCGTTGTTGGTGACGATCGTCAGGTCCGTCGCCCCCTGGTCGAGGAGCGCGTGCACGAGCTCCACGGGTACACCGGCGGCGCCGAACCCGCCCACCAGGACGGTCGCGCCGTCCGCGATGCCCTCGACGGCGTCGGTCAGGGACGCCACCCGCTTGTCGATCATCGCTGCCACCTGGGGTCTGCGGGGCGCGCAGGCGCGCCCCGCAGACCCGGTCGGGATCCGGTCCGCTCGCTCAGGGTCGGTCGCTCCCCACACCGCGCCCTGTGGGGGGCGCGGTCTCATCGGTGTTCTCCGCACCGGGCGTGCCCTCGGGTTCGGCGGTCATCCCGGTCGCCGCGAGGTCGTCCTCGCCCGGCGTGGCCGGGCGGCTGCGCCGCCGGCGACGGATGCCGGCCACCGTGCTGACGACGACGACCAGGGCCATCGCGGCGAAGAGGGTGCCCGACATCGGCCGGGTGACGAAGATCGAGAACTCGCCGCCGGAGAGCAGCATCGACTGGCGGAACGCCCGCTCGAGGATCGCGCCGAGGACGAAGGCGAGCACCAGCGGACCGGGTTCGAAGCCGGTCTTCTTCATCAGCCAGCCGACGATCCCGAAGACGAGCACGACCCACATGTCGAACGGGTCGTTGTTCACCGAGAACACCCCGGCCATCGTGACGAGCAGGGCGAACGAGGCGAGGATGCCGGAGCGGACCCGCAGCAGCTGCACGAAGAACCCGACCAGCGGGACGTTCAGGATCAGCAGCATCAGGTTCCCGATGTACATCGAGGCGATGACGCCCCAGAAGATCTCCGGGTTCTGCGAGATGAGCTGCGGGCCGGGCGTGACGCCCTGGATGAGCAGGGCTCCGAAGATCAGGGCGAGCACGACGTTGGCCGGGATGCCCAGGGTCAGCAGCGGGATGAACGCCGACGTGGACGACGCGTTGTTCGCCGTCTCCGGCCCGGCGACCCCCTCGATGGCGCCCTTTCCGAACCGGGTCGGGTCCTTGGCCCGCCGCTTCTCCATCGCGTACGAGGCCAGCGAGGAGATGACGCCACCACCGCCGGGCAGCACCCCGATGAAGAAACCGACCACCGAGCCGCGGGCGATCGCACCGGAGGAGTCCTTCAGGTCCTTGCGGCTGGGCCAGATGTTCTTGACCTTGCCGATGACCGCCTGCGCCTTCTCGGTCTGCTCGACGTTGTAGAGGATCTCGCCGACGCCGAAGAGGCCCATCGCCACGGCGACGAAGTCCAGCCCGTCGAAGAGCGAGATCTGGCCGAAGGTGAAGCGGGTGGTGCCGGTGATCGCGTCCTGCCCGATCGTCGCCAGCAGCAGGCCGAGAGCGGCCATCGACAGGCTCTTGATCGGGTGCCGGGTGCCCAGGTAGGTGACCAGCAGGATGCCGAGCGCGGTGAGGGCCACGTACTCGGGCGGGCCGAAGGAGACGGCGAGGTCGGCCAGCGGCGGCGCGAGCAGCGTCAGCCCGATGACGGCGACCGTGCCGCCGACCCAGGAGCCGATCGCGGCGATACCCAGCGCCGGGCCGGCCCGCCCCTGCTTGGCCATCTGGTAGCCGTCGAAGGTGGTGACCACCGACGCGGCCTCACCGGGCAGCTGCAGCAGCACCGAGGTGATCGTGCCGCCGTACATCGACCCGTAGTAGATGCCCGCCAGCAGGATGACCGCGGTGACGGGCTCGATCTCGTAGGTCAGCGGCAGCAGCAGCGCGATGGTCGCCGTCGGGCCGAGGCCCGGCAGCACACCGATGACCGTGCCGATCAGGACGCCGATGAAGACGTAGAGCAGGTTGGTCGGGTCCAGGGCGACCGAGAAGCCCTGGCCGATGCCCTCGAGGATTCCCACGTCAGCCCCCGAACGGTGCGAAGACGATGCCGTCGGGGAAGGGTACGGCCAGCGCCTCCACGAACAGCAGGTGGAAGACCAGCGCCCCGATCACCGCGAGGGGAACGGCCCAGCGCCACGGCTCCCGGGCGAAGATCCGCAGCCAGAACAGCAGCATGAGCACGGCCGACACCAGGAACCCGATCGTCTGGAAGAGCACGATGAACACCCCGAGGCTGACCAGGCCCATGGCGATCCCGAGGGTGCCGCGGGTCCACGGCTCGTAGTCCTCGGGGTCGTCGACGAACAGCAGGACCAAGCCGGTTCCGGTCAGCAGGATCGACACGATGAACGGCCACAGGCCCGGGCCCGGGGTGCTCAGTTCCCCGAGCCCCAGACCGCGGGCGCTCAGCAGAGCGGCCACGCCGAGGAGCACCAGGACCAACGGGCCGATCCGGTGCAGCTGCTTCGACATCCAGGTCTCCGGGGAACGCGCGGACGGGGCTGGGTCCTGCGTCGCGGGGGGCCGGTGCGGCACCGGCCCCCGCGTTGCAGGACGACTCACTCCTGCAGGATCGGCCCGTAGGCCTCGACGATCTCGTCGATCCGGGTCGAGAGGGCCTCGCTGTCGATGAACTCGTCGGGCACGTACTGCTCGCCCAGCTGCTCGCGGACCTCGTCCTTCTGCAGGCACGTGTCCACCGTCTCCTCCAGCGTGGAGACGACCTCGTCGGGGACGCCCGCCGGGGCGGCGAGACCGAAGACCGACACGCTGTTGGTGAGCTCGGGGAAGCCGGACTCCGCCAGGGTCGGCGCATCGATGTAGTCCACCGGCTCGGCCGGGCTGATCGCCAGCGGGACGAAGCTGCCGGCGTCGATGTTCTCCAGCACGTCCTGCGAGGAGTTGATGAAGATCGCGTCGACGTTGCCACCGAGGATCGCCGTGGTCATCTCGGCGTTGCCGGTGAACGGCACCGCCGTGACCTCGACGCCGTACTCCTCGGCCAGCCGGCGCAGCTCCATGGCCTGCGACGTCGTGGTGCCGGGGACGCCGACGTTGAGCTCGCCGGGGTTCTCCTCGGCGTAGGAGAAGAATTCCTCCGCGGTGGTGAACTGCGAGTCCGCCCCGACGATGAGCGCCGACGGGATCTCGGTGACCGCGGCGATCGGGACGTAGTCCTCGTTGGTGTAGCCGACGTCGTCCTGCAGCGGGTTGGTGGCCGAGGCCGGCACCGCGATCAGCGACAGGGAGTACCCGTCGTTCCCCCCGGCGAGCATGGCCTGCATGCCGACCGACCCCGAGGCGCCCTCGCGGTTCTCCACGACGACGGTCTGGCCCAGCTCGTCCTCGATGCAGCTGCCGATGGTGCGCGCCGCCAGGTCGGTCGGGCCACCGGGGGCGTAGGGGACGATCAGGTTGATGCTCTCGGTCGGGTAGCCGGCAGCGGCGGCGTCGTCGCCCGAGGCCGGCTCGCCGGCGTCCTCCGCACCGCCGCAGGCGGCGAGGGTGAGCACGGACGCGGCGATGAGCGCGGGCCAGGTGGAGCGGGTACGGCGCATGGGTTCCTCCGGAGGTCGGGGGCGGGGTGTGTGCGGGGACCGGGTCAGCCGAGGATCGGTTCGTAGACCTCCTGCGTCCGGTCGAGGATCTCGGCGAGCTCCTCGCTACCGGCGAACTCCTCCAGGACGTACTCCTCGCCGAGCTGCTCCTGCACCTCCGGCTTGTCCAGGCAGGTCTGCAGCGTGTCCTCCAGCGTCGAGACGACGTCGTCGGGCAGCCCGGCCGGTCCGGCGAGGCCGAAGGTCGAGCCGGAGAGGGTCAGGCCGTCGTAGCCGAGCTCGGTGAAGGTGGGCGTGTCGGGCAGCCAGGACAGCCGCTCCTCGGGCGACGCGACGAGCGGGACGAAGGCGCCCGACTCGATGTTCTGGACCACGTCGCTCGAGGCGTTGATCAGCACGGCGTCCACGTTGCCGCCGAGGAGGGCGGTCGTCATCTCGGCGTTGCCGTTGAACGGGACGGCGGTGACCTGCACACCGTGCTCCTCGGCCAGCCGCTGCAGCTCGATGGCCTGGGGGGTGGAGGCACCGGGCGTGCCCACGGTGACGATTCCCGGCTGGGCCTCGACCGCCGCGAAGAAGTCCTCCGCGGAGGCGTACGGCGAGTTCTCGCCGACCGCGAGGACGGAGGGCACCTCGGTCATGACGCCGACCGGCGTGATGTCGTCCTTGGTGTAGCCCACCTCGTTGGCCAGCGGGGTCAGCACCATGGTGCCCGCGGTGACCAGCGACAGCGTGTGCCCGTCGGGCTCGGCGCCGATCAGCTCCGTCGTCGCGAGTGCACCGGAACCGCCCGGCATGTTCTCGACCACCACGGTCTGCCCCAGCTCCTCCTCGACGCAGGCGCCCACGGTGCGGGTGGTCAGGTCGGTGGGCCCGCCGGCGCCGTAGGGCACCAGCATCCGGATCGACTCGGTCGGGTAGGACGCCGCGTCACCGCCACCGCCGCCGGCGTCCGTGGTGCCGCCGCCGTCCCCGCCGCACGCGGCGAGCAGGCTGATCAGGGCCACACCCGCGAGGCCTGACGAGATGCGCATGCTTCCCCCTCCGTCGGTCACCGTTGACCGGTCGCCGCCGCCGGATGCCTCCGGTCGGTGCTGTGGATGCCTGGATACAAGCACAGGGGTGGGACTGCGGCTCACCGGGGAAGGCAACGATCCGGACTCGGTCAGGGCACCGACAACACGACGTCGATCACGTGCGGTCCCGGCTCCGCGTTCGCCCGGCGGAACTGCTCGGCGAACTCCTCCGCGGTCGTCGCCCGACTGCCCGGGACGCCCATCCCGGCGGCCAGCGAGACGAAGTCGAGGTCCGGCCGGGCCAGCTCCAGCAGGTCCCTCGACCGCGGCCCGGACGCCTCCGCCCCGACGTTGCGGAGCTCGCCCTCGAGGATGCGGTAGGACCGGTTGCTGAACACGACGGTGGTGACGTCGAGCGACTCGCGCGCCTGGGTCCACAGCGCCGAGATGGTGTACATGGCGCTGCCGTCGCCCTCCAGGCAGACGACGCGCTGCCCGGGGCGGGCGACGGCCGCCCCGGTGGCGACCGGGAGCCCCTGGCCGATCGCCCCGCCGGTGAGCGTCAGCCAGTCGTGGCGCGGCGCACCGGCGGTCGGGACGGGCATCTGCCGGCTGGACGTGACCCCCTCGTCGACCACGACCGCCCCCTCCGGCAGCAGGGCGCCGAGCGCCGCGCCCACCGTGTCGGGGGTGAGCGCGCCGGTGGGGAGGTCGGGCCGCAGCAGGGGCTGCCGTTCGGGATCGGCCGGGCCGACGAGGTCGGCCAAGGAGTCGAGCGCACCCACCACGTCCTCCCCTGCGCCGGCGAGCACGTGCACCTCGCACCCGTCGGGAACCAGGCTGCTGGGCCGGTCGGGGTAGGCGAAGAACTCCACCGGTGGCCGCGCTCCGGCGAGGACGAGGTGGCGGACCCCGGCCAGCCGCTGGGCGACCTGCTGGCCGGCCCGCGGCAGGCGCTCGACGGGCGGCAGGCCCTCGCCGCGCTCCAGCCGCGCCGGGAAGGTCTCGCAGTGCAGCCGTGCGCCGGCCGCCCGCGCCACCCGGCTGGCCGCCTGCAGCCCCGGCGCCCGCGTCGCCGCCCCGCCCACGAGGATCGCGCAGGGCTCGCCGGAGGTCAGGAGCCCGGCGACCCGGGCGACGACGTCGTCCGGCACGGTCCTCGCCGCTCCGGGCGCCAGCGGCGCCGCGGGTTCGGCACCCTCGGACCACGAGACGTCGGCGGGCAGGATGAGCGTGGCGATCCGCCCGGGGGCCGTGCGGGCCGCGGCGATCGCCTCTGCCGCGTCGCCGGCGACGTCGGCGGCGCGGCCGGAGCGGCGCACCCAGCCCGACACCGTGCCGGCGAGGGCGTCGATGTCGGACTCCAGCGGGGAGTCGTACTCCTTGTGGTAGCCGGCGTGGTCACCGACGACGGTGACCATCGGCGTCGCGGCGCGGCGCGCGTTGTGCAGGTTGGCCAGGCCGTTGGCCAGACCCGGCCCCAGGTGGAGCAGGACGCCGGCCGGCCGGTCGGTCATCCGGCCGTAGCCGTCCGCCGCACCGGTCGCCACGCCCTCGAACAGGCACAGCACGCCCCGCATCTCCGGAACGGCGTCGAGCGCGGCGACGAAGTGCATCTCCGAGGTGCCCGGGTTGCTGAAGCAGACGTCGACGCCGCCGTCGACCATCGTCCGGATGAGGGCCTGCGCCCCGTTCACGCCGCCACCCCCGACCGCCCGGACCGGACGTGGTCGGGATCACGCTGCGCACCCATGGGGGCACCGTACGCGGGGCCGCAGGACATGGCGCGAGCCACCCGCCACCGCGCGGGCGCCGAGGTCAGCAACGGGTCTTGGTGGCGGCCGAGACGCGGGCCAGGGCGTCGGTGACGACGGCGGCGTCGTCACCGAGCAGGCCCAGCAGGTGCGCGACCAGGTCGTCGTGCGTGACGCGCGCCGCCTCCACCCGCTCCCGCCCGGCCGGCGTGAGCCGGGCGTGCAGCAGCCGCCTGTCACCCGCCCCGCGCTCCCTGATCACGAGCCCCTGCGCCACCAGCCGGTTGATCGTGCTGGTGACCCCGGGCCGGGACAGGCCGACGGCGTCGGCGACCTCCCCCATCGAGGCCCGCTCCCCCGGCGACTCGGCGACCCGGCGGAGGGCCTCGAAACCGGTGAGGGAGAGGTCGTGGTGGCGGTGGAGCGCCGAGTCGACCCGCCGGGTGATGCGGTCGTGCACCTGCACGATGCGCAACCACGTCTCGGCGGGGCGGGGAGCTGCTCCGGGGAGAGCGGCGGCATCCCGGGGGACACCGCGCGCGATCGCGTCCTCGGACCGTGGCACCCGCTCTGGGTCCCCGCATCGGGGACCGGTGAAACCGATCAGGTGGTGCGGATCGGACCGTGGGCGCGCCGGTCGGCGTACTGCCGCCCGGCGACCGTCACCAGCCCGCCGGCCGCGGCCACGAGGGCCACCGCTGCGGCGACGAGCGAAGCCAGCGAGAGGACACCGCGGGGAGGGCCGACCGGCTCGGCGGCCGAGGCCACCTGGAGGTCGACGCCGGCGCTCACGGCGGAGTCGGCGCCGACGAGGTCGAGGGTCGCCGGGCCCGCCGGCGCCTCCTCCGGGATGCGCAGGTCGAGGCGCACCGCACCGTCGGGGCCCGCGGTCGCGGTGGCGAGGACGGTGTCGGTGCCGTGGAGCACGATGCGGACCTGCTCGCCGGGCAGGAAGCCGGCCCCCCGTAGGGTCACCGTGCCCCCGGGCCGGACCTGCGCGGCGCTGCCCGTGCCCGACCCGCCCGCGCCCGGTGCCACGGCGGCGTCGGTGTCGGAGGGCGACGCGCTGCCCACCGGGGTGGCCCCGCCGGTGGTCGTCGTCCTGCTGCTGGTGGTCGTGCCCGGCGGGGTGGCCGGCGTCGTCGTCCCGTTGGGAGTGCGGGACGGGCTGGGCCGGGTTCCGGTCGTCGTGCCGCCCGTCGGCGAGGGGCTGGGGCTGGTCGGCTCGACCGTGGCGATCGGCGGCGCCGGTGGGGGCGGTGGCGGGGAGAGGGCCGCCTCGCAGTCCTCCACCGTGGGACGGGTGAGGGTGTACTCGTCGAGCTCGTCGACGTAGGTGAGACCGGAGCCGTCCCGGGCGGTGAACTCCAGCCGCGGGTCGATCGTCTCGCCGGAGGCGACGTCGCCGGTGCGCAGCACCGCGCTGCCCTGGGCGACCAGCACGGCCTCGTCCTCGCCGCCGGGCCGCCGGGCGGTGGCCAGCCGGACGGTGTAGGGAGCGGTGCCCGCGACCACCTCGACCACGATTCCGCCCGGCCGGCAGCTGGGGCCGTGGGTGACCCGGGCGTCGGGGCGGGTGGGGTCGTCGATGGCGAGCGCCGGGGCGGCACCGGAGACGGCCGCGCCGAGCAGGAGGACGAGCAGACCGGTCACGACACCGGTGGAGAGGGCGGTGCGGGCCACCCGGGGCGACGTCGTCCGCGTCGGCTCGGCAGCTCGCGCGAACCTGCTGATCAGGCCGTCCTCCCTGTTCCGGTGCACTCGAGTTTCAGATCATGCCTGACGTGACGCTTCGTTGCTAGCCCGTTACGCGCCTGCCGCGCGTGTCGTGCGGCGTGTCGACGATTCGTTCCCCGGAGCGCCACCGGGCAACCCACCCGACCGGCCTCGCACCGCCGATGAGAGGCGAGTCACTACGGTGGCCGGGTGGACACAGCGGGTGTGGGGCGGCGGCGACAGAACGAGGTGTACCGGGCCGGGGTCTTCGGCCACTCCCCGCGCGTGCCGATCGGCCTCCGCCGGCTGCAAGAACGCGCCGAGCGGGTCCTCGACGCGCGCGCCTACGCCTATGTCGCCGGCGGCGCCGGTGACGAGGTCACCCAGCGCGCCAATCGGGCCGCCTTCGACCGGTGGGCGGTCGTGCCGCGCGTCCTGCGCGACGCCAGCGTCCGCGACACGTCGGTGGAGCTCTTCGGTCGCCGGCTGCCGGCCCCCCTGCTGCTGGGTCCGGTCGGCGCTCTGGAGCTGGTGCACGACGAGGCCGACCTGGCCGTGGCCCGGGCGGCCGCCGCCACCGGGGTGCCGATGGTGTTCTCCAACCAGGGCTCGGTGGCGATGGAGGTGTGCGCGGAGGCGATGGGCGACGCGCCGCGCTGGTTCCAGCTGTACTGGTCCAGCTCCGACGAGCTGGTGGAGAGCCTCATCGGGCGGGCCGAGGCCGCCGGCTGGGAGGCCCTCGTGGTCACCCTCGACACCACGATGCTCGGCTGGCGGCCGCGCGACCTCGACCTCGGGCACCTGCCGTTCGCGCTCGGCAAGGGGATCGCGCAGTACACTTCCGACCCGGTCTTCCGCCGGCTGGTCGAGGAGCGCGCGGCCGCCGGCGGGCCGAACGAGCCCCAGCCGCGCCCGACGCCGGCCGCGATCAAGGCGCTGGTGAGCATGGCGCGGGCGTGGCCGGGCTCCTTCCGCGAGAACCTGCGCTCGCCGCTTCCCCGCGCCGCCGTCGACACGTTCCTCTCCCTCTACTCCCGCCCGTCGATCAGCTGGACGGACCTGGCCTGGCTGCGCTCCCGCACGAAGCTGCCGATCCTGCTCAAGGGCGTGCTGCACCCGGACGACGCCCGGCGCGCGCTGGACGAGGGCATGGACGGCGTCGTCGTCAGCACCCACGGCGGGCGGCAGGTGGACCGCTCGATCCCGGCGCTGGACGCACTGCCCGACGTCGTCGCGGCGATCGGCGACCGGGCGCCGGTGCTGCTCGACAGCGGCATCCGCACCGGCGCCGACGTGTTCACCGCCGTGGCGCTGGGCGCCCGCGCCGTGCTGCTGGGCCGGCCGTTCGCCTGGGGCCTCGCGCTCGCCGGCGAGGAGGGCGTCCGGCAGGTCGTCTCCGACGTGCTGGGCGAGTTCGACCTCACCCTCGGGCTGACCGGGCACACCGCCGTCGACCAGCTGAACCCGGAGATCCTCCGCCGCGTCCCCTGATCCGGCGTCCGCCGCACATCCCGCCCCGGCTTGACCCGGGGTGTGATCGGCCTCACAGTAGGGGGTGGGTGGGGGTAGCCGGGACCGAGTGGCTACCCACTGCTGGGTAGACCGACCAACGCGGCCAGACCGTCAGAACCGGCCCCCCGCCCCCACTACTCCTCCGCCGCACTCGGCGATGGCGCGGTCGTCTCCGGGGGCGGCTCAGGCGTGCCCGCTGTCGGTTCGGCCGGCGGCGGAGGCGTCGGTTCAGTCGGCGCCGGAGGTGGCGTCGGTTCGGTCGGCGGCTCCGTCGGCGGCGGCGGCGGAGTCGTCGGTTCAGCCGGCGCCGGAAGTGGCGTCCGCTCGGTCGGCGCCGGAACCGTCGGTGCCGGAGGGGGTGGCGTCGGCTCGGTCGGCGCCGGCTCCGTCGGTGCCGGAGAGGGCGGCGGCGTAGGCGTCGGCTCGGGCGTCGGCTCGGGCGTCGACTCGGGCGTCGACTCGGGCGTCGACTCGGGCGTCGACTCGGGCGTCGGCTCGGGCGTCGGCTCGGGCGTCGGCTCGGGCGTCGGCGGGGGCGGCGGCGGGGGGACCCACCGCGCGCCGTTGCTGACCAGCACCGACACAGCGCGGCTCTGGTCGACGACCGTCCCCGGGCCTGGGTCGATGCCTACCACGACGCCCGGCGGGCGGGCGCTGTCGACCGCGATGAGGACGGCGCCCAGGTTCCGGGAGCCCAGCAGCCCGCGGCACCGGTCGGCCGACCGGCCGATGCAGCCTTGGGGCACGGTCGCCCGGGTGCCCTGCACGAAGAACGGGTCGGCCGGCGGAAAGGGAACCGGCTGGCGTGCGACGAGGATCGGCTGGAGGGCGTCGTGCCAGATCTGCGCACCCTTGCCACCACCGAAGCCACCGACGTCCCGGTTCTCCACGGGGTCGTAGACCATGACGCTGGCCGCGATCTGGGGGGTGTAGCCGACGAACGCGATCGAGTAGTTGTTCTGGGTGGTCCCGGTCTTCCCGGCGATCTGGTGCCCCGGGATGTACGCGCGGCGGCCGGTCTGCCCGGGGTGGCCGGGCTCGACGTCCTTGCGCAGCGCCTGGTTGAGGGTGTGCGCCAGCCCCGGGGGCACCACCTCGCCCTCGCACCGCGGCCCGCCGAGCGGCTGGCCGTCCTCACCGAGCAGCGGCTGGCCGTCGCGGTCGAGGACGCGGGCGATCGGGTTCGGCGCGCACCGGGTACCGCCGGCGGCGAGCGTGGCGTAGGCGTTCGCCAGGTGCAGCGGGCTGGTGGCCTCGGCGCCGAAGGTGAACGAGCCGCGGTTCTCGGCGACGATCTGGTCGGCGACGGGATCCAGGGAGGCCAGCCCCAGCCGCTGGGCCATGCGCACCGGCGCCTCGACGCTGCCGAGTTGGTCCTCCAGCGCGAGGAAGTAGGTGTTCGAGGACATGTAGAGCGCCTGCTCCATGTCCAGCCGCTGGCGATAGCGGCCGGCGTTCTCGACGTCGTAGGGCCCGTCACCGTCCCGGTAGACCGTGGAGACGTACGGATCCGGCGTGCTGATCACGTGGCCGAGCCCGAAGCCCTGCTCGAGCGCGGCGGCCGCGGTGAACACCTTGTACGTCGAGCCGGCTCCCTGGCCGGCGACGACGGGGAGGTTCACCGTCGTCCTCGTCCGGTCACCCTGCGCCGCACCGAAGATGCGGTTGACCGACATGGCGAGCACCCGGCCGGTGCCCGGCTCCACGGCGGTGTAGATGCCGGCGCGGGGGTCCTCCAGCGCCAGCGTCTGCCGGACGGCGGCGTCCCCGGCCTGCTGCATCGCCGGGTCGAGCGTCGTCTCGACGGTGAGGCCCCCGGTCTCGATCCGCTCGCGGGCGACGCCGAGGGTGTCGGTCAGGTAGCTCAGCGCGTAGTCGCAGAAGAAGCCGCCGATCCGGGCCTCGCGGCAGCCGCGCGGCGGGCCCTCGCCGGGCGTGAGGGTCACCGGCGCGCTGCGGGCCTCCACCACGGCGGCGGGGTCGGCCAGGCCGAGCTCGGCCATCCGGGCGAGGACGACGTCGCGCCGCTCGGTGGCGCGTTCGGGGGCCGTGAAGGGGTCGTACTGGGTGGGGCTCTGCACCAGCCCGGCGAGGGTGGCGGCCTGCGCGAGCGTGAGCGCGTCCGGTGTCACCCCGAAGTAGGTCTCCGCGGCCGCTGCCACGCCGTAGGCGCCGGCCCCGAAGTAGACCCGGTTCAGGTAGCGGGTGAGGATCTCGTCCTTGCTGTACTGCTGCTCCATCGCGAGCGCCAGCTGCGCCTCGCGGAGCTTGCGGCCGATGCTCTCGTCGGTGGCGGCCTCGCGGGCGTCGGGATCGGCGGCCGACTGCAGCCGGATCTGCTTGACCAGCTGCTGGGTGAGCGTGGAGCCGCCCTCGACCACCTCACCGGCCGAGAGGTTGCGCAGCAGCGCCCGCGCCAGGCCCCTGCCGTCGACGCCGCCGTGTGAGAAGAAGCGGCTGTCCTCGATGGCGACCAGCGCGTCCTTCATCACCGGGGCGATCGCCTCGCTGGGCACCACGGTGCGGTTGCGCCGGTAGAACTCCGCTATCAGCGAGCCGTCGTCGGCCAGCACGCGGGTGTTGCCGGGTGGGGTGCGGTGGAGCAGCTCGTCGGAGACCGGCTGCAGGAGCCCGGCGCCGGAGCGGGTGGCGACCGAGACCCCACCGACCACCGGCAGCGCCAGTGCGGCGAGCAGCGCCCCTGCCAGGACCAGTGCCAGCGCCAGCTGGAGCACCACCCCGCGCCTGCGGGGCCGGGAGACGGGTGCCTCCTCGACCCCGGGCAGCAGCAGTCCCTCGGCGGTGGGACGGGACGACACGGAACTCCTCGGCGCAGGCGGCAACGGCGGCGCCCACACGCGGCGGACCCGGCTCCTCGTTACCCCCCGTGCCGCGATCCCGCTGCCGGATGCCGGGTTTCGTCACGCGATCGCAAAGTTACCGCGACCTCCGGAACGGCTCTGGGGGCAGCCCCTGAGGTCGTCGCTGGTCGTGGTCGCCGGGTGGTGCGGGGGCCCTCTGGGAGTCGTCCTCGCGCTCGGTGGGCCCCGCAGGGCTCCCCGGGCGGGAACGACGCCCCCAGAGCGGGCGAAGGTGCAGAGCGGGCCACGGCTCCAGAAACGACGAAGCGGCCCCGCACTTCCGTCGAAGTGCGGGGCCGCTCGGTGTCTCAACCAGACGTGCACCCGAAGGGATTCGAACCCCTAACCTTCTGATCCGTAGTCAGATGCTCTATCCGTTGAGCTACGGGTGCGTGTGTTCAGTTGTCGTGCGCGGAGGCTCCGGGATTTGAACCCGGGATGGGGATTAACCCAAACCGCATTAGCAGTGCGGCGCCATAGACCGGACTAGGCGAAGCCTCCCGGGGTCCGAGTCGCCTCGTAACCACCGAGGAGAGAGACTACCAGCGCTCCCCCGGCCTCCCCAGCCCGGGTCCGGGGAGGCGGCTCACGCGGCGACGGGCTCGCGGGCGCCGGCCGGCCGCGTCGCCGGACGGCGGCCGGGCACCAGGGTGACGACGACGGCCGCCGCCGCACCGGCACAGGCCAGCACCAGCGCGCCGGGCACCCCCGCGGAGGTCTCGATCAGCGCACCACCGAGGGCGGCACCGACGGCCGAGGCGCCGACGGTGATGGTGGACAGCCAGGTGAACGCCTCGGTGGTGGCGTGCACCGGGGCGAGCGAGCCGACCAGCGAGCTCTGCACGGTGAGGGTCGGGGCGATCACGGTGCCGCCCAGGAAGAGCAGCACGCCCAGCGCCCACGGGCTGGACACCCAGGCCAGCGGCGCGAGGCCGATGGTGACGCCGAACAGCAGCCACCGGTACTGGCGGGGCAGCGATGCGCTCATCACGCGGGCGCCGAACCACAGGCCGCCGGCCACCGAGCCCAGCGACCACACCGCCAGCAGCAGGCCGGAGAGGCCCGGCGAGCCGCTGGAGTCGGCAAAGGCCGGAATGGCCACCTCGAGCGCCCCGAAGCCGAGCATCACGGCCGAGCCGCTGATCAGGACGCGGGGGATGCCCGGCGCCAGCACGGTGCTGAACAGGCCCGCAGAAGGGGCCGGCTCGGGCACCCACGAACGGGCGGCCCGGGCGATCCCGAGCGCACCCGTGACGGCCAGCGCACCCGCGACGGCCATCGCCCACGCCGGCGCGGCGAGCACGGCGAGGGTGGCGACCAGCGTGGGGCCGACGACGAAGACCAGCTCGGTGGCGGTGGCGTCCAGCGCGTAGGCGGTGGAGCGGGAGCGCGGGTCGGTGCGGGACCACAGGGCTCGGACGGTGCCGGAGACCAGCGGCGTGCTGGCGCCGGCGAGGGCCGAGGCGGCGATGACCGCCGGCTCCGGGGCGCCGCCGAGGGTGACGGCGACCAGCAGGCCGAGCAGCAGCGGGTAGAGCGCCGACTGCGCGAGCAGGATGCGGCGGGGGCCCTTCCGGTCGGCGAGGCGGCCGAGGACCGGCGCCATTCCGGCCGAAGCGATCCCGAGCGTGGCCGCGGCGAGGCCCGCGACCGCGTAGGAACCGGTCTGTCGCTGCACCATGAGCAGCAGCGCGAGCGGCACCATGGCCGACGGCAGCCGGCCGGCGAAGCCGGCGAGGAGGAGCGTCTTGGCGGAGGGGAGTCGCCAGACGGTGAGGTAGGCACGCACGCTTGCACTCGTTTCGCACGGCAGGGGAAGGAACAGTAGGCGGTCAAAGACCGTTGACCGCCTACGCAGTCCCGAGAGTAGGGGCTCGGAAGTAGGGAGTCAATTGGACTACGACACCTACGGGTCGACCGCGGTCGAGCTGGCCATCGCCCTGGCCAACGCCGACCTCGGAGCCGACGACGCCGTGGCGCGCTTCCTGGCGGCGCACGACGAGTGGTTCACGCACGGGACGTCGCTGGACCTGGCCCCCACGGACGCCGCGAAGGCGACCGCCACGGCGACGCTGGTGCGCGCCGTCGCGCTGGCCGAGTCGCAGCCCGACGTCCTCGCCCGGCTCAACGAGCTGCTGGCGCTCGCCCGGCCGCGCCCCTACGCCACCGACCACGACGGCGAGCTGCACCTGCACTACGCCCGCCCCGACGCTCCCGCCCTCGAGCAGCTGACGACGACGGTCGCGATGGGCCTGTCGCAGGTGGTCGTGCAGCACGGCTGGCAGCGCCTCGGCGTCTGCTCGGCCGAGGGCTGCGACGACGTCTACGTGGACACCTCGCGCAACGCCAGCCGCCGCTACTGCTCCAACACCTGCGCCAGCCGCTCGACGGTGGCCGCCTACCGCGCGCGCCGGAAGTCCTAGGGACCCCAATCTCGCGGTGCGGCGGCGGGACACGCGGTCGACGGCGAGGGTGGCCGGACCACGGTGCGGACCGGGGCGCCCTGTGCGCGAACCCCGGCTGACAGGGCTAGCGTCCGACTGCGTGCGCTCCGCCCGGAACCTCGACGCGCGCCTGCACTCCTTCGTCGGGTCGCTGCCCACCAGCCCTGCCGACCGCTGGCTGCGCCGGCTGTCCACCGCCGCCGACCACGGCACGCTCTGGATCCTGATCGCCCTCGTCCTGAGCGCCCGGCCGGGGCCGCTGCGGCGGGGCGCCCTGCGCGGGGTCGGCTCGATGGCGCTGACCAGCGCGGTGGTCAACGCCGCCCTCAAGCGGGCGTTCGGACGGGTGCGGCCGGACCTGGCCAACCTGCGCACCGAGCGCCGGCTGCGGCGCGAACCGGGCAGCCTCTCCTTTCCGAGCGGGCACGCCGGCTCGGCCGCGGCCTTCGTCACCGGCCTGGCGCTGGAGAGCCCCGTGGCCGGGGCCGTGCTCGCGCCGGTCGCCCTGGGCGTCGGCTACTCGCGGGTGCACGTCGGCGTCCACTACCCCGGTGACGTGCTGGCCGGGTTCGCGGTGGGCGGCGCGGTGGCCGCGGCCGGCCGGCACCGCTGGCGAACGGCCCGGGACGACGGCTCGCGACCTCGGTGATTGCGGAATCGATCTTCGGGGCAGTGCACGACGCGACTGCCCAGTGGCATCGAGGAAAGAGGTCACCATGCTCGTTCGCCGGATCGCCCGGCCCCTGCTCGCCGCTCCCTTCGTCTACGGAGGGGTCAGCACGCTGCGCAAGCCGCAGGACCGCGTGCCGGGTGCCGCCCCCGTGGTGGAGAAGATCGCCGACACCGCCGACAAGCAGCTCCCCGTGGAGGTGCCCCGCGACGTCGAGCAGTGGGTGAAGGTCGACGCCGCGATCAAGGTCGCCGCCGGCTCGCTGTTCGCGTTGAACAAGTTCCCGCGGCTGACCGCCATCGTGCTGTCAGCATCGATCGTGCCCACCACCCTGGCCGGCCACCGGTTCTGGGAGCACGACGACCCGACGGAGCAGTTCGGGCAGATTTCGAACTTCCTGAAGAACACCGGTCTGCTGGGCGGGCTGCTGCTCGCCGCCGTCGACACCGAGGGCAAGCCGTCGGTGGGCTACCGCACGCGCCGGGCGGCGAAGCGGGCCGCCGATGCCACGGAGAAGAACTACGAGAAGGCCCAGAAGCGCGCGCTGAAGGCCCAGAAGAAGACTTCCCGCAAGGCCGGCAAGAGGACTGGCAAGGGAGCCCTGAAGGTGTTCAGCTGAGCACCATGCTGCCGCCCGCGGCCGCGCTCCGGAGGATCGCCTTCCTCCTGGAGCGCGCCCGCGAGGCCAGCTACCGCGTCGCGGCCTACCGCAGCGCCGCGGCGGTGGTCGACGGCCTCGACGACGCCGAACTCGACCGCCGTATCCGCACCAAGACGCTGACCGACCTCAAGGGCATCGGCCCCAAGACGGCGACCGCGATCGTGCAGGCGCACGAGGGCCAGGTGCCCGAGTACCTGACGACGCTGGAGGAGGCGTACGCCGCCGAGCTGCCCGCGGCCGACGACGTCGCCGCGTTCCGGGCCGCGCTGCGCGGTGACCTGCACGCGCACTCCGACTGGTCCGACGGCGGCAGCCCGATCCGGGAGATGGCCGAGGCCGCGATGGCCCTGGGCCATGACTACCTCGCGCTGACCGACCACTCCCCCCGGCTGACGGTCGCCAACGGGCTCAGTTCCGAGCGCCTGGAGCGGCAGCTCGACGTCGTCGCCGAGCTGAACGCCGAGCTCGCCCCGTTCCGGATCCTCACCGGCATCGAGTGCGACATCAACGTCGACGGCACGCTGGACCAGACCGACGAGCTGCTCGGCCGGCTCGACGTGGTCGTGGCCAGCGTGCACTCCGACCTGCGGGCACCCGCGGCGCAGATGACCGAGCGGATGCTCGCCGCCGTCGCCAACCCGCACACCGACGTCCTCGGGCACTGCACCGGCCGGCTGGTGATCGGCCGCAAGCAGCGCAACGGCACGCAGAAACCGCGCCCGGAGAGCCAGTTCGACGCCGAGGCCGTCTTCTCCGCCTGCGTCGAGCACGGCACCGCGGTCGAGATCAACTCCCGTCCCGAGCGGCTGGACCCGCCCCGCCGGCTGCTCACCCTCGCCGTGGAACTGGGCTGCGAGTTCGCCATCGACACCGACGCCCACGCGCCCGGCCAGCTCGACTGGCAGTACAACGGCTGCGAACGGGCGATCGAGTGCGGCGTGCCGGTCGAGCGGGTCATCAACACGCGGAGCGCCGACGACCTGCTGGCCTGGACCTGACGAGCCAACTCGACGGGCCCTGGTCCGGCCACAGGGAGATATGCGCCACGCCGGATGGCAGGAGCGGTTGCAGTTCGCGCTCCCGTGCGCCGCCATTCCGCGCAACACACCGACGAGGGCAACCAGGACCACTGCGATCCTCACCCTCCGGAGTCACGCACCTCGGGGCCATGGTTACTGCGCTGAGCCATGCCGGGCACGGGCGGGACGATGATGTGAGCAGCCTCGACCGCTCGTCCGAGCGGCGCATCACCTGGAGCAGTCATGGTCCCGTCCGGGCCGGGGCACGGAAGTGAGGGACCATTCGTGATGTCGTCCGCGCGGACCGTGGCCGCCGCCGTCCTGCTGTCCGTGTCATCCGTCGCGGCTTGCACGTCCTCCCCTTCGGGCGATGGCGCGGCCGTCGTGAGGAGCGCGCCGGCCGTCCCCTCCGCACTGAGCGCCGAGGACGCCGGCCAGGCGTTCCTCGCCGACTACGTCACCGGAGAAGGTCGGGTCGTCCGCCGGGACGAGGGCGGGGACACCGTGAGCGAGGGCCAGGCTTACGCCATGCTCGTCGCCGCGGCGATCGGTGACCGCGAGACCTTCGACGCGGTGTGGTCGTGGACCGAGGACAACCTCCGCCGCCCCGACGGGCTGCTCAGCTGGCGGTGGGCCGATGGCACCGTCGCCGATCCGTCCTCGGCGTCGGACTCCGACCTGGACGCCGCCCGGGCCCTGGTGATCGCGGGTGCCACCTTCGACGACCCGCAGCTCACTGCCGAGGGGGTCGCGCTCGGAGAGGCCGTGCTCGATCTGGAGACGGTGGAGACCGGTGCGGGCCGGGTTATGGTGGCCGGCAACTGGGCGACCAGTGCGCCGTACGCCTACAACCCCAGCTACCCGTCCCCTGCGGCGAGCGCCGTGCTGGCCGCGGCGTCGGGCGACCCGCGCTGGGCCGAGCTGGACGCCGGCACCCGGACGGTGACCGCGTCGTTGCTGCAGCTGGGGGCGCTGCCGCCCGACTGGGCGCAGGTGTGGGAGGACGGCAGCGTCGAGGCCACCCCCGGGCCCCTGGGCCGCGGCGAGCGGGTCCTGTACGGCTACGACGCCGCGCGCATGCCCGTGCGGTTCGCCGAGTCCTGCCGACCGGGCGACCGAGCCCTGGTCGCCGCGCTGGCCGATCCGCTGAGCCGGGGTGGCGACACGGCGCGGCTGGACCTGGGTGGGCAGCCGATCGTCGACTACGACTCGGTCGTCTCAGCCATGGCCCAGGCCGCGGTCGCCGCGGTTCAGGGCGACCAGGACCGCGCCGCGCGGGAGCTGGCCGACGCCGCGCAGATCGACGAGGTCACCGACACCTACTACGGCGCCGCCTGGAATGCACTGGGCCGGCTGGTGCTGACCGACGACACGCTCGGCGGCTGCCCGCCCCTGGGATCCTGAGCGCCGGGCCGGCGGCTCGTCACCCGCCCCGGCGCGCGAACGTCACCCGCGCGCGAGCGCGAGGGCGTACTGCGGCCAGAAGACGCCGGCCTGCGGGCCACCGTTGCAGGTGCCGTCGGACTCGCCGGGGGTCTTGACCCACAGGTAGGCGTCGACGAGGGGGTGGCCGGTGGAACTGGTCGGGCGCTCCCCCATCGCACGTCCGGACGGGTTGCACCAGTCCGTCCCGGGACCGTTGCCGTTGCGGCTGGTGTCGACGACGAAGCGGGCGCCCCCGAGCTCGGTGGAGAGCGCGTTGCCGTAGGCCACGTTGTCCGCGGTGGTCTCGAAGTTGGAGACGTTGAGGGCGAAGCCGTCCGCCCGGTCCACACCCGCGGCGCGCAGCCGCTGGGACATCTCCTGCGGGCCGATCCAGTTGGAGTGCCCGGCGTCGAGATAGGTGCGGGTGCCGGAGTTGCCCTCGAGCACGTCGACCGCCGACGCGAGCATCCGGTACCGCTCCGCCGGGTCGCCGCAGAGCAGCGCCAGGGTGTCCGGCTCCACGATGACCACGGCCTCCGCGGAGCCGATCCCGTCCGCGATTCCCTGCACCCAGGCGGCGTACGCCGCCGGGGACGACACACCCCCGGCCGAGTGCCCGCCGCAGTCGCGGCCGGGCGCGTTGTAGGCGACGAAGACCGGCACCGCGCCGGCCGCCCGGGCAGCCTCGACCCGCTGCCGGACCGCGGAGGCGACGTCCCCGCTCCAGGCTCCCAGCCAGGTCGCGCTCGATACGCCGGCGAGCTCCGCGAGCAGGGCCGCGCCCGCGGGATCGCTGGTCTGCAGCTTCGCCGCAGCCGCGGCCGCTTCGCCGTTCGGGCCGTAGAACGTGTCCCCGGCGAGCGGATTGACCTCCGGACCGCCCGCGGCGGAGCCGGGCGTCCCGGCGTCGCGCGCCGGCAGGATCTGGACGTCCGCTCCGGCGCCGAGCCCGGTGTCAGTTCCCACTCCGGAGGAGGGCAGTGCCGGATCGGCCACGTAGGTCTCGGTCGGCGCCTTCTCGCCGACGACCGGCCCTTCCGGCTCCAGCGGCGCTGCGGGCCCGGGTGCGCCCGTGCCCGCAGGTGGGGCGTCCGCCGCCGCAGCCTGTGCCACCGGCGCGTCGTCGGCCGCCTGCTGGGTCGGACCCACCAGGGGGGTGCAGGCGACCAGCCCGGGAACGACGACGGCGGCGGCCAGCAGTGACCGCCACGGCCGCCGGGGGATCGGGGCCCGTGCGGAAGCGGCCCGGTGCGACGTCGCCGGGACCCCTGACGAGGACGTCCGGACGGACAGGTCGCCAGTCGGCGGGTCAGCCTGTTCGAGCGACGATTCGACTACGTGGCGTAGTGGCGAGGGCACCTGCGAACCGTAACGGAACAAATCCGCAATGTCACCGGGCGGGTCGAACTCTTACCTCCGACGAGCGCTGGCACCGTCCCTCCCCACCCATCGGTCGGCCGCCGGACAGCACCGTGCCCCCGTCCGCTGGACGCGGACGGGGGCACGGGGCGGGACGCCGGCCGGGCGCAGGATCGCGCCGGGCCGGAACTGGTCAGTCGTCCGTCGCCAGGATCGACGTGATCGTCTCCTCGGCGGTGGCGTACTTGTCCGCCAGTTGCGCCACGGACATGGTGGCGCGATCGACGCGAATACCCTCGATCTGACCATTGGTCAGCTCGGGGAACTCCGCGCTGGGTGCGGCCATGAAGGCCTCGAGCTGCTGACGCTCGGCCTCGGCCTCCGCAGCCTGGATCTTTGCCTGCTCGGCGAGTGAGCGGACGCGGCGGACCTCTACCTGGGCCTCGCCCGTGCCGTCGGTCCAGAGCAGTTCGCTGTGCTCGTAGGCCTCCACCACGATCGGGCCCGCGTTCTTGGCGGCGGCCGCAGACCACACGAGGTAGTCGATGCCGGTGTAGTCGCCGCCCACCTGCTCGGTGACCGCGCCGTCGGAGTCCACCTTGTAGAACCACAGGACGTCCTCGGAGTCCCAGCCGGCGTCCACCAGATCGTTCCAGAACGCGTTGTCCGTGACGACCGTCGACTCGCGCGGCAGGTTCGCCTCGGCGAACTCGAGGGCGTCGGCGCGGACGTCGTTGGTGTCTGCCGTCCAGGCCGCCTCGTAGTTGTACCGCCAGTTCGCGAGCGGCAGCGCGGCCGCCGCCAGCACGAGCAGCAGTGCCGCGCCCGAGACGGCCCGCGCCGGCACACTCCGGGCCCGCATGAGCCACTTCCAGGTCACGTCGAGGAGGCCGACGAGGACGAGAGCGGCGAAGGGCAGGACCGCGACGACGTACATCTGCGGGAGGTAGCCGGCCGGGCGCAGGGCCACGAGCGCGGCGACCAGCACCCCGATGGCCAGCGGCCGGAGCCGGCGGACGGCGAGGGCGGCCAGCGACGCCGCGACGCCACCCACCACCAGCACACCGCTGTCGAGCTGGAGCCAGCCGGTGAAGGAGTCGTAGGCGCCGTCGCTCGGGCCGTTCGGGTCCAGGAGCCAGCCGGAGCCCTCCCGGCCGCCGAGCTGGAAGGCCAGCGCGTCCCAGACCGAGACGTGGTCCGGGCCCGGGAAGAGCTCGTTGCGGATGAGCGCGAACAGCAGGTACATCGAGCCCGAGATCACCGTGATGGCGGAGAACCCCATGACCGCGAACGGCCGCGTCGGGCGGTACGCGGACTGCCAGAGGCCGACCAGCAGCGCCGGCAGGAACACCAGGGTGGTCTCCTTGCTGAGCACCGCGACGCCGAAGCAGAGGCCGGCGGCCATGTGGTGGCCCAGGTGTCGGTCCTTGCTCAGCACCAGCAGGAAGGCACCGATCAGCCACGGCAGGGCGACGTTGTCCAGGAACACCTGGCGGCCCTCGTAGAGGACCAGCGGGTTGACCGCCCAGAGCAGCATCGCGGCCAGCGCCCAGCCCCGGGCCATGCCGACGCGCTTGGCCAGCAGATAGGTGAGCAGCGCCGTCGCCAGCGTGTAGCCGACCATGACGATCCGGCCGGCCAGCACCGAGGAGTTGGTGCCGTCGAGGATCGCGTCGGGGATCCAGGTGAACAGCGCCATCTGGAGCCAACCCGCCGGCGGGTGGTCGTACCAGTAGGTGTAGGGCGACAGCGCGCCGAGGTTGGCGACCGACCACGCCTGGGAGTAGTACGTCCCCTCGTCGTCCCAGTAGCGCGGCCAGCCGGCCAGGTTCAGCGAGTGGGCCACCCCCACGACCAGGAGCCCGAGGGCGACCAGCAGGCGCTCCGAACGGAGCCCCAGCGCGCCGCGCGGGCGTGGCGGCGCCGGGGTCCGGTCGGTCTCGACGACGTCGGGGCGTTCGAGGACGGTGGTCATGCGGCGCGCTCCTCGTTCGGGACGACGGACAGCTGGGGGGTGATGTGGGAGCCCGCGTGGGCGGTCTTCTCCCAGGCGAAGTCGCCGGTCACGTACTTCCAGATCGCCCGGAGGACCGCGATGGCCAGCAGCAGCTGGTAGAAGGGCAGCGAGACGAGCAGCCGGAGATAGTCGCGGAACCGGACCTCGAGCCCCATCTCCTGGCTCCACTCGCGCAGGATGAGCATCTCGAAGCCGAGCATGGTCACCGTCGGCGCCAAGGGCAGGAGGGTGATCAGCACCACCAGCGGGGGAACGCTGGCGAGGACCCCGGTCAGGATGGCCAGCGGCAGGACGACGCCCGAGAAGGCCACCGCGTGCTGCTGGACCAGCGTCCACCAGGCGTGGAACCGCTGCGACCGGGTGGGCAGCCGCTTCCACTCCCCCTTGGCCAGGACCTGCATGAAGCCCAGCGCCCACCGGGTCCGCTGCTTGATCAGCTGCGGGATGCGCTCCGGCGTCTCCTCCTGGGTGGCCAGCGCCGGGTCGTAGCCGACCACGATCTTCTTGCCCAGGGCCGAGAGCCGGACGCCGATCTCGCAGTCCTCGGCGAGGCAGTCGCCGTCCCAGCCACCGACCTGCTCGATCAGTTCGCGCTTCACGAAGACGGTGTTGCCACCCAGCGGGATGAAGCCGGAGAGGGCGTGGCCGTGCAGCCGGGAGCGGAACCAGATCCGGTACTCCATGCAGTTGCGGAGACTGAACCAGGAGTCCCGGTAGTTCATCAGGTGCACCGCGCCCTGGACGACGTCGGCGTCGGTGTCCTGGAAGGTCGCGTCGACGTGCCGGAGCAGGCCCGGCTGGGTGAGCGACTCGGCGTCGATGATGCCGACGACGTCCTTGGTGCAGTCCAGCAGCGACGTGTTGAGCTGCCGCGGCTTGTTCTTGACCGTGTCGTAGTTGATCGAGACCCGAACCCGGGTCGGCCACCGCCGGGCCAGCTTCTCCGCGATCTGGACGGTGTTCAGGCCATCGCTCATCGGCTTGGCGTCGTCGTGCCCGACCGAGAAGATGACCTCGAAGTCGGGGTGATCCTGGGCCAGCAGGCGCTCGACCGTGGACCGCATGACCTCCTCGCTCTCCTCGCGGCAGGGCACGATCAGGCTGAAGGAGTACTTCGCGCGCCCGGGCACGCGGAAGCCGACGGACTCGAAGGACCGCGGGGACATCCAGGCGTGCATCTGCCACCACAGGGTCGTGCTGGCGATGACGAGCAGGGCAAGGGCGATGAGGACGAGGAGTCCGGAGAGGATCGCCATGGTCAGACCTCCACGGTCTCTCGAAGGGGGGCCGGGGCCGAACGCCGCCGACGCGGGCGGTAGACCACGCGGGACACGAAGAGGAACCGGATGACGAAGGCGGCGGCGAGGGTGGCCGCCTGCGCCAGGAGCGGCCAGACGCCCACGGTCTCCACGAGCAGGACGAGCAACGGGAGACGGATCCCGGCCTCGACGCTGTTGAACACCAGGTGCTGGGCCAGCCGGCGCGTCCGGCGGTGTGCGCCGTCGCGCAGGTCCGGGAAGACGAACCGCTCCTGGAGCACGAAGTTGTGCAGGATCGAGACCTCGGCGGCGACGATCGCGGCGACGACGTAGTTCACCGACAGGGGGCCGGCGAGCAGCAGCGCCATCACCGCGAGGTTCACGATCGTGCCGAGCGCCCCCACGGCTGCGAAGCGGCTCAGCCGGCCCAGCCGCAGGCTCGCCAGCTGGCGGAGGAACCGGAGACCGGTGCGCCAGGACGCCTTGCTCTCCCCTGCCGCGCGCTCGCCGAACGTGAACGGCAGTTCCCGGACCCGCAGGTCGTGGCGCGCGAGGATCTCGAGCAGGATCTTGAAGCCGCGCGGCCGGAGAGCCGACGGGTCGATCGCCGAGCGGCGAACGCAGAAGAAGCCGGTCATCGGGTCGCTGCAGACCCGGCCGACCCGGCGCGGGAAGCATGCCTGGGCGATGGCCGTGCTGCCGGTGGACACCCAGCGGCGGTAGGTACT
This sequence comes from Blastococcus sp. SYSU DS0973, assembly GCF_054051055.1. Taxonomy (NCBI): domain Bacteria; kingdom Bacillati; phylum Actinomycetota; class Actinomycetes; order Geodermatophilales; family Geodermatophilaceae; genus Blastococcus; species Blastococcus sp. SYSU DS0973. The sequence continues at coordinate 395,390 of NZ_JBJHAN010000002.1, forward strand.
GCCCAGCCCGGAGGAATCCCCGCCGCCGTAGCGGGACGCGACGGACAGATCCACGTCCTCGGCGGCGTCGCGCAGCGCGGGCACCATCTCCGGCGGGTGCTGCAGGTCGCCGTCCATGACGACGACGAAGTCGCTGCGCGACGCGGAGATGCCGGCGACGACCGCACCGGCCAGGCCACCGACCCGCTCCTCGGCGTCCCGGTGGATCATCCGCACGGGCAGATCGGCGTGCGCGGCGAGGCGGGCGATCTGCTGGGGCGTGTCGTCGGTGCTGTCGTCGACGAACAGGATCTCGGCCCTGCGCCCGCGCATGGCCGCCGCGAGGCGCTCGACCAGCGGTGCGGCGTTCGCGCCCTCGTTGACCGTGGGAACGACGACGGTCGTGTCGAAGCCGGCCCGGGCGGACCGGTACCGGCAGGGCTGCCCCACACGCTCTCGGTGGTCGGCGACGACGTTGCCGACCATGACGACCGTTCGATCCGGTCGCTGGAGCCCATCGGGCACGTGCGGGGGAAGCAGCGGACGCATGGGGATCCTCATTCAGAGCAGGGCGGTCGGACTCACCGCCCACACGCCCGCCGTGGCGGCGCGAGAAGGGATCCGGATCGGTGACACAGGCGACAGGCGGCAGGCGGTGGAGTTGTTCGAGCACACGCCGCTCCGTTGCGGTCGTGCCACACACTCGTCGTCCCCAGACGGACATGCCACATGGCGGCGCCCGGGAATGGGTGACGCCGATGAGGGACGTGACGGACAGTCACGGGGACCGCGGGCTTCGCGCCGGCGCGGTCCGGCGTGTCGCGCGCGTTGGAACGCGACGTAGCCGGGCGGGTGCGGCAAGTCGCCACATGATCGAAGTATGATCTCTCTCTCACTGGCCGGCGTGTCCTGTCATCATCGGACTGGCGGGCTGGACCGCCTTCCCCCAGCCACCGAGGTCGCAGCCACGGGACTCAGGCCCAGCACTTCACCCAGCGGCACGACGAGGGTCGACCATGCCCGGCGGCTCGACCACGGGTGGTTGGATCACTCGTCGACCCACCATTGGCCAGCAGGATGTGTCAGGCGGACGGCGACTCGTAGCCGACTCCCTTGAGGTCTTCAAGGGTATTCGTGCGGTCGCGGCGGTCGATCTGGGCAGTATCAACCACTGCCGCGACGCTGCGGCAGTCACCGACGCGGTAGCCGGCGCGGGCGCATCTGCGACCACTGCGCCCAGCGCGTGCGGCACAGGACCGAGACGATGACGGCTGGCGGGTTGACCGCCACCGTGCAGCGCACGCGGGCGAGGTGCCCGAGTACCTGGCCGAGCTCGAGGAGGCCTGTGCCGGTGAGCTCCCGGCCGCCGAGGAGGTCGCCGCCTTCCGCGCCGCGCTCCGGGGCGACCTGCACGCGCACTCCGACTGGTCCGACGGTGGCAGCCCGATCCGGGAGATGGCCAGGCCGCCATGGCCCTGGGCCATGAGTACCTGGCGCTGACCGATCGCTCCCCCCGGCTGACGGTCGCGAACGCTCGACGTGGTCTGGCCAGCGTGCACTCCGACCTGCGGGCGGACGCCACGGCCATGACGGCCCGCATGCTCGCCGCCGTCGCCAACCCGCACACCGACGTCCTCGGGCACTGCACCGGGTCATCAACACCCGGCCCGCCGACGAGCTGCTGGCCTGGACCGCCGGAACGGGTCAGGCCCCGACCGTCTCCCGGGCGCGCACCGACCCGAGGACCGACCGGTGCGGCCGGTAGATCACCCGGCTGACGAACAGGAACCGGGCGACGAAGGCCACGGCGAGCGTGACCGCCTGCGCCAGCAGCGCGTAGAGGTGCATCGTCTCGACCAGCAGGACGAGCAACGGCAGCCGCAGCAAGGCCTCGGCGTTGTTGAACGCGAAGTGCTGGGCCAGCCGGCGTCCCCGGCGGCGCACGCCGTCGCGCAGATCCCGGAACACGAACCGCTCCTGCAGGACGAAGTTGTGCAGCATCGACACCTCGGCAGCGAGAACGGCGGCCACGACGTAGTTGAGTTCCACCGGCCCGCGGACCAGCAGCGCCATGACGGCGAGGTTCACCAGCGTCCCGAGGGCACCGACGGCGGCGAACCGGCTCAGCCGGCCCATCCGCAGGCTCGCCATCTGGTAGGCGAACTGGGCGCCGTTGCGCCACGACGCCTTGCTGTCGCCGGCCAGCCGGTCGCCGAAGGTGAAGGGCAGCTCGCGCACCCGCAGGTCGTGCCGGGCCAGGATTTCCAAGAGGATCTTGAATCCGCGCGGCCGGAGGCGGCCCATGTCGACCGCGGCCCGACGGAAGCAGAAGAACCCGGTCATGGGGTCGGAGCAGACCCGGCCGACGCGGCGGGGGAAGCACGCCTGGGCGATGACGGTGCTGCCGCTGGAGACCAGGCGGCGGTAGCTGCTGCTCAGGCCGGAGGAGTCGCCGTCGCCGCCGTAGCGGGACGCGACGGAGAGGTCCACGTCGTCGGCCGCGTCGCGCAGGTCGGGCACCATCTCCGGCGGGTGCTGGAGGTCGCCGTCCATGACCAGGACGAAGTCGCTGTCCGAGGCGAGGATGCCGGCCGTCACCGCACCGGCCAGCCCACCGACCCGGTCCTCGCCCTCCCGGTGGATCAGGCGCACCGGCAGGTCGGCGTCGGCAGCGACCCGGGCGACCTGGATCGGGGTGTCGTCCGTGCTGTCATCGACGATCAGGACCTCGGCACTGCGCCCGCGGAGGGCCGCGGCCAGCCGATCGACGAGCGGGCCGATGTTGGCGCCCTCGTTGTACGTCGGGACGATGACCGTGGTGTCGAACGCGGCGGGGACGCGCTCGACGGCGGCGGTGTTCTCCCCGGGGCCAGTGACACGGTTGTCGGTCACGACGAAACGTCGGGCGGCGCGGTCGCGCGCCGGCGATGCGATGCCGCGGTCGTCATGCATCAGTGCCTCATCTGGGAAGAAGTCCGGCGCCGTCCGCCTCTCCCGGGGGGCGGCCCGGACTCGGCTGGCGGGCACCTACCCCGGGGGCGGCCGTCCTGACACACCGATGGACAGCAGCTCCACGACGATCACCTCGTTCCGGAGGTCACCGCCACCCCGTTCCCGGCTTCCACCAGCTGGTCAGCCGACCCGGACGTCGTCGGCGACGATCTCGGCGTGGAGCACGGACGTCCGCCCGCCACGCACACCCGGACCGCCGGCGAGCTTCTCGACCGGACGGCCGGTTGCTACCGCGCGGGCGTCGAGGGCGGCCAGGAGGACAGCGTCGACCTGGGCGTCTGCCCCGGTGTCCCCGTAGGGCCCGTAGGAGACACGCGCACCCCGGGGGGCGTCGAGGCCATCACCAAGCAGTCGTTCACGCGGACCGCCGACCAGCGGCCGGCCAGCACCTCCGTGCGGCTCACCGCACGACCTCCCCGTTGCCGGCCGGGGCCGGGCTCGCGGAGTCGACCCTCGGGAGGACCATCGTGCCGGTTCCTTCGGTCGTGAAGGTCTCCAGCAGGAGCGCGTGCGGCACCCGCCCGTCGATGACGGTCGCCCGGGAGACCCCGCCCTCGACCGCCCGCAGGCAGGCAGCCATCTTCGGGATCATCCCCGAGTGCAGGTCCGGAATGATCTCGGCGAGCTCGCGGGTGTCGATCTTCTGCACCAGGGACTCCCGGTCCGGCCAGTTCGCGTAGAGGCCTTCGACGTCGGTGAGCACCACGAGCTTCGCCGCGCCCAGCGCCGCGGCCAGCGCGGCTGCTGCGGTGTCGGCGTTGACGTTGTGCACGACGCCGTCGGCGTCCGGGGCGACGCTGGCGACGACGGGGATGTGGCCGGCCTGGAGGAGCGCGGTGACCGGGGTGGTGTCGACCGCGACCACGTCGCCGACCAGCCCGACGTCGACCGGCTCGCCGTCCACGACCACTGCCGTCCGCTGCGCGGTGAACAGACGGCCGTCCTCGCCGGAGAGGTGCACGGCCATCGGGCCGTGCTGGTTGATCAGGCCGACGATGTCGGGGCCGACCTGGCCGGTGAGCACCATGCGGACGACGTCGATCGTCTCCGGGGTGGTGACCCGCAGACCGCCACGGAACTCGCTGAGGATGCCCAGCCGGCCGAGCATCTCGGTGATCTGCGGACCGCCGCCGTGCACGACGACCGGGAGGATGCCGCAGGTCCGCAGGAACACCATGTCCTCGGTGAAGGCCCGGCGGCACTCCTCGTCGACCATGGCATGGCCGCCGTACTTGACGACGATCACACGGCCGTGGAACTCCCTGAGCCACGGCAGCGCCCCGGTGAGGACGGCGGCCTTGAGCCGATCCCCTTCGGGATCGTGGGTGCGCATGACGCGGGTGCTACCGACCCGGCGGCGCACCGGCCGGGTCGGTTGCTCGTCGGGACCGGCGTCGGACGGCGGCACGTCCGCGCGGAAGCCGGACGGCGCCCCGGGCAGGGCTTGGTCGGCCCGGACGTCGGACAGGGTCGGGTCCTGCGCGTGATGGATGCTCATGTGGAGGAGGCCGAGTTCTCGTGCACGTAGGCGATGGACAGGTCGTCGGTCCAGATCGTGGCCTGCTCGCCGCCGGCCCTCAGGCCGACGTCGATGGTGTTCTCCGGGCCAGTGAGGTCGACACCCGCACGGGGGTCGCCGATCGCGTCGGTGGTGAGGAGGAGCATCGTCGCCGGGGCCGGCGCGAGCATCCCGGTGTCGGCGAAACCCTCCGGCCCGGTGCAGGCTTCGCGCCGCCGGAGTTGAGCACGAGCGCGCGAGCCCGCTGCCCGGCCAGCACCGGCCGGCTCCACAGCACGGGCGCAGCCGGACAACGGTTGGTGGTGAAGACCCCGACCGTCCGCCCTGCGCTCACGCTGAGTCACAGTACTCGGATGTACGCTGTCCATGTGCGGGTTCGAACAGGAAACTGCCGATCCTGAAGGTCTTCATTCGGGAATTCCGCACGCAATGACCCTTTCTGCTGGTGAGCGCGCCGTCCACACGGATCGCGCTCATCGTGTGCGGCGTCGAACACCCGAACGGGTGAATTTCACCATTCCCTACGCGCGGTTACCGTGAGTAATTTCGTGGTGCCTGCCCGCCGCTGGGGATCCGCGCCCCACCCGGGTCGCCCCGGGTGCGAGCGCCTCCTCCCCGCTCGGTCGGCCGGGGTCAGGCCGGGGATGTCATGACAGGGCCCCGACCTCGCGCAGCACCCGGAGAACCTCCGGCAGGTCGGCGAACGCCTCGCGGACGTCGTCCGGGGTGGCGATGGAGTAGGCGTTCGCCGCCAGGTAGTCGGCCAATGCGGCGTCGAACACGTCGTCACCGGCCTGCTCCCGCGCCTGCACGAGCGCGGCCCCGCCGAGGGTGTAGACGGTGTCGTAGTAAGCCCTGCTGGGCCATCGGAACTCTGCCGCCCAGTACGTCATGGACCCGCCCACCGGCGGGGCGTCCTCCCCCGACCCGTGGGCGAAGGGCGTGTCGTCGCCGTCGGCCACCGACTGGGCGAACGTCGCGAACGACTCGTCCAGCCACGGATGCTCGCCCTGGTCGTTGCCCACCAAGCCGTAGAACCACATGTGCGCGAGCTCGTGCGTCACGAGACCACGTCGCTCGTCCGGGTCGACGTCGCCGAACTGGATCGCGCCGGGGAACTCGATGCCGCTCGTCTGGCTGGAGAGCACCACGACCCACAGGTCGTCGTAGGGGAAGGGGCCGAGCAGGTCGACGAGGTCGCCGGTGGACTCCTCGATCTGATCCAGCCAGTCGTCGGCGTCCGCCTCGCCGACTTCCTGGTCCAGCCCCACGTGCACGCGAAGCCCGTCGATCGTCCGCTCGGCCACGTCGAGGTCCCCGACCGCGACGGCCACGTCCCGGACCGCCGGGGCGGCGAAGCGGTGGACGGTCGTCCCGTCCGGCCCCTCGTCCGTGCCGAGCGCCTCCCCGGTGCCGAGGACCTCGTAGCCGGAGGATGCGACCACCTCGAGGGAGTCGAGCAGGAAGTCCTCGCTCACGGCCGTCTCGCCGTTGACCGGGACCGCGGGGCCGCGCTCCCAGCCGCGGCCCCGCTCCCACGCCAGGAGGGGGAAGGCCGTGGCGAACCAGGCGATCTCCGCGTCGGAGGACATCCCGACCCGCTCGTTGACCTCCTCCCCCAGCTCGAGGTCGAAGGTGATGTCGACGGTGACGGCCTCCCCCGCTCGCAGACAGTCGGCCAGCGGGACCTCCACCAGGGTCCCGGCCGGTGCGTCCTCCGGCGCGCCGGCGACGATGTCGAGGAACGCCGCATCGCGGCCGTCGACCTGCACCCGCGACACGGTCAGAGAGCTACCTGCACTCGCGGTGGCCGGCTTGTTCGGCCAGGACCGGAACACCAGTTCGCAGGTGTCCAGGTCCGGTGTGAACTCGACGACCTCACGACCGGCCACTGACTCGAGGTCCGCGGCGACCTCGAAGCGCAGGTCCACCACGGGCCGGTCGGGCCACGGCTCGGCGACGTCCACCGCCGCCTCTCCGGGTCTCGGGCCGTCGTCGTCCGGCACCGACTCGCCGCGTCCTGGCCCGGCGTCGTCCCGCGCCCCGGTGGTGCAGCCACTGAGCGCCAGCACCAGAGACGCCAGGGCAGCCGTGGACCACCGTCGACCTGTGCGCATCCCTGTCCTCGAGTACTGGGCGGCCGGGGGCTCCGGCCGGAACTTCCATTCTGCCTGCCCGGCCGGTGCACGGTCGGCAGGTGACGACAGTTCGGCCATCGGTTATCGGCAGGGGTTGTGATGCACGCGGGACGGATGGCGCAGATGGGACGAATGTGACCTCGCTGTTACCTAGCAGATGCGGACGGTATGTGTCAGCCTCGATGAGTCACAGCGCAATCACAGTCCGTTGCTACAGGCGATCGGACGTCCGGAGGAATCACTCGTGCGCACTTCCCATTCCGTGGTCGGCCGCCGTGCCCGCTTGCTCGCGGCCGCCGCCCTCGTCTCCCTGACCACGGCCTGCGGCCCGGCCGACTTCGGTCTCGATGCCGCTGGTACGGCTGGGAGCACCGATGTGACCAGCCGGCCGGAGGTCGGCCAAGCGCTCTCACTCGGGGACGCGGCGACCGCTCCGAGCGATGCCGTCCCCTCGGAGGTGCAGTCGGCCACGGCGCCGGTCCAGATTCCGGCACAGGAACAGCCCGAGGCCCAGGTAGCCGAGACCACCGAGCCGCAGGCCGAGGACGCCGGTGAGCAGGCCGAGGACGCCGGTGAGCAGGCGGCGGTAGCCGCCCCCGCCGAGGTGGCGCCCGCAACGTCGCAGGCGGTCGCGACCGCCGAGCCGGTGCGCCGGAAGCGGAGCTCGTCGGGCCGGCCGGCCCCGGCCCCCGCCCCCGCCCCCGCTGTGGCACCGGCCGCCGCCGCACCGGCCGCCGCGGGCAGCTCCTCCGGCGGCGCGGGCGGTTCGTTCGCCGACCAGCCGCGGCAGTCGTTCACCGCCCGCAACGGGCACACCGGGCGCTACCTGCTCTACGCCGGCGGCATCGACCCCGCGAAGCCCGTCAGCCTGGTCGTCTACCTCGACGGCACCGGCGAGTACGGCATCAACAACCCGAGCTCCTCCTACGCGCTGGGCGGCTCGTCCGGGCTGGTCGCGAACGCCAAGGCGCGCAACGCGATCACGCTCGCGGTGCAGAGCCCCAACCAGTCCTGCAAGTGCTGGCACACCGGTGACACCAGCGGCTACGCCGACTTCCTCGCCGAGCTGATCGAGAGGCAGCTCGCCGGCTACCCGGTCACCGAGGTGTGGCTGAGCGGCTTCTCCTCCGGTGCGCAGGAGATCACCAGGTTCCTGGTGCCGCAGCACCCGGAGCTGATGCGCCTCGGCGGGGGCTGGGTGGTGTTCGGCGGCGGTGGCCCACCGGCCGGCAACGCGTCCGGCCTGACCGCCGCCAGCATGACCGGCGTCCGCGGCCACTGGTTCACCGGCACCGCCGACACCGCCGTCCCGCTGACCGCCTCCTGGGGGGCGCAGGCCGGGGAGCGGTTCTACGCCGGCCGCGGCGTCGTCACGTCGGGCGACTACCCGAACGGTGTCGGCCACGCGCTCGACGGCCGGCTCGGCCGGACGGTGGGCCAGCTGATGGACGCCTCCTAGGGACTACGACGGTGGGCGCTTCCCCGCGGGGGAGCGCCCACCGTCATCTCGGGGGGATACCGCTCCCCCACCCCCGGTCAGTCCACGCGCCGCGCGATCCGGCCGGCCTGCAGCACCCGGTCGACCAGGTCCTGGGTGAGGTCGGCACGGACGTCGTCCGGCACCGGGAGTCCGCTGTCGGCGTACCAGTCGGGCGAGGCCTCGGGATGCGGACCCACAACGCCCACCGCGCCCCGGCCGAACGGTGCGACGACCGCCGCGGGCAACCCGTTGTCGTAGGTCGCCAGCACCTCCGCCGGTCCTCGTGCGGGGTCCAGGTCGAACCAGGGCCCGTCCTGGAAGTAGACGTGGCGACGGCGTCCTTCCCAGGTCAGGGAGACCACGCTGTCGCCGTCGTGGTCCGGCCGGGCCCCGGGCGAGGAGATGAACTGGTCGGTGTCCCCAGGAAGCAGCCCGAAGCCCGGGGTCTCGCCCGCGAGGTACCCGCCCAGGCAGAACCCGAGGTAGCCACCGCCGGAGCGGACGAACTCCCGGATGGCCTCCGCCGAGCCCCGCATCTTCCGGTACGCCCGCCGCAGTTCGCCCCCGCCGGGCTGGGCGTAGAGCCGGGCGGTGGCGAGCACGCCCGGCTCCAGCGGCAGCTCCTCCCGAGGCCCGACGAACCGGACGTCGAGGTCCCACCGGCTCCGGCGCAGTGCGGCGGCGACGGCCTCGGGACAGCCCGGTGTCGTCGCCGGACCGCGGTAGACCAGCGCCAGGCTCCTGCCGCTGGACGCGGGTCCACGGAGGTCAGGGCCCACCGACGCCGCCGTGCGGGGTGCCGGCCATCGCCGCCCGCTTCCAGTCCGTGCGCGACTGCACCCTCCGACGCACGGCACCGGTGGCCTGGGCCACGATCTCCTCCAGTGGCCCCCGCGCGTGGGACCGGCTCCACAGCAGCGCGAACGCCAGCACGAGGGCCGTCTGGATGAGCAGCCCCTCCGGCCCACCCGGCATCCCCGACCAGCTGAGCAGCAGCAGGTGCAGGGAGTAGAGCGTGAGCGTCATGCTGCCCGCCGCGGCCAGCGGTCGCAGGAGGGCGCTGGTGGCGCGGCCGACGAGGATGGCGCAGCCGAGGACGACCAGCCCCAGACCGATGGTGAAGGCCAGATCCAGCGGTGTGGTGGAGTGCGGCAGCGTTGTCGCCAGCCACCAGCCGGTGTCCGTCGGCGTCGTCCCGGTCCACCCGACCGCCATGACCACGGCCAGATCGTCAGGAGTCATCGACCGGCTCGCGACCGCCTCGAGGTCGGCACGGCCGCCGAGGACGTCGAGGAAGAACCACGAGATCGTCTGGGCAGCCACGACGAGCCCGGCCCCGGTCAGCGTGATGAGCGCGACCGTGCGCCGCGAGGACAGCAGTGCACGCCCGACGGCCAGCCCGGCGCAGAGGTAGGCCATCCAGGGCAGCGCCGGGTACACGCCGGTCAGCGCGAGCTCCCGCAGCACCTGGCCCGGGTCACCGACCAGATCGCCGAACGTCAGGTTCGGCACGGTGCGCCGCACTTCCGTCCCCGCCCGCAGCAGGTGGCTGAGGACCGGCATGACCACTGCGATCGCGACGGCCAGCGCCACGAGTGCGCGGCCGGACAGAGCGAGCAGCGGGATCGCGAGCAGGAAGAGCAGCGCGTAGTACGGCAGGATCACCGCGGCGAAGTCAGCGGGCACCACGGAGCCCAGGAGCAGCCCGACGGCACCGATGAGGAGCCCCCGGACCAGGAGCGCGGCCGCGTAGCCGGGCCAGGTCCGCGCGGTCGGCCGCCGCCGCCGGCCGGTGGCGAACGCCACGCCGACGCCGGCCAGCAGCGCGAACAGCGCCGCGGACTTGCCCGCGGCCAGCGTCCAGGCCAGCGAGGCCTCCCCGTCGTCCTCGACGGCCACGATGTTGTGCACGGCCATCATGCCGAACAGCGCGATACCGCGGGCGGCGTCGATGCCGACCAGGCGGGCGCTCGACCGCTGGGCCGGCGCGGTGCTCGACGGGGTCCCGGAGACGTCGCCGGACGGGGCCGGCTCACAGGCGTGCGGCAGCGAGGACTGCGTGCTCGACGTCATCGCCGGGCCGCCGTCGCCCCGGCCGACGCGCGGCGCCGCTGGCGCGCCGGCGGAACCGTCGGCGCCCGACCGACCTTCTGCGCCGGGATGCCGCACCAGGTGGTCTCCCTCGGCAGCACCTCCCCCTTCATCGCGAGCGACAGGGCGGCCAGCGTGGCGTCCTCCTCCACGACGGAGCCGTACAGGACGACGGCCTTGTCACCGACCGTGGCGCGGTCACGCAGGATCACGTGGTCCATCTTCATGACGCGGTCCTCGAACAGGTGGGTCTGCAGCGACGCGTTCGTGCCCACCGAGACGTCGTCCCCGATGGTCACGAGGTCGAACTCGGTGACGTACGTCGTGTCGATCAACGTCCGCCGGCCGACCCGGCAACCGAACAGCCGGAGTGCGGGGCCGAGCAGCGGGGTTCCGGTCAGGAAGGTGAGCAGCGCCGGCACCGCCGCGGCCTCGTAGATGCCGGTCACGAACTCCGTCCGGCGGACGAAGCCGCTCCACAGCGGCCGCACCCGCGGCCGGTAGCGGCCGACGAGAGCCCACTTGAGGGCAGCCACCAGGAACACGACCAGGACGCTGGAGGCCAGGGCCACCAGCGGCGCGAGCAGGACCGTGGCCACCGTGCTCCATGAGGCCGCCAGCGAGGAGAGCCCGTACAGGGTCGCGAACATCGCGACGGCGAGCAGGGAGCTCGGCAGCACGATCCGCAGACCCTCGATCGCGTACCGGGCCCGGACCTTCCCCTTCGGCGGCGCGAAGGTCTCGGCCTCGGTGAACTCGTCGAACATCTCCCGACGGGGCAGGTAGAACGCCGGCGATCCCAGCCAGGCCGTGCCGGGCTCGGTCCGGCCGGTCGGGGGAACGGTGCGGACCCCCACCAGTGAGTCGTCGCCCAGGTGCGAGCCCGACGGGATGAAGGCGGCGTTCCCGACGAAGGCGCGGGACCCGATCTCGGTCCGACGGAAGGCGACGTGACCGTTGGCGTAGGTCGCGCTCCCGACACTGGCCATGTCGGCCACGAAGCTGCCCTCGCCGAGGGTGAGCAGGTCCGGGTCGATGTTGGCGATCGTGGACACCTCGGCGCCCTTGCCGACCTTCGTCCCCATCGCCCGCAGCCACAGCGGCGTGTAGAGCGTCGCGTACATCGTGTTGTTGAACAGCAGGCTCTGCTCGAGCAGCTTGTCGCCCAGCCACTTCTCCAGGCCCAGCTGGGACCGCAGGTGGTGCACACCCTCCGGGGTCTCCGGCTGCACGAGGCGGCGGCTGCCCAGGATCAGGGCGCAGGAGGCGGCCACGAACAGCGGGCCGGAGAGCGCGGTGACCAGGAGAGCTGCCAGCGTGCCGAAGGAGAGCAGGGTCCACCACACGACCGCCACGATCGGCAGCATGATGAGGAACGGCATCGCCTCGAGGAACAGGACGCCTCCGGCGAAGCCGGCCAGCAGCCGGCTGGACCACGTCCGGGGTGCGTCCGCACAGCCGGCCATCAGCTCGACCACCGGGTCCATGGTGTCGGGCGCCGGCTTCGCCGGAGACCCGGCCCAGGTCTCGCCCGCGGGAACGCTCCGCCGGGACGTCAGCAGCGACTGGTCGCTGAGGATGGCGTTCTCGCCGACCTCCGAGTCGCACTCCAGCACGCTCTCGGACCCGATGACGGCGCCGGCACCGACGGTGACCGGGCCGATGGTCACGATGCCCTCGGCGACGCGGTGCGCGTGCAGCTGCGCCCCGTACCCGATCGTCGCGCCGCGGCCCACCCGAAGGAACGACGGGAGCGAGATGTTCGCCGTCCCGATGTGGCTCTCGTCGTCGATCTGCGCGCCGGCCAGCCGCAGGTAGGTCACCGCCCACGGAGATCCGCTCAGGATGGTGAGCGGAGAGATCGACATCAGCTTCTGCACGGTCCACACCCTCAGGTGCATGCCGCTCCAGAGCGGGTGGTCACCGGCGCGCAGGCCACGGGAGAGCACCCGCGAGCCGACGACCGGGAGGACCCAGCGGAACAGCAGGTAGAACACCGGCAGAGCGATCGCCAGCTGGATGATCAGGCCGAGTGAGGGCTGCCCGTCGCTGAGGCCGTACAGGACGCCGACGGGGAGCAGGAACAGCAGGATGATCGCGTAGAGGACCGAGAACTGCGCCGTCCCGAAACCGAGAACCCGCTGCCGGGAGGGCGGCTCCGGCCGGGGCTCCCGCGGCTCGAGGGTCACGGTCCCGCCGGCCTGGTCCCGGTCACCGTCCTCGAGGAAGGTGGCCAGGGCGCGGACGGTGGGGTGGCGGTAGAAGTCGAGGATGGACAACCCCGAGCCCAGGTCGCTCTCCCGCATGGCGGAGACGACGTTCGCCGCGACGAGCGAGTGCCCGCCCAGCGCCTCGAAGAAGTTGGCCTCCACGGAGACCGCACCGGCCGGCAGGCCCAACGTCTCCTCCCACAGACCGGCGATCCAGGCCTCCGCCGGCGTCTCCGGGGACTGGTGCTCGCCGGCGGTGCGGATGAGCCGGGGCCGGGTGGGCGCCGGCAGCCGGCCGCGGTCTGCCTTGCCGCTGGGCAGCATCGGGATCGAGGCGACCGCGTCGAGGTACGACGGCACCATGTAGGGCGGCATCTGGGCCGCCAGCTGCTCGTGCAGCTCGGGGAGGAGCTCGTCGGCCACCCCCGCATCCCGCAGGATGACGTACCCGGCGAGATCCCCGCCGGTGTCCGCCGAGGCCAGCAGGGTGACGACGGCACCGGTCACCTGGGGGTGCTCCAGCAGGACGCTCTCGATCTCCTGCAGGTCCACACGGTGGCCCCGCACCTTGACCTCGCTGTCCGCGCGGCCCAGGTACTCCAGCTCCCCGTCGGGGAGGAAGCGGCCCAGGTCGCCGGTGCGGTAGATGCGCTCGCCCGGGATCCCCCGCGGGTCGGGGATGAAACGGTCCGCGGTGAGATCAGGGCGGTTGACGTAGCCGCGCGCCACGCCAGGACCGCCGACGCAGATCTCGCCGACGGCTCCCGCAGGGACCGGCTGGCGGTCGTCGTCGAGCAGGGTGACCCGGTAGGTCGGTAGCGGGCGGCCGATGGTGACCGGCTTGCCCGGCCGGAGTTCGGCCATCGTGCACGTCACGGTCGTCTCGGTGGGCCCGTAGGTGTTCAGGATCCGGCGGCCGGGGCCCCAGCGGTCGACCAGCTCACGGGGGCAGGCCTCGCCGCCGACGTTGACCGTGCGGATCAGCGGGAGGACGCGGTCGAGTGTCGCGAGCACGGTGGGGACGCAGTAGATCATCGTGATCTCGTTGTCCTCGAGGAAGTCGGCCAGCCCCGACCCGATCCGCCGGCCGTCCGTGGGGCCGGCCACGAGCGTCGCCCCGACGGCCCAGGTGGGCCAGATCTCCTCGATGGAGAAGTCGAAGGCGATGGTCATGCCCTGGTAGACCCGGTCGGTGGACTCGACCCCGTACAGGACCGGGACGATGCCGATGAAGTTGCAGATGCTCGACTGGGTGATCTCCACACCCTTGGGGCGACCGCTCGAGCCCGACGTGTAGATGATGTAGCAGACCGGGTCGCCGTCGGACTCGACGCCGGGCCGGGAGCTCGACTGGACCGCGAGCTCGGGCCCCAGCTCGTCGAGGTAGAGACTCTCGCTGGGCAGCGCGGCACAGGACGCGGCGAACGACGTGTGCGTCACCAGCAGGCTCACCGAGGAGTCCTCGGTGATGTACTGCAGCCGGTCGGCGGGCGTCTCGGGGTCGATGGGGACGAACGTCGCCTCGGTCTTCGTGACCGCGAGCAGGGCGACGTAGGTGTCCACCGAGCGGTGGAGGAGGATGCCCACCCGGACACCGACGTGCGCACCCCGGGCCATCAGGAGGTTCGCCAGCCGGTTCGCGCGCTGGTCGAGCTCGGCGTAGGAGAGGCGCTCGCCCTCGACCTCGAGCGCGGTGGCCGACGGATGGTTGTCGCAGGCGCGCTCGAAGTACCGGCTCAACCGGGTGCAACCGGAGCGCTGGCCGGACATCTCGGCCGCGAAGTTGTCGTGCAGCCGGTACGAGACGGCGGTGTCGGAGGGAGCGGTAGTCCTGGTGTCCTGCTCAACATCTCCCGGGAATGTCGAGAAAAAGTCCCACTCGTCGCTACGCGTCGTCATTCATTCACTCTCTGCAGCCCTCTTGATCACCGAACCACCCGAGATTACGACCCGATCCGATCATTTGCACAATGTCTCCACACGGCGCGAGATCGCCAACTGCTTTGCGCCACCAATCGGCCGTTTCGTCACTTAGAATCACCGCATCATTGCTGTCGGTCATATGGCTGGACGGGAGTTCAGCGCAATACCACCTTTTATTTTTGAATGCTCACGCATTGCTCATGAGCCCGGGTGCACACGGCTGTCGACGACGAGGACCGGAGGAGCGCATGGACCGCACAGGCGTAGCGGGGGCACCACTTCGCCGACCACTGGTCTTCGTCGCCCGGCCCGCCGCGGTGCTGGAGGCGGGGGATCAACACCTCCTCGCGGAGAGCGAGCGACGGCGTGGCGCCGCACTGCGGCTTCCGGCCGACCGCGAGGCCCATGCCGCCGCACATCTGCTCGCCCGATACTGCGCCGCGGCGCTGACGGGGCGGCCCGTGGCCACGCTGGAGCTCGTGCAGCGGTGTCCGGACTGCGGGTCGACGGAGCACGGCCGGCCGTCCATCGCCGGCCTGCCCGACCTGCACGTCAGTCTCGCGCACACCCGCGGGGCGGTGGCCGCCGGTGCCGACCGGCGGCCCATCGGCGTCGACGTGGAGGGCGCGAACACCTACGACGCCACCCCGGCCGCCATGGACTACGCGCTCACCTCCGCCGAGCTGGCGCGGGTCCGGTCGGCGGAGGACCCGCCGACCGCGTTCCTTCGCCACTGGGTGCGCAAGGAGTGCCTCGTGAAGGTCGGGGTCGTCAGCCTGGACGGGCTGACCCGCGTGGAGCTCGACCCCGCCACCGAGCGGAACGCCGGCGGGGGACGCACGTCGAGCCGCTTCGGCTCCCTGCACCTGCTGGACTGGTTCGACCGGTCACTGGGCGTGGCGATCGCGGCAGCCGCCGCAGAACCGCCGGCCGTGGCCGCCTTCCCCGTCACCGGCCGTCGGGGGAGGCCGTGACAGCCGGCGTCCACCCCGGCCCCGCGGGAGCGATCGGCGCAGGAATGGCGGCAGGCCCGGGAGGGGCCGCGATCGGTGGGAGCCGCTCATCGGCACGTCGCTGTCACATCCCGCACATCCCCGCCGAGCCGGCCCATTTCGCCATCTCATCGGCAACGGTGGACGCAATGGCCGGGAGAGCGAGTGGGACAATTCCGAGAACGGGAGAAGCACATCACTCGACGGGTGACCGATCGAGTGACCCCCCGCCGCCGGTCGGCGATGCGTTCCGGCCATCGGCACTGGATTGACGCAGTCCGGTGCGTAAAGTTCTCCCCCGGGTGAGATCCGCCCGGTTCCCTCGGAGGTTGTATTGAGCAGGCCCGTCGTCGTCCTCGGCGCACTCGCGTTCCTCTTGTCCGCCACCGGGTCGGCAGCGGCCGAACCGCCCGTGGAAGTGACCGGTCAGATCACCGACGCGGCCGGCGTGCTCGGCGACGGAACGGCGGCAGCCGAGGAGGCCGTGAGGGAGCTGGCGGCGGAGGATGACCTCGGCCTCTACGTCGTGTTCGTGTCATCGTTCGACTCCGCGGAGCCCAGCGCGTGGGCGGAGAGGACTGCGGAGATGTCCGAGCTCGACGAGAGAGACCTCCTGCTCGCCGTCGCCGAGGGCGAGGCCTCCTACGAGTACAGCTGGTGGGTCGACGAGGCCTTTCCGCTGACGGAGGGCGGCGTCGAGGAGATCATGACCAGCGAGGTGGAGCCGCGCCTGGGAGAAGGCGACCGGTCCGCCGCCGTCGTCACCCTGGCCTCCGAGCTGCAGCGCCTGGCGGAGACCGAGGCGGCAGCGGACACCCAGGCCGAAGAGGAAGCCGCAGCCGAAGCCGCTCCGTGGTCGGCCACCACCACCGTTCTGCTCGTCGCCGGGGTCGCGGTCGTCCTCCTCGCCGCGCACCTGCTCTCCCGCCGGAGGTCATCGCCCACCTCGTCCTAGTAGCACCGCAACCGTCGGCGTCACACTGGTGTCCAGCAAGCCGACCGTGCACAGGGAGTACACAGGCAGGTCACCAGGGAAGCGCAGGCGCCCTGTCCACGCTGTTCAGCATGAACATCACGACGGTGAGTCTTGATGAGCCGACGTCCGTCACCGCAGCTCCGCCGCAGCACCCGCGCCCCGGCGTCGCGGACAGATTGCGCCTGGCGGCCACCTACGCGGAGAAGGCGTCCGTCCCGATGCGTGCGGCAGGCGCCGGAGTCGTGAACCTCACCACCACGCACGACCCCGCCCTGTGCGCCGGACGGAGCTGCTCCCGGCACCATCCGAGCAACCACCACATGCGGGCCTGGCCGAAGGTTTGGCGCGAGTATTACGGCTTCCACGACCGGATGTGCTCGCACGGCGTCGGGCACCCCGACCCGGACGACGTCGTCCACCTCCAGTCGGTCGGTGGGGTCTCCGCGGCCCACCCCTGCGACGGGTGCTGCATCGCACCCCTGGAGGTTCTCCCCTGAAACGCGCTGGCACGGCTCATGCCGTACGGCGACGGGGTGGCACACCCCCCTGCATGCACCCCCGTCCGGAGGCGGTCACCGTGCCCGACGCGGATCGGCGACATCGCCCCTCCACCACTGCCTGGCACGTGCGCTGGTACCGCTGGGCCGGCCCTGACGCGTTCGGCGGATCGAGCCCGTACGCCTGCCGCTGCGGCGTGGTGCGGCCCGGCATCTGATCGCGACGGGCGGTCAGCCCCGCGCGGTACCGCCGGCCGCTGGGCGGCCGGGCAGGACGTCGGCCACCTCGAGGCTGTGGGCATCCGCCGTACGGCGCAGCGCCCAGTCGGCCGGCAGCACCAGCCGCGGAGCGACCCCGATGAGCGCGGCCATGAGGAAAGCGACCCCGGCCAGCGCCTCGCCGGCCTCCTCGACGAAGGTGGCGGTCACCACCCAGCTGCCGGGGACGACCGAGGCGAGGGCGGACAGCCCGACGGCGGCGACCGCGTAGCCGGTGAGTGAACCCAGCACGCGGCGGCGGTCACGGCGGTCGGTACGGCTGAGAAACCAGAGGGCCGAGACGACGGCGGTGGCGATCGCGGCACTGATGACCAGCGCGCCGGTGGCCCCGACAGCGTCGGTCAACGCGGTGCCGGCGTCGACGTGCACGGCGCTGCCGGCCTTCACCGCGGCGATCCCGGCGGCCACCAGGCCGACAGCCAGCCACCAGCTGCGGCGGGTGGTGGCCGCTCCGGCGATGGCGACGAGCGCCGCGGCGCCGAAGAGCGCGGTCACGTACAGACGCGGCAGCGACGACGGGGCGTCCATCGAGAACAGCTGAGCGACGGGACCGGTGGCGCCGGCCAGCCGGAGTGCGTAGCCGGTGGTCATGAGCGCGACGGCGAGCCCGGCGAGGGCCATGCCGACCGGGGGGAGCGGTACGGCGCGCCGCCGGGTGCGGCGAGCCGGCGTGGTGGCGGCGACGAAGGAACTGGGCACCTCCGCGGTGGTCAGCGTGGGGGAGCCGGCGGCGGTGCTGCGATCGGCCAGCCCGACGCCGCGGCCGATGACCAGCGCGAGCAGGGTCGCGAGCACCAGCCACAGAGCCAGCCCGACGAGAATCCACAGCCACGTCACGCCGGGACCATCGACCCCACCGGCCCGGCACTTGACCGCTACCGAGGTGACGTCACCCGACCGGGTGTGACCTGCTCAGTCCCGCGTCTGCAGGTACTCGGTGAGCCGCGTGCGCCAGTCCCCGATCCGGACGCCGGCCGCCGCGCTCTTGCTCAGGTCGAGGACGCTGTTGAGCGGTCCGGGGGCGATGCCGGTCCTCCCGGCGAAGTAGTCGGCGGTGCTCACCTGGGTGACGTCCTCGGCGGAGCGGCCGCGGGCGGTGAAGACCAGTGCCGCGACGTCGGCCCAGGATGCGGGGTCGCCGTCGTTGGTCAGGTTGTAGGTGCCGTAGGGGGCGCCGGTCCCGACCACGTGCCCGATGCCGGCGGCCAGATCGGCGGCGAGCGCGAGCCGGCCGGTCTGGTCGTCGACCACGGACGGGGAGATCCCCCGGTCGGCGAGCCCGGCCATGGTGCGCACGAAGTTGCGCCCCTCTCCCACCACCCAGGTGGTGCGCACCAGCCAGTGCCGCTCGATACCCGGAGCGGAGCTCCGCTCAGCCCGCCGTGAGACGGGTCTCCATGCAGGTATGGACGGTAGTCGGCGGGACGCTGCATCCCTCGGGCCTCCACCATCGACAGAGGGTGGCCTGGCGCCTACCCCGCCCGTCGCCCGAGTGCCCGGTAGGTCCAGCCCGCAGCGGTCCACGCGTCGCGATCGAGGGCGTTGCGCCCGTCGAGCACCCGCTTCTGCTTGACGACCTTGCCGAAGGCGACCGGGTCCAGCTGCCGGTACTGCTTCCACTCAGTGAGCACCAGGACGGCGTCGGCGCGGTCGGCCGCCTCTTCGGCGGTGTCGGCGTAGTCCAGCTGCGGCCACAACCGGCGGCTGTTCTCCACCGCGGCCGGATCGGTCACCCGCACGACGGCGCCCTGCAGCTGCAGCTGGGCGGCGACGTTCAGCGCCGGGGAATCACGGATGTCATCGCTGTCGGGCTTGAACGCCGCCCCCAGCACCGCGACCCGCTTGCCCAGCAGCGACCCGTCGCAGACCTCGCGGGCCAGCTCCACCATGCGGATCCGCCGCCGCATGTTGATGTTGTCGACCTCGCGCAGGAACGTCAGCGCCTGGTCCGCACCCAGCTCCCCCGCCCGGGACATGAACGCGCGGATGTCCTTGGGCAGGCAGCCGCCACCGAACCCCAGCCCGGCGTTCAGGAACTTCCGGCCGATCCGGTCGTCGTAGCCGATCGCGTCGGCCAACTGCTTGACGTCGGCACCGGTGGCCTCGCACAGCTCGGCCATCGCGTTGATGAACGAGATCTTCGTGGCCAGGAACGAGTTCGCCGCCGTCTTCACCATCTCCGCCGTGGCGTAGTCGGTGACCACCTGCGGCGTGCCCCGCTCGACGATCGGCGCGTACACCTCATCGAGCAGCCTCCGCGCCGTCTCGCCGTCCTCCCCTGCCGGCAGCCCGTAGACCAGCCGGTCCGGGTGCAGGGTGTCCTGCACCGCGAACCCCTCGCGGAGGAACTCCGGGTTCCACGCCAGCAGCGCCCCCGGCACCTTGCCCTCCACCAGCTCGGCCAGCCGCGCCGCCGTCCCCACCGGAACCGTCGACTTCCCGGCCACCAGCTCCCCCGGAGCGAGGACGTCGAGAAGAGACTCGGTCGCCGCTTCCACGTACCGCATGTCGGCGGCGTACTCCCCGCGCTTCTGCGGCGTTCCCACGCACAGGAAGTGCACCTGCGAGCCGGCGGCGTCGTCAAACTCCGAGCTGAACCGAAGACGACCGGAGCTGAGCGACCGTCCCAGCAGTTCCTCGAACCCAGGCTCGTAGAAGGGAGCCTTCGCCTCGGACAGCGAGCGGACCTTATCCCGGTCCACGTCCAGACCGACGACGTCATGGCCGAGCTCGGCCATCGAGGCGGCGTGCACCGCACCCAGATAACCGCAGCCGATGACCGAGATCCGCATCGTTTCCTCCGCTCAGGGCCGCCCGCATCGGAGGAGACCGAGCGACAACTGCCACCCGGCACGGTAAGGGATCCTGACCGGAGTGTGGAAGGACGGTCACCCCTGGCGAAGACGGTCACTCGTTCGTGACGGTCGGCACGGACAGGGACTTCTCTTCGTGATCAAGAAATGACCCACCGTAGGACCCGGCCGAGTCGACCCCATTCCGCGGCAGGCGATCCGAAGTCCCGTGGTCGGGGCGATCGCCCAGGGCCGACGATCGAATAGGGTCCGCACCGATGTCCTGGCCGCGCCCCCACGATGCGCGGCTGAGTGGCCCCCACCGGCCGGCGAGCAGAATGAGGCAGTGATGACCTTCGGCCAGAGACCGGTGTACGACGTCTACGGCGCCGGCGGACACGCGCAGGTCGTGATCGACGTCCTACGGGCTCAGGGGGTCCGCGTCAGGCGGCAGTACAACGACAGGCCGCACAACCAGCACCCGGCGACGATCAACGCCACCCCGGGCATCCGAAGGGTCGGCCCCGACCAGTTCCCGGCGATGGACCTGCCTGTCGTCCTGGCCGTCGGCATCAACGGGGAGCGCGCCGAGCTCGCCGGGATGCTCGACGCCCACTTCGGGCAAGCCGTGCACCCGTCGGCGATCGTGGCGCCCACGGCGGAGATCGGTGAGGGCACCGTGGTGCTGCACGGCGCCATCATCCAGCCCAATGCCCGTGTGGGGCGGCACGTCCTCGTCAACACGGCGGCCAGCATCGACCACGACTGCGTCGTCGAGGATTACGCACACATCAGCCCGCACGCCACCTTGAGCGGGCACGTGCACATCGGCGAGGGCACCCACATCGGGGCCGGCGCGGTGCTGATCCCCAAGATCAGAGTGGGTCGCTGGTGCCGGGTCGGGGCCGGGACCGTGGTGGTCCGCGACCTCCCCGACCACTGCACGGCGGTCGGCAACCCGGCTCGCATCCTGCCCGACCGAACCGGAGAGCCCGTCCCGGACTGGGCCCTGTTCCGTTCGGGATCGCCGGAGAGCAGTCGCCTGGTCGATCACGTGAGTCGTCATGGCCGAACGGCAAAGGAGAAGTGCAGTGGGTGAGAGCGAGACCATGGAGCCGCGCGAGCACGACCTGGTGTTCGTCGGCGCCGGTGCCTCGACGTCGTACGTCCTGATGTCCCTCCTGGACACGCTTCTCGACGTCCCCACCGCCCCGCCGCTCCGCATCGGCGTCGTGGAACGGGCCCCGGACCCGTTCACCGGAGTGCCCTACGGATCCCGCGCCGCGCGCACCTCGCTGCTCATCACGGCACTCCGGGACTTCCTTCCGGCTGCGGAGCGGGCCCGGTTCACCGAATGGCTGAGCGCGAACAAGGACTGGGCCTTCGACGAGTTCCTCTCGGCGGCCGGCCCCTTCTCGGCCCGGTGGTGGGAGCGCCACGAAGACGAGATCCGCAACGACCGGTTCGACGCCCTCTTCCTACCCCGGTACGTGTTCGGCGAGTACCTGGCGCGGCGCACCCGGGAGTCGGTCGCCCGGGCAGAGACAGTCGGCGTGGCGAGTACCGAGGTGGTGCACGACGAGGTCGTCTCGATCGATCCGGCGGAGGGCGGTTACCTGATCAGCTGTCGCGGGCGGACTCTCCGCGCCCGGCGCGTCGTCCTGGCAACGGGTTCCGCCCCGGTACTCCCGCGGCTGGAGTCCGACCTCGTCGGACGGCTGGGTGCCGTGCTGGTGGACGACCCGTTCAGCAGCATGAGCACGGCGGTCGAGCGGGTCCGTGC
This sequence comes from Blastococcus sp. SYSU DS0973, assembly GCF_054051055.1. Taxonomy (NCBI): domain Bacteria; kingdom Bacillati; phylum Actinomycetota; class Actinomycetes; order Geodermatophilales; family Geodermatophilaceae; genus Blastococcus; species Blastococcus sp. SYSU DS0973. The sequence goes on from NZ_JBJHAN010000002.1 coordinate 417,061, forward strand.
GGCGGTGGCACGGCGACCTGAGGACCGCCCGCCGCACGTGGTCATGATCGGCGCCAACGCCGGCACGATGGACATGCTCTACCAGTTGAACAACATGGCCGACGGCGTGGCGGAACCGGTGACGTTCACAGTCATCGCACCCAGCGGCCAGCTGCCCGAGCGGATCGACGACCTCGCCACCCCGCGACCGTTCACCGCCCAACGACTCGAGGCCTTGCAGGACGCCGACGTCGTCGACGCGCAGTCCATCTACCTGGCCGCTGTCGACGACATCGAGCGAGGCCAGGCCGCGGGCCTGTCGGTGACCGACACGCTCGCGCCGATCTCACAGGCCGTAGTGCACCTCCTGCCCCGGTTGTCCGATGCCCAGACGGGTGAGTTCGCCGACCGCTGGGGGGTGGAACTCGGCAAGCGTCAACGCCGGGCCGGCTGGGAGTACTGCGAGGTCGTGGATCACCTCGCCGCGGAAGGTCGACTCCGGGTGGTGGCGGGCTCGTTCGTGGACGTGGTCGCCGACGAGCCACACCAGGTGCGCGCCCGGTACCACGTGGACGGTGTCCTCCACCGGCTCGAGCCGCCCGCCGATGCGGTCGTCAACTGCGGCGGCCCGGGGCGGAGCCTCCAGCAGACCGCGCCGCCGCTGCTGACGCAGCTCATCATCAACGGGCTCTGCCGCCTGACCCCGTCGGGCGGTGGTGTCGCGGTGGACACGTCCCTGGCCGCGGCGCCGGGCCTGTTCGTCATGGGTCCCCTCGTCGCAGGGAACGTGGTCAACGGCGCGCCGGTGTGGCACATGGAGCACTGTGGCCGGATCAGTGCGTTCGGTGCTGCTCTCGGCGCCGACCTCGCGCGCACGCTGGTCACCAGCGCCGGCTGAAGGGCTGGCTGCCCGCAGGCTCAGGCGTCGCCGCCCAGGGACCGCCACTGAGCACGGAGCCCTGAGACGATGTCCACGCTGGGCTCCCAGCCCAGCTGCTCCCGGATCCTGTCGGCCGAGCCACCGGTCCGGCGGACGTCCCCGGCCACGGCCTCCTTGCGGTCCACGTGCAGCCGCCCCCCGGCCATGCCGGACAGGACCTCGAGCACCTCGTTGACGCTGATGCTGGTCCCGCCCGAGACGTTGAACACCGATCCGGGGCGGACGTCCTGCCGGGCAGCCCTGAGGTTGGCTTCCACGACATCGTCGACGAACGTGAAATCACGGACCTGTTCACCGGTACCGAAGACCTCGATCCGGTCCCCGGCGAGGGCCGCCCGGATGAACCGGTTGAACGCCATGTCCGGTCGTTGGCCGGGGCCGTAGACGGTGAAGTACCTGAGCGAGACGGTCGGCACGTCGAAGTTGCCGGCGTAGAGGCTGCACAGGTGCTCAGCCGCCAGCTTGGTCACGCCGTAGGGACTGTGCGGTCGCGGGACGTCGTCCTCCGTCGTCGGGTACGCCAGCGCGTTGCCGTACACGGACGACGAGGAGGCGTAGACCAGCCGCTGGAGATCCGGGGACCGGCGGGCGGCCTCGAGCAGACGCTGCGTGGCGAGGACGTTGGCGTCGACGTACGTCCCGAAGTCGTCACCCCACGACTTGCGCACCCCCGGCTGGCCGGCCTCGTGGAACACGAACCTGACCCCCTCGAGGAGGGAGTCCAGGTCCGCCGCGTTCAGATCCTCGCCGACGAACGAGAAGCCCTCCGACGGGATCGTGGCGAGGTTCTCCTTCTTCAAGGCAGGGTCGTAGTAGTCGGTGAGGGAGTCCACCCCGATCACCTGTTCCCCTGCGGCCAGGAGGCGCCGGGCGAGGGCGCTGCCCACGAACCCGGCTACTCCGGTGATGAGCGTGCTCACGTCGGGTTCCTCCTCGTGTCTGCGATTGACTCTGCCGGCGCTTCCGTGACCAGGGTCGACCCGAGCTGGCCACTGCGCGGCTCGCTCACCGAGCTGCCGGCTCCACGGCTGCGCCCGGCCGGCCGGACCTGCGACGGGTGCCCGGAGGGCGCCGGAGCCTGCTGGTGCCCACCCCTGATCAGCATCACGTTGGCGACCGCGACGGGCAGGAAGATCGCCCACACGTAGCCCGGCGCCTGCAGATAGGGGTTGGAGGCGTTGGCGAGCAGCATGCCCGCCGCGGCGATGCACGCCACGACCAGGCTCGGCAGGAGGTCGGGTCGGGCCCGTGCCGCGCGGACCACCGCATTGAGCGTGAAGAGGGCGCCCGCGACGACGAGCAGCGCCCCGACGACCCCCGTCTGGAAGAGCAGTGCGTGGTACTGCAGCTCCCACCGCCACGGTTCCTCTTGACTTCGCCAGAACCCCTGGATGGTGGCACCGAAGCCATGGCCGAACACCGGGGACTGCGCCCACGCGTCCAGGAGCTTGTCCGCCTGCAACGTCCGCAGCCGGTCCTCGGACGCGCTGTAGCCGGCGACGGAGTCGCCGGTCACATAGCTCAGCAGACTTCCCCAGGCGGCACCGAGGATCCCGCTGAACGGACTGCCGGGGGCGAGCGCCAGCAAGGCCACGGCTGGGCCACCCACCACGAGGACTCCGGCCCTCTCCGCCCGTGACCGTGGGGTCCCCCGCGGCGTGAGGAGAAACTTGAGCAGCCATGCGAGCGCCGGGGCCAGGACGAGGACGACGGCGAGAGCCCTGCGCCCACCGGCCAGCGTGCCGGCGGTCGCAGCCGCCGCGGCCGCTGTCCGGAGCCACCACGGCGGAAGGAGACGATCCCGGTGGACGAGCAGGGAGGCGATCCACATGGGTCCCGTCGCGATGAGCGTGGAGAGACCGTAGAAGCGGACCTGGGTGTAATCGCCGTCGCCGAAGCCGGCGCCGTACTGCTCGAGGATCCAGTCCGGCACCACGGCCGGGAAGCTGCCCGTCTGCTGGGCGACGTAGATGGTGATCGTCGCCCCGATGAAGACGGTGACGACGGCTGCCACCGAGAAGGCCATCCGCAGCATCCGCTCGTCGACGGCTGCAACGATCATCCAGTAGAGCAACGGCGCCGCGACGAAGACGAGGAGTCCGCCCATGAAGCCCGGATTCGTGGTGCCCACGGCGAGCCCCACCAGGGCGAACACGAATGTCGTCAGGACAGCCGGAACCAACGGTCCGGCCAGCCGGCGACGAGCGATGAGCATCGCACCGAAGGCCAGGGCGCCCAGCCCCGCCAGGACAGGGACGAGGATGTAGTTCGTCGAGACCGGCCGGGCCAGGACATACCCGAAGAGCAGCAGCGCCACCCAGCGCCACGCATCCACACCGCCTCGCCTCACGACGGGTCACACTAACGACATCGCCCCGCTTGCAGTACGGCCGGAATCGGCACCACCGGATCGGTTGACCCCCGACGCTCCGCCCCGCCGGGAACCCCCGGCTCGTGCGCGGCGACTCCGCGGCGCGCGCCGCGGGTCCCCCCTCGCGGGTCCGCAGAGGTGACGGGGACCCGGTGGACGCGATCACGGTGGGCGGCTGTCCCCCGGACGGGTGACGAGGAGTTATCACGCTCTGCAACTACACCGGGTCGTTTCCGAAACGACAAGCCGCAGTTACGCTCAGTGAGATCCCCCGGACCGCCGGGGGATGCCCTGATGACCAGCGCTTTTCGGCTTCGACCCCCAGCCGGCGTGGCATGCTTTTCGACGCGGCGCGCAGCGCACCCGCCAAGTTCGACCGGACTGGCACTACGGTGCGTATTCGCCGATCAAGGAGCGGCAGGACGATGGAGCAACGGGGCCCGGCCAGGGCTCCCAGGTGTCGAAACGGGGAGCACTTGGAACTGAACGACGCGCTCGGAGCCATCCGCAAGGGAGTCGGCCTGATCGTCGCCGGACTGCTCGTGGGACTCGCCGCAGCCGGCCTGATCAGCGCGCTCACTCCACGCACGTACGCGTCCGAGACACAGCTGTTCGTCTCTGCGGTCGACACCCCAGGAACGACGACGAACCCGTACAACAACGATCTCTTCTCGCAGCAGCGCGCCGTCTCGTACGTCCAGATCCTGACCGGCGAGGAACTGGCCGGCGCGGTGGTGGACGAGCTCGGGCTCGAAACGGGTGCCGAGGACCTGCTCCAGCAGATCGAGGTCGTTCCCCTGCCCGGCACGGTGGTCCTGGAGGTGCGGGTCACCGACACGTCCCCCGAGCGGGCCCAGCAGATCGCCGCCGCCGTGGCCCGCGAGTTCGTCCAGCAGGTGACCGATCTGGAGACCAGAGCCGGGGCGGCGATCCCGGCCGTCGACGTGCGCACGATCCAGGCTGCGGACTTCAACCCCGAGCCGGTCAGCCCCGACATCGTCCGGAATCTTGCGGTGGGCGCGGCCCTGGGCCTCGTCCTGGGACTAGCTCTCGCCCTTCTCCGCGGCCGGCTGGACCGGTCCGTCCGCACCGACGAGGAGATCCGTGCCGCCGCGGGCACCGAGGTCCTCGGGAGAGTGGCCGCGGACCGGAGCCTGGCCAAGCACCACGTGGCCTACGGTGCCGGGGACCACTCACCGGCAGCGGAGGCTTTCCGTGCGTTGCGGCTGAAGCTGCAGCACGGCGATCCCACCGTTCCGCCGCGCGTGGTCGTGGTCACTGCTTCGAACAGCGGCGAGGGCACCTCGACGGTCGCCGTCAACCTGTCGGTCTCGCTGGCCCGGTCGGGCAGTCGTGTGATGCTGGTGGACGCGAACCTCCGGCGACCGCGAGTCGCCCGTTATCTCGGGCTGACCGAGGACGGGGCGGGACTCACCGACGTCCTGGCGGACACGGCCGACCTGCACCAGGCGACGCAGCGGTGGACGGACAGCCGGCTCAGCGTCCTCGACGCCGGCCCCCTGTCCGTCGACAGCGACGAGATCCTCGGCTCCCCGCAGATGCGCCGCCTGCTCTCGCAACTGCGTGAGGCCTACGACTTCGTGATCATCGACGCTCCTCCCCTCCTGCCGGTGGTCGACGCGGCCGCCCTCAGCGTGCTGGCCGACGGTTGCGTGCTCGTCGCCGAGTTCGCCTCGACCAAGCGGGAGCACCTGGTCGAAGCCGCATCCGCGGTCACCCGCGTCCGCGCGGACCTGCTGGGGGTGGTGCTCAATCGGGTGCCCAAGAAGGCGATCGCGGCGCCGGGCGGCAGGCGCAGGTACGCGGCGGACTCCGGGCGCCGGCGTGCCCCCTCGCCCCTCAGCACGTCCGATGAGGAGCGTGCGGGCAGTCGCCAGGCCCACCCACCCGTCCCCGTGCCGTCGCGGGTCCAGGAATGACCCGGCCGGCGATGCCCGCCGGGACTCGGAGGTGCTCCCCGCTGTCCGCCGCCGACGTGTGGCCCCGCCCCGATCGATGCAGCTGCCCGTACGAGAGCCATGGACCCTCGGATGAAGGGATGTCGGCGTGACGACGCAGAGTTGGCCGTCCCGGTGGAAGGTCATCCGCTACCTGATCCTGGTGGTGGACGTGCTCTCGCTGCAGGCGGGCCTCGTGCTCGCCACGGCAGCCCGGTACGAGGGGTCGCTGGGGAATGCGAACGCCCAGGGGCTGTTGGCCGGGATGATCGTGTCGACCGTCGTCTTCTGCACCGCCTCTGTGCTGCTGCGCCTGCACCAGGGGCGCTACGGCGTGGGCAGGGCCGAAGAGCTCAAGGCCCTGGCGGCGGCCATCGCGGTGACCGCGTTCGTCGTCCTGGTGCTCGACGCCGCCGCCGGAACACCCCGGCTGCTGCCGCTGAGCGTCCCCCCCATCGGTGCCGCGCTCTCGTTCGTCCTCATGATGGCGGTGCGGCTGGTGATCCGGAGCCAGCGGGAGGGGGCCGTCCGGCCGCGGACAGGCCTCCCCACCCTCGTCTTCGGCGCGGGCGACGCAGGTGACCAACTCATCCGGTCGATGCTCAGCGACCCGCAGAGCCCGTACCTGCCGGTCGGGCTGCTGGATGACGACCCGGACAAGCGGCACGTGCGCATCCGCGGGGTCCGCATGCTCGGCGGCCGCGAGCGGATCGCCGCGGCAGTGGCGGCCACCGGAGCGGAGGTCCTGATCATCGCCCTGCCCTCGGCCGATTCCGCACTCGTCCGGGAGCTGTCCAAGCCGGCCACCGAGGCCGGGCTGACGATCAAGGTGCTGCCGCGATTCGCCGACCTCCTCGACGGCCGGGTCGGCATCCGGGACGTGCGGGACATCGACGTCGCCGACCTGCTGGGCCGCCGTCAGATCGACACGAACGTCGACGAGATCGCCGGTTACCTGACGGGGAAGCGGGTGCTGGTGACCGGAGCCGGCGGCTCGATCGGGTCGGAGCTGTGCCGCCAGATCGCCACGTTCGGTCCCGAGGAGCTCATGATGCTCGACCGGGACGAGTCCGCTCTGCACGCCCTCCAGCTCACCATGTTCGGGGAGGCCAGGCTCGACCTCCCGCAGGCGATCCTGGCCGACATCCGGGACGCCGAAGCCCTGCGAGAGCTCTTCGGGCAGCGGCGCCCCGACGTCGTCTTCCACGCGGCCGCGCTCAAGCACGTCAACATGCTCGAGCAGTACCCGGCCGAGGGGTGGAAGACGAACGTGCTCGGCACGCGGAACGTCCTCGCAGCAGCGACCTCAGTCGAGGTCAGCCACTTCATCAACGTCTCCACCGACAAGGCTGCCGACCCGGTGAACGTCCTCGGCCGGACGAAGCGCATGGCCGAGAGACTGACGGCCACGTATGCCCAGACCAGCAGCGGACGGTACCTGTCCGTCCGGTTCGGGAACGTGCTCGGCAGCCGCGGGTCGGTCCTGGAGACCTTCGCCGCACAGATCGCACGGGGCGGGCCGGTGACGGTCACCCATCCGGACGTCACGCGCTACTTCATGACCATCCCCGAGGCCGTGCAGCTGGTGATCCAGGCGGGGGCCATCGGCAACGCCGGTGAAGCACTCGTCCTCGACATGGGGACGCCGGTGCGGATCGCCGATGTGGCCGCGCAGCTCATCAACAGGGAGGCTCGGCCGATCAACATCCTCTTCACCGGACTGCGTCCGGGGGAGAAGCTGCACGAAGATCTCCTCGGCGCCGGTGAACATGGTGACCGCCCCGTCCACCCGATGATCAGCCATGTCCCGGTTCCCCCGCTGGACCCCGATGCCGTGACCGACCTCGAGGCGGCGCACTTCCTCGACGGAGCCCTGGTGCCTCGTCACGGGACGACGGGACAGCCGCTGGCCCACGACCGGTGGCAGCCGGTCCGGACGGTCGCACGATGACCGCACCGAGCACGCAGGCGCGAGAGCGCGTCCTCCTCTCCACCCCGGACGTGGGCGACCTGGAGGAGGAACGGGTCGCAGCGGCGATCCGGTCCGGCTGGATCGCCCCGCTGGGCCCCATGGTCGACGCCTTCGAGGAACAGGTCGCCGCCAGGTGCGGGCGGCGGTACGCGGTCGCCCTGTCCTCCGGCACTGCCGCCCTCCATCTGGCTCTGCTCCAGCTGGGGGCAGGTCGTGGGACCGCGGTGATCGTGCCGACGTTGACGTTCGCCGCCACGGCCAACGCCGCTGTGTACACCGGTGCCGAACCGGTCTTCGTCGACTGCGATGCCGAGTCGGGAACCCTGGATCCGGTGCTGCTCGAGCAGGCGTTGACGTCGCTCCGGGCCGACGGCGTCCGGGTCGCCGCGGTCGTCCCGGTGGACCTCCTGGGCCGATGTGCCGACTACACCCGGTTGATCCCTGTCTGCGAGCACTTCGGTGTGCCGATCGTGTCCGACGCGGCGGAGGCGCTCGGGGCGAGCCACGACGGCCGGCCGGCGGGGTCCTTCGGCCTCATGGCGGCCCTGTCGTTCAACGGCAACAAGATCATGACGACCAGTGGCGGGGGCATGCTGCTGTCCGACGACGCCTCGGTCGCGGCCCGAGCGCGTTATCTGAGCACGCAGGCACGGCAGCCGGCTGTGCACTACGAGCACACGGAGATCGGTTACAACTACCGGCTCAGCAACGTCCTGGCCGCCCTGGGCCTGGCCCAGCTCGAGCGGCTGGACCAGATGATCGGACGCCGCCGGCGACTGCGTGAGGAGTACACCCGGCTGTTCACCGGCGTTCCCGGGGTCCGGATCTTCCAGCGTGCGGGCGACCGGGCGGACAACTGCTGGCTGACCGCGATCCTGGTCGATCCCCGGGAGGCCGGCTGGTCGGCGGACGATCTGAGGGTCGCGCTGGATGTCGCCGACATCGAATCCCGTCCGCTGTGGAAGCCGATGCACCGCCAGCCCGTGTTCACCGGTGCCCGCTCCTATCTCAACGGCTCGGCCGACCTCCTGTTCGGCAGCGGGCTCACGCTGCCGAGCGGGTCTGCGCTGACCACCGAGCAGGTCGACCACGTCCTGTCCAGCACGCGCTCGTTCCTCGGGCGCCAGCGGTGACCGCGCGCCGTCGCGCCTACCTCGGCGTCAAGCGGGGCATCGACCTGGTCGTATCGGGCGCCGGGCTCGTGGTCTCGGCGCCGGTGATGGCAGTCGTCGCCGTCGCCGTGCGGTGCGACGTCGGGTCCCCCGTCCTCTTCCGTCAGATGCGCCCCGGCCGGGACGGCCGACCGTTCGAACTGGTCAAGTTCCGGACCATGCGGTCCCTCGGCGATTCCGACACGGTCGACACCGACGCTCAGCGCCTCACCCGCTTCGGCCGCTGGCTCCGGAGCACCAGCCTCGACGAGTTGCCCACGTTGTGGAACGTGCTCCGGGGGGACATGAGCCTCGTCGGGCCCAGGCCCTTGCTCATGGAATACCTCGACAGGTACAGCCCCGAGCAGTTTCGCCGGCACGAGGTACGACCTGGTGTCACCGGGCTGGCCCAGGTCCGAGGACGCAACGCGCTGAGCTGGGACGAAAAGTTCGCCGCCGACGTCGAGTACGTCGACAACCTCGGGCCGCGGCTCGACGCCCGCATCCTGATGGCCACGCTCGTCACGGTGCTCCGCCGCCAGGGCATCTCCGCGCCGGGTCTGGCCACCATGCAACTGTTCACCGGGAGCGAGGGCACTGCGAGCGAGGGCCGGCATGGTCGCGACCCCGCCGGGCACCGGGCGGACGCCGACCGGCGATCAGTCGGCGCCGACCGGAACGATGCTGCATGACCTCAGCGCATCAGACGGATGACGCCGTGACGACGGTGTCCGCCGGCACTCGGGCGGAGGTGGCAGCGCAGCCCGGGCCGCCGCGTGGCGGCCGGCTGCGGCCGTTGGTGCGGGGCCTCCAACTGCCGCTCTGGTCGGTCGCGCAGATGGCCGTGCAGATGAGCGTGGCCCTGCTCTCGGCCCGCCTCCTGGGCCCCGAGGACCGGGGCGACCTCGTACTGGCCACGACCATCGCCACGCTGATGCTGCTCGTCAGCAGTCTCGGTGCCGGTCAGGCATCCCGGGTGATCCTGGCCGAGGTCGGCCGATGGTGGACCTGGCCACGTTTCCTGGCGTTGTCAGCGCTGCTGACCGGGCCACACCTCCTCCTCAGCGCGACGGTCGGCCTGGCCGTTCTCTTCGCCCTCACCTCGGGCGGCGCCGACCTCGCGATCGCCTTCGTCGTCTACTCGGCCACTGCGCTCAGTGCCCACCTGCTGCGCGAAGGCCTGCACGGGCTCGGTCGGCACCGGACGACCATCGCCGTCGACGTGGGCAGCGCGGGTTTCCAGCTGCTGCTCATCACGGCAGCATTCGGGCTGGGAGTGCTCACCCCGGTGACGGCCCTGTACATCGGGGCGTTCTGCTACTTCGGCGCGATCGCTGCCCGTATCGCCGTGGGACGGCGCGCGGACACCTGGGCCAAGGAACAGCGGTCGGTGACGACCAGGGAGTGGTTGCGGGAAGCCAAGGGCTTCGTGAGCATCAGCAGGTTCGCGATGGTCGCCGCACTCGGGCAGTCGTTCGTCGTCAACGGCGACCGGCTCGTCCTCGGCGCCACCGGATCATCGGCACAGGTGGGGATCTACGCCGTCGCGTCGTCCCTCGCCCAGATCGCCTGGGTCGCACCCGTGGCCCTGACCCCCCTGCTGACGCGGCGGGTCGCGGCGGCAGGAGACCTCGAGGCGTGGCGACGCATGCGCCTGAGGATGCTCGCTCTCACCGGTGCCCTCGCCCTGGCCGTCGCCTTCCTGGGCTGGTTCGCCATCCCGATCCTCCTCGGCGAGGAGTTCCTGCCGGCGCGCGAGGTACTGCCGATCCTCTGCGTCGCGGCCCTGCCCTACGCCAGCTACCACGTCGACTCGGCAGCCTGCGCCGGGCTCCGCGACCTGCGCACGGGTGCCATCGGCGCACTCGTGGGTTGTGTCGCTCTGGTGCTGGCCGCGGCGGCGGGGTACCACGTCATCGGCACCGTGGGGATCGCCAGCGGGGTCGTCGTCACCTACGTCGTGATGGCCGGGACAGCGCGGCTGCGCATGGCGCGGAGCATGACCGGCACCTCCCGCCCACGTGAAGCGTAGAACGATCATGGCCTCCGATCTCCAGCCGCACCCCGATCCACCGCCCGCCGCCCCGGTGGTGTCGGTGGGGGATGTGCGCGTGGTCCCCCCGGCGCAGTGGGACAGCGTCCTGGCCGGCCTGGGAGCGCTGGACACCTACACCTCGGCCGCCTACCACGCCGTGTCGGCGCTGCTGGAACCGCCCGGCTCCAGGCCGGTGCTGCTGCACTTCCTCTCCCCGGACGGTGACGTGGCGCTGCCCCTGCTGCTGCGTCCGCTTCCGGACGGGGACGGCTGGGACGCGATCAGTGCCTACGGCTACGGCGGCCCGGTGGCACGCACGGACCGTGGCATCGCCGCGTTCGGCCGGGCCCTCGACCGGTGGGGCCAGGAGAACGGGGTGGTGTCGACATTCCTGCGACTGCATCCCCTGTTCGGCAATGCCGGGCTGGTACCGCCGACCGCTGATGTCGTGGACGTAGGAGCGACCGTGGCGTGGGACGTCACCCCCGGCCGCGATCTGGTGAGCCACATGCACCAGCACCACCGCCGGGCAGCGCGACGAGCCGACCGCGCGGGCCTGGAGGTCTCGGTCCTGGCCGCCCCCACCTCGCTGGACGAATTCCGCAGGTTGTACGAGGTCACCATGCGCCGGCTGGAGGCCGAATCGTTCTTCTACTTCCCCGACGAGTACTGGGACGAGCTGCTGACCCACAGCGCCACACTCGAGCCCGTGCTCGTCGAAGGTCGGCTCGACGGCCGGCTCGTGGCCGCACTCCTGTGTTTCGCGAAGGGGCCGTGGTTGCACTACCACCTGGGCGGCTCCGACGACCTCGCGCGGAACATCGGCGCCTCCAACCGATGCTTCCTGGCCGCGGCGCAGTGGGCCCAGTCCCGGCAGATGTCCACCTTCCATCTCGGCGGAGGGCTCGGCGGCAGCGCAGACTCGTCGCTGTTCGTCTTCAAGCACCGCTACGACCTCGCGAGCAGGCCGCTGCCCTTCCACATCGCGAAACTGGTCCACGACCCTGATCGCTACCGCACGCTCGCCGGCACCGCATCGACGAGCGGATTCTTCCCGCCGTGGCGCCGCAGCGCATGACCCCCGGAGCGGGCACGGCCGGACCGCAGCGGATCCCGGTTCCGAAGGCCGGCGCGGGGCAGATCAGCACGACCGGTCGATCACTGCCACCGTCAGGCCGGCGGACTCGTGGGCGATCGCGTTGATCCACCGCCGTACCGGCATGCGCTCTCCAGGCGCGGCCAGTTCCACGGAGGCATCGGTACACCGGCGGACCAGCATCCCCGCCCGGGGGAGGTGGTACGCGCTCGTCACCACGGTGATCCGGTCCCAGCCGTGGTCGGCGACGAGCCGGCCCAGCTCCCGGGCCTCGGCCCGGGTGTCCGAGCGCTCAGGGACGAAGCAGTGCACGGTCAGGTCCCCGGGGTCGCGGCACAGGGCCCGTGCCGGCGCGTTGTCCTCCCCCTCGGCCGCCGAGACGACGAGAACCTCCGGCCCGCTCTCGGCCAGGCGGAGCGCAACCGGGAGTCGCGAGTGCGCGTCGCCGGCGAGCAGGACGACTGCATCGGACGGCACCGTGGGCCCGGTCGACGGATGGACGATGAGACGGACTGCCAGGATGACGGCGAGCCCCAGTGCGGCGAGCCCCACCACGACCCATCTCCACACGGGGCCGAAGTGTGCCAGCGTGGCCGGCAGCACGGGCCCTCGGCGACGACGGCACGGCGAGGGCCCACCGGGCGCGGACGGCGCAGGATCACTACGTTGTACGTTGGCCGGCAGCGACGGCGAAGCCGACCTGAGGACACCGGGGCGACGGGACCGCACCCGGGGACTCCCGGCTCGCGCGGAGCGGTACCACCACGGACGGGAGAGCCGGCGACGGTCAGTGAACGCATGGACCGCCGTGTCCCGACATCCGGAAGCGAGGCGCCGTGAAGCACTCTGACGCCCGGCGTCGGCCTCGCTCCCGTCGCCGCCTGATGACCGCCCTGGGGGCCGTTCTCGTCCTCGTCGTCGGGCTCGTCCTGGCGTTCGCCTGGCTACCGGACCCGGGTGCGCCGGCGGCGGAGCCCTCTCTCGAGCTGGAGCATGACGACGGTCTGGTCATCGCCGCCGGTAGCGACTTCCCGCAGTCAGCCCTCGTGCAGGTGTCGGCCGACTTCGACGGCGGCAGTGGTTCCGCTGCCCTGCGGGCGGATGACGCGGGGGACTTCGTCGTGGCCTTCCGCCCGCCTGCAGGCTTCACCGGCAACGTCCGGGTGACCGCCGAGTCCGATGCGGTCAGCAGCCAGTCGATGCTCGACGTCAGGGCCGACAACACGGAGGACGGGGGCACCGGTGCGGACCGAGCGGAGGACGACTCCCTGCTGATCGTCCCGACCACGGGCCCGCAGACCGACGGAGAGCCTGAGCCGAGCGACCAGGCACTCCCCCGGCACGAGGTCCCCGCCGCCATCACGGCGGACTGCTCCGACGAGGTCACGGAGGACCTGCAGGGCTGGCTGGACACGGTCCCGGACGGCAGCCACATCGACTTCCCCCGTGACGCCTGCTACTGGATCGACGGCTCTCTCATGCTCGAAGGTCGCCACGACCTGGTCATCGCCGGGAACGGCACGACCTTCAGGGCCAAGAACAAGATGCCCGAGGACGACCCCAACCGGGCCCAGTGGTGGCTGCAGTACGGCAGCAACATCACCCTCAGGGACATGAGGTTGACCGGGGTGAACCCGGTGGCGCAGTTCGACGAGGCGAACGAGTGGGATCACAACGTGTTCATCCGGGGAACGGACACCGTGACCATAGAGAACGTTCACGGCAGGAACACGTACGGGGATTTCATCGCCATCGCGCAGGCGCCGGACCAGGTCACCATCCCTCGTGACATCACCATCCGCGACGTCTCCGCGGATACCGTCGGGCGCATGGGCATCTCCTGCGTGGCCTGTGACGGCGTGTCGGTCGACAACAGCGTCTTCAACAACATCGCCTACCACGTCTTCGATCTGGAGGTCCAAGGGGACGACTGGCCCGGTCGGAACATCCGGTACACCAACAACACCATCGGTGAGCACGGCTGGGCCTTCTTCTCCGTCGGAACGCCTTACCAGACCTTCGACAACGACATCTCCGACCTCTACATCGCCGGGAACACCATGACCGACGCCGGCGAGATCGGGGACAAATGCCTGCCGGCCATCAGCTTCGTGTCCAGCAAGATCCACGCCCGGGACGTGACGATCGAGAACAACAGCCTGCTCTCCCACACGGATGCGGTGGCGGTCAAACGCGCCTCCTCAGTGATCGTCCGTGACAACGAGGCGGAGCTCGTCGAGCCAACGTGCGGGGACCCGGTAGGCGTGCGGATGACGGGGGTCGACGACGTCCACGTGCACGACAACGAGCTGGTCGGCTTCCCGACCTCCTAGGGCTGTCCGATGAGGAGACCGAGCCACCGGGAGCTGCCCGGGCACCCGGCCGCGGCAGGATGAGCGGGTCGAGGCTGCCGATTCGGGTTTCACGTCGCCCGCCCCGGCTGTCGGCCTGCCGGAGAAGGGGCCGGCCTGCGCGCTCCGGACCCGACGGCGCTCCCCACACGGCCCGCGCACAGCGATGGAAGGTGCCATGAGAAATCGACTCAAGTCCGGTCCACGGTCCGCGGCCGGGGGCCCCGGGCGCATCCTGTACGGCATCACGGTCCCCGAGTCGGCGGCGACACTGCTGCGTGGCCAGCTCGGCTGGTTCCGGGAGCAAGGCTGGGAAGTGCACCTGGCGACCTCGCCGGGGCCCCTGCTGGACGTGGTGGTCGAGCGGGAGAAGGTCGTCGCCCACTCCTTGCCGATGCAGCGCGAGGTCAGTCCGGTGCGCGATCTCGTCGCGCTCCTCCGGTGGGTCGTCCTGCTGCTCCGGGTGCGTCCCGACGTCATCAACGTCGGGACGCCGAAGGCCGGCCTGCTCGGGGCGGTCGCCGGGTGGCTGACCCGGGTTCCCCGCCGGGTCTACATCCTGCGGGGGCTGCGCCTGGAAGAGACCCACGGCCTGCAGCGCAGGATCCTGTGGCTGGCCGAGCGGCTGACCATCCTCCTCGCCACCGACGTCGTCTGCGTCAGCCACAGCCTGCGGGACGAGGCCCGGGCGCTGAGGCTGTTCCGGCCGTCCGACCAGCCGGTCGTGATCGGTCACGGCAGCAGCAATGGCGTCAACCCCGCGAGGTGGCACTTCGAGGAGGCCGATCCGGCCGCCGCGCGGGCCGAGTGGGGAGTGACTCCGGACGAACTGGTGGTGGGCTTCGTCGGACGGATCGCATTCGCCAAGGGTGTGCAGGATCTTCTCGGGGCACTGGGCGAGCTCGACGACCTGCCCGTGCGCGGACTGCTGGTGGGCCCGGTCGAGGACGAAGCGCTCCGTCCGGCGATCGCCGCGCTGGGCGAGCGGGTGGTCTGCCGGGACGGCTGGACCTCCGACCTGGACCAGATCTACGCGGGGATCGACGTCCTGTGCCTGCCCACCCGGAAGGAGGGCTTTCCCAACGTCGTCCTCGAGGCTGCCCTGGCCGGGGTCCCGGCGATCACCACCACGGCCACCGGCGCCCGGGACTCCGTGGTCCCCGGAGTGACGGGCTGGCTCGTGACCGCCGGTGACGTCCGGCAGCTGGCGGACGCGATCCGCACATGCGCGACGAACCGTGACCAGGTCCTGTCCGCGGGTCGCGCGGCCCGTGAGCGCGTACTGCGGGACTTCCAGCCGGCCACCATCTGGTCGGGTCTGGAGGCTGTCTACGTCCGCGGGTCGTCCGGGTCGGTCTGAGCCACCGACGGCCCGGCCGCCCCGTCCGGCAACTTCAGAGCGGCCAGGAAGGCGGGGCGCCAGGCGGCGAAGCTGTAGTGGTCCTCCACGGCCCGCCGGGCGGTGCGGCCACGCGCTCGGCGGGCCGGCTCGGGTTCCTGCAGCAGAGCCACGACGGCGTCCACCCAGGAGTCGGTGTCCGACGCCGCGTGCCCGTCCAGCTGGGCGAGGACGGTCGCGTTGACGCCCACCGGGGAGGCGACGGCAGGCAGCCCGGCGGCACCGTACTGCAGCAACTTGTAGGCGCACTTGCCGCGGGTGAAGGGAGTGTCAGGCAGCGGCATGATGCCGCAGTCGGCGTCCGCCAGCAGCACGTCGGTCCGAGGACCGTCCCACGCCACCCGGTCGGTCATGGGTGTCAGCTCGCCCAGCGGGCGCTCCCCCGCGCTGACCACGGTGAGTCGCGCGCCGGTGAGCCGGTGGACCTCCCGCAGCGCTGGGGCGATGGTCTCCAGGTACGGCTCGGTCGACGGAGATCCCATCCAGATCAGCCGTGGCACCTCTCCCACCGTGTAGTCCGATTTCTGCGGGTAGCTCGTCGGATCCACACAACTGGGGATGACCTGCACGTTCGGATTGAGGGCTGCCGCTGCCTCGGCGAGGTGAGAGTTGCCTGCGATGACGAGGTCGGCACTCCGGACCGCCCGCGCCCATCCGGCGGACTGGCCGACGAACCTGTGGATGCCGGTGCGGTTCCCGGCGTAGATGGCGTCATCGAAGTCGTAGACGCCCCAGCCTGCCCGCTGCAGCAGATCTGCCTCCAGGCGGCCTCCGCTGAGCGGACCGATCGAGCGGGAGACGAGCAGGCGCTCAGGCGGCGGCCGGCGCGCCATCCGCCGGAGGCGCGCTTCGGCACGGAGGACCGCCAGCGGGTTGCGGGCAAGGGTGCGGGGCCGGACGTTCGACGTGCCGAGGTAGTTCCAGACCTCGGCCTCCAGATGGAGGAAGCGCAGCCAGTCGAGGACCCTCACCCGGCTACTGGCGCCTCCCGGTCCGTAGGAGGAAGCAACGACCAGCTGCGCGCCGCCCCCTGTCACGGATCCTCGAGCTGACACGTCGCTCACTGTATAAGCGCGCACGAGGCCCACGAGCCCCGGCCGGGTCGATTCACCCGGCCTGGTGCCACAGGGGACCGTCAGGCGCCGCGAGCACCGATCAGTCGAGCTTGCCTCCGCCGTACCCGATCGCCGATCCGCCGCGCGGTCCGCAGCAGCGCTGCACCCGCCGCCGGCCGGACCCTCGCCGGAGTGGCGTCGAGCCGATCCGCCCAGCAGAGCACGCGCCCGATGACGAGGGCCACCGGGAGGACGAGGACCGACCATACGACCGCGGCGATCAGAACCCCGCTCATCGGTGACTCCTTGTCATGGGGGACAGCTGGGCCCGGAGCTGTGGGCTCACGCTGCGGCCACCACTAAACTACCCCATGAACACGAGCAACTACAGAAAATCACTAAAACGGGGGTAGCCGGCCCACTCCTGGATGCGACCCTTCGCCCCCCCCGGACGGCGCCGTACCGATCGGCCGCCGGGGCTCAGTCGCACGTCACCGGGCCCGAGAACTGGAGCTGGAGCGAACGGTTGGCCGCTGCCGCGGCGGGGATGAGGTACCCCTGGGCGTCCCGGTCCGGCTGGTAGCCCGGGAACTCGGTGCCGAGCCCTTCGACGGCCAACTGCTCCACCGGTACACCGAAGCGGAGGAAGACATTGGCCACCGCCTGCGCCTGGTCGTTGCTCAACTGCTTCTGCCCCTCGGGGGTCCCGAGGTTGGCAGCGGTGCCGAAGAGGATGACCTCCAGCTCACGGTCCTTGATCTGCTCGGCCACGGGCCGCAGCACGTCCTCGGCCGCGCCGGGATCGACGAAGACGGGGGTGTCGGGCCAGTAGATGAAGGGGCCACCCGTGATGGTCATCGTGTTGCCGCTGCACTGGTATCCCGGCGGAACCGCCACCGGGGTGACCGCGGGCAGATCCGCCGGCGGACTCGTGCCAGCCGGCTCGGCTGCAGCCTGGACCTGGACGTCCGACGCGCCGGCCTCGCTAGCGACCGCGGCCCAGATGGCCGCCAGCCGGGCCTCCTGCGTCCGGTGCAGCGGGACCTGCGGCGCGGCCGTGTCCCCGAGGCCCGCGAAGATCACGGAAGTGCCGGTGAGTGCCGGCAGCTGCTGGACGTCCCCGAGCGTGTCCGCGACCTCCTCCGGAACGGCGTCGAGCATGTCCGGCTGGGTGAAGGCCAGCGCGCCCGTGGTCGACAGTCCCGAGTCGAGGACGACGATGGTGTGGTGCCCAGGCTGATCCGCGATGCTGTCGGCGGCCACCCTGAGGGCAGCGAGCAGGTCCGTCTCCGGCGTCCTGGCCTTGGCGTTCGCGGTCGCGGTCTCGATGCGTTCCCGGTTGGCGGCCCGCTGGTCCTCCTGCGCGGACACGGTCTCGCCAGTCACTTCCAGCACTCCCGAAGCAGCGACGTACGGCGCGCCGTCGGCGACCACCACGGAGTAGTAGGACTCCTGGGTGACGGCCATGTCCACAGCGCTGGCCGCTGCTCCGGCCAGCTCGGGCGGAGTCATGTTGGCATGTCCCCCCACGACGATGGCGAGGGCGCCACTGGGCACCTGCGCCTCGGGCGCTGCTTCGGCACTACCTCCGCATCCCGCCAGAACGGCGGCGAGAAGAGGCCCGGCGCCGAGGGCCGACCAACGATGTGCCACGGTGTGCCCGCTCAAACCAGTCCTTCCTGTGCGCGCACTGACGCGTCGCGCCCGCTAGCAGGCGCCGGAACCGCGGCCCGCCGTGTGAGAACCACACACATATACAGCCGTGCACGGCGGCGCGCAAGCCACCTGCTGCCCGGACGAGCTCCGGCTGCACACCGTCCTGCCCGTACTGCGCGGCCGAGGACATACCACGGCCCCGCTCCTCAAGATGAGGAACGGGGCTGCGGCGCCGTCTCAACCAGACGTGCACCCGAAGGATTTCGGACCCCCAACCTTCTGGTCCGTAGTCAGATGCACTCGGACTCGTCCGACGGCGGCAGCCCGATCCGCGAGCTGGCCGAGGCCGCGATGGCCCTAGGCCGTGTAGCCCGGGAGGTGGGGTCGGCCAGGGCGGCGAAGGCGGAGAGGAGCAGCGCCCGCTTGAGCTGTTTGTTGCCACCGCGGGGTGGTCGTTCGCCGCGGATGGAGAGCCCGGATCTGCGGGTCTCGGATGCCAGGCCGGCGTAGGCGGCCAGGTGCCCGGCGGTGGGGAAGGCGCTGCCGTCGCCGATTTCGAGCAGGATGCGGGCTGCTGTCCTTACCCCAACACCGGGCATCGAGGTCAGGACCTTGGCAAGAGGGTGGGCATCGAGGATCCCCTCCACCTCGGCGGCGATGGCCCGCCGCTGCGCCAGGACCTGGGCCAGGGCGGTGGCCAGCCGGGGCAGCACCTTCTCCGCCGCAGCGGAGCCGGGCACCACCACGGTCTGCTTGGCCAGGGCGGCCAGCAGGTCGGTGACCAGCTGCTCGCCGGCCCGCGGGGCGGCCTTGCCGGCCACGGTGAGCAGCTTCTTGCGGCCTGCGGCGCGCAGCCCGGCCGGCCCACCGAACCGCTTGAGCAGTTCCAGCACCACCGTGGTGGCCACTCTCGGGCCGAGCACTCGCTCGGCGGCGGGGTGGATCTGGGTGAGCAGGCCGCGGATGCGGTTGCTGATCCGGGTGGCCTCGGCGGCCTGGTCGTCGTCGAAGCCGATCAGCACCTCCAGCTCGGCGAGCACCTCCTCGCCGACATCGACCCGGCGCAGCGTGTGCGGCATGGTGCGGGCGGCCTCGGCGATGACGTAGGCGTCGCGGGCGTCGGTCTTGGCCGATCCCGGGTGCAGGTCGGCGATCCGGCGCATCGCCAGCCCGGGCAGGTAGGCCACCTGGCAGCCGACCGCGCGGGCGACCGCGACCGGCAGCGCCCCGATAGTGGCCGGCTGGTCCACGACCACCAGCACCGGCCCGTGCGCCTGCAGGTCGGTGAACAGCTGGCGCAGCCGAGCGTCGTCCTGAGGCAGCGCCGCATCATGCAGTCGGGCCCGGCCGGGTCCAGCGCTCGCGTGGTGGGCGATCTTGCCGACGGCCAGGCCGCAGAAGACCGCGTAGCCCCTCTTACTCATCCATGCGCTCCCCGGCATCTGCAGTTCTCGTCCTGGTCGGTCGAGCACTGCAGATGCCGGCAGCCACGTTACGAAGAGACCAGCCCGCAGGCGGTCATGTCCCTATCAGCGGTCCACCAGTGCCACCAGGCCCGGTGACAACACCCCCCCGGATCGTCAACGACAGGGGCAATAGTCATGCCGGACCTGGCGACCAGGAACCTCCTCGCCGGAGGCGGGAAGAAGGTAACGGGAGGCGCAGCCAGATGGCCCCGGCGCGGCGGACCACCCGTGTGGGGATGTTGATCAGTTCCCGGCGCGGCCGGGCCACGGTGCGCCGGCCGCGGCCGTTGTCGCGGTCGATCCCGGTGATCTCCTGCAGCCAGGCGAGATCGCGCAGGCGATCAGCGCGGCCCACATCCACAGGCTGTTGACCGACGCGGAGCACCCGACGTGACGTCGCGTGACGGAGGACACCGGACATCCCCGTCGGCGGTTCCGCGCGCTTCTGCCGTCCGAACCGACAACGACCGCAACGATGCGCTCCGTCGCCTACCGCGACGGCTGTGACAATCCGCATGTGCGGAGGTTTGGCTCGGCATGGCGCTCCCGCAGGGGGCACCCCCGGCCGTTGCACCGCTTCACCGACGAGCGGATCGGGTGGCCCAGCGGACCCTGGAGCCTGGGCATGGCCCGCGCGGCTGTTCCGTCTGACGAGACGTGATCGGTTGTGCCCCCTCACGCACGGTGAGATTCGACCGCGCGTTCCGCTCACCAGGGCCGGACGGGTTGCGCCCTTCCCCGTCCGGCGGGAGGTTGACTCGTCTGGGGACGGCGGATCCGGGCGCGCGACAGCGCCGCCCGCGACGAGAGGGGTTCCGGTCATCGGCGGTGGCGGCGCGGGGTCCCCGGATCTCGTGCCCGCGCCTGCTCTCGGTTCCCCCAGCCCGGAGCACGGGCAGCCGCGCAAGCGGCCGCTGGGCCGCGCCGCCCTGTTGGTCCTGCTGTTCCTCGTTTGCGGGTGGGGTCTGCTGGTCGTCGCCGCTGGCTCCGCGCGCGCCCATGACGAGTCCCAGGAGGCGCCCTCCTCCGCAGCGCCGGAGGATGCTGCGCTCGGGGACGAGGCAGGCGGACACCCGGGGGCCGGGGAACCGGCCGGTGGTCCCGCCGTGGCCCCCACGGAGGACCGGGGCCCGTCCCCCCGTGCGGACCACCACGCCGGCCGGACGCCGCACGGCCACGACCGGCCTGCGCGCGGGCCGCGCCCCCAGCAGGCCCCGGATCCGGTCACCACGCTCGTCGCGGAGCCTGAGCCGGAACCGGAGCCCAAGTCGGCTGCGGTGCCGGAGCCCGACCCGGTGCCACCCGCGCCCACCGTTGACGTACCGCCCGACCTGGTCGTCGTCGTGACCGAGCCCCCGGCGGCTCCGTCACCGCTCCCCGTGCCGCCCTCCCCCGCGCCCCCGGCCACGGGGCACACCGCCGCACCGCCGTCCGAGCCTCCGGCCCCCGTTGCGGACGAGACGCTCACCGGTGGCTCGACGAGCACGGTGCTCCCGATGCCCGGGGTGGTCCCGACGCCCGAGTTGATCCTGGACCCCACGAACGGCGAGGCCACCGTCCCGGTTGATCCCGGCAGCGCGCCGGGGACGACCGCGCCCGCCGAGGCAGCGACCGTCGCGCAGCCTGCCGTGCCGCCGCTCACCGAGGTCGCGGCGTTGCCCACGGAAGCGCCGGCGCCGCCCACGGAGGGCCCGGCGCCGCCCACGGAGGACCCGGTGCCGCCGTCGGCCGTCGCTGCGCCGGGGACCGCCGCCCCCCAGGCGGCCCAGGAGCTCTCCACCGCAACCGTCGTCCAGCGTCCTGCTACCGACGGCGACGCCTCCTGCCGTCCGCCTGGCGGCGCTACCGCCTCCTCGCAGAGGGTCGACTCCGCTGATCGGCAACGCGCCATCT
The DNA here is from genome assembly GCF_054051055.1 of Blastococcus sp. SYSU DS0973. Lineage (NCBI taxonomy): Bacteria > Bacillati > Actinomycetota > Actinomycetes > Geodermatophilales > Geodermatophilaceae > Blastococcus > Blastococcus sp. SYSU DS0973. The sequence goes on from NZ_JBJHAN010000002.1 coordinate 438,383, forward strand.
CGACGCGGAAGAGCGACGTCGGCGGTGCCCGGCCCGCGGCGACCGGCCCCGGGACCCGGTCACCCCTGGTGGTGCCGGCCCCGACCATGGCCCCCACTGCTGCCGCCAGCCCGGCGCCGGACACCTCCCCCGCTCCGACGAAGCCCGTACCGCCCCCGGCCCCCCAGCCGGCCCCGGTCGCGCCCGCCTCGCCGCCCGCACACAACCCCGGACCGGCGCCCGCCGGTCAGGCCTGCACCACGGTGTCGGTGGCCGGTACCGGCTCCGGCGGCGGCAGCACCCTCGACCAGTTGGCGATCGTCGAGGAATCCTTGACCGCCACCCTGAGCCGCGCCTGGACGCGGCTGACCTCGCGCCTCCCCGCGCGGGCACTCGGCAGCACCGACCAGCCCGGCGCCCGCCCCGACTAGCCGACGGCTCCTGCCGGCGACCTCGCACGCCCAGGCCGCCGCACAGCCCACGTCAGCCGTCCGCGCGACTTCGGCGGCGCGTCAACAGTGACGACGCCGCTCGCCGAGACTCCTCCTTCCGCCCTTCCGGGCGCATACGTTCGAGGACTGTTCACGATGAGGCGTTCCAAGTCTTTCTCCCGCGCGCTGTCGCACCCGTCCGGGGACACGATCCGGAGACGGGTCGCCGCCCCCGCGCACCCGACCGCTGCCGCCCCCGTGGCCGGCCCGGTTGCCGGGCCGCCCGCGCCCCGCCGGGAACCCGTGTCCGCCGGCGCGACGGATGCCGTCCGCGACGTGCTGTCGGACGTGGGTGCCGTCGTGCTCGTCACGGGCGGAGTCCTCGAGGCAGCCGGGGCGGTCTCCCTGCTCACCGGGTCGGCCACGCCCCACGGCTTCGTCCTCCTCGGCGGGGGGCTGGCACTGGCCGGCGTCCTCCTGCAACGGAGGCAGGTGGCCGACCGGGTCCTGGCCGCGGTGGTCGGCACGGTCCTGCTCCCGGCGCTGCTGGTGATCGCCCTGGCCGTCCGGTTCTCCGGCCCGGGGCCGATCCTGGTCCGCCAGGCACGCCCGGACGGCGACCCGCAGTACCCGGCGCTGCGGTTCCGGATTGCGCGCACGGCCTCGGCGCCCGAGGACCGTCCCACCCGGGTCGGAGGGCTGCTGCGCTCCCTCTCCCTCGACGAGCTGCCCAGCCTGCTCGACTCGGTGCGGGGCGACCTGCCGTTCCTGTGCACCGGGTCCCGGCGGGCGCCGGCCCCGCATGGCAGGTGACGGGCCAGATCGGCCTGCGGTGCTGGCGGAGGGCGACCGGCCGACGACGATGTGCCCGCGACGCTCCGCACCGGTCGCCCGGCGCCCGGCGGAGTGTCGCAACGACATGCGCCAGGTACCGGAGCGGACCAGACTCGGGGACCTCAAGCAGGGCGTTCTGGCCGCTGGCGCGGGACGCCCCTGGAGAAACGGGCGGCCTATGGACTGGGTGTGGATCGCAGCCCTGGCCTGGACGGCGCTCGCCCTTCCCCTCGCCCTGCTGACCGGCCTCTACCTTCGTCGGTCCGACCGGCGCCACGACCCGCACCTCTGGTGCACCGACGGCGTCGGCGAGCCGCGTGCGGCGGACCCACCCCAGCTGACCTCCTCGGCGCCCCCCCAACCCACCGGCCGCCGGACCGGGTCCGGTCCGTCCAGGATTCTCGTGCAGTCGATCCACCCAGCGGGTCCGGACCGCAATCGACGCGGGCCTGGGCCCGGCGGCGCCCCGCCCGGAGCGCCGCCGGCGCCGGACCAGCAGCCTCCGTCCGCACCCGGGGAGCCGGGCGGCGGGACGCCGCGCACGCCGGCGGGCTCGCGGCGCCGGTCACCGCTGCACCGGCACCTGTAGCCGCCGTCCGGTCAGCCGACCACCCTGGCCGGCCGGGTCGGCAGCAGGTGGAGCAGGCGGAACGCCGCGATGCCGAGCAGCGCGCCGAGCGCCCAGCCGGCGAGGACGTCGCTGACCCAGTGCGCCCCCAGGTAGACCATGCTGACGCCGACCAGCACCGTGCCGCCGACGAGGACGGCGACCACCAGCCGCCCGATGACGTCGGCCCGGCGCAGCCCCCACAGGGTCAGCGGAACGGCCGCGCCCGCGGTCAGCGCGGCGATGGACGACGGCATGGCGAACCCGTCGGCGGGCACCAGCGCGAGGTGGGCAGGCGGACGGGGCCGTCCGATGAACTCCTTGCCGTACTCCGCGAGCGCCGTGGCGACCACCGAGGCGAGCGCGGCGGCTGCCACCGCCCGCCAGGCCCGGAAGGCCCAGGCGAACACCACGGCCAGCCCCACCGCCGCGAGGTACGTGGCCGTCGGCTGCCCGGCCGCCATCAGGCCCCGGGTGAACGCGTTGGCCCAGTCGGCCCGGTGGCCCGCCAGCGCCTCGAGCACCGCCCGATCCCAATCCACGGGCCCGAGTATCGACCACCGGTGCGGGGGCCGACCACCGGCTTCCCGCCGGAGCCGGCCGGAGCGGTGCCGCCCGGCACTCGCCCCGGCACCGTGCGCGACTGCCACGGCCGGACCTGAGACGTCGGGCCGCTGCCGGTCACCTCCGTGCGCAGTCCGCTTGTCCGGGGGTGGTAAGGCCTGCACAGTCCGCCGGGCCGCCGGTAATGGGGAGGTGGCACCACCCCTCTCGGAGGCGGCATGCCGTGGGTTCGGGTACTCGCGGGATGGTCGCTGCTCGCCGTGGTCCTCGCGGTGGCCCTGGGTCGGACGATCCGCACCGCCGACCACCGGGAAGCCGAGCGGCGTGCCGATCGGCCGTTGCCACCGCCCGAGGCCACGACCACCTCGTCGATCCCACCGGCGCCTCGCCGGCACCGCGGTACGCCCGCTCCCCGACGGCCCCGGGAGGACCGCGGGTTCGCCGGGTCCTCCGCCGCGTCGACCGCCGTCCACGCGGCGGCATTCAGGACGACGTCGATGCCGGTCCAGTCGAACGCCTCCACGGCGGCGGCGTCGGTGACTTCGGGCGCGGCCCGGTCGAGGGCGACGGCGTCCGGGAACTCGCGGCGCAACGCCTGGCCGAGATGCCCGCCGGCGCCGACGATGACCGTGTTCACTGCCCGCGGGCGGCGTAGCCGGCCTCGACGCCGTCCTTGAGCGGGCGCCACCAGGCCTCGTTCGTGCGGTACCACTCGACGGTGGCGGCCAGGCCGTCGCGGAAGTCGGTGTACTTCGGCGTCCACCCGAGCTCCGTGCGCAGCTTGGTGGCGTCGATGGCGTAGCGCAGGTCGTGCCCGGCCCGGTCGGTCACCGAGTCGAAGGCGTCGGCCGGCTGGCCGGTCAGCTCGAGGATGAGCCCGAGCACCTCGCGGTTGCTCCTCTCCCCGTCCGCGCCGATGAGGTAGGTCTCCCCCGAGGGGCCGCGGTCGAGGATCGCGTGCACCGCGGAGTGGGCTCGCCCAGCGCCGTCAGCTCCGTGCAGCGCCGGGCTCCGGGACCGTGCCGGGCAGCTGCTCGGGGAGGTCGAGGGTGTGCGCGTCCGCGGCCCGGCGGAGGGTCCACTCGGCCGGCAGCGCCAGGCGCGGCGCCACACCAATGAGCACGGCGACGAGGAACGCCACCCCGGCCAGCGCCTCGCCTGATTCCTCGACGAAGGTGGCGGCGTAGGTCCACCGGCTGGCGACGCCGAACGCGCCGGCCGTCACGTTCGAGACGGCCGAGAGGCCGACGGACGCCCCCGCGTAGCAGGCCAGCACGGTCAGGATCCGGCGCCGGTCGCGACGTTCGTCGCGGCTGAGCCACCAGAGGCCGCCGACGACGGCTCCGGCCGCGACCGCGCTCATCGCCGTGGCCAGGCCGACGCCGACGGCGTCGGCGTCGGTGAGGCCGACGACCACCCGCTTGTGCACGTTGCTGCCGGCCTTGACCGTGGCCATCCCGGCAGCGACCAGCCCGACCGCCAGCCACCAGGTGCGCCGGCCGGGGATGCGACCGGCCCCCACCCAAGCCACGACGGCGGCAACGGCGAACAACCCGGCGATGTAGAGGCGCGGCAGCGAGTAGCGATCGTCCATGGAGAACAGCTGCGCCACGGCGCCGGCGTCGCCGGCGAGTTCCAGCACGTAGCCGGTGGTCTCCAGGAGCACCGCGACGGCCATCAGGGCGATGCCCAGTCGCGGCAACGGAACCGGCCGGCGACGCAGCCGCCTGTCCACCCGGTGTACTGGCGGGGCCTGCTCAGGCCCGGCGGCCCGCGCCGCAGCGGTCTCCGGCGTCGCGTCCGTGCGGTGCCGCGACCGGGCGGCGGACACATCGGCCAACCGGATCCCGCGGCCGATCAGCACCGCCAGCACCGACGCGAGGACCAGCCACGCGACCAGTCCGGCCAGCACCGAGAGCCACCACACCTTCTGTTCATCGGGACGGCCGTGCCGAGTCTTGAGCGGTGGAGCGGCGATTTCCTGGCTCGGGAATGCTGGCGACGTCGCACCCCGTCCTACGACCGAGCACGATCCACTGCGTCGCTCGTGGCGGCAGGGGCTCAGGGTGCGGAAGGAACCGACGCCGTCAGCCCGACCGTGGCTGCGGCATCCGCACCGGCCAGTCAGGGCGGGCCGGAGGAGCGGCGGATACCGGTACCCGGAGCACAGCCGGATCCTCGCCCGGGGCGTCCAGCCAGACGTGGGTGCGCACCGACCGCTGGTCCGCGAGGTCCACGGCCCGGCCGATGGTCAGCGCCAACACGGCCGCCACCGTCACCCAGACCACCAGTCCACCGAGCACCCACACCACCGATGGACACTGCCCCGATGCGCGGTTGTCTGAAACGCGCGTCCGGCCGACGGCTGTCGCCGCCTCGCCGTCGGGCTCCCGTGCGGGTCAGTACGCCCCGGAACCGCCGCGGACCGCACCCAGGGTCTTCCAGAGGATGAACAGGTCCATCCCGAACGACCAGTTCTCCACGTAGCGGACGTCCATCCGCACGGAGTCGTCCCAGCTGAGATCGGACCGGCCGCTGATCTGCCAGAGCCCGGTCATCCCCGGCTTCACCAGGAACCGGCGGTGCATGTCGAAGCCGTAGCGGTCGGTCTCGTGCGACAGGGGGGGCCGCGGGCCGACGAGGGACATCTGCCCGCACAGGACGTTGACCAGCTGCGGCAACTCGTCCAGGGAGTAGCGACGGAGGACGCGTCCCACCCGGGTCACCCGCGGATCGTCCCTCATCTTGAACAGCACCCCGTTGCCGTCGCTGTTCGCCTGCAGCTCGGCGAGGCGCTGCTCGGCATCGACCACCATGGATCGGAACTTCAGCATCCGGAAAATCCGACCGTCCCGGCCCACCCGCTCCTGCTTGTAGAGGACCGGCCCCCGGCTGGTCAGGCCGACCGCCGCGGCGATGCCCAGGAGAACGGGGAGCAGCAGCACCAGGCCGATCGCCGCCGCCGTGACGTCGAAGGTGGCCTTGGCCATCCGCCGGGGGCCGGTGAGCTCGGGGCGTTCGACGTGCAGGAGCGGCAGGCCCGCCACGGGCCGGATCGCCACCCGGGGTCCGGCGAACTCGGTGACGGCCGGGGCGAGCAGGAGCTCCGCCTCCGTCTGCTCGAGGTCCCAGCCCAGGCGCCGCAGCGCCGGCCCCTCCAGCTCGGGGCTGGGCAGCACGGCCACGGTGTCGATCCCGTACCGGTGGACGACGTCGATGACGTCGTCCAGCGAGCCGAGCACCGGCAGTCCGTCGAAGTCCTGCTCCCGGGACCCGGCCGCGGCGGGCAGGCAGCACCCGACGATGCGGAGGCCGTGGTAGCGGCTGGCGTCGACGAGCTCGTGCAGGGCCGCCACGCCACTGCGGTGCCCCACGACCAGCGTCGTCTGCTGGCAGCGGCCCCGGCCGCGCTGCCGGTGCAGGGCCTGCCGGCGGGCGTAGCGCTGGAGCAGGGTGAGGAGCGCGGCCATCGGGAGGGCCACCACCACGAACCCGCGGGCGACGTCCCACTTCAGCGCCCAGCTGGTGGTGCCGAACGCGGCCATGACGCCCACGCCGGCCATCGCCACCCGGCGGAACTCGTCCGCACCCACCCACAGGTAGCGCTGCTCGTAGGCCCGGCCCAGGAACATGGCCAGCACCCACACGAACGGCATGGCGGCGACGACGGCCACCGCCTGCTCCGGGCCGGCGCTCGAGATCGCCACCGCGTCCCCGCCGAAGCGGGCGAACAGACCCATGAGGCCACCCACCAGGGCGCAGCCGGCGTCGCCCAGGACCACCGAGACGACATACCGGGAACGCCACCTGCGGCGGTCCGCACCGTGGTGCTCGCGGACCGGCCGCAGCGGGGACGGGGCGGGGCGGACCCGTCCGTCACTCCGCGGAGAGCGGACGACGTCCTCGGTCGTCGAGACCATGTTCCCCAGCCCCCGCTGTCGGCGCCCTCCACGAACACCCGCCTGCCGGGCGCCGACCAGATGGATCTCGGCGGCGCCCTGCTCGGTGCCGTCGCCGCTCCGCCATCCTCTTGCGGTACCGGACGTTACCGACGCGGATGCCGGCACGGAATGTGACGTCCGTCGCCCGATCGGGGGACGACCCTGCTGGCGAGCCCCCCGAGGCGCGGGAACGACGGGCGTTGCCTCCTCCTGCACCGGTCGGCTCATCGGGCGGACCACGGCCGGCCGGGCAGCGACAGCGAGGGGCGCGCGGTGCCCGGGCAGACGACGTGGGTGAGCACGCCCCGACCCTAGGTTTGCGGACCGACGAGTCTCGACCACAGGACTCCACAATCACGGCGGCCGATCTCGTCAGGTCCAGGCGACCACGGGGACGGGTGTGGTCAGGGTTGACCGTGGTGGCGGAGTGACGCACGAGGCGCTCAGGGAAGGTGCGTCACGGCCGCGCTCACCTCGCCGCCGGATCGTCCTCGACCGCGACGCGCTCCCGGCGAAGCTGCCACGCCGCTCGGCGGCGGACTCAGCCGGCGCGGCGGCCGAGGGCGCGGTAGGTCCAGCCGGCGGCGGTCCACCGCTCCCGGTCCAGCGCGTTGCGCCCGTCGAGCACCCGCTTCTGTCGGACAACCGTGCCGAAGGCGACCGGGTCGAGCTCCCGGTACTGCGCCCACTCGGTCAGCACCAGCACGGCGTCGGCCCGCTCCGCCGCCTCTTCGGCGGTGTCCGCGTACTCCAGCTGCGGCCACAGCCGACGGCTGTTCTCCACCGCGGCCGGATCGGTAACCCGCACGACGGCGCCCTGCAGCTGCAGCTGGGCGGCCACGTTCAGCGCCGGGGAATCGCGGATGTCATCGCTGTCGGGCTTGAACGCCGCCCCCAGCACCGCCACCCGCTTGCCCAGCAGCGACCCGTCGCAGACCTCCCGGGCCAGCTCCACCATGCGGATCCGCCGCCGCATGTTGATGTTGTCGACCTCGCGGAGGAACGTCAGCGCCTGATCCGCGCCCAGCTCGCCGGCCCGGGCCATGAACGCGCGGATGTCCTTGGGCAGGCACCCCCCGCCGAAGCCGAGGCCGGCGTTGAGGAACTTGCGGCCGATCCGGTCGTCGTAGCCGATCGCGTCGGCCAGCTGCTTGACGTCGGCACCGGTGGCCTCGCACAGCTCGGCCATCGCGTTGATGAAGGAGATCTTCGTGGCCAGGAACGAGTTCGCCGCCGTCTTCACCATCTCCGCGGTCGCGTAGTCGCTGACCACCTGCGGGGTCCCCCGGGCCACGATCGGCGCGTACACCTCATCGAGCAGCCTCCGCGCCGTCTCGCCGTCCTGCCCGGCCGGCAGCCCGTAGACCAGCCGGTCCGGGTGCAGGGTGTCCTGCACCGCGAACCCCTCGCGGAGGAACTCCGGGTTCCACGCCAGCAGCGCCCCCGGCACCTTGCCCGCCACCAGCTCGGCCAGCCGCGCGGCGGTGCCCACCGGAACCGTCGACTTGCCCGCCACCAGCTCCCCGACGCCCAGCACACCGATCAGCGACTCGGTGGCCGCTTCGACGTAGCGCAGGTCAGCGGCGTACTCGCCGCGCTTCTGCGGCGTGCCCACGCACAGGAAGTGCACCACGGCACCGGCTGCATCACCGACGTCCGTGCTGAAGCGGAGCCGTCCGGTCGCGAGGGTGCGCTCGAGCAACTCCTCGAAGCCGGGTTCGTAGAACGGCGCCTTCGCGTCCGACAGCGAGGCGATCTTGCGCTCGTCGACGTCGATGCCGACGACCTCGTGACCCAGCTCGGCCATCGAGGCCGCGTGGACGGCACCGAGATAGCCGCAACCGACGACCGAGATCTTCATGCAGTGCTCCAGCCCGAGAGGTGCGAGGTCGGTCAGCCGGCCGAACGCTGCTGTCCGGGGGAGCACGCTACGTGGTCCGGGGCGGCTGCAGCCACCGCCGGGAGAGCCACCACCCAGGAGCCGGTCACAGACAGAGCGCGAGCCGACGTGGTGTTCCCGCCCGGGAGCGGGGCGCTGGCCGGCCCGCCGGGCGGGGAAGTCTGCTCGTCCGCCCCATGCGCCCCGATGTGCCTGCCCGCCCGGCGTGGCGCCTGCACCGCCCGTGGTCGACACGGATGGTCGTAACCTCGGCCGGGCACGACAACGGGGGACCTTGTGGACGACGACACACGCCGCATCGGCGACGGGCGCACCGACGCCGAGCTGGCGCGTGCCCGCGCCGAGCGGTTGCTCCTCCGGGACCAGGTCGACGAGGAGGGTCCGGACCGTGACGAGACGCCGTCGGGGCCCGAGCGCCCACGCCGCCGACTGCGCCGGCTGCTGATCTCCCTGGGCGTGCTCGGCCTGGTTCTCGCGCTCCTCATCGGTGGTGGCTTCTGGTACCTGACCAGCCGGTACGGCGGCAACATCGACCGGGTCGGCGACGTGTTCGCCGACCTCGAGGAGGTAACTCGCCCCGCGCCGGCTCAGACCGCCGCGGGAACGCCGGTCACCTTCCTGCTCATGGGTTCGGACACCCGGGCGACGTCGGACGAGGGCATCGCCGAGGGCGGCCGGGCCGACGCGATCATGATCGCCCGCTTCACCGGTGACCGGACGCACGCCCAGGTCATCTCGATCCCCCGGGACAGCTGGGTGGAGATCCCCGACCACGGGATGAACAAGATCAATGCCGCGTATGCCTTCGGCGGCCCCACGCTCCTGATCCAGACCGTCGAGCAGTTGACCGGCGTGCGCATCGACCACTACGCCGCGATCGACTTCGAAGGCCTCATCCAGGTCACCGACGACCTGGGCGGGGTGGACGTCGTCGTGGCCGAGACGACGACGAACGGCCCGTACACCTTCACGGCGGGCGTCAACCACCTCGACGGGGACCAGGCGCGCTGGTATCTCGGGCAGCGCTACGGCCTGACCGGCGGCGACTTCGACCGCGTGCGCCGGCAGCAGCAGTACCTGAAGTCGATGTTCGGCCAACTGTTCAGCTCGAACACGTTCGGCGATCCCGCCAAGCTCGACAGCGCCCTGCTGACCGTCACGGACGCCGTGGCCGTCGACGACGGCCTCGGCAACACCGAGCTGCTGAACCTGGCGTACTCCCTGCGGGGCATCACCCCGGAGGCAGTGGACTTCTTCACCGTTCCCGTGCTGGGGACCGGGCAGGAGGGCGCGGCGAGCGTCGTCTACCTCGACCACACGTCGGCCGACCGCCTGTGGGGCTACCTCCGCACGGACTCCCTGGCGCCGAACGCCGACGAGTTCGCCGAGCAGGCGCTGCCGGACGTCCCCCGCTGAGGGCAGGTCTTACGCTCCGGACGCCCCGACGGCCTCCGTCGCGACCAGCTCCGCGATGCGCGCCAGCACCGGCACCAGCGCTCCGCTGATCTGCTCCCCCACCTCCTGGTGCACCTCGATCGATCGGCCGATCGGGTCGGGGATGTCGTCAGCTCGGCGCGTCGCCCGGCGGCCGCGCGCGGCCGCCATGGCCGCCACCCACGTCCGGAGCCGCTCGACCGCATCTCCCGACGCCACCTCTCCGGGGTCGCGCCCGCCGACCAGGCCGGCCGCCTCGCGGAGGAGGAAGGTGCGGGTCAGCACCCGGGGCTCCAGCCCGAGGACGGCGTCCCGGTGCCGGCGGGTCATGACCAGCACGAGATCCGCCTCGGCGACCAACCCGCCGTGCAACTGCTGCGCCCGGAAGCCGGCCGGGTCGCCACCGAGGCCGCGCAGCACCAGGCCGGTGTCGGGGTGCATACCCGCACCCACCACGGCCTGCGTGCCGGCGCTGACCAGCCGGACCGTGACACCCTCCGCGCCCAGGGCGTCGTCCAGGTAGGCGCGACCCAGCTGCTCGGCCAGCGCAGAGCGGCACACGTTCCCCGTGCAGACGAAGAGGACGGTGAAGGGGCGGGGCGGCGGATGCTCCGAGGGCACCCGCCCAGTCTGCGGCGACACCGACGACCTCACCTCTTCCGGGCGTCACATCCTTCTCACCAGAAGCGCGTCGACGCGCGCCTGCGCCACTGTCACGTTCTGTCTCCATACAGTCGCGATATGCGCCTCCTCTTCGTCTGCACGGGCAACATCTGCCGTTCGCCGCTGGCGGAGCGGCTGGCCACCGCCTGGGCTGACCAGCGACTCGGGTCCGTTGCGGCAAATGTCTACATCGCCAGCGCCGGTACCGACGCGCTCGACGGCCGTGCCATGGACAAGCGGAGCGCCGCAGCCCTCACCGGTCTCGGTGGCGACCCGAGCGGCTTCGCCGCGCGAACGCTCGTGCCGGAGATGGCCACCCACGCCGACCTGGTGCTCACCATGACGCGTCGGCAGCGTCGCCTGGTGCTCGCCGACGCACCGCGCGCGCTCCGGCACACCTTCACCCTGCCCGAGGCGGCCGATCTGCTCCAGACGGCCGACCTGCGCGGCCTGACGGAGCTGCCGCTGCACACGCGGGCGCGGGAGCTGGCCGTGCGACTCAACGCTGGCCGGGCGCACCGCATGAGCATCGAGGCCGACGACGTGAACGACCCGATCGGCCACTCGGGTTCCGTGCACAAGGAGGTCGGCGCGCGCATCGCCCGCAAGCTCCGGCCGCTGGCCGACATCCTCTTCGCCGAGGGCGCTGCCGGTCAGCAGTGGTCGCCCCGTCCCGCCATGCGGCAGCTCCCCGACCTTCGAGAGCTGGCTCGCCCACGCACTCGCTGAGCAGCCCGAAGGCTCCGGGAGCAACGAGCCGGTCACGGAATGCGCCGGCCGGTTCGTCGCTGACCGGGGCGCGTCGCTCCGGCACCGTAAAGTCGGAACGTGCTGGGTCTGGAGCGCCCCCCTCGCTGGGGCATCATCACCCTCGTAGCGCTCGTCGTGGTGAACGCGGCGCTGCTCACCTACCTGGCGCTGCGGCCGGCGCCCGAGGACCCGTTCGCCGGCCGGTCGGCGCCTGCGGGGCAGGCGTCCGAGGTCTCACCGGACACGCCGTCGGATGGCGCGGCATCCCCTGCTCCTGCGTCGACCGAGGAGCCCCCGGTTCTGGCCGTCTACGGCGACGGCTACTCCACCGGGTCCGACCTGGGTGGCCGGGGTGCCGCCGGCTGGCCGGCACTGGTGGCCGAGCGGTCCGGCGCGGACCTGCAGCTCAACGCCGTGTCGATGGCCGGCTTCGCACGAGCCGGCGTCACGGGACAGGATTTCGCCGACATCGCGGCCGCCAGCCCGGTGCCGGAGGCGGACGTGACGGTCGTCTTCGGCAGCCGCAACGACCTGGGCAGCTCCTCGGCCGCCGTCGGGGCCGGTGCAGCCGAAGCCTTCGCCTCGATCCGCACGGCCGCAGCGGACACGGAGCTGGTGGTCGTCGGGCCGGCGTGGAGCAGCGCTGCCGTTCCGGCGGACCTCTATCTGCTGCGCGACGCCGTGGAGGATGCCGCGATCGCTGCCGGCGCCACGTTCGTCGACCCGTTGGCCGATGACTGGTTCGCCGCGCCGTCCGGCCTCATCGCGGCCGACGGCATCTCCCCCACGGACGCCGGCCACCGGTACCTCGCTGAGCGCATCGCACCGGCCGTCGAGCAGGCCCTCGAGGCGACGACCTGATCCGCTGCCCGTCCGGCCGGAGTCACCTGCGGTCGCCTGGGGCCGAGACCGGCCCCACAAGCCGAACGGCCCACCGCCGAGAGGGCGGTGGGCCGTTGCGCAGGTGCCCGCAGGCGGAAACTTTCAGCGGCTGTGCTTGGGCGCGGGAGGCTTTGGGCGCTCCCGCATCGGCGGTGCCGTGGCGTCCCGGACGGCCGGCATCGAGGTGGTGTGGGTGGTGAGTTTCTGCCGCCCGTCCTTGTCGCGCGCCTCGGCGCCCAGCTCGGGGCGGGCGTCGTAGCTGTAGCCGTACCCATACCCGTACCCCCCGGCCACCTTCGGCGGAATCCGGTTGAGCACCACGCCGAGCAGCTTGGCGTCGATCCGGTGCAGGTTGGCCGCAGCCTGCTCCAGCTGCGCCTTGGTGGTGACGCCGTGCCGGGCGACGATGATCGCCCCGTCCGCGGCGACGGAGAGCACGGCGGCGTCGGTGACCGGCAGCAGCGGAGGGGCGTCGACGAGGACGTAGTCGTTCTCCTGCCGCGCCTGCGCCAGCAGCATGCGCATCTGCTTCGACCCCAGCATCTCACTGGGATTGGGTGGCATCGGACCGGCCGCGAGGACGGTCAGCTTTCCGTCCCGGAAGGGCTGGGTGAGCTCGTGGTAATCCGCATTACCGGCGAGCACGTTGGACAGGCCAGCACCACTGATCATGCCGAGGTACCGGGTGACCCGCGGCCGACGCAGGTCGCCCTCGATGAGGGCTACCCGTGCGCCGGACTGAGCGAGGACGACCGCGAGGTTGACTGCGACGGTCGTCTTGCCCTCGCCTGGGAGTGAGCTGGTGATGACGATGGTGCGGGCCGGGTCGTCGACGTCGAGGAACTGCAGGTTTGTCCGGATCTGCCGGTATGCCTCTCCCGTCTCCGAGTAACCGTCCTCGTCCTCGGCGACGTGCCGCTCGCTGAGCGCGGGGTCCTCGACCAGGGCACCGACGAGCCCCGCCCCGGCGAGCCGGCTCACGTCGTCGGCGGTCTTCACCGTGTTGTCGAGCCGCTCGCGGCCGATCGCCGCACCGGCCCCGACCAGCAGGCCGGCCAGGCCGCCGAGGGCGAGGTTCCGCATCGGCTGAGGAGTCGTCGGGGCTTCGGCCACCTTCGGCACCTCGGTGACCGTCACCTTCACCGTCGAGGCACTTGCGCCCTCAGGTGTCTCGAGCTCGGTGACCAGGTCGGTGAACTGCTCACCGATGACCGCAGCGATGTCGCGGGCCTCGGTCGCCGACGGGCGGGTCACGGTGACGTCGAGCAGGACGGTGTCGGAGATGGCGCCGGCCGAGACCGACTCCGCCAGCTCGCCCGGCGACTCCTCCAGCTGCAGCTCCTCGACGACCCGGCCGGCGACCTGCTCACCGGTGAGCAGCTGCACGTAGGAGGTGACCCGCTGCTGGGAGAAGAGGTTGCCCTGGTAGGCCGTCGAGGTGTCGTCGGTGCCGATCGTCGAGACGAACAACTGGGTGCTCGATGAGTAGAGCGGCGTGGTCTGCCAGGTCACGACACCCGCCGCAGCGAGCCCCAGCAAACAACCCACGAGGAGCAGCCACCAACCGGTGCGCAGCGCTTGGACGACGTCCTTCAGTTCCACGGGCCGGGCCTCACAATCAGGCGGAGCAGAGGGGGCGAGCGCCGTCCATGGCTGAACTGAGCGTTCCTGCGTACTGACCTAGCGTACAACCAGTCGCGCGGGAGTCTGGAATCGCCGCTAGGTGTACACGGCCATCTGTGCCGCCTCGGGTTCAGTGGAGGCTCGGAACTAACGCGGCGACGGTAGCCGCCGCGGTGTTGTGCCGGTGTCCTGGTGCTCGGCCGGTGGGATCAGGCCGATCTCGCCGTGCAGGCGTCGGTGGTTGCACCAGTCGATGTACTCGGCGACGGCGATCTCCAGGTCGTCGATGCCCTTCCACGGACCCTTGTTGCGCACCAGTTCGGCCTTAACAGCGAGTTGAAGGCCTCGGCCAGTGCGTTGTCGTAGCTGTCACCGGTAGAGCCGACCGAGGCGACCGCGCCGGCCTCGGCCAGGCGCTGGGTGTACCGCACGGCGACGTACTGCCTGGCCTCAACCGGTGGTTGCAACACCTACCTGGTGCGGTGAGCGTAGGTGTTCGCCAGGACCTCTGCAGGGGTCTTCCAGTCGAGGACCTTCCGGGCCTGCTGTTGACCGCGGCCTGGACGGCGAGAAGGTCCTGCAAGGTCCAGCGGGACAGGTCGGTGCCCTTGGGGAAGTACTGGCGCAGCAGGCCGTTGGTGTTCTCGTTCGTGCCGCGCTGCCAGGGTGAGTGCGGGTCGGCGAAGTAGACGGCGATGCCGGTGTCGACCTTGAACTGCGCGTGTGCGGACAGCTCCTTGCCACGGTCCCAGGTCAGCGACCGCAGCAAGTCCGCCGGCATCGTGCTTATCGTCGTGGTGAGGGCGTCCTTCATCGCAATTGCGCCGTAGCCGCCGAGCGGAGGCCCGTTCTTGACCGGCGGGACGAGGCCGTGCCCGGGCAGGCGCGGCAGGTGGACCAGCAGCGTGTAGCGGCTGGTGCGCTCCACGACGGTGCCGATCGCGGACCGGTTCAGGCCGATGATGAGGTCGCCCTCCCAGTGCCCTGGGACCGCGCGGTCCTCGGCCTCGGCCGGCCGCTCGCTGAGCACGACCTCGGCGGTGACGTGACCCTGCGGCTTGATGGACCGGTCGAGCACCGGGGGCGCGGCACGCCTCAATCGAGCGGAGAGCAGGCTCCTATCAAGCCGCGCAGCCACCGGGCGGGAGCCCGGCGGGGCCGCACATCGCTGGACAAGCCACCGGACGCAGCCGGGGCAGCGAAGAAACGAGCGAGCCCCGCCGGGCTCCTCTCATGCTGGCATTGACGCGAAGAAAGCCGACGCGCTCTTCAAGATCGCCTTCGCTCGGCGCAGCTCGCGAACCTCGCGTTCGAGTTCGGCCAGCCGGGTGGCGTCATCGGTCGTGGTGCCCGGCCGGTGGCCCTCGTCGATCTCGGCCTGAAACATCCAGTTTCGCAGCGTCTCCGGGTTGATGCCCAGTTGCTCGCCGATCCGCCTTAACGCCCCCGTCCGGGTCGCCGGATCACGCCGCGCCTCGACCGCCATCCGGGTCGCCCGCTCCCGAAGCTCGTCGGGGTACTTCCTCGGTGTCGCCATGAATCTCATCCTCACGTGGATTGAGAGCCTCCATCACACCCGGGGCGGGACACCACGCCACCGGGCTTGACCCCGCGCACCGCCCCACGACCGGGGCATCGGTCCTGAGATACATGCTGGATGGCCCCGTAGGGTTGCCCCATGACGCCGCCAGACCTAGTAGAGGTCCAGTCGCCTTGGGGCGGCTACCAGCTCGCCATCCCGGCCAATGACCACATCGCCAATAGTATTGCTGCCACGTCACGGCCGTATGAGCACGAGCTCCTGGCAGCAGTTGTCGCGCTTACCGCGCCGGGGGACCACATTCTGGACGTCGGAGCCAATATCGGCAACCACACGACGTACTGGGGACTTAGCGGTCGCCGGGTTACCGCGTTCGAGCCGAACGAGGCCACGCGTGGCTATCTCGAGAGAAACATAGCCCTCAATCACCTAGAGGCCCTGGTGCACGTAAAAGGCGTGGCTCTCGGTAGACGAAATGGTCGAGGTTCTTTGCAGAACCTAATCGACGGAAACATGGGGGCAGTCGCAGTGCAACAGCAAGAAGACGGAAAGGTTGAGATCATCCCGCTCGACGATCTCCGCCTTGAAGAGTGCGCCCTCATCAAGATTGACGTGGAGGGGAGCGAGGCGGAGGTGGTAACAGGATCCATTGCAACGATACAGCGCTGCAGCCCCTATATAATTGCCGAGGCGCGATCTGGGTCAGATGAGACCTACGCGACGCTCCGCGCGCTCGGATACTGGCGTATTCCAGCCAACCTTGCCTCGACCGACACCTTCCTATACGCCCCGCCAGGACGCAGACTCCGACCATTCTTCGTAGGGCGCCTGTGGGTCTTGGCGAGTAAGTATGCGATGCGGCGCATCTTGCGGAGGAGCTTTAGGGCGCTTCCAAGCGGCCTTCAGGAGAAGATTCGCCGTCGCTACTAGATTCCAAAAGGTGCTGGCTTCTGCCGCCCCCTTCGGAGGCCTGCGGGTGGAGACCTTATGCATACCCTGGCGTCCTTCTGTGTCTGCTCACAACCGCGCATCTCCGTCGAGGCGCTTATCCCAGTCGAACGGCCTGAGCTCCCGGATAGCGTCGACCAGGCGCTCCGACATATCAACGAGACGGCATGGTTACCACCAGTAGCCCAGACGCCCAGTACCATGTCGACGCCTACGCACCTCTTGGAGTTCCACGTGAATGGCAGCAACCAACTCGCGCAACTGCTCGCCTTGGCGCAGGGGCGCGTGCTTTATCTGACGACCTACAGTCCCGGCGATGCCTGCCGAGGGGGGGCCGCCTGGGTAGACACTCGGATTTTAGAGCAGATTCGTGCCGTAAGTCAGGTTCGCGTCATGGCCGTCGTTGACGGAGATCAAGGCGACATCCCATTGTCGGTGCGTAGACGCCCGCGCAGCTTAGCAGCCACGGGCGTTCGAATGCTTCGGACTGGCGAGCCATACTTGGCAGCGAAGTTCACCCACGCCCCAGGCTGGACTGCACTCGCAAGGCGATTGCGCGCTCATATCGATCAGTACGACACGCTCATAACGAGTCAGTGGCCCGCCCTCCTATTGTCGAGTGTCGCTAATGTCGAGGTTGACGTGCACGTCGCGCACAACCTAGATTCCCAACTGTCCCAGGAGTACAGCCCACGTGTATTGCGACTCATGCGCGATACCAGGAGACTGGAGCGGTTGGAACGTCGACTGGTGAAGCGTCCGGGGCGTGTGCTGGCGCTATCGCGGCACGATGTCATCAGACTCCAGGCGTGGGGTGTTGCTGCCGACCACCTTCCGGTGCCGCTCCACCATTACTCTAGTTCGCGCACCCGAACGCCGCGGCAGGCATCAACGATTGGGTTCATTGGCAAGCTTGATTGGCCTCCTAACCGCAGGGCTGTAGGTTCGTTGCTCGACGAGGTTCTCCCTCGACTCAAGGAGCGCATGGGCACGGCCGCACCTCGCGTAGTGATAGCTGGAGCGGGCAGCGAAGATATGAGCCACTATGACTCAGTTGTAGGCCTCGGCGTTGTGGCGACCGTGTCGAGCTTCTATGATGCAGTCGATGTAGTGGTCGTGCCGCGATTCGGAACCGGCGAAAGTGGTGTGAGCGTTAAGATGCTGGAGGCACTCGAGCACGCTAAAGTCGTAATCGCTCCGCGGGCGCTCGCGGCAGCCGCTGGAGTCGAGGGTCGAATCATCCCGGCTGACTCCCCGGACGAGGTGGTCGAAGCGATCGTTTCGCTGACGCCGACGACGTGAAAACACCCATCCGAATTCTTGAATCCATCCGCTCGCGGCGGCGCTGCACCGCATCGATACTCGACTCTTTGCCCGGACGCCTTATTCACGACATGGCTTCACTACATGCTCTTGTAGGCGGTGATGACACTGTCCCCCGACGCGTCCAAACTGTGAACCTGCATCACATATACCTCGCCAACAAGAATGCCAGCTTCCTTCGAGCGCTCAACGAAGCCGATGTCGTAACCGCCGACGGCTGGCCTATTCGGACAGCCCTTCAAGGCGATGCGCACCACCTCACGCGAGTCACTGGAGCCGACTATGTGTTCCAAGTTGCCACGAAGCCTCCCGCTCGGCTGCGCGTCGCCCTAATCGGCGCGACTAGGGAGGCAGGAGACGCGTTCGAAAAACTCATGTTGCGGGCGGGGCATTCGGTCGTACTCCGCGATCATGGCAGATGGGAAGATTGGGCGGCGCTAACCCTTAGTGAAGACCTGAAGCGGGCCAACCCGCAAGTCACTTTCGTGGCCGTATCCCCACCGAACGGTGAACTGCTCGCCGCATCTCTCCGGAGGCTGGCGGTGCCGGGGCTTATCATTGGGGTAGGGGGAGCTATCGACATGGTGACGGGGCGGAAGCGCCGAAGTCCTGATTGGGTCGCACGCTTGAAGGCCGAGTGGCTCTTTCGGCTCGCACAAGAGCCTAGGCGGCTTGCGACGCGTTATCTGCTCGACTGCGCAGCGATTGCTCTCACGGGGATAGCTCCCTACGTCTTGCTAAAGCGACGAGCACATGACTGAAGCGCTATGCCGGATAGCGGGCGCCACTGTCGTCATCGTTAGCTATCGCACCCAAGACCTTGTCAAGCAACTCGTCGCCGGCTTAACCGACAGCGTCGACGTTGTCGTCGTAAATAATGATCCCACCGCCAGAAGTGACAGGATTTGGAGCGAACTGCCCTGCCTGGTACTTCATGCGGATCGCAATGACGGTTTCGCCGCAGGTGTGAACCTTGCGAACAGGCACATAACTGATTCTCAAGCCATAATTCTTTGCAACCCGGATGTGTCAATAAGCGCCGAAACCCTGAGGGAACTTCACGCACTGCTGTGCGCCGAACCTTTCGACATCCTCTCCCCGACGATCACGCGGCCAGACGGGACCGTGTGGTTTGCCGGCGGTTCGTACGATCGCGGCCTGCGTGCTATCCGGCACGATCGCTATGGCCGCCTCCCCAGCCGCGGCGTTAGGGGTATTCGATCCACACACTTCGTCTCAGGATGCGTGCTGGCCTTATCGCCGAACTCGCGCGCGCATCTACTTCCCCTTAATGAGGGGTTGTTCATGTACTGGGAGGATGTGGAGCTATCCCTCTCGGCCCGACGCCTGGGTTTACGCATGGGCGTGGTCTCAACGCTGTACGCCTGCCATGACGAGGGGAAAAGCTCGTCAGATGTCGGCCGCTCTCCGCTTTTCCACCATTATCAGGCGCGCAATCGGCTCCTCGTCTGGCGAGGGCAGGGGTGTTCACGTCGTAGGCTCCTGCCTTCAACCATTGCCTATACTTTGCGGGCCGCCGCCAGTATCTGTCGGCATGATGCCACTAGGGCGACCAATCTCATGGCCCTGCTGAGAGGGACGATAGCCGGACTCGGGCGTCAGGCATCCCGGGCGGACGAGTGCGCTTGTAGCTCGCAGTAGGTGCGGCGCACAAAGGGACGTGGATACATACTGAAGCGGAACGATCCCACAAGGAGGCCAGTGAGTAAAGTGAGCGCAACGTCAGCGATGCGAAGCGCCTCGGCCCATAAAGGTGAGCACTGGCGTATCTATCACACAGCACGGCGGGCGCACTTGGAACCGTCGCATTCGTCAACTTCCAACGGCCTGCTTCTCTACTCAAAAGCTAGCTACGATCGCCCAGTGCCGGGGCAATCGGGCGAAGCCGTACAGGTAAGCTGCGCAATGTTAATCCTTATGCTTCTGAGGGGGCAGCCGCGTAGCATTGAGATCAACGAGCCAGCCACAATCGCGCTATGGCCCCGACTAGCCGCGATCCTTGTCACGATCAAGCTCGTTCAGCGTCTTGGCAGGACACCACCTGCTGTCACCTTCTATGCGATTGAAAACCACGACATGGGACGGGCCTTGGCCCTCCGGCTGCGTGTGCCTGCCTCTGTGGCTACGCAGGTGTACGGGCGGGTGCTTACTTCGATGGTCCGGCGTGCTGACCGTGTCGCGTTCGGGACGAGCGCGTCATTTGACCACTACTGGCACTATGCTCGGCAAGCACTCGAAGCGATGGAATATCGCATCATATGGCACCTGCCGCACCCCTGCGAATGCGTGACGGTTGCACGGCCGTCTGTGGCGACCCGGTTCCTTTACTTGGCGCATCTCGAGGAGCGCAAGGGGATCCTGCAACTTATGGAGGCGTGGCAGGCCGTGTCTTCGCGAGTGGCAGAGGCGTCGCTGGCAGTGGTGGGTAAAGGGCCCCTCCTTCCCGCAGTCCAGAAGTGGGCGCATGCGTCTGCTGCTGTCGAGCTATTCGTGGATCCGCCCCCGCTTATCATTCACGAGCAGCTACGGAGCGCTCAAATCCTCGTCCTCCCCTCGCAGCCCAGTAACTATTGGACCGAGCAGGTAGGTCTACCTATCACCGAAGGGTTGGCTCATGGGTGTCGCATCATTGCCACCGGGGGTACGGGGCTCGCGGACTGGCTGCGAGACCATGGGCACGTAATAGTGCGGGAAGCAGCCTCGGTGCAGGAGCTCGTAGCAGCCATGCTCACGGCCTGCGACGGGAGTGCGGATCAAACAATGGTGCTCAGCTCACTGCCTCGGCTTCACGGACGCGCGGCCGCGGATCAATGGTTGCGGGAGGTCGGCCAATCATGACCATGACTCTGATAACCCCAACGTACGCGCCGGATTTCGAACTGTTCCGTCATCTGCACGACTCAGTTCGGACCCACGTGAATGCTGGTGCGTTGCACATGGCGATTGTTCCAAGGGTCGATCTACCGCTCTTCGAGAGAATCAAGTCGGACCGGCTTGTGCTTCGGACGGCGGAAGATTTCCTCCCCGACCACTGGATACCGTTAAGAAGACTCGTCGGGCGATTGCCGAACGCCAAGCTTAGAAAGCTGCAGTACCTCAATATCCGCCGCCCGTACATGCCAGTTCGTGGCTGGATAGTCCAGCAGCTGCTGAAACTGGCCGCCGCGTCGTCGATAGACAGCAAGGTTGCGCTTCTGGTCGACTCTGACGTCTGCTTCTTTAGGGACATCCGGGAGGAAGCTCTGGAGGTAGGAGAGGCCGTGCGGCTATACGCAGCGCCGGACGGCCTTACTGAGGGCATGCTTGAGCAGCATAGGTGGCGCTCCGTTGCCAGGAGGCTGCTCGGGCTATCGAGGTTTGGCTACGCCGACGAAAGAACCGACTACGTAAGCGGACTCGTGAGCTGGAGCCCGGAGCTCACGCGGATGCTGCTGGACGACCTCGCGGGCACGAGCGAACGCTGTTGGCAGGACATCCTCGCTTCCGAACGTTCCTTTTCGGAGTGCTTCCTTTACGGCGAGTACGCACAAGTGCACCCAAGTCGGGTGTACAACTCGTCTAGTTCCCTCTGTGTTTCATATTGGAAGACCGCGGCGCTCTCTCGAGAGGGTGTTGCGGATTTGGTCGGCCAATCCTCCGCGTCTGCCTATGCCGTCCAGATCCAATCGACGTCAGGTACGCCCTTGGACGTCCGGCAGGACATTGTGCGTACGTTGAGGGAGCGGTGGCGAGATGAGTCCTCTGGTTTCTAGCAGGGGTCGGTCTGCAAGCAGAGTAGCAAGGGCAAGTTGGGCAATGTGGGCCCGCATTCGTGCGAGCTTAGCCTTGCGCTTCACGGTCGCCGAGTTGCGCGTCCAGAACCTATTCTCCTGCAGACCACTGCTGGGTGCCGATGAAGTAGTTCTGTCGCTGACGACGATGCCGTCTAGACTGGATGTCGTCTCTCTAGCGATCGAGTCAATCGCCCGCGGCTCGATCAAGCCCCAAAGAGTTATCCTTTGGTTGGATGAGGAGACTGCCACCGGTAGGCCGCTGCCCAGTGCGCTTAAGCGTCTCATTGGCAGGGGGCTCGAGGTGCGAACGTGTCAGGATTATGGGCCGCACAAAAAGTACTATCCGTACGTGGCGAGCGCTACGGACTTCCGGCTTCCGATGGTCACCATCGACGACGATGTTATGTACCCCCGATGGTTCCTTCGAGTGCTATTAAGTGCAGCAGCCGAGAGGGCTGACAGCGCCTACGGCACTCGCGCCAAGCACGTCCTGGTTGGACAAGGGGGCCTGCGGTCGTATTCAGAGTGGGATCTCGTCCGCGATGGTCGCACTTCGTTCGCTCACATACTCACTGGGGTCGGCGGGATCCTTTACCCGTCTACACTCCAGGAGGCGTTGCGGAGCGCCGGAGATGGATTTATGACTGTGTGCCCACGCGCCGACGATCTTTGGATCCATGCGCACGGAGTCAGGGCAGGAGTCCGGTTCGGGTTAGCTACCGGCGAGTCTGTAGAGTACCTTGGGATACCCTCATCCCAGGATTTCGCTCTGAGTCACGGAAATGTCGCGATGGCGGGGAACGACATCCAGGCCGCCGCGGTGTATGAGGAGGAGTTGGTGCGGCTTATAGCCGCCGATTTGCCTTTGTGTGGCATTCACTATCCATCCGGCATCGCGTACTCATGAACTCGACTCTAAGTCGCAGGGCAGCGATAGGTTGGACCACCTTGGGGCAGGTCGCCGTTCCGTTATCCGGACTTGTCCTCTCTGTCCTTCTCGCTCGGTCGTTGGGTCCAGATGGCCGAGGTTATGTCGCAGCCGCAACTGCCCCACTACTCCTAGCTGTAACTCTTGCGTCCTTGGGTATACCCGAAAGTCTTACTCATTATACCGCGAAGCGCTTGCTCTCGGTTCGCGTTATTGCGGTCGCCGCTGGTGTCGCAGTTGTCGCCGGGGCGGTGAGTAGCGCGATCCTCTTCATGGGGGCCGAGACACTGGCCGGCGATGCTGTGTCCCTGGGTAGGACCATCCGGCTCTGTGCCTTATTTGTGGTCCCATCATTGGCATTGGGAGTGCTGCGGGGTATAGGCGCGGGACTCGGGCGGTGGCGCCTGATCGCGTTAGAGCGACTCATCCTCGGGCTTTCGCGGCTCGCAATTGTTGTCCTCCTGTCGTTAACTGAACGGCTATCTCCCACTAGTGCTGCCCTAGTTATTGCGGCCACTCCGCTTGTCGCGGGCCTGGCTTACTGCCCACTGCTGGGTCAGCTGCGCATCTCGCGCACGAGAACTCTGAAGTGGCGCGAGGTCGCTACAGCTGGACAGATGTTCTCATACGGGGGGCGTGTGTGGCTCGGGTCGCTAGGAGGCGTGCTCCTTCTGCGCCTTGATCAAAGCGTTATGGCGCCCCTGGCTGGCGTCGCCGAACTGGGGCTGTACGCAGTCGCTGTGTCCTTAGCGGAAATCCCGTCGGTGATCACTAACATTCTAAGGGAGGTGTACTTCACGCGGGCGTCGGGGGGGGAGAGCGGGCTCGATGTCATTCCTCGCGTTGCTCGTGTGTCCACTCTCGCTGTCGGCCTGGTCAGTGGATGCTTGCTTATTGCGGCTTACCCGATCACATACTTTCTCTTCGGGGCGGGCTTCACGGCGGCTGTGCCCAGCCTCGTTCTCCTTAGTGTCGCAATAGTCCTTACCAATCCGGGTTCCCTGGCTGGGGTCGCCCTGAGTGCCGCCGGGCGGCCGGGTCTAAGGAGCGCTGGCCTTGCGATCGCCCTGATTGTCAACGTGGGACTGCTGTTCGCCCTAGCTCCGTCCATGGGGGCTGTCGGTGCATCCCTGGCGACACTGGCGGGCACTGCGGTGGCGCTTGCCTGGAACTTCCATGGGGTGAAGCGCCTTGGTCTGGATTGGTGGGCCTATGTGCGACTCGAGCGCTCCGATCTTCGGCAGTTGCTAGCGCTCGGTCGGATGTCTCGATGAGGCAAACGGGCATGCGCCACGTGCCCGGTCGCAGCGCGCGCCCGCGTACTCCTTGCTGGCGCTGTCCATGGCGCTCGAAGACTGTCCCGGCGGAGCCGAAACGTGCCTCCTGAATGCCGGCACCAGTCGAACCCTGGAGGCAGCAGGCGCTTGGCGGCAACGCCGCCTCGGCCGTCTCGCGCCAACTGAATACGAGACACTCAACGTCGCCGCTGCCGCGGCCTGGCCACCCACCCCCGTTGACCGCGTCGGCGGGGAAGGTCTGTCCGATCCAAACCAATAATCGCCAGCCGTGGCTCGTGTCGGGTCGCCCAGCGCGGTTGATCCAAGGCGATCTTTGCTGCAGGGCGGAGAAGACGCCACCGCTGCGTTGTCGCCGCAGCCGCCGACGCGGCTCATCGACCCGACCAGGCCGTTGGAGTTCCCCCTTCGCTGGTGTCCCGCCCCGGGTTCGTGTGAAGACCTCCGGTATTGATGGCGCTGGTGTTCTCGGGTTGCATGAGCGGCCCGGCTGATCCGGTGGGTGGCGTCGAGTTTGGTTCTAACCAGAGAGGGGTCTTGCGGGGGCGGTCGTTGAGCTGCTCGGAACTGACGCGGCGGCTACCGTCGCCGCGTCAGTTCCGAGCCTCCACTGAACCCGAGGCGGGACAGTTCATGGCCGGCGTCCCCCCTACCTCCGGGCCGCCGTGCTGTTCTCGCTGGCCGGGCAGCGCCCCCCGGACGCATTTCGACAGAACGCCGACCTCGGCACCACCTCCGTGCAGGGCCGTTCCCAGTCGCGGCCTGCTCGTGTTGGCCCTGCACCCAGGTCACAGCGAGCCCGAGGAGGAACCAGATCACGATCCCATACTGGGAGATCAACGCGACGGTGAGGAAAAGCGGCAGCTGACCCGCGAGCGCAAGTTCCGGCGGCGTAGCCCGCCGCCCAAGGGAACGCCAGACAACGATCACGACGGCGGCCACCATGAACGCCATCACGACCGCCCCGTAGAGCAAGCCCGACGCCAAGAAGGCGTTGTCGACGGATGCGAACCCGCGGTAAAAGAAGCCGATTTCCGTGATTCGCACATAGTCGGCGAGCCCGAACAGCGTGAGATCGCCTGCCACCTGGGAGAACACAGACAAGCGATAGTCGGTGCTGCGTTCCAGATCGAGGCCTGCGCTCGCCTGAATGCTCTGCACCAACGGGAGGGCGGTCAGCACCCCCACGGCAAATAGCAGGATGAAGGCAGTGCGCTGGCCACGGGTGATCTGCTTTTTCAGCGCGTAGACCGCCAGGACGATCGTGAACGCGGCGCCGAGGAACGGCCCTCGGCTAGCCGCGGCGAGCAGCCCGCCAAAGATCACCATCAGCGCGAGAAACCGCCACTTTCGGCCACGCTGCATGACCATGACGAACGGTATGGCGGCAGCGAGCGCAGCGCCGAAAGCGATCGCGTGACCGAACGTCGACTCGCTGCGCTCCATACCGCCCCGCGACTGGATGGCCGCCAGGCCGTTCACGGACGAACTCTGGCCGACGAGGTCCATGAAGGGGTGCCACTGCCAGAGGTACTCGACTATGCCCAGTGCGGCCACAGCGACCATCAACCAGGCGAACCAGTCAGCGGTCCACTGCACGCCGGCGGCCGCCGCGATCGTGCGAGCCACGAGGTACGCGAAGCCCCACTGGAAGATCATCGCGGCGAGCGATCCCTGGCTGCCGCCGCCGGCCACCACGACGAGGCCTGCCAGAAGCAGGAAGATGCCGACTGCCCAGTCCGCCGCATGGATCTGTCGCCGGCGGGCGCCGACGATCCCCAGCGCCAGGCAGACGGCGATTATGGTGGACGGTGGCAGGTAGAACACTGGTGCAGTGCCCAACCAAAACGGGACTAGGCACGTCACAGCCAGCCACAGTGCAATGGCAATCCGGGGCCTCGTCGAGATGGCAATGACCGCCGCCAGCGTCGCGCCGCCGAGGGCCAGCGTCGGTTTGGTAGATACTAGGACAGCGGCAAGGCTGGCCAGAAGCATCATCGCGGCGAACAGTGTCCGCACTCGGGCGTCTCCGCCGCCGCCCATGAAACGACCCGACGCCCGCACCATGCCGAGGACCGTACCGTTCGCTCTCTTCTCCGGAGGGTTGCCGCCGCCGCTCAGGCACTCGCCCAGAGGGGCCGCTTCCTGCGAGGCGAGCCGGACGCCGACACCTACAGCCAGGCGCTGGGCGTCGCCGGGGACGTGCGCACGTCGACCGTGACCTACCCTGGGGCCGCCGTCGCCGTCGCCGGCACCCCGGGCGCAGCGGCAGCGGCGGGCGCCACCGCGTTCTTCAGCTCCGCGTAGCAGAGCTGCGACAGCAGCGCGCAGGCCACGTACTGCCGGCCGGCGCGCGGTACGCCAGCGGCGTTGTCCGGTAGGCCACCCAGGTCATGCATCAGCCCGGCCGAGGAGGTGACCGCCACCGCCAGCAGCATCTACGACACGTTGAGCGGAATGCCGGGAGTGTCGTCGAGCCAGAACGACTAGGCGAGCAGCGGCCAGATCGCCAGGGGTCAGCCACGGCGAGACCTCACCCCAGCCGAGGGGCGCGAGCGCGCCCAACCGCTGCCGACGCGACAGCTGCGGCGCCTGGAGGCAGCCGACGAGGGGCCGATCGAGACCTGCAGCCAACCCTGCGCCCAGCGGGCCCGCTGCCGGCACCAGGCAGCGACCGTGACCGGCGCCTGCTCGGTGGGGATCATGTCCGGGTCGTAGACCAGCCGCGCATTCTCCAACACTGCCCCGCACGGCGAGCTGCCGGAACGCCCGGCGGACCGTCGGCCCGCACGCACAGCGATCAAACGAGGGGCGAGGGCGGCGGACGTTCGCCCGATCGGGTGGCACTGGCGCGAGTGAGGTTTCCGGGCGGCACCCGCCGTGCTCACCCGCACCGGTGCGCTGTGGATCACCCGACCGCGCGAGCGGACCTCGACAGCGACTGGCCGTGATCGTAGGTGCCGGCGTGGAGCACCGCTGGCACCATGGCATGGTGCGCAGAGCCGGGCCGGTGCTGGCCGTGACCGGCGTACTCGTCCTCGTCACGGCTCTGGCCGGCTGCGGCACCGACCGTGCCGAGCACAACTCCCTGCTGTGGTCCGAGGAGTTCAACGGTCCCGAGGGCGCCCCGCCGGACCCGGAGGTCTGGACCCCTGAACTCGGCGGAGGCGGCTGGGGCAACGACGAGCTCCAAACCTACACCGACGACCCGGCGAACGTGGCGCTCGACGGCGAGGGCCACCTCGCCATCACCGCCCGGGCCACCGGGCCCGTCGAGGACCCGGGGTGGACGTCGGCGCGGATCACCACCTTCGGGCAACGAACCTGGCACCGCGGTCGGATGGAGGTCCGCGCCCGGGTGCCCTCCGGAACCGGGATCTGGCCCGCGGCCTGGACCCTGGGGCAGGACATCCAGGAGGTCGGCTGGCCGGCCTGCGGCGAGATCGATCTCATCGAGTCGATCGGCGACGCCAGTGAGGCCCTGCAGACGGTGCACGGCCCCCCTTCCCGACGGCACCAACTGGCTGCAGACGATCGCCACCCCCGTCGACGAACCCCTCTCCGAGGACATCCACGTCTACGGCGCCGACTGGTCGGCCGACCGGATCACCTTCTCCATCGACGGCCGCGTCACCGGCACGGTCACCCGGGACGACGTCCCCGAGGGCGGGGCCTGGCCGTTCGACAGCCCGCAGTACGTACTGCTCAACGTCGCGGTGGGGGGCCGGCTACCCGGCCCCCCGGACGCATCCACGCCCCGCACCGCGACCATGCTCGTGGACTGGGTGCGGGTCTACGCGCCGGACTGAGCCCGCTCGCCCACTGCGGACGGGGCCGCCACGCCGCGCTCCGGCCCCTGCGGCACCGGCACGGCCACGTGGTTCAGCGGCACCTGCCCGGCAGCAGCGTCCGGCCCGCCGGCCAGCACAACCCGGTTGCCCTGGAAGCGGACCCGGCGACGTCCCGCCGTCCCGAGCGCCGACCGACGCCCCGCCATCGCGACGGCGACCCGGCTGGGCAGTTCCGCGAAGGGCACGGCGGCCAGCGCGACCACGATGGCCGTGCCCCACGCCATCATCGGCCAGCCCATGTGACCCAGGATGATTCCGCACACGATGGCGGTCGCCATGAGGACGGCGAGCACCAGGTGCTGCCGGAACACGGCCAGGGGGGTGAGGCGCTCCCCGCCGACGCCCTTGGGCGTGACCCTGAAGACGAGCCGCCGTCCCACCGGGACGTAGGCCAGGGCCAGCGCGTACACGGGCTGGACCACCGTGCCGACCAGCCGTCCCGGCCAGAGCTAGCCGCTCTCCTGCTCCGGCCGCGCGTTGAAGCGCTGCAACCAGAAGGTGTGCGCCTGCCGCCAGACCAGGTAGGGCGCGTAGCAGACCACCAGCGGGAGCAGCGGGATCGCGGCGGGCGCGATCCCGGTCGCGAAGTAGAAGGCGATGAGCGCCGCGCCGAGGACGAACGCCACCCCGCTGAAGTAGTTCTGCCGCAGCCACAGGTACAGCGCCCCTCGGCCCGCACCCAGCTTCCCGAGCTGGCGCGGGGTGACCTGGAACAGCAGCGCGAAGCACCCGTAGGCCCAGCGTGCCTGCTGGTTGAAGTACGCCAGCCAGGTGGACGGACCCTCACCGACGGCCAGCGTCCGCGGGACGTAGTGGCTGCGCCATCCGGCGGCGTGCAGCTTGATGCCGGTGGCGAGGTCCTCGGTGATGTGGCCCTCGTACCAGCCGACCGACCACAGGGCCGCCACCCGGGCGACGTGGTTCGCGCCGAGCATCATGGCCATGCCGCGGGCGCTCATGCCCCGCAGAAGCGGGCCGTAGAAGGTGAACTGCTGCTGTGCCGCGCCGCGGGCGACGAGGGTGTCGGTGTTGCCGTACACCTGCGGAGTGATCACCCAGCCGGTCCGCTCGTCCCGGAAGTAGCCGAGGGTCGCGGTCAGGAAGTCCGGACGGGCGACGAAGTCGGTGTCGATCTGTGCGACGACGTCGTACTCGTGGCCGTGGGCCTCGTACCAGGCGTTGTGGTTGCCGCCCTTGGTCCGCGCAGCGAACCGGCCCTGCGGCTGGTTCCACCGGGCGACGCCCTTCCGGCTGAAGTGGCGCACGCCGAGCTGTCGGCACAGTTCCCGCGCGTCCGGGTCGTCGCCCTCGTCGAGCGCCCAGGTGTCGTGCGGGTACTCCGCCGCGAGCATCGCCTCGAGCGTCGTGGCCAGCATGGACAGCGGCTCGCTCGAGGGCACGAACGTTGGTGATGAACGCGACGCACAGGCCGGGCTCGGGAGGCGGCGGGGGCGTGTACCGGGGCAGGCGGCGGCTGAGCACGTTACCGAGCCCGTCCATGACGATCCGGTGCCACACGACGAGCGTGAGCAGGACGAACAGTGTGACGACCACTCACCGCAGCGCGTGCGGCGAAGCCTCCTCGATCCGGGCGGGATCAAACCAGAACCGCGCGAAGAGCGCGAGACCGAGGATGCCCACGGTCATCGACGCCCACCAGAGGGCGCGTTCCCGCCGGGTCATCGGATGACCGACGTCATTGCTGGCACGGCGGAGCGGGCCCTCGACCGTCCCGGTTTGCGGCGGGGCCTCCTCCGAGACGGTCACCGACACCTCGTCCTGCGCCGGGAGCTCCCCATCGGTCGCCGTCAACCGCAGCACGTAGCTCCCCGCCGCCGAGAACGTCGCCGTCGTCGCGGCCGCGCCGGCGTCGGCGTCGGCGTCGGCGTCGGCGTCGGCGAACGTCAACCGTCCCCGGCCCGCTCACCACCGACCACGGCGCACTCACCGACGACCCCTCCGGCAGCCCGTCATCGACACCGACCCGGCCAAGGACACCGCATCCGGCAACGTCACCGCACCATCCGGACCGGCATTCACCACTGGACCCCGTTCTCCGCGGGGGGCGGTCAAGGGCGGGAAGGTCACGGCCATCCCGTAGAAGCGCCCGTCGTTCTCGTCCGGACGGTTCCAGTTGTCCACGCCCCGGTCGACGCTGTACATGTTCAAGGCGCTGGAGCCGTCGCTCACCGGTGCCATGGCGATGCCGGCGGCCGCGCGCGGCTGCGCGGCGGTGATCTTTACGATGTTGAGCAGCGTTCCCTGCCGGTCGATCTCGTAGACCTGCTTGCTCTGGCTGTCCAGCACGAGGAGGGTGTCCCGGCCCGCGCGGTAGGCGATGCCCTCGGGGTCCATCGCGCCGTGCCGCTCAACGTCGAAGTGCGTCGCCGTGTCGTCGCCCGCCGGGGCCACCCCGTTGAAGACGCCGTCGGTTCCTGGCCCGTACAGCTAGACCTCCTTGTTGGTGCCGTCGATGACCAGCAGATTGCCGTCCCTGGTGAACTTCAGGTCCACGGCGCCGTCCTCGGGACGGTTGTTGCCGATCCCGCGCGTGGAGAAGGAGGTGACCGTTTCGTCGGACGTCCCGTGCCGGCCGTCAGGCCCGGGCCGGATTTGGAAGATCCGGTCCTTGTCGTCGCCGGACACGAACAGGTCGTCCGTGGCGGGTCGGTACCCGACGCCGGCCGGCTCGTGGACCAGCCGACAGTACCGACGTGGCCGCCCGCACGGTGTCATCGCAGCCACCCGCCCAGAGGCTGGGCCGATCGATGCGGGCGGACGTACGGCCGGCGTCGAGCAGCCCGCGTTCGGAGTTGCCGCCCGGCTTGAGCCGACGGCACACCCACCGGCACCGAGCCGGCATGGCTCGAGAGCGGCGCTGCGGCGTCGAGACGTGCGCCGTCAACGACGCGGTTGCCGCTCAACAGTCGATGGTCGACGGGCTGGTCGTTCGCCCGCCTCCGGGGGCCGATTCCTCGGCCGGGTGGTCCACCGCCGGCGCGTCATGCCGCCTTGGGAGACAGGCGCAGACGCGCCCAGAAGCCCGTCGTCTTCGTCGACACCTCGTCCACCGACCGGTCACCGGTATCGACACCGCCCGCGGCGACGAGCTCGGCTTCGACCGCGTCGTCGATCACCTCCACCGGCGCGTCGCCGGAGTCGGCCTCTTCAGTCGCGGGGCACCCGGTGGGCGGCTCGGGGAGCAGGCGATGGAGATCGGACGGCCCGTAGGCGGACGGCGGCGCCGCATGGCGGCCGTAACCGGCAGCCCCTGCACTGCGGAAGAGGACGGTGACACCCATCGGCGCGGGGGCCGGCTCCGGGGCGGCACCCTGACCGATCAGCCGGGGCAGCAGCTCTGCGTGCCCGTGTGAGTTCTCCACACGGGAGTCATCGGCAGTCGAGGGACCGCTCGTGACCGTGCGCGCCGGCCGGCACCGCCGGAACCGGTCCACCGACGCACCCCCTCCGGGTGATCCGGGGGCCTGCACCGATGGACTCCGCCCGTTCCGCAGCCGATGGTCCTCCCATGGACGAGCGAGAGCAGGAGGCGGCCACGCGGCCACGCGCCGGCCATGCGCTGTTCCTGACGATCGGGCTGGTCGCGCTCTTCGCCACCGGGATCGGACCGCGCCCGGCCGGCGCGGCGTGGGACCGGACGTACGACGTCGTCCTCTACAACCTCCCCTACCTCGCCGCCGCGGCGGCGTGCGTGCTGGCGGCCCGGCGGGTCCGGACGGAGCGGGTCGCCTGGGCCGCGCTCGCCGTCGCGCTGGTGCTGGGCGCGGCGGGCAACGCGCTGCGCGTGCTCTCCGCCGGCCTGGCGGGGAACGAACCGTCCTCCACGCTCTCGCACGTGGTCTCGTTCGCGGCCTACCTGGTGATGTACGTGCCGGTCGTCGTGCTCATCCGCGCGCGGGTGCCGCGCTTCCACCCCAGCATGTGGCTCGACGGCCTCGTGGCCGCCCTCGGCAGCCTCTCCGCCGGGGTCGCCTTCCTGCTCGGCCCCTACCTCCTCACCGGCCCGGGCGAGACGCCGGTCGCCGCGATCGACCTCGTGGCACCGACCACGACGATCCTGCTCATCGCCGTCGTCATGGCCGTCGGCGGCATCCTCGGCGTGCGCCTGGACCGCACCTTCGTGCTGCTCGGCGCAGGGCTGGGGTTCATCTGCGTCTCGGACCTGGTCCTGTTCGCCCTCAAGGTGCAGGGCAGTTATGTCGACGGCGGCCCGCTCGAGCTGGGCTGGCTCGCCACCGTCGTCCTGGCGGCCGCCGCCGCGGAGGGGGCGACCGAACCACCGCGCCGCCTGAGCAGCACCGGCTCACGCATCGGCTGGCGGCTGCTCGCGGTGCCGCTGGCCTGCCTCGTGGCCAGCCTCGTCGTGCTCAGCCCGTGGGCGCAGCCCGTGCCGGACATCGCGGGCTGGTTCGCCATCGGCTGCGTGCTGGCCGGCGTCGTCCGCATCGCCGTGACCTTCCGCGAGGTCCGCGGGTACAACCAGATCAAGCTCGAGTCGCGGACCGACGAGCTCACCGGGCTCGCCAACCGCCGCGCCCTGCTCGAGCACGCCCAGCGCGTCGTCACCTCGGCCGGCCAGGAGCGGCCCGCCGCGCTCCTGCTGCTTGACCTCGACGGCTTCAAGGAGATCAACGACAGCCTCGGCCACTCCGCCGGTGACGACCTGCTGCGCCAGATCGGCCCGCGGCTGCGCGGCTCGCTGCGTGCCGACGACGTCCTGGCCCGGCTCGGCGGCGACGAGTTCGCCGTCCTGATGCCCGCCGCGGAGACCGCCGAGGCGCGCGCGCTCGCCGAGCGGCTGCGCGGCCTGCTGCTCACCCCGTTCACGGTGGCCGACGTCCGGCTGCACGTCGGCGTCAGCATCGGCGTCGCGACCACCCCGGCGCCGGCGACGACCGTCCAGGAGCTGCTGCACTGCGCCGACGTGGCCATGTACCGCGCCAAGCGCGGCCGCGAGGGAGTACACGTCTACGTGCCCGACCCGGTCACGGGCACCGCCGGCAGCGACCGGCTGCGCACCATGGAGGAGCTGCGGACCGCGCTCGCCGGGGACGAGCTCTGCGTCTTCCTCCAGCCGCAGATGGACCTGCGCGACGGCCGGGTCGTGGGCGCCGAGGCGCTGGTGCGGTGGAACCACCCCACCCGAGGGCTGCTCTCGCCCGCCCTCCTGCTGCCGGCGGCCGAGCAGGCGGGCCTCCTGCGCCCGCTAACCGACCGGGTGCTCGAACTGGCGCTCACGGCGGCCGCCCGCTGGTGGCCCGACCGCGAGGTGCCGGTGTCGGTGAACCTGTCGGCGGCGAACGTCACCGACCTCGACCTGGCCGGAAAGGTCGCCGCCGCGCTGCACCGGCACGGCCTGCCCGCGCGGGCGCTCACCCTGGAGCTCGTCGAGGACACCCTCATGGCCGACCCCGAGCGCGGCCGCACGGTGCTCGGCACCCTGCGCCGGTCGGGTGTCCGGACGTCGATCGACGACTACGGCACGGGCTACAGCTCGCTGGCCTACCTGCGACACCTGCCGGCCGACGAGCTGAAGCTCGATCGCAGCCTGACCGCCGACGTCGACCGCGATCCCCGGGCGGCGGCGATCGTGCAGAGCACCGTCGCGCTCGCCCACGCCCTCGGCTTGAGCCTGGTGGCCGAGGGGGTCGAGACCCTCGCCACCGGCGCCACGCTCGCCCGCCTCGGCTGCGACGTCGCCCAGGGATACGCCATCGCCCGTCCCATGCCGGTCGACGACTTCCTGCGGTGGCTGGCCGCGTCGGACTCCGGGCTCGTCGACGCCGAGCTGATCCCCGAGTTGAGCCAGGGCCCGGCGCGCGACTGACCTGCCGGAAGCTCCGGGCCCCGTGCGGCTGGGACGACACGCCGGAGAAGATCAGCACACTCCGCGCCCGGCTGGACACTATGTGCGTGTGACGCCATCCTCCCCCGCCCCAGACCTTCCGCGGATCCGTTCCGTCCCCTGGCGAAACCTCGCACCCGAGATCGTCCGCCAGCGGCTGGTGATCGAGGGCATCCCGGCCTCGCCGGTGGACGACGCCCAGATCCGCACGTACCTCTCGGCGCTGTCCCGCGAGGTGGACATGGTGCAGCTCCTCGAGCCGGTGACGCACCGCTCCGACCTGTACGGCTGGGCCGGCTGGATCCACTGGGAGACGTCGGGCGCGCACTTCTACGCCTGGGAGCAGCCACGGCTGTTCTTCTCGGTGGACGTCTACACCTGCAAGACGTTCGACCCGGACGTCGCGGTGGCGTTCACCGCCGACTTCTTCGCCGCCCGCACCGTCGTCGCGAAGTCCTTCTGACATGACCCTGCGACTGCTCGTGGCGCACTCCCCCGAGGAGCGGGAGGCCGCACGACAGGTCGAGGCCCGGGTGTTCCTGCAGGCGTTCGGCAACACGCCGGAGCTCCTGGAGCAGGAGTACGGCCCGTTCGAGGCGCGGTCGCGGTTCATCGCGGTGATCGACGACGAGGCCGGCACCGCCGTGGGCACCGCCCGGCTCATCACCGCCGCCGCCAGCCCGGTGAAGACCCTGATCGACGTCGCCGGCGACCCGTGGCACCTCCCCGTGGCGGACAGCCTCGGCGAGGCCGGCCTCACTCCGCCGACGGTGTGGGACGTGGCGAGCCTGGCCGTGGATCCCCGCTACCGCGCCGGCGCGGCGGGCGCCGAGGTCAGCGTCGCGCTGTGCCACGGCATCTGGCGGTACGCGCGCAACTGCGGCGTTCCGGGCATGGTCACCATCCTGGACGACCGGGTGCACCGGTTGGTCCGCGCGATGGGCCTGCCCTGGCACGCGATGCCAGGGGCGACCTCCCAGCCCTACCTGGGCTCCCCCGCCAGCACACCGTGCGTCTTCGTCGTGGCGACGGCGGAGGAGGAGGTGTACGCAGCCCGTCCGGACCTCGCGCCGGCGCTGGACCACGGCGTGTTCCGCTCGATCTCCGTCGATCCGGCCGACCTGGCGGCGACCCGCGGCGCCCTCGTGGGAGCGGCCGAGCCGGAGGTCCTGGAGGTGCCCCTCCGGGACACCACCGGCTGGCGACCCCCGACGTCCCGCCGCACGGAACTGTCCCTCCCGCCGGGCGCCTACTAGTTGTAGCGACCACGGACGTTGTTGACAGTCGGCGTGGTGGCTTGATCACGAAGGAGACCTCCGGCAGGCGTGGTGGTGCTTGACGTCACCAATCCCAACCGGAGGTCTCTGTGGCCCACGCTAACGCCCGCACGACCCTGTATGCCCGCAAGCTGATCGTCGCCGGTGTCCTGGCCGGTCACCGCCCCGGTGAGGTCGCCAGGCAGCTCGGCATGAACCGGCAGACGGTCTACAAGTGGGTGCGTCGCTGGCGCACCGAGGGCGAGGCCGGGCTGCTCGACCGATCCTCCCGGCCGCATCGGTCGCCCCGGAAGACCTCGCCAGAGACGACAGCGGCGATCGTGGCCGCCCGCGTCGAGCACCACGCTGGGCCGCTGCGGCTGGCGGCGATTTTGGGACTGGCGGCTTCCACGATCGGCGTGGTGATCGCCCGCGCGGGACTGCCCCGGCTGGCCGAGGTGGATCGCCTCACCGGCGAGCTGCTGCGCGGCCGGCGACACAGCGACCGCCGGTATGAGCGCGAGCAGCCCGGGGATCTGCTGCACGTCGACGTCATGAAGCTCGGCCGGATCCCCGACGGCGGCGGCTGGCGAGTGCACGGCCGGCAGGCAGGCAGGCAGGCAGGCAGGCAGGCAGGCAGGCAACGGTCGACCACCGACACAAGCCGGTGCCCATCGGCTTCGACTGCGTGCACGTGGCCATCGACGACCACTCCCGGCTGGCCTACGTCGAGGTTCTGCCCGACGAGCGGGTGGACGCCTGCGCCGGGTTCCTGCGCCGCGCAGCAACCTGGTTCGCCGCCCATGACGTCACCGTCGAGCGGGTCCTGACCGACAACGCGATGAGCTACCGCCGCGGCCACGCCTGGGCCGCCGCCTGCGCCGAGCTGGGCCTCGGCCGCCGGTTCATCCAGCCCGGCCGACCGTGGACCAACGGCAAGGCCGAGCGGTTCAACCGCACCCTGCGCACCGAGTGGTGCCTACGCCACCGCCTGGACCAGCAACGACCAGCGCACCGCCGCCCTGGACAGCTGGCTGGAGCACTACAACACTGCCCGCAGCCACTCCGCCCTCAGAGGTCGCCCACCGATCAGCCGCCTCGCCGCGTGAACAACCTGTCTGGTCGCGACAACTAGTCCTTCTCGCGTCTCCGAGGGTTGATCGTCCGGGCGAGACCTCTGTCGGAGGCGAGCCGCTCACGTCGAGGGCCAGCGCCCCATGCGCTCCCGTGCCGCAGGTCCCGGTGTCCAGAGGCGGGAGGTGCGCCTGACCCCAGCCCACCCCGGGCCAGCCTGACGCCCCCCTCCCTCCCGGCACGAACGATGGGCTGCGCCGGAAGCTCCCACCCCGAGCCCGCCCTTCGCCGCCCGGGCGGCCGTGGCGTCTCGGGACCGCGCCGGCACGGGGTCACCGCTGTCGCCGCACCGAGCGAGTGGCCCATCGGCGATGCCTCGTCGGTGTCAATGACGGTCGGGAGTGCCCTCAAGCCGACGCAGGAGCAGAGTGACGGCGCACAGGCCGCGGCAGCGTGCTGAGGCTGCCGGCCACAAATGCGGAGGGCGGCGAGGCCGTCCCCGGCACGACGCCGACACCGAGGAGTCCTCATCGCACCACATCCACGAGCGGCGCCGGAGCGACTGCTCCTAGGACAGCCGCTAGCTCCCCCTGCAGCGCTGCTGGCGATCGTTGCCGCTACGGCCATGATCGAGTCCGGGCGGTGGCCCTTACCGGTGGTGGGCGCACTGGACGAGCCGGCCCACCTCTTGACTGCGTGGCTGGTCGTGGCAGCCCTGGGCCGTGGTAGATCAACTAGGGAGGTGGTGTGGGTCCTCGCCGGCTCGGTCGCGATCGACGTGGACCACCTGCCTTCCTACCTGGGTTGGGAGGGCATCGACGGCGACGGGAGTCGCCCGATCACGCATTCACTCGCAACCATCCTGGCGCTCATGGCGCTGAGTGCCGTGCGAAGGATCCGCACCCCGGTTCGATGCCTCGCGGTCGGCGTCTCCCTGCACCTCTTCCGGGACCTCGCCACCGGCCCGGGAGTGCCGCTGCTGTGGCCGATGAGTCCAGAGGCTGTCGGTTATCCCTGGGGAGCTCATCTCGCCGTCCTGAGCGGTCTGACCGCGCTGGCGACCCTCTTGGCCGTGCGATCCCGGCAGCGCAGCAGGCGAGGGTCCGACTGAAGCGGACCGCCTGGCCCCTGCGCCGGATGGGTGCACGATGCCCACTGCTCAAGATGTAGGGGACTATGGGATCCACTACTCGACGCGGAGGAGGTTGTCGCACCATGGAAGGCCGTCGAGATCCCCCGACCGGCGAGCAACGAGACGATTACGTCTCCGGCGACCGTCGGCGGTTCTCCCGACGCACCCTGCTCATCGGAGCCGCTGCGGCCGGGATAGGCAGTGCGGGACTGGGATATCTCTCGCTCGAGCGCAGCGCTCAGCGGGGCCCGTGGGACTATCGAGAACTC
Source organism: Blastococcus sp. SYSU DS0973 (assembly GCF_054051055.1). Taxonomy (NCBI): domain Bacteria; kingdom Bacillati; phylum Actinomycetota; class Actinomycetes; order Geodermatophilales; family Geodermatophilaceae; genus Blastococcus; species Blastococcus sp. SYSU DS0973. The sequence goes on from NZ_JBJHAN010000002.1 coordinate 475,267, forward strand.
TCTCGGCCTGTCTTCGGAGTGCTGCGGGCCACTCCCGATCAGTACGCCGGTGTTCGAGCGGCGGGTGCCAGCGCGGTGACCATAACGATGGCGTGGACGGACGCCGAGCCCGATGGACCGGGTCTGGACGATGCCTACATCGCACACACGATCTCGCGCTGCCGAGCGGCGGAGGACGCCGGCCTCCGGGTCTCGCTGGGCACAGGGCTGCAGTTCGCTCCGAACTGGGTTCGGGAGCTGCCCGGAGGTACCTCTTTCGTCGACCAGCACGGGCAGACGTGGTCCGGAGGGGCAGGCAACGATCCTGCCGACGCGGTGTGGAACCTTCGCGTGAGGAATGCTCAAGAACGCTATCTCGGTCGACTCGCCGAACGCCTCGAGGGGGTCGACCTGGCCGGGCTCAGGGTGGGCGGGATGGGCCGAGATGAGTTGCGGTATCCGCAGTCGGGGCCTCCCGGTCCCTCCAACCGCTACTGGGCGTACGGACCGGCGGCGCAGGCGGACTCGCCTACCCCGGGGTTCCGACCGGGCAGTGGTAGCGAGGAGGATGCCGCAAGCTTCCTCGACTGGTATCTCGAGTCCCTGTGCGGCTACGGCTCCTGGCAGATCCAGACGTATCGCGAGCTGTTCGGCGAGCGGCCCCAGCTGCTGGTCCTCCAGCCGTCCTGGGGGATACGCCCCGGGGACATCGCCAACGCTGTGGCAGGGCGGCTTAACGGGACCTCGCGCCCCGAGGTCCGAGGAACGCTCGCGGCAGGGCTCGACTGGGCGCGGCAGGCTGACCGCTACGCCGCGCCGGGCGTGGCGCTGTGCACCACTTGGCTCGATGCGCGAGAAGAAACCACGGACCTCCCGACGAGCCCGGCGGCATACCTGACGCAACTAGGGCGTCAGCACGGCATGGCCGTGTGGGGCGAAAACTCCGGGGACGACGGGGCCGCGGAGATGAACTTGTGCATGAGACGCATACGAGATCTCAGGATGGCCGGCCTGTTCTGGTTGGACGCCAAGGACCGGGACGTCATCAGCGACACCGACCTCGACATGCTCTCGCGTGCCATCGAGACCGGTCACTGGGAACCGCCGATGCCCGGGGAGCGGCTGCGCTAGGAGCCTCAAGACTGTCGACGGACGCCGAGCGGGCCCCACGGACCGAAGCCGCGACGTCTACCGCAGCCGCCAGACGATCAAGTTTCCGGAGGTGCGCGTGTACCGCTGGTAAACGATGTCGGCATTCGTCCTGAGCCAGTCGACAGTCGCGGGAGTCGCCCGGCCATAGCCGCGCTCAACCTGGGCCGAGCTCGTGACGACGTACTCAGCGCCGAGCCTTTCCAGTTCCGCCGGATCCGGCTCGCTGAGCACGCCGTAGCCGCGCAGCAGGAACTGGCTCGTGTCCGCCAAGGCTGCGATCCTCGTGCTGGGCTCCACGTTCTCGCGAATCCACGCGGTCATCATCCGGAAGCCGTCGTCCCTCTCAAGGTTCGTCCTGGACCAGGACACCGCATTCACTGCCACGAGGGCGACCAGCACGATCCCCACCGCTGCCCTCGTCACGCGGGAGCGGTGCCCTCGCGTTGACGAGCCCCGGAGCAGGACCGGGCATGCAGCCGGGACCGTAGCCAACGACGGAAGGACGAGGTAGAAGAACATGTGCTCTTCGAGCGTGCCGAAGAGCATCTGGTAGGCCAGCAGCGCAGCCGCGCCGGCGAACCACAGCGACAGCAACTGCATCCTCGGGTCGCCTCGCCGCGCGAGCACCACAGCCGCGAGGACCCCTAGGCCGATCAGCACGTAGGACCCGCCCAATAGGGGGACGTTGGCGAGGAGCCGCCCGATGAAACTCGGGGCCTCGGGTCGGTTGAAGCCCGTCTCCTGGACGATGCCGACCATTCGCTGGATCCCCCGGAACTTCTGCTCGAAGTACTGCGGCCAGCGGCCGGAGAGCAGGACTGTGACGGGGTAGACGCAGTACGTCGCGACCGTGGTCAGCAGGGCGATCACGGAGACGTAGCGGGACAGCACCCTGGGCCAGACCGCCGAAACCAGTAGCGGTACGACGTACAGCGCCACCGACGTTTCCTTCGTGAGTGCGGCGCAGCCGAAGAAGAGACCGCTGATCACTCCCACGACCAAGGGTCGCCGCTCGGCATGCGGCGCGGGATTGACTGCATGCCTCCCGTGGCGCGGTGACCTGGCGAAGGTGAGGGCCAGGTATCCGAGCACGACCCACAAGGCCACCAGTGTCTCGATCATGACCCGTCCGTTGTAGCGGTTCATGAAAGGGTCGATGGCGTACAGGGCAAGTGCCAGGAGGCCCGCCGCCGGGCCCGCTGAGCGAACCAGGAGCGCGCAGAGCGCGACAGCGACCAGCAACGAGATGGCGATGTTGGAGAGCCGAAGGGTGTCCACGAGCACGAACACGTCGCTGTTCGTCTCGAACAGCTCGAGGACGCTCCCCTGCGTCAGGAAGTACAGCGGCGGATGCAGGAAGAAGGGCCTGCCGTACAGCAGGAGGTCGCCCTGAGCTTCGACACTCTCGGAGATCCTGGCGTAGGTGATTTCGTCGACGAAGAGCTCGTACGCGCTGCCGTAGGACGTCAAGCGCAGGAGTGCCGCCCACCCCACCAGGGCCACTGCGGCCATCCACCACCACGTATGCGGCAGCAAGAGACGACGCAACCATCCGTTCTGCGCCGCGTTCTCTTGTGTGTCATGGGATGCCCCGTCCTCCGTACCGACGAGCACTCACCCACCTGCTTCGAACGGCCGCACCGGGCGCCTGTGGTCGTCCGTGGTCACCACGATCCCAGCTTCGGCGGCGCGGTAGACCGCATCATGTTCGGAGGCAACCTCCTCCCAGTCGTGTCGCTCAGCCTCTTCCATGCCTCGCCGACCGGCCGCTACGCACCAGGCCATGTCCGCCAGCACCTCATCGATCGCGGCTGCGAACTCCTCCACCCGGTACGAGGCCACCTGTCGACCGGTCCCGGGACGCACGGTGTGCCGCAGGTTGGGGATGTCGAAGCAGAGGACCGGTGTCCCGGCCGCGAGGGACTCCAGAGCAGCAGTTCCGTAGGTTTCGTATCGAGATGGCATCAACATGCATTGCGCCGACGCCAGCAGGCGCCATTTCGCCGCCCCGGTCACCCGGCCTACGAAAGTCAACCGAGTCGACAGGCCCAATAGCTCGGCCTCCTGCTCGATCCTCGCTCGGTCTGGGCCGTCACCGGCGATGGTCACCCTGTATCCGGCTGCGGCCGTCATCGTCAGGGCCTGAAGCAGCAGGTCCAGCCCCTTCTGGCGGAGCTCCAGCCGCCCCAGGTAGACGAGGTGACCGGGCTCGGTGAGCCGGAGCCGGCTCTCTCCGGCCGGGAGGCTCGCGTCGATGAGCTCATGGTCGAGACCCGTGCCACAGATGACGACTGGGGTCTCCGGAGCAATAATCTCCAAGTCTCTGGCGACGTCCTCGGAGTTGGTCACCAGGTGTGAATGGCTGTTGCAGCCGAGCCGTTCCAGGGCCTGCAGAGGCCGCCGCGGGAGGTGGTACTCACGCGCTTTCTCCTCTGCGAAGAAGCCGTGAACGAGGCCTACGGTCGGCCTGCCGATCCAACGACCGGGACTGAGACTCGATACCGGCGGGGCGAACTCCTCCGCGACGACGTCCGGACCCCATATCTGGGTGTGACGGCGCGCGGCAGCCGGCAGGGCGAGGAGGTAGGCCACCAAACTGGGCCGGTAACCAAGGGGCAGGCCGACGTGGACGTACTCCACGCCATCTTCGATCCGGTCTTCGCATCCGGCGTAGCGCGCTACCAGAACCCGGACTGCGTAGCCCCGTTGCACGAGCCGCCTGTTGACGTGGTGGTTGCGCGCGGAGCCGCCTCCGGCGCCGGGACGACGGGGATCCTCGAGCCCCAGAAGCAGGAGCCTCAACGGGGGTCCACCCGGAGTCGTCGGATGGGAAGCGCTCCGAAGCCGGCGGTGAGCACGAGCGGTGCGAGGGCGAGCCCGGTCAGCAGCCAGAGGGGTGGCCATGGCTGGGTCAGCGCGAGCAGGGCTGCCGCTCCGAGGGGGACGCTCACCCAGCCCGTGCGCTGCAGGACTCGCCGGTGCCCAACCACGACCAACCACATGGCAACGGCGACCGCGCAGGCCCCGAGGGCTGCGGCCCAGGCCAGTCCTCGAACGTCACCCAGCAGACCGCCGGCCGTGACGAGGAGAAGCATGAGCCCCGAAGCGCCGATCCAGAGCCACAGCGTCGACTTCGACATCTGGGCCTTGTGCCGCGTCACCAGGAGGGTCAGAAGGCAGCAGGCGAGCCCGTTCGTCGCGGTGAGCGGCAGCAGATCGAGGACCGCCGTGTAGCCACCGGGCACCCAACCGCGCCCCAGGGCATCGGGAACTGTCGCGAGCGCCGCCCACAACGGGACGACGAGCACGCAGAGCCGTCGTAGCTCGACCACCAGGGGCTCGAGGTCCCCCGGCCGGCCGGCCAGGCGCGGGAACACCGTCAGAGCCAAGGGTGCGGCCAGGAACAGCGGGATGCGTCCGATCACGTTGGCCAACTGGTACGCACCGACGTCCGGATCGTCCGGAGCGACGAGAACCACCACCAGAGCGTCGACGGAGGCCATGAAGGTGACGGCCGTGCTCAGTACAGCCATGCCGACAGCGCCCTTCCACAGAGCGCCGGCCCGTCGAACGTTCCCGACCTTCGCGAGGTCGCCGCGCATGAGATAGAGACCTGCCACAGCCACCACCGCGGCGCCGATGGCGCTGCCGGCCAAGGCTCCGGTGGTGCTGTAACCGAGCGCGAGCAGGAACCCGCTCGCGACCTTGACGAGCACATGGGTCAACATCATCGCGGACAACTGTCCGTACCGGCCGCGCCCCTGCGCCCAGCCTTGAGCGGTCGCAGCGACGAAGGGCAGGGTGACGGCCACGCACACGATGGCCAGCTGGGCGGGCGTGGCGAACGGGGCGCACACGACGGCGGCAAGAACCGCGGCAAGGAGACCGGCCGCACCGTTGACGACGAGGCCGAACCCGACAGCGCGACGGCGCCGGACGAGGTCGTCACCCGCGGCGGCGACCTCCCGGGCGACCAGCCACGGGATCGCCGCGCCAGCCACGGTCGTCGCGATCAGGATCACAGCTTGGGCGGCGGAGAACCGGGCGTAGTCGTCGCTGGTGAGAACGTTGACCAGGGCGATGGCGAAGCCGTAGTTTGCGATCCCGGTGGCCACGTACGCCGCGGAGAGATAGGCGTGCGTCCGGGCGGGTCGACCGCCACGGGTGCTCGTGGCCGCTGCAACCGCACCGGTGGTCCTGGTCAAGCGACGTCCCTCCTCCGGCGGTGCTGCCAGTCGCCCTGCACGAGCGTTCGGCCAAAGGCTAACGACTGGCGCAATCGCGCCACCTCGTCCGAAGGAGCTCACACCCACCGTGGCCGTCGACCTGCCGATCGAGTGGCTCTCGCTCGACTGCGTAGCCCAGACGTCAGACGCTGGGTGTGAGCTCCTCGTACAGCTCGAGGTAGGTCCGGCACATCCGCGCCCAGCTGTAGTCCCGCTCGACGGTCTGACGTCCGAGATCCGCCCGGCGTTCCCAGAGGCCCGGGTCCTGGAGCAGCGCGCAGACTGCCTCGGCGGCGCGGTCCAGTTGGCCGACTGGAACCTGATCCGTGATCGAGCTCAGCGCCCGCATCTGGGGCAGCTGGGTGGTGACAGCGGGGCGCCCGGCGGCGAGCGCCTCCAGGACCACCAGCGGCAGGTCCGCCTTGCCTCCCTCCAAGACCGGTGGGACGAAGAGGACCACGTCCGCGCGCCTGACGAGCGCGGGCATGGAATGGACCCTGCCGTGGACCTCGACTGAGGTCAGGCCGGCTGCGCGAGCCATGGACGCCACGGCAGCCAGCTCCTCACCGGTCTGCTGTCCACGACGCGTGCGCATGGCCGCGAGGAGATGCACCGACCTTCCGCTCGCCTCCACTCGGGCGGCGACCTCGATGGCCTCCCGAATTCCGCCGTTCTGGCTCGTGTGTCCGGCGAAGAACAGAACTGGCCGGTCATTGGTCTGCCGGGGCTCACGCCTCCACCGCTCGAGGTCGACGCCCGGAGGGACGACCCGGACGTCCGGGTACCCAGCAGACGTCAGCCACGTCGCCGTCTTCTCGGAGAAGGCGACCGCCACATCGGCCGGACGACTGTCCACGAGGGCCCCCGACGACACGACGCCCGGGACGGTCAGCACGAGGGGTCGTCGCCGAGGCATGAGGGGGGATCGGGACCACGAAGCGAATTGCGGACCCACGGTCATCACGACATGCACTAGATCCGTGGTGCGTCCGAGGGCGGAACCCAGCAATGCGGTCTGCGCACGCACGAAGGGACCTGGACGGGACTGCCGGGACAGAATTGGGATCCGCCGACCGGGTGCGGGACGAGGCTGCAAGACGCGGCTGAAGTAAGTGAAGCGGACCTCGGGTATGCCGCTGGCGAGCGCGACGGCCACGGCCTTGTCCGCGCCGTCGCGACCGTCGATGGGATGACTGGTCAGAAGAAGAACCTGTCGCATGCTCCCGCTCCGCTCAAGGGCCATCCATATTCAGCGGCCGACCATCGGGACAGCATGCGGTACTCCACTTGAGCAGACGCAGGCGGCTGCTCTGGAAGCTGTGCGTAATCCTGCGGTGACCCCGTGCCATCTCGATGAGCCATGAACTCAACTTTCCTGACTCCTCGCCCATTGATGGGTGCAACCTATGTTGCTGGGGACCGGTCTCCCGTACGTTCCGATTTCGATGCCACCCGTCCGGTGGCTCGGAACGACAGCGGAGAGGCATCGGACCGGTGGCACACAGGTCGGTTCCCAGCGGTGCACGCCCGCTGGCATGCACCCACTCTTTCAAGGGTGCGCGGCATCGGAAGAGGTCGGTCCGCCCGCTGGGACTCCGGGCCTTCAGCACGGCGGTCCGACTGCTGGCGGCAGCCGCCCTCGTGGTGGCCGGCTTCTCCGTCGCAGTGCCATCGCGCCCGGCCGCAGCGCCATCGCGCCCGGCCGCAGCGCCAGAGGGCTTGGCCGCAGCGCCAGAGGGCTTGGCCGCAGCGCCAGAGGGCTTGGCCGCAGCGCCAGAGGGCTTGGCCGCAGCGCCAGAGGGCTTGGCCGCTGATCCTGTGCTGGTGGCCGCAGGGGACATCGGATGCGCTCCCGGTAGGGCCAGGACCTCGGACTCATGCCGGTACGGCGACACGGCGGACCTCATAGGCGCGCTGCAGCCGGATGCCGTGCTGCCCCTCGGCGACCAGATGCACGACGATGCGAGCCTGCCTGCCTACCAGACGGTCTACGACCCCTCATGGGGACGTCATAGGTCGATCAGCCACCCAATTCCCGGGAACCACGAGTACGCGACCGACGCTGCGTCCGGCTACTACGACTACTTCGGCACCGCGGCGGGCGAGCGCTCGAAGGGCTACTACTCATGGGACATCGGCGCGTGGCACATCATCGCGCTGAACTCCGAGTGCTCCTATGTCGGAGGGTGCGGTGCCGGATCACCGCAGGAGCAGTGGCTGCGCGCGGATCTTGCTGCACACCCCAACCGCTGCACGCTCGCCTACTGGCACCGACCGATGTTTAGCTCCGCGGGCGGTGACACGCGGCTCAAGGCCTTCTGGCAGGCTCTCGAGGAGTTCGGCGCGGACATCGTCCTGAGCGGCCACAACCACATCTACGAACGATTCGCACCTCAGTCGTCTGGTGGAGTGGTGAACCCGCAGGGCCCTCGACAGTTCGTCGTCGGTACAGGTGGTAGCACGCTCGTATCTGCGTCGACCCCTGCGCCCAACCGCGAGGTCGGGCAAAGTTCCACATTCGGTGTTCTGCGGCTTGCGCTGCACGAATCGAGCTACGACTACAACTTCGTTCCCGTTGCCGGGTCGAGTTGGACCGATGGCGGCTCGATCAACTGTCACTCGGCATCGCCTCCGTCGGTCCCGTCTGTCGACGGCGCCTGAAAGCTGACCCCCTGGCGACGGGCGGGTTCCACGGCGGATTCGCGTGGTCGTCGCAACGCTGACGGGTTCAGCCTGCCAGTTCGGCCTCCATCACATGGGCGGGGCTCCGCCAGCTGAGGCGCTTGCACGGTCGGCCGTTGATCCGGTCCTCGACGGTCCGCAGGTCGTCGAGCGTGAACGCTCGCAGGTCGCTGCCCTTGGGGAAGTACTGGCGGAGCAGGCCGTTGGTGTTCTCGTTCGTACCCCGCAGCCACGGCCTGGCCGGCGGGGCGAAGAAGATGCCGTCGGCGAAGTACTCCTCCAGCAGGTGGTGATAGGCCATCTCCGAACCCTGGTCCCAAATCAGCGTTTGCCGGGCGAGGGCGGGCAGATCGGTGAGGACCGGCAGCATGGCGACGCGCAGCCGCTCCGCGCTGTGCCCGTGGGGCAGGTGCACCAGTCGCAGGTAGCCGGTGCGCCGGTCGACCAAGGTGCCGATCGCCGAGCGGCTGGCCCGGCCGACCATCAGGTCTCCCTCCCAGTCGCCGATCCGAGCGCGCTCCTCGACCACCGCCGGGCGCTCGTGCAGCAGTCGGCCCGGCGCGACGAAGCGCGGCGTGCGCGCCATCGGGCTGCGCCGGCGCTTGCGCAGCGGGCGTCCAGTGCGCAGCTTCTTGGTGAACGCCCTGCTCAGGCCGCTTTTTCCGCCGTGGTAGAGGGCCTGGTAGATGGTCTCGTGGCACAGATTCCACTCCGGCCGATCGGGATAGGCCTCCCGTAGATCCGCCGCAATCTGCGCCGGACTCCACTCCTCCTCCTTGAGCTTGTCCTGCACGATCTGCCGCAGCTCCGGCTCACGGGACAGCAGCGGCCGTCGCGGCCGACGAAGGCGTTCACGGGCACGGGCGTGGGCCAGGTCGCCGTCGTAGATGCCGCGGTCGTGCGGTCGCAGGTGGCGACGCAGCTCCCGGCTGATCGTTGAGGCCGAGCGGCCCAGTCGGCGGCTGATCTCGCATACCCCGAGGCCGCGGTCGCGCAGGCTGGCGATGCGCTGCCGCTCGAGCAGGGACAGGTAGCGGCCGGAGCGGGGCTGATTCGGCCAGCCGGGCCGGTGGCAGCCCGCCGTTCTCCGCTCGCCACCGGTAGCCGGTCTTGCGGCCGATGCTCAGCAGCTTGCAGGCGGCGACGGTGCCCACGCCGGACTCCAGGAGCTTCCAGTACTCGGACTCGAGATCAAGTTGACGCTTCCGGCCCCGCCGTCCCACTCGCACACCCCTCGCATACCAGGAGTGTTGCGACAAGCCGGGGAACCCGCCCGTCGCTAGAGGGTCAGCTTTGGACCGTCGTTGACACCGTCGGACCTCCGCGCCAGTGCCGCCTCGGACTCGACCAGGTGTCCTTGACCTGGTCGCCGAGCACGGCCGGGGCGAAACCCATCGCGGGATACCGCGTGTATCGGGACGGTGCACCGACGCCGCTCAACGATCAGCCACCTGCACAGCCAATCCTCGTCAGCGGCGAGCCCGTTCATCTCCCCGTTCGACACGGTCGGCATCGTCGGCTGACTGGCCCTTCGGGCCTCATGCTGGGCTCGGCACAGTCCTCCCGGCGGGCGCCGACGGAGATGGCGTCGATTTGGAGGGTGTTTGTCGCGGCGCGTACGACGTCCGACATCTCATCCGACCGAAGGGAGCCTGTCGGAGCTGCGCCGCGGTTCCCAGAGGCACAGCGACGGAGGATCCGGTCAGGACGGCCTGTCACTCGCGATCTCGCCGGCGGGGTCGCCGATCGATGCGTACCTCGTGCCGTACAGGTCCGACTCGAAAGCCCAGACCAGGGCCTCCAGGTCGTATCTGCGGGCCTGTTGGAAGACCAGGTGCATCTCGGCCGGTGTGTCCCGCCCGCCGTTCTCACCGGAGACAGCCAGGGGCACCGGGCGGTCTGCTGCGAGCGTGGTGAGGTACTTGATCAAGCTCCAGCGTCGTGGGTCCGTACCACTGTCTCCGGAGGCGTCCGCGTTGAGCCACGTCGTGTAGACGACGACGCCCGGGTCCTCGATCCCGCCGACGAACCGCGCGAAGTCGTTGCCCTCCTGGATCTTGCCGGTGAGCTCCAACGGCGTCTGCCCTGACAGGTCCTGCCCAACCGCTGCCTCTACCTGTCCCGGCCGGATGCCCCACGAGGGGTAGAGCATGAAGAGTCGGCCAGGAAACGATCTGCGGGCCACGGCGATCTGCCAGCCCTGATAGTTGTCCAGGCTCGCGAGGTACCACTCGATGAAGAGGCGGGCCGACTCGTTGTTGGGCGAGGGCGTGCCGGGACCCATCCGGCGGCGGGGTTGGCCGGGATGCCGGGCGGAAGGCCTTCAACGGCCCCCTGGCGACGGCGTCGTAGGCCCAATAGCCATTCGTCCGACCGTTGTAGTCCCGTTCGGGGTAGTGCAATTCCCCGAACCAGCCTCCACCGAGACGGACCGTGTAGAAGTCGGTGCCCAGAGCGCCGAAGAGACTCGTCACATACCGCTCCTGCTTATCGCGCAGCACCTGGTTGAAGACCATGTTGGCGATCTTCTTGCCGGTCTGGGTGGGCGCGTAGACGTCTCCGTGCTGGTTGACGAACCGGCTGTTCGGATAGGCAAAGATCCAGTCCGGGGGATGGTGCACTCCCATGTTGAGCACGACATCCACGCCTTGGGCACGGAACTGGCGCAGCCGGTCGAGGAGCTCGGCCAGGTAGGTCGCGCTGACCTGTCCTTCGACTGCCTCGAAGCGCTTCCAGGACACGTCGAGGGTGACCAGATTGATGCCCGCTGCAACGTTGTCCGCCAGTCGAGAGGTCGTGCTTTGGAGCGTGCCGTACCTGCGAACGGGGGTCACGCTCCCGCGGGCGGCCGTCGACTCACTCGCGCCAGTGGTCGCCGCCGGGCCGGCTGGAGCCGCATTCGTCGTGGACGGCGCCTGCGAGTTCGACTCCGAGGGCACCGGGGTGGAAGCGGGAGCCTGGGCGCTGGTCGTAGCCTCACCCGCCTGTGCCGACGAGGTCGCCGGAACGGACGACGGGGTGAGTACGGGTGTCGCGGACGGCTGATCGGCGGACTCCGTCTCGATGACCAGCTGAGGGTGGCGCTCGCCGGTCGGGTGCTCCCGGCTGGCCAGGTTTCACCGCTCGTCGACCAACGACCGCAGCAACAGGTTGACCGGACCCCCTGCCGCCGCTACGGCAGTGGTCACGTCCCACTCCACCCACCCCTCCACCACGCTCGAGTCGGCTATCCAGGCGCCCGGCAACGGTGATGTCAGCCAGGTCGTCGTCTCGTCCCAGTCGCCGTCGGCTGCATGCACCGATATGCGCCCTGCGGGAACCTTCGAGGTCGGGTACGTGCGCAACATCGCCGACCGCACCTCCTGACCAGTCGGTACGCGCACGCCGAAGCGGAGCAACGCTTCGCGACGTCCGGCCGGCTGCCCGTCAACCGACCAGCGGGGAGCACTGCCGAAGCGGGCGGCGGGACGGTCGGCTTGCACGACGTATCTGCAACGGCGTCGTACGTGGCCGTGGCGGCGTCGGCGATCCCGGAGATAACGAACCCGGACGCAATGGTCATCGCACAGGCGGTGGCAGCGATGGTGGAATGCAGCAGGGACATGAATTTCCCGAATGTTCCTCCCGGCGCGGATATCGCTATGACAGCGAGGGTCAGGACACATGGATGAGACGGCTCGCGCCTACTTGTCCTGCCGATTGTGCACGCTACATAGTTGTTACACTGCAGCTCGTGTGGTCAATGCGTCTGATGCGACAACTGTGACGACATTGGGAAGCGTCGAGCAGCTCACACGAGCCGATGCAGCACCGGGCCCGCGCGGCGAGAGCAGGTTGGCGGAGCGACCAGCACTCAGTCAGGAGACTGGAGTCGGCTGAGCAGACCGATTGCCAGGACCTCGCTGCTCGCGTCGCCCGACGCCAGGTGGACGACGTTGTCCATCTCCTTCGACCGGTGACGGAAACGCGACCTGGCGACCTCGAGATCGTCCGCGCGGTGCTGCCCGTCCCGCCGAGAGAGGACCTCGCTCGGCGCGTCGAGGACTGCGATCATGGTGAACCGGCCGGCGAGCGACCTCCACCGATCCAGCGCGCGGCCTGCGGGGAGATCGTGTTTCACCATGCTGTCCAGAGGCGTCCGGTCCGCGAGCACATAACCGAGGCGCCCGTCGCGAGCCTGTGCCCGCTGAGCCTGCCGAACGGACCACCACAGACGCCCTTTCGACTCAAGCAGGTCCACGTAGGCGTGCACGATCTGTGCCGGGGTCAGGACAGCTCGAGGAGTTGCGTGATCCGCGCGCCGTCCGACGGCGCCGCGCCCGGAGAGGGCACCTCCGCTCAAAGCCGGCGCACGAACGTTTCGACACACCACGCAGCCGAAGAGATAGGTACGCCGAACCACCGCCCCCTGCCGTTCCGCCGCCCGAGCAACGGCCTCCACAAGACTCGACTTGCCGGATCCATCGGGGCCGGAGAACCCCACGACCACCGCGGCAGCGGGCGCCGGATCGGCGCTCGCCAGTGCCGCGTTCCTCCGTGCCCGCCGCTTCTTGGCGAGGACAAGCGGTGCACGCAGGACGAGTTCTCGCAGCGCCGCACGAGGTTGGCCGGCGGTCGCCAGGTAACGGACGTGTTCTGCGATGGCGAGCGAGTCGCGCACCGGTAGCGCAACTGGGAGAGGGGGGTTCTCCCCCCGGTCGAGCATGTCCACCGTGCGCTCGGCCACGCGCAACGCCCGCCGATATGGCCCCTCCCAGCCCTCGCGTCGGCATTCGAGTGCCGCAGCGTCGATCACGTCCTGACGGAGCAGCGACCGCAGGGCAAGAAGTTCCGACAGGTCAAAGGCCAGGTTCTGGAACACCGCATGCGCCACCCAGATGCGGAGCTGATCTGACTCGGCAGGGATCAGCCAAGGCCCGGTCCCGGTGGCACGGGCGCGCAATCGCTCCGTGTCGACTGCCGGCACGTCCCACCAGGCTGCCGCGGTGTGCAGATGTGCCGCCGGCCCAGCGGCGGGGTACACCAACACCTTCGAGTGTTCGAGAGGATGGGTCGAGGTCCGGATTCCCCAACCGGCCAGAGCCTGGACCGCCTCCGGGAGCGAGTCGCCTACCACCAAGTCGAAGTTGGAGTAGACGTGGTCGACCCCGGGGACGCACTTGATCAGGATCGGTCGAATCCCGGCTAGGTCAAGAAGAGTTGCTGCCTCCTCGAGGTTCGCATCGAAGGCCGCCGTCGCCTCGTCCACTGTGGCGACGTCGTCGGACAGCCAGTCCCGATAGTGGCGGGCAACAGCACCTTCGACCTGGTTCAGCTTCGCCAGCGCCCGCACCTGCTCCACACGGTCAGGGTCGAACTCCGCTGGATTTCTGCCGGGCCAGGCGGCCGCGATGACGGTGCTCATGGGTCCCTTCGGACCAGCGCGGCTCACCCTCTGCCAGTCCCCACCATGTCAGTCGCCGGCGTCTTGCACGCAGTCACGGACCACACCCGACCAGCAGATCGCCACCGTCGGCGACGGCCACGTCGAGGACCTGGACCGCCCCGATTCGGTCCAAGGCCCGCTCGGCCCCGGATTCATCGCACCCCATGAGCAGAAGGCTCACCCGGTCGTCGCGTCGCCACCACAAGTCTGTACGCCGGAGAACCCGGGGAATTCGATCCGCCACTTCGGACGCCATGTCGAGACCGAGCTCCACGCGAACGGCGACGTCGGACACTGCACGTCCCCTGGCGGCCGGGTTGCGCAACCGGGCGACCTCAGCGGCGAGGATGCCGGCCAGCCGTTCGGCGGTGGCGTCCCACGAGAAGCTCGCGGACCAGCCCAGGCACGCGTGACTGATCGACTCAGCCACCTCCGGCTCCTCCAGTCGCCGCAACGCTCGATCGATCGTGTCCTCGAGCGTGCCGTCCGGAGGCACGAGCCACCCGGTCACGCCGTTGACGATGGCATCGCGGAGCCCCACGACTTTGAACGCGACCGCCGGCACCCCCACCGAGTTCGCCTCGAGGACGGTGAGGCCCCAGCCCTCCGCTTGCGACGGGCACACGGTCAGCCATGCCCGCCCGAGCAGGCTCAGCCGTTCGGCCTCGGGGACGAACCCGTGAAAAGTCACATAGGCGTCCGCGCCGACCGCACGTGCCCGTTCCTCCAGCGACGGCCGGGCCGGCCCGTCTCCGGCGATGTCTACGTGCAGTCCCGGCCACGTCCGACGAAGCCCAGGCAGGGCCTCGATCAGCAGGTGAAGACGCTTGTGCGCGACCAGACGGCTCACCACTGCGATGCGAGGGTGGGCGGACCGAGGCAACGGGGACGCGGGTTCTCCCTCGCTCAGGGCATCTGGGATGCCACTCACACCGTTGGGCACGATGTAGGCGGGACCTCGAAGGCGCAGGCGCTTCCTCACTTCCCGGCGCGTAGACGGGGACACGGTCACGACCGGCCGACGCCCGTACACCCATCGGCTGACCGGGCCTTCGAGAAAGCGACCCAGGGTGCGCAGCGGCCGCGAGAAGTGGAGGGCAAACTGGTCCTGGTGGACGTGATGGACGACGAGGACGACGGCCGTGCGGCGTGGGACGAACAACGGCGAGAAGAACGGAATGCCGTTCTGGAAATCCACCACCACGTCATAGTCGTTGCGCCCGAGGAGTAGGTGCTTGACGGCTTCGACGTAGATGCTGTACTTGCTGCCACGGCGCAGGATGTCGATCCCGCGCCGTCTCTCCCGGCCGGCCGCGCCGCTGTACCTCGTCGTCAACAGCGTCACAGCTGCGCCGGCAGCAGCGAAGCGCTGACCGATCTCTTCGCAGTACACCTCGGCCCCACCCGCCAGCGGATGACTGCGGTCTCGCCAGTTGAGGAGGAGGACTCGGCAGCCCGCGAGGTCTTTCAGCATGAAGCCGGTACTGCTTGGAGCTTCTTAGCCGCGAGCAGACGTCGCAGCTGAGCGGTATCCCGGAAGCTGGCAAGACCGTGCTGCAGTGGATGGAAGGTCGAGCCCTCGACATCTGTCCACACGACCGGGAACTCCACCACCTTGTGACCGGCCGCCAACACCCGGCCCAGGAACTCGACGTCGAAACTGAACCCCGACAACTGGCAGTCCGCGGAGACCCGTCGGGCTACAGGACCTGAGAAGAACTTGAAGCCGCACTGGGTATCGCTCAGCCCCGGGACCACCGACCTGGCGGCCAGCCGGAAGGCGGTGCTACCGATCCTCCGCAGCGCGGGCTGGCGCACCGCCTGATAGGCGGACGCGTGGTACCGGGACGCGATCACCGCGGAAGCGCCGGAGACGAGGAGGGGCACGACCTGGTCGAGGGCTTCGATCGGCGTCGCCAGGTCGGCATCCATGAAGCCGACGTAACGGGACCGGCCTGTTGCGAAGCCGCGCCGCACGGCACTCCCCTTGCCCGCCCGCTGGCAGCCGATCAGGTGCACCGGGACCGAACCACCCATTGCTGCCCGCACGACCTCGCTGGTCCCGTCCACACTGCCGTTGTCGACCACCACGACGGCCGACGAGTACGACTGCGCCGCGAGATACTCGAGCGTCCGGTCAAGGGTCCGCGGCAGCCGCGCCTCTTCGTTGAGGACAGGGATGACCACCTCGAGATCCACCGCCGGACGGATCGTCCTGGCGAAGAGGGACCACGCTGTGGAACCTGACGCTCCTCGCTTTTCATCGGTTGCAACATCAAGCCCACTGTTGGACGGTGCCACGATTTCCTCCTCAGGCCTCCACCGGCGCTCCACCCCGCGTGAGGGAAAGGACTTCACCACGGCTTTCGATAGGGCACAACGGAGAGGTTGCCTGTTGGTAGCGCAACGATGAACCGGCGGTGTGCCATGGCCAACAAGGCCTCATGCGACTACGTTCAGTGGTGAAACTTGGGGGAAGTTGGCAGGTAGGCCGGTGACCATCATTTCGGAACGATCTGGTCTGATTACGCTGAGTGGCGTACCTTTGGAGGCCTACGGCCTCGCATCTGGGTTCATCGGACATGACGTGGGTGTCAGAGTGAGGAGCGGCCATGGATCCGTCGCAGCCGACGATCGCCATTCGCACATCCTGGACCGATCGGCGAGTCGCCGTCGACGCGCACGTTCAGCCGGCAGCCATCCATTGCCACTGGGGGGCACGACGGGGCACCGTCGCCGCAGGCGCTGGCCGTGCTGGCCTGGAAGACGCGGTTCAGCAGCGACCCTGCGGCGAGAGGCGTTCTGACGTAACTGCCAGGCAGGGTGTGTCGGACCGCCGACCACGGCCAGTGCGAGGTCCGTGAGCGGTGGACGCCTGGCCGCTCCCGGACATGATCATGATCGTGACCCGCAGAAGGCACCGAACATGAGCATCGTCGGAGGTGAGCAAGGTTGACGACCTGCGGAAGGATGCCGTGCCCGACGACATGATCTGGCAACAGGTCACCGACAACGGCCGCGTGTGACCGACCCTCAGACCCGGTCGACCGCCGCACGTTGCTCGGGTACCGGCCCTCTGCGGACGACCGAGCGCGGCTGCCTGTCGCCGCCGGACGACCGGCGTCCCCCGCCGCCAACCGCTCCCGCTGTGGGACGACGGTGTACCCGCGGGCGCGGGCCAGCCAGCTCGGCGTCGAAGGCCCCGGGGCCCGGGCTGTGCACCCGTCGTGGAGCCGGTCAGCGGGTGATGGTGCTCGATGCTCCGTCGCCGACCGGCCGGCCCGCCTCGCGCGCCGCCAGGCGCAGGCGCTGGGGCACCACCACGTACTTCGGGTCCTTGGTGCTGGCGATGCCGGCCTCGAAGACGCCGAAGCGGGTGAGCAGTGACCCCGCGGCCAGCAACGTCCCCGACGCGATGGCCCCCAGCCGGGTGCGCCCGGCGACGGCGGTCAGCCCGGCCCCCACCGCGGTGCACGTCCGGGCCGCCCGCATGAACGTTCCGGGCCGGCCCTCGTGGAACGGCTCGCTGACGATGCCGTGGTCGTTCTCCACCTTGTGCACCACGGCCAGCTCGATCGCGGCACCGGCCATCGCCATCTTCCGGGCCGGCCCGGCCTCCTCCACCGGCGTGAACATCATCGTGATGCCCCCGCCGGCGGCCATCGCCGAGCCACCGAAGACGTAGGGCAGCTGCGTGTGCGCCGCGTGCCACGACGGCACCGCCGTGTTGGCCAGCAGCACCCCGGTGTAGGTGGCCAGCGGCCCGCCGAACAGCGCGGACACCACGCCGCCGAACCGCTTCAGCCGCGGGAACCAGCCCAGCAGCTCCACCGCCGCCGTCGCCCCGGCCGCCGCGCTGAACGGCGCCAGGATGTACGTGCCCACCGACAGCGGCGAGGTCACCTTGAACACCCGCAGCATGTGCAGGAAGCGCTCGGGCCGCCCGAGGTCGTGGATCAGCCAGCCCACCGACGCGATCGACCCGGCGCCGGCGGTCAGCCGGGACACCTTCGTCAGCGTCGGCCGGCCGGTGACGTCGGCCAGCGCGCCGAGGATCGCCGAGGACCCGGCCGCCCCGCCCAGGAACAGGTACAGCGGCACGTCCGGCGACTTCCACACCGGCGTCTTCACGATCTGGCGGCCGTAGTAGGAGGTGAACTCGACGTCGTCGACCATCGAGACCTCGCCGCGGCCCCGCCACCCGCCGCCGCGCCGCTTCTTCTTGCCGGTGCGCTGCGTCGCCGGGCCGCGGTCGGCCTGGCGCCAGCCTGAGCCCGGACTGGTGATCCCGCCGGTCATGTCACCTCCGCCGCGAGCCGACGATCGCCGTGACGGCGACCCCGACCATCATCGCCGCGGCCTTGCCGGCCGCCTTCCACATCGCCGGCAGGTCCCGCGTCGTCACGATCGGGTCCGGCGGCAGGCCGTACACCTCCGGCTCGTCGAGCAGCAGGAAGAACGCCCCGTCCCCGCCGACGCCGTCATGCTCGTCCCGCCCGTACAGCCGGGCGGTCTCCACGCCCTGCTCCTTGAGCGTCGCCAGCCGCGCGTCCGCCCGGGCCTGCAGCTCGTCGAGGTCGCCGAACTGGATCGACTGGGTGGGGCAGGCCGTCGCACAGGCCGGCTCCTTGCCATCGGTGAGCCGGTCGTAGCACATCGTGCACTTGAAGACCCGGCCGTCGTCCTTGCGCTGGTCGATCACGCCGTACGGGCAGGCCGCCACGCAGTAGCCGCAGCCGTTGCAGATGTCCCCCTGCACGACCACGGTGCCGAACTCGGTGCGGAACAACGCCCCGGTCGGGCAGACGTCGAGGCAGCCGGCGTGCGTGCAGTGCTTGCAGACGTCGGAGCTCATCAGCCAGCGGACCTGCTTGTCCGCGCCGCTCTGGCCGGTCTGCGGGTCGAACTCGCTGAGCGCCTCGGCGTTGAGCACGCTGCTCTGCTGGGCGTTCGCCAGGCTCACGTCCTCCCCGGCTTCCGCCGGCGACGGACCGCTGCCCTGCCGGTCGTCCCCCGGCCGGCCGAAGGTGGGCATCGGCAGGTCGACGGCGCGGCTCTGCTCGATGAAGGCCACGTGCCGCCACGAGTTCGCACCCAGCTGGCCGGTGTTGTCGTAGGACATCCCGGACATCCCGATCGCGTCCCGCACGCCGTGGGAGTCGTCCATCGGGAGGGTGTTCCACTCCTTGCAGGCCACCTCGCAGGCCTTGCAGCCGATGCACACCGAGGTGTCGGTGAAGAACCCGACCCGCTTGGGGTGGTCGTCCTCGTACCCGGACTGACCGGTCACGTCGGGCACCGGACCGTACAGCCGGTTACCGGGGTCGTGGCCGGTGAACGCCGCGCTCGCCGAGCTGATCGTCATGCCGCGCCCTTCGCTGCGATCGGAGTTCTCACAGGGTCGACCCTTCTCCGGCGTCGGCGGCGACCGGATCGCGGCCGTTGACCCCCACCCGCCCGGACTCCACCCCGGCCCGCCGGCGGTAGTCCTCCACGAACTCGAGGAGCTCCGGGCCGCGCGGGCGCCGGCCGGGGACGATGTCGGCGGTGCTGACCTTGTCCTCCTGGATGTGCGTGTTCGCGTCGAGCACGATGCCCAGCAGGTCGTTGGCCGAGTCGCCGGTGGAGATGCCGTTGTAGGACCAGTGGTAGGGCATGCCGATCTGGTGCACGACCTGGCCGTCGCGCAGCCTGATCGGCCGCATCCGCTCGGTCACCAGCACCTTCGCCTCGATCGCCGTCCGGGCGCTGACCAGCGTGGCGTAGTCGCCGTGGGTGAGCCCGCGCAGCGCCGCCAGCTCCGGGCTGACCTCGACGAAGAACTCCGGCTGCAGTTCGGCGAGGTAGGGCAGCGTGCGGCTCATCGCGCCGGCCGTGTGGTGCTCGGTGAGCCGGTAGGTGGTCACCTGGAACGGGAAGATCTCGCTGCGCGACGGGTTCTCCCGGTTCCACGGCCCCGGAATGCGCTGGACGGTCGGGTTCGCCTGCTGCTGGTACAGGGGGTTCTCGACCACCGACTCGACCGGCTCGTAGTGCGTCGGCAGCGGGCCGTCGACCAGCCCCGCCGGCGCGTACAGCCAGCCCTTCCCGTCGCCCTGCATGACGAACGGGTCGTTTCCGGCGAGGGCGTCCTGCGCCCTGGCACCCTCCGGCGGCACGTAGTCCGGCCGCTTGTTCTTCTCGAAGTCGGGAACGTCGAGACCGGTCCACTCACCGGCGGCCTCGTCCCAGTACACGTACTTCTTCCGTTCGCTCCACGGCTTGCCGTCCAGGTCGGCCGAGGCGCGGTTGTAGAGGATGCGCCGGTTGAGCGGCCAGGCCCAGCCCCACTCGAGGGCGGCGGGGCCCTGCTCGTCGGCTGGCTTCCGGCGCGCGGCCTGGTTGACCTCGTCGGCGTAGACGCCGCAGTAGATCCAGCAGCCGCCGGTCGTCGAGCCGTCGTCCTTCATCTGCATGTAGGACGACAGCGCCCGCCCGTCGGGCCCGGTGCCGTTGATCTCGCGAAGCACGTGCTCGGCGCTGGGCTCCCCCTCGGGGCCGTGGGTCGGGTAGTCCCACGTGAGGTCGAGCAGCGGACGGTCGCGGGGGTCGGTGGAGTCCTTCAGCTTCTCCCGCAGGATGCGGCCCAGGTGGAAGTAGAACCACAGGTCGCTGCGGGCGTCGTTCGGCGGATCGACCGCCTTGTCCCGCCACTGCAGCACCCGCTGGGTCTGGGTGAAGGTGCCTTCCTTCTCCACGTGCGTGGCCGCCGGCATGAAGAAGACCTCGGTGCCGATCGTCTCGGGGGCCAGCTCCCCGGTCTCGATCTCCGGCGACTCGTTCCAGAAGGTCGCCGACTCGATCATCTGCAGGTCGCGGACGACGAGCCAGTCGAGGTTGGCCAGGCCGAACCGGTTCATCCGGCCGTTCGGGTGCCCGACCGTGGGGTTCTCCCCGACCAGGAAGTAGCCGGAGACCTTGCCCTCGATCATGTCGGCGATCGTGCGGTACGAGCTGTGGTCGCCGTTGATCCTGGGCAGGTAGTCGAAGGCGAAGTCGTTCTCCGCCGTCGCCGCATCGCCCCACCAGGCCTTGAGCAGGCTCACCATGTAGGACGGCTTGTTGCCCCAGAAGCCGGCCTTGCCGGCGGCGTCGGCGACGTAGTCCTCCAGCGTCTGGTGCTGCAGGGCGTGGGGCATCGGCAGGTAGCCGGGCAGGATGTTGAACAGCGTCGGGACGTCGGTGGAGCCCTGGATGCTCGCGTGGCCGCGCAGCGCCAGGATGCCGCCGCCCGGGCGGCCGATGTTGCCCAGCAGCAGCTGCAGGATCGAGCAGGTGCGGATGTACTGGGCGCCGACGCTGTGCTGTGTCCAGCCCACCGAGTACACCCACGCCGTGGTCCGCTCGCGGTTGCTGTTCTCGGTGACCCACCGGGCGACCTGCTCGAACACCGCCGGCTCGATGCCGCAGACCTCGGCCACCATCTCCGGCGTGTAGCGGGCGTAGTGCCGCTTGAGGATCTGGAACACCGAGCGCGGGTGCTGGAGCGTGTCGTCGCGCTTGGGCTTGCTGGCGATCGGCGGCCCACCGCTGCCGGCGGCCTGGGCGTGGTCGGCCCGCTGGACGCTCGGGTCCTGCTCGATGCGCTGCTGCTCGGCGGCCTCGGCCGGGTCGTCGGAGCCCGAGTGCGGCGCCTCCTCCGGCTCGTACTGCCAGCTGGACTCGTCGTAGGTGCCGGTCTCCGGGTCGTAGCCGGAGAACAGGCCGTCGAGGTCCTCCGAGTCGACGAAGTCCGCACTGACGATCGCGGCCGCGTTGGTGTAGGCGGCCACGTACTCCTTGAAGTACAGGTCGTTGCTCAGCACATGGTTGATCAGCCCACCGAGGAAGGCGATGTCGGTGCCCATCCGCAGAGGGACGTGCAGGTCGGCGATCGCGCTGGTGCGGGTGAACCGCGGGTCGATGTGGATGACCTTGGCACCGCGGGCCTTGGCCTCGACCACCCACTGGAACCCCACCGGGTGGCACTCGGCCATGTTCGAACCCTCGATGACGATGCAGTCGGCGTTCGAGAGGTCCTGCTGGGTGTTCGTGGCACCGCCACGACCGAACGAGGCGCCCAGACCGGGCACCGTCGAAGAGTGCTATATGCGCGCCTGGTTCTCGATCTGGATCGCGCCCAGAGCGCTGTAGAGCTTCTTCATGAGGTAGTTCTCCTCGTTGTCGAGGGTCGCCCCTCCGAGGCTCGCTATCCCCATCGTCCGGCCGAGCCGCCGGCCCGCGTCATCGGTGTCCTGCCAACCCTTGCGACGGGCCTCCAGGACGCGGTCGGCGATCATCTCCATCGCCGTGTCGAGGTCCAGGTCTTCCCACTCCGTCCCGTAGGGACGGCGGTACCTCACCGTGGTCTGGCGCGTCGGGCTGGTCACCAGCTGCTTGCTGGCCGAGCCCTTGGGGCACAGCCGGCCGCGGTTGATCGGCGAGTCCGGGTCGCCCTCGATCTGGACGATCTTCTCGTCCTGCACGTAGACGTTCTGCGCGCAGCCGACGGCGCAGTACGGGCAGACGCTCTTCACGACGCGGTCGGCGGTCGCGGTGCGCGACACCACGGCCTCCGTCGCCTTGCTGCGCGCGGCCACGCCACGCCCGAACGGGTCCGAACCGGTGAGCTGCCGGTACACCGGCCAGCTCTCGAGCCAGGTCTTCACACGCGTCACTCTGCCACCCGATCCGCGGCGCGGCGCGCTGACGGGCCCGGTGTCTGCTCCGCGACTCCCCCGGACGACGCCGCGCTGAGCTGCGGTGAACGTGGACGCCGGGGCGCTGGACTGCCGGCGCAGCCCATCACCCGCGCCCGAGGGAAGGAGACGGTGGTCAGCAGGTGGTCGGGAACGGGGCGTCAGCCGCGGGGCGGGAGCTCGCTGCCGGGGCGCCGGGCCGGCATCGCGGCGAGCGCGAGCAGCGCGAGG
This sequence comes from Blastococcus sp. SYSU DS0973, assembly GCF_054051055.1. Lineage (NCBI taxonomy): Bacteria > Bacillati > Actinomycetota > Actinomycetes > Geodermatophilales > Geodermatophilaceae > Blastococcus > Blastococcus sp. SYSU DS0973. Next base: position 497,679 of record NZ_JBJHAN010000002.1, read on the forward strand.
ACGGCGACCGCCCACCCCGCCAGGACGAACAGGTCGCCGGCGTGCAGCCCGTGGTCGCCGCTCAGCCTCAGCAGCACCGGACCGTCGTTGCTGTACTGACCGGTGATCAGCAGGAAGGCGAAGCCGGACACCACCGCTCCCGCGACGAGGGCGCACAGCCAGCGGAGCATCGACCAACCGTAGCGGCAATGGAGTGGCGTTCAGGCGCGGTCGGTGCCACGCCCCGCCGGGTGCCCGTCGCCGGCCGCGAGGCGGGCCGCCTGCGCGCGGCGCTGCGCCGACCGGCGCCGCAGCACCTGGGCCTGGACGAGGTCGTCGGTGCGCCGGGCCCGCTCCGCCAGGACGTCGGCGGTCTCGAGCAGCAGCGCCACCCGCCGTCGCTGCTCGCCCCTGACGTGCGGGAGGGGCCCCCGGTCGGGCAGCTGCCCTGAGGTCATGCCCGCATCGTGGGGGCTGCCCGGCGGCGCCGCGACTCGACCCGGTCGGGACCCGACCCGGCCGGGACCCCGCTCGGCGTCGGCGCCGGGCCCGCTGGCGGGATGGTGGTCGCGCGGCGGCCGGGAAAGGTCCTGTGACGGCCTGGTGAACAGCAGGGTGGCACGCTGGTGCGGGCGTTCCGGCTGGTCGACAGTGTGGGCGTGAGACCTGACGCCCGCGCCTGGTTCGCCGACCGCACCACCGCCGCGCGCTCCCTCGCGCAGCTCGATCCGGTCGCCCTGTTGCAGGCCAAGCGCCACGCGGGCCACCGGGTCAGCGTCGTCCTGCCCGCCCGCAACGAGGAGGCGACGGTCGGCCGGCTCGTCGCCGACCTGCACGCCCGCTGGGTGCGCGAGGTGCCCCTGGTCGACGAGCTCGTGGTCGTGGACTCCGACAGCACCGATGCCACCGCCGCCGTCGCCCGGGCCGCCGGCGCCGACGTCGTCGCCACCACCGACCTGCTCCCCGGCCACGGCACCCGCCGCGGCAAGGGGGAGGCGCTCTGGAAGTCGCTGGCCGCCACCACCGGCGACCTCGTCGTCTTCCTCGATGCCGACCTGCTCGGCGACGTCGCCCACTACGTGCCCGGCCTGCTCGGCCCGCTGCTCACCGACCCGCAGGTCGACTACGTCAAGGGCTGCTACACCCGCCCCCTCCAGGTCGGCGGCGTGGAGCAGCCGGCCGGCGGGGGCCGGGTGACCGAGCTGACCGCCCGCCCGCTGCTCAACGCGCTGTGGCCCGAGCTCGCCGGCTTCGTCCAGCCCCTGGGCGGGGAGTACGCCGGCCGGCGCTCCGCCCTCGAGCAGGTGCCGTTCGTCTCCGCCTACGGGGTGGAGGTCGGCCTGCTCGTCGACCTGCTGCGGCGGGGCGGGCTCTCCTCGCTCGCCCAGGTGGACCTCGGCGAGCGCCGGCACACATCGCAGAGCGTCGAGGCGCTCGGCGAGATGGCCGGGCAGGTCGTCGCGACCGTGCTCGCCCGCGCCGCTGCCGAGCGCGAGCCGAGCGGGCTGCTCACCCAGTTCCGGCACGACGGCGCGGGTTTCGTGCCCCGTACCAGCGCCGTCGCCGTCGACGAGCGCCCGCCGATGGCCACCGTCCCCGAGTACCGCGCCCGCCTCGCCGGCTGACCGCTCGCACCCTCGGTCGCGGAGCCCGCCGCGAGCGGGGATGATCCCCGCGTGCCGCTCGACCGTCCCGCCCGTCGTCCCTCCCGTCCGCACCGGTGAGCGGGCCCGAGGTCGTCGCCCACCGCGGGGCCACCGCGGAGGCGCCCGAGCACACGCTGGCCGCGTACCGGAACGCAGCCGTCCTCGGCGCCGACGCGGTGGAGTGCGACGTCCGGATGACCCGCGACGGCGTGCTCGTCTGCGTCCACGACCGGCGGGTCCGGCACACCTCGAACGGCCGCGGCATCGTCTCCGCCCTGCACCTCGCCGAGCTGGAGCAGTTCCGCTTCGGCGCCCGGCGCGGCCGGCTGGACCGGTGGAAGGACGACACGATCACCGCCGTCACCGACGAGCCCGACGTCGAGAACGGTCTGGTGCTCACCCTGGACCGGTTGCTCGAGTACGTCACCGCGACGCCCGAGCCCGTCCGACTCGCCATCGAGACCAAGCACCCGACCCGGCACACCAACCGCGTGGAGCAGGAGCTGGTGCGGTCACTGCGCCGCTACGGCCTCCTGCAGGGCGACCGTCCGGCGGAGTGGAGCGGGAAGCCGGCGTTCCGGGTGATGAGCTTCTCCCAGCTCGCGGTGCGCCGCGTCCACGCGCTCGCCCCCGGCGTGCCCACCGTGCAGCTCATCGGGAAGCGGCTGCGCCCGGTGCGCACCGAGCTGCTGGCGGGCTCGATGAGCGCCGTCGGCCCGGGGCTGGCGCTGCTGCGCGCCGATCCGGGGTACGTGGCGGCGGCGCAGGCCGCCGGCAAGGAGGTCGTCGTGTGGACGGCGAACACGGCCGCCGACATCGACTTCCTGGTCGGCCTCGGCGTCGACGCGGTCATCACCGACCGGCCGGAGGAGGCGCTCCGCCGGCTGGGCCGCGGAACCACCCCCGCAGCCTGACGGCCGGCCGAGAGCGGGCAGCGACCGGCGGAGCCGCCACGAGCGTGAGGCTGCGGGCCGGGCGGTGCATCCGGAGACAGTCGGTCTCTGCTTACCGGGGTAAGCAGAGACCGACTGTCCGTGGGGCAGACCACCGGACCCCGGCGCGGGATCCGGTCAGCCGGCGGAGAGGTCCAGCCGGTCCAGCGCCGCCGCGAGGTCACCAGGGGTGTCGAAGACGTCGAGCGCACCGGCGTCGCGCAGTTCCTCGTCGCCGAACCCCCCGGACCGCACGACCAGCGCCGGCATCCCGGCCTTCCTCGCCGCCTCCACGTCGAAGACGGAGTCGCCGATCATCACGCTCGGCGCGTCCGCGGGCTCGCCCAACTTCTCCAGCGCCACCTCGAGCAGGTCGGGCGCGGGTTTGCTCGACTCGACGTCGTCGCTGGTGGTCCAGGCCTCGGCCAGGTCCCGCAGGTCGAGCAGGTCCAGCGAGTGGTCGACGTGCTTGGCCTTGCCCGAGCTGGCCAGCACCACGCGGTGACCGCGCTCGCGCAACGCCTGGACCAGCTCACGGGCACCGGGCAGCGGCGCCACCTCGTCGATCAGCCGGTCGAACTCCTCGGTCCACCGCTCGCGGGCCTGGTCGCCGATGCGCTCCTCGACGTCGTCGCCCCCGAGCGCGGCCGGCAGCCGGTCGCCGCCCATGCCGATCAGCCGGTGGATCCGCCAGACCGGGAACGTCTCCCCCAGCGACCGCAGGGCCCGGTACCAGGCCAGGGCGTGCTGGTAGTTGGTGTCGACGAGGGTGCCGTCGACGTCGAGGACGGCGATGCGCGGGGAGCTCATGCGCCACGGGCTGCCCACCGCCGCCGCGCCTGAACCCTGGGGTCAGCCGGAGTGGACGAGGAGGCCGCGGACCGTCTCGCCGGCCGCCTGGTCGCGGTAGCCCTGGTCGACCTCGTCGAGGGAGTACCGGCGGGTGATCAGCCGGTCGAGCTCCAGCCGGCCCTCCTCGTGCATCCGGGGGCGCAGTACCGGCAGTGCCCGCAGGCGGGCAGGAAGCTGGTGACGACGTGGTCGCCGGGGGCCACCCCGGTCACGCCGGCCCCGACGGCCTGGACGACGCCGGAGCCCTCGTGTCCGCCGACGATGGGGTACCGCCCGCCGGGGTTGGCGTGCCGCAGGTGCTCGTCGGAGTGGCAGAGCCCGGCGTCGGCCATCTCGACCAGCACCTCGCCCGGGCCGGGGTCGAGGACCTCCAACTCGACGATCTCGTACTCGGTCTCCGGCTCGCGCAGTACCGCAGCTCTCGTCCGCACCGGGCGGCTGCTCCTCGGGTCGTGGTCGGGCGCCGTCGGCATCGGAGCCGGGCTGACCACCGGTCATCGTGCCTGGCGGCTCCGGCGCTCAGGCGGCGACGGTCTCCCCGGCCGGCCGCAGCAGCGGCACCAGCACCTCGTCGACGAGGCATCCGATCTGCTCGGCGGCGAACGGCTCGGGCATCCGGTAGCGCTGCCACCAGAATGCCTCGAGCACCGAACTCAGCAGCCGCAGCCGCTCGAGCCGGACGCCCTCGCCCCGTCGCTGGGCGCGCGCGCCGATCTCCTGCACGGCCGCCTCCAGCGGCCGGACGAGCGCCTCGTCCAGGCCCGCGCGCAGCTCCTCGTCGTGCCGGGCCGCGCCGACCAGGCTCGCCACCGCCCGCTCCTCGCGGTTCAGCGGCTGCGACCAGCGTTCGGTGAGCAGCCCCAGCAGATCGGCGCGCATCGAGCCGCCGTCCTCGGGGAGCACCACCAGCTCCAACCGGCTCACCGCCGCGCGGGCGAGCGCCGCCATCGTGGGCCACCGGCGGTAGATGCCCGCCTTGCCCGCGCGGGCGCGGGCGGCGACGCGGTCGCTGTTGAGCCGCCCCCACCCCTCCTCGGCCAGGATGTCGACGGCCACGGCGAGCAGCTGCTCGGACAGCTCCGCACTGAGCGGCCGCCCCGGGGTGCCGCTCATGACATCGTTCCGTCCCGGCTCGTCGTATGCACCCGCACATACTTGCTGCTCAGCGGTGCGACCACAACGATTTGATGCCTTTGGGTTACAGCTACTTACCCGGGGCGGACCGGGTGGCCCGGCGGCGGCTGCCCTGCTCAGGCGCCTGCGGCGCTCTCCACGCGCACCTGGAGGGTGGCCCCGTCCGCGGACAGCCAGCCCTTGCCGCGGGCGCCGCCGATCATCGCGTCCCACCGGGTCGACCAGTTCTCCGCGCTCGCCCGCGGCTCCGCGGCCGCCCGCAGCGCGGCCACGTCGAGGACCGCGGTGTCCGCGTCCCGCAGCCGGCCCAGTCCGGAACGCTCGAGGGCCTCGGCGGCCTCCTCGTCGGTCACGGCGCCCAGTGCCAGGTGCAGCCGACCGAGGTCGTCGACGTCGACCACCCGCGCCTCCGGACGCTCGTCGGCGCCCGTCACCACCTCGACGATCATGCGGTCCTCCTCGTTCAGACGTGCCAGGGGAAACGGGTGAAGTCGGGGTCACGCTTCTCGAGGAAGGCGTCCCGGCCCTCGACGGCCTCCTCGGCCATGTAGGCCAGCCGCGTGGTCTCACCGGCGAACAGCTGCTGGCCGACCAGGCCGTCGTCGATCAGGTTGAAGGAGTACTTGAGCATCCGCTGCGCGGTGGGCGACTTCGCCACGATCGTCTTCCCCCACTCCAGGGCGGTGGCCTCGAGCTCCGCGTGCGGAACCACGCGATTGACCATGCCCATGGCGTGGGCGTCCGCGGCGGTGTACTCCTCGCCGAGGAAGAAGATCTCCCGGGCGAACTTCTGCCCGACCTGCCGCGCCAGGTACGCCGACCCGAAGCCGCCGTCGAAGCTGCCGACGTCGGCGTCGGTCTGCTTGAAGCGGGCGTGCTCGGCGCTGGCGAGCGTGAGGTCGGAGACGACGTGCAGGCTGTGCCCGCCACCGGCCGCCCACCCGGGGACGACGCAGATGACCACCTTGGGCATGAAGCGGATCAGCCGCTGGGCCTCCAGGATGTGCAGCCGGCCACTCGAGCCCTGCGCGTGCTCGTAGCCGTACTTCCCGCGCACCCGCTGGTCGCCACCGGAGCAGAACGCCCAGCCGCCGTCCTTCGGGCTGGGCCCGTTCCCGGTGAGAATCACGCAGCCGACGTCGGTGGACAGCCGGGCGTGCTCCAGGGCGGTGATCAGCTCGTCGACGCTCTGCGGCCGGAAGGCGTTGCGCACCTCGGGCCGGTCGAAGGCGATGCGGACGACGCCGGCGTCGACGGCCCGGTGGTAGGTGATGTCGGCGAAGTCGAAGCCCTCGACCGGCCGCCACGCGGAGCTGTCGAAGATCTCGGAGACGTCGTCGCGCGCGCTCATGCGCCGAACCTAACGCCCTCGCCGGGGGCCCTCGCGGCCGCCGGGTCACCGGCCGCCAGGGCGGACGCGGTCCCGCGGTGTGCGGTCCGGGATGCGCGGTGGCGGAACAGGGCCGGCTCCTTCGTCGTGGGGGGACGCAGCTCCGCCGGGGCGGGGCATCGGCACCGCCTGTGCCCCGCGCCACCCCGGTCTACGCGTCGTCGCCCGCGAGAAGTGGGCGGAGCCGGTCGAGGGAGGCGGCCAGGCCCGGGTGCAGCTGCACGGCGACGAGCCCGGCGAGGGGGACCCACGCCACGCCGTCGCTCTCGCCGTCCAGCCGGAGGTCCGACGCCTCGAACGGCCGCGCCGGCCGGGCCAGCACCGTCGTGTACGCCCAGCCGCCGTGGTCGTCGACCGATTGCGCGCCCAGGACGACGTCGCCGGGGGCGAGGCCGAGCTCCTCCCCCACCTCGCGCAGCGCACCGGCGGCCGGCGACTCGCCGGTGTGCAGCGCGCCACCCGGCGTCCCCCAGGTACCGCCGTGGTGGGACCACCAGGCCCGGTGCTGCAGCAGCAGCTCGACGCCGTCGGGGCCGTCGCGGTGGATGAGCAGGCCGGCGGCGCCCGCCCGCCCCCAGTGGCGGTGCCCATGGCTGCAGGCGGTCCAGCCGTCGGTCGAGGCGAGCACCCGCCCAGTGAACCCGGTCCCGCGGCCTCCCCGCGAGGCCAGGGGGTGTCCTGCGGGCCGTCGGTCTCTGCTCCCCCTGCGAAGCAGAGACCGACGTCCCGCGGGACTAGGTTGCAGGGAGGCATCCGCACGTCCGACGGAGGAATTGCGCGCATGAGCACCACCACCACCATGGCCGAGGTCCCCGGACTCGTCGGCACCCAGCTGGGCACCAGCGACTGGCACGAGGTCACCCAGGAGCACGTGAACCTCTTCGCCGACGCGACCGGCGACCACCAGTGGATCCACGTCGACGTCGAGCGCGCCAAGGCCGAGAGCCCCTTCGGCGGCCCGATCGCCCACGGCTACCTCACGCTGTCGCTGCTCGCCACGCTCTCGGGGCAGGTCCTCGCCGTCTCCGACACGGTGATGGCCGTCAACTACGGCCTGAACAAGGTGCGCTTCCCGTCCCCGGTGCCGGTCGGCTCCCGGGTGCGGCTCACCGCGACCGCGAAGTCGGTCGAGGAGGTGGCCGGCGGCCTGCAGGTGACGCTGGCCGCCGTCATCGAGCGCGAGGGCGGCGACAAGCCGGTCTGCATCGCCGAGCCGGTCTTCCGCTACTACCGCGGCTGATCCGCGCGTGCGGATCGCCGTCTTCACCGGGTCCCACGCCGGTCCGCCCGCGCACGCCGAGGCCGCCGCGGCCTTCGCCACCGGGCTGGCGAGGGCCGGCGTCGGGATCGTCTACGGCGGCGGGCACGTCGGGATGATGGGCGTGGTCGCCGACGCCGCGCTGGCCGCCGGCGGCGAGGTGGTCGGGGTCATCCCGCAGCACCTGGTCGACGACGAGCTGGCCCATCCGGGTCTGCCGCGGCTGGAGGTCGTGCACTCGATGCACGAGCGCAAGGCCCGCATGGCCGAGCTCTCCGACGCGTTCGTCGCGCTGCCCGGCGCGGCCGGCACGCTCGAGGAGCTGTTCGAGGCCTGGACGTGGGGGATGCTCGGGCTGCACGCCAAGCCCACCGCCCTGCTCGACGTCGACGGGTTCTGGCAGCCGCTGCTGGCCCAGCTGCGGCGCATGGTCGACGACGGCTACCTGGACGGCGCCCGGCTCGATGCGCTGGGCGTGGTGCAGGACGCGGGCGCGCTGCTGGAGTTCACCGAGGGTTACCGGCACCCAGCGCGGAAGTGGACCGCCCCGCCGCCGCCTTGATCGGCGGGGCGTGCGCCCGGCCGCCAGGCTGCCTAGCGTCGGGGCCGTGGAGCACTGGGACGTCGTCGTCGTCGGCGGGGGGCCGGCCGGCGCAGCCGCCGCACTGGCCGCCCGGCGGGCCCGCCCCTCGGCCCGCGTGCTGGTGCTCGACCGGGCCGACTTCCCCCGCGACAAGGTGTGCGGCGACGGCATCGCCGCGGAGGCGCTCGACGTCCTCGCCCGGCTCGGCGTGGATCCCACGACGGTCACCGACGGCTGTCCGGCCGTGCCCCGGCTGCGGCTGCGCTCCCCCGGCGGCGCGACGGTCGAGCGGGCCACCGCCCGGCCCTCGTACGTGATTCCCCGGGCGGTGCTCGACGCGCGGCTGATCGCGGCCGCCCAGGAGGCCGGGGCGGTGCTGCGCCGCCAGGTGGTCCGGTCCGTCGTGGTCCACCCCGACGCCGTCGAGGTGGACGGTTCCGTCACGGCCGGGGTCCTGATCGGCGCCGACGGCGCGGAGTCGGTGGTCCGCCGCGCCCTGGACGTCGGTCGCAACCGCCCCGACCAGCTGGCCGTCGCCATCCGGGGCTACGCACCCGAGCCGCCCGGGCAGCGCGGCGTCCAGGTCATCACCACGACCGAGCAGCGGTGGCCGGCCTACGCCTGGTCGTTCCCGCTCGGGGACGGGCGGGCCAACGTGGGGTACGGCGAGCTGGTCTCCGGCGGGGCCACGCGCGCCGCCCTCGTCGACGGGTTGCAGCGCCTGCTGCCCGGGGTGGTGGTCGACGAGCTCCGCGCGCACCGGCTGCCGCTGAGCACCGGCCGCCCGCGCCAGCCCGACGGCCGGGTCCTGCTGGCCGGCGACGCGGCGTCGCTGATCAACCCGCTCACCGGCGAGGGCATCTTCTACGCCGTCCTCTCCGGTGCGCTGGCCGGCGGGGCCGCCGGCTCCGGCGCGGACGCCGGTGCAGTCTACCGGCGGGCGCTGGCCGGCCGGCTCGGCCGCCACCTGAGGCACTCCTCCGTGGCGTCGGGTCTCAGCCGCTGGCCGGTGTTCATGGACGCGGTCTTCCGGGCCGCCGCGGCGTCCCAGCGGGTGTTCGACGACGTGGTGGTGCTGGGGCTGGCCGACGGCCGGCTGACCCTGCCGGCGCTGGCCGGCGCCGCCCGCCACCTGCGCCCGCCGGCGTCGGCGGAGGAGTAGAGCCCCGCGCCGGTCAGCGCAGCGCCGTCACCAGCGTGACCCCGGTGGATCCGGAGGTCTGGACGACGAACCCGAGCTCGGCGAGGGTGTCGGCGACCGCGGTGTTCATCAGCTCCTGCACCGCGGTCTGCGCCGACTCCCCACGGGAGCCCAGGACGCTCATCCGGTCGTGCGTCCGCCAGCTGACCAGCACACCGCAGGAGCCGGTCTCGGGCACCAGGCAGACGCCACCGGCCGAGGCACCCGAGGCGGCGTCGTACAGCGGCATCCCCGCCTCGGCCAGCGCCGCGGCGACCTCCACCACCAGGGTGGTCAGCGGGTCGGTGTCGGTGAGCAGCGCGTCCCAGTCCTCGGGCAGCCGGTCCAGCTGGTCGCCGAGCTCGGCCAGCCACGCCTGGTCGGCCGGGGTGGGCCGGGGAGCGACGGTCCCGTCGGGGCGCGGAAGGCCGAAGACGGCGACGGCGACGGGGGGCAGGCCGCCGGCGAGGGCGGCCCACTCGGCGTCGATCCGGTCGTCGAACGGGCCGGCCAGCACCCGCGCCGCGTCGTCGACCATCAGCCACCCGAGCGCGGGGGCCGCCGGGGCGGCGGGCGCGGACGCCGGGGCGGCGGCCGCGGTCGCCGGCACCGGCTCGGCGGCGAGGACGACCGACTCCCGGCGGGCCGGCGGCTGCGCGCTCCCGCCGGCGTGGGCTGCGGCCCGGCGCCCCGCCGGGTGGGTGCCGGCGGTGCGGGCGGCCGAGCGCTGCGCGCTCTGCTGCGCCCCGGCGCGCGCGTACTCGTAGCGGGCGGTGGAGCTGGCGCCCAGGGCGACCACCACAGCGGTGCAGAGGAGGAATCCGACAACCGCGACGGTCGGCCACAGCAGCATCGCGTCCATGATCACGTGGGTGCTCCTCGGTGCGTTCGCGCGGCGGGGAAGTACCGCGGTCAGGAGCGAAGCTACGTCGCCGCACCGGCGCGGACGGCCGGTTCCGGGACATCCCGGAACCGGCCGTCACCCGATCGTTGCGACCGGCCCCCGCGGCGCCCGGTGACCCCTTCCCCGCGACACCGCCATGTCGACAAGTGCTGCCCTGACCAGCGCGGACGCGCCTTCGCGTGCGTGCGGTCATCCCCGTACGGCGGGCTCGCCCGGCATGTCGGGACGGGTGCCGCGGGCGGGTCCGGCCCCCGGCCTACGGGCTCTGTGCGACCAGCCGGATCCCGAAGCCGAGCAGCGCGGCCGCCGTGACCGCATCGAGCGATCGGCGCACTCGGCGACGGCCGAGGACATGCCGGGCCCGGTGCAGTCCGGCGACCAGGAGCAGCAGGTACAGCAACGTCAGCGCCGCGTGCGTGAGGGACAGCGTGCCCATCGCGACGGGTCCGGAGTGCGGGCCGAGGAACTGCGGGAGCACCGCGAGGTAGAAGACGAGCACCTTCGGGTTGGTGATGTTGACCAGGAAGCCCTCCCGCCAGCCGGACGACGCGGCCCGGCTCGGAGCGGTGGTCCCGTGGTCGAGGGGCGGGTACGTCGCGACGACCGCCGACCGGATCGCCTGGGCGGCCAGCAGGAGCAGGTAGGCGATGCCCGCCCAGGTGATCGCCCGGAACAGCGGCTGCGCATGGGTGATCGCCGCACCGAGGCCCGCGACGGCGGCGATGCCCTGCACTGCGGCTGCGCCGGCGACGCCGACCGAGCACCACGCTCCTCGCCGACGGCCGCCCGCCACGGCGTTCTTGACGACCACGGCGAAGTCCGGCCCGGGGATGACGACGAGGACCACGGCGACGACGAGGAAGGAGGCGTAGGCGGGCCAGGTCACGACCGGAGCGTTCCACGTCCTCGGGTCCCCGCCGGTGGCCGGGAACGCCGGGACGGCCTCCCCCACCGTCCGGCGGGGCTATCCCTACGAGAGCGGAGGGCGTGGGATTCGAACCCACGAAGAGGGATTACCTCTTAGCGGTTTTCAAGACCGCCGCCATCGGCCACTAGGCGAGCCCTCCTGGCGCCGTCGAGGCTAGTGCCTGCGCGGCCGCCGGTCGCGCGGAGCGTCTGCCCGGCCGCCGCCGCACCCGACGCGGGCGCCTGGCGGGCGGAGGGCCAGCATGGAGTCATGGCACCGGGCACCGAGGCGCACCAGGTTCCGCGAACCCGACCGGTCTGGCGGCTCGCGCTGCCCGCCGTCGTCCTGGTCCTCGTGGCGCTCTGCCTGCGTGCCCCCTTCACCGCCGTCGGCCCGCTGCTGGGCGAGCTCGGCAACGAGTTGTCGCTCTCCACGGGCGCGCTCGCCGTCGTCACCGCCCTGCCGCTGGTGTGCTTCGGGCTGGTCTCCCCGTTCGCCCCGGCGCTGGCCGCGCGGTTCGGCGTGCACCGGGCCGTGCTGCTGGGCGTCGTCGCCCTGACCGTCGGCATCCTGCTGCGCCTGGTCGGGGCGCCCGGGCTGTACGTCGGCACCGTGCTCCTCACCGGTGGCATCGCCGTGGCCAACGTGCTGCTTCCCGCGGCGGCGCGCGCGGAGTACGGCAACCGCAGCGCCCTCGTGCTCGGCGTGATCACCGCCTGCATGGCCGCCTCGGCCAGCATCGGCGCGGGCCTCGCCCAGCCGCTGGCCGGCGCCGCCGGCAGCGCCCTGGCCGGTCTGCTGCTCTGGGGCGTGCCGGTGCTGGCGGCGCTGGTCGCCATGGCCGCCCTCACCCGGGCACGGCGGGACCTGCCGCGGCCGGCCGCCGCTCCCCAGGGTGCCCGGACCGCCGTGCTGCGCGACCGCGTGGCCCTCGCGGTGACGCTCTTCTTCGGGCTCCAGTCGCTCGCCTTCTACACGATGCTCACCTGGCTGGCGGACGTGCTGGAGGCGGAGTCCGGCGTCTCCCCCGTGGCCGCCGGTGGTCTGCTGGCGCTCGCGGCGGCGGTGGGGCTGCCCGCCTCGCTCGTCGTCCCGCCGCTGGCCGCCCGCCGCCCCGGCCAGCAGGGGTGGGTGCTGCTCGGCACGCTGCCGGTGCTGGCGGCCATCACCGGGCTCCTGGTCGCCCCGGCGGCGGCGCCGTTGCTGTGGGTGCTCCTCTTCGGGCTCGGCACCGGCTCGGCGTTCCCGCTGGCGATGACGCTGATCCTGCAGCGCACCCGCGACGTCGCCCAGACCGGCCGGCTGTCCGCGGCGGCACAGAGCGTGGGGTACCTGCTCGCCGCCACCGGCCCACTCGGTGTCGGCCTGCTGCACGAGGCGACCGACGCCTGGACCCCGGGGCTGGTGCTGCTCCTGGTCGTCGTGCTCGCGCAGCTCGCCGTCGGGCTCGCCGCCGCCCGCCCCCGCCTGGTCGGCGCGGAGGTCTGAGCCCCACCCCGGCCTGTTGATCGGTCAGGGGTCGGCGGTGACGCCCTCGGGGGTCCGCGTCACCGGGGTGCCGACGACGCCGTGCAGGTGGCACGCGGCCAGCTGACCGGGCGCCCCGGCCGGCTGCAGCGCGGGGTCGACGTCGTCGCAGGGCTCGAAGACGTACGGGCAGCGGGTGCGGAACCGGCAGCCGCTGGGAACGGCCGACGGCGAGGGGACGTCGCCGGTCAGGACGATCCGCTGCCGCGCCCGCTCCTTCGCCGGGTGCGGCACCGGGACCGCCGACAGCAGCGCCTGCGTGTAGGGCATCTGCGGATCGCTGCCCACGGCCGCCGCCGGGCCGATCTCCACGACCCGGCCCAGGTACATGACCGCGATCCGGTCGGAGATGTGCCGGACGGCGGACAGGTCGTGGGAGATGAACAGCAGCGTGAGCCCCAGCTGCCGCTGCAGGCGGCGCAGCAGGTTGAGCACCTGGGCCTGCACGCTGACGTCGAGGGAGGCGATCGCCTCGTCGCAGACCAGGAAGTCCGGCTCCCCCGCCAGCGCCCGCGCGATGCCGACGCGCTGCCGCTGGCCGCCGGAGAACTCGTGGGGATAGCGGCCGGCCACCACCGGGTCCAGGCCGACCAGCTCGAGCAGCTCCCCGACCCGGGCGGCGCGCTCCTGCCTGCCCGACCGCAGGCCGTGCACCTCCAGCGGCTCGCTGACCGTCTGCGCCACGGTGCGGCGCGGGTCGAGCGAGGCGAAGGGGTCCTGGAACACCATCCCGGCCCGGCGGCGCATCTCCTTGAGGCCGCGGCGGTCCAGCGAGGTGACGTCGGTGCCGTCGAAGGTGACCGTGCCCCCGGTGGGCGGGATCAGGCGCAGCAGCGCGTTGCCCAGCGTGGACTTCCCACAACCGGACTCACCGACCAGGCCGAGCGTCTCACCGCGCAGGATGTCCAGGTCGACCCCGTCCACCGCGCGCAGCACACCGCCCGGCGCCCGCCGGAGGCCGCCGCCCCCGACGGGGAAGTGCACCTCCAGCCCACGGGCGGAGACCAGCACGTCCTCGCTCATCCCCTGCTCCCCCCGTCCGCCGTCTCGGCGCACCAGGTCGCCGCGCGGTGCGGCAACCCGGCGCCGTCGGTGGCGCCGTCGCCCGGATACGCGCCGGACGCCGTGGCTCCCGCCGGCCCGCCCGCAGCGGCGCGGGAGACGACGGCCAGCGGCGGCTGCTCGGTCTCGCACCGCGGGTCCGAGCGCACCGGGCACCGCGGCCAGAAGACGCAGCCCGGCGGCAGGTCGGTGGGCGGGGGCGGCAGGCCGGGGACGGCGGTCAGCTCGGGCACCTCGCCGTCGGGGCCCACCGGCGCGGCGAGGTCGGGCAGCGAGCCCAGCAGCCCGCGGGTGTACGGGTGCGCCGGGTGCTCGAGGACGTCGTCGACCGTGCCGTCCTCCACGCAGCGCCCGCCGTACATGACCAGCACCCGGTCGGCGATGCCCGCGACGACGCCGAGGTCGTGGGTGATCCAGATGACGCCGGTGCCGTGCTCGGCCTGCAGCTTCCCGACCAGGTCGATGATCTGCGCCTGCACGGTGACGTCCAGCGCCGTCGTCGCCTCGTCGGCGATGAGCAGCGACGGCGAGTTGCTCAGCGCGATGGCGATGACGACCCGCTGGCGCATCCCGCCGGACAGCTCGTGCGGGTAGCGGTCCAGCGCCCGCTCGGGGTCGGGCAGCCCCACCTCGCGGAGCAGCTCCGCGGCCCGGGCCCGGGCGTCGGACTTGGAGACGTCGCCGTGCGCCCGGATGCCCTCGACCAGCTGACGGCCGATGGTGAGCACCGGGTTCAGCGACGTCATCGGGTCCTGGAACACCATGCCGGCACCGGGGCCGCGCACCTGGCGCAGCCGGTCCGGCGACATGGTCAGCAGGTCCTCGCCCTGCAGCAGCGCCCGGCCGGTCACCGTCGCCACCCGCGCGGGCAGCAGGCCCAGGAGGGCCAGCACCGAGACGCTCTTGCCGCTGCCGGACTCCCCGACGACGGCGACGGTCTCCCCCGCGCCGACGGTGTAGCTCAGCCCGTTGACGACGTCGGCCGGGCCGCGCGGGGTGCGCAGCCGCACCCGCAGGTCCGATACCTCCAGCACCGGCTCGCCGGCCGGCCGGCCGCCGCTCACTTGCCACCCCCGGCCATCAGCGTGCGCTGCCTCGGGTCGAGCGCGTCGCGGAGCCCGTCACCGAGCAGGTTGAAGCAGAGCACGGTCAGGAAGATCGCCATGCCCGGGAAGAACGCCAGCCACCAGGCCAGCTCGATGTACCCACGCCCCTCGGCCAGCATCAGCCCCCACGACGGGTTCGGCGGCTGGGTGCCCAGGCCGAGGAACGACAGCGCCGCCTCGGCGAGCACGGCGAAGGCCAGGCTGATCGAGGTCTGCACGATGATCGGCGGCGCGGCGTTCGGGAGGATGTGCCGGGTCAGGATCCGCCAGTCCGAGGCGCCCACGGACCGGGACGCCCGCACGTAGACCTCCTCGCGCACGCCGAGGACGCTGGCGCGGGTGACGCGGGCGAAGATCGGCGTGTAGACGATGCCGATCGCCAGCGCGGTGTTGCCCGATCCGGGCCCCCGGACGGCGAGGACGGCGATCGCCAGCAGCACCGCCGGGAACGCGAACAGCATGTCCATGACCCGCATGAGGACGTCGTCGACCCACCTGCCGTAGTAGCCGGCGAGCAGGCCGATCATCGTGCCGACGACCAGCGCGAAGCCGACCGCCAGGAAGCCGACCCTCAGCGACACCGAGGCGCCGAGGATGACCCGGCTGAGGATGTCCCGGCCGAGGTCGTCGGTGCCGAACGGGTGCTCCCAGCTGGGCGACTGCAGCCGGTCGGCCACCTCGATGTCGTTGGCCCCGTCGGGCGCGATGGCGTCGTCGAAGATCGCCACCACCACGATCAGCAGCAGCACCACCGACGCGATGGCCGCCGTCGGGTTGTGCGCCAGCAGGCTGAGCGTCTCCCGCCAGCGCGGGCGGGCCGGCCGCAACGTCGCCGGCCCCGACCGGGACTCCCGCTGCGGCGATCCACCCGGGGGCTCCTCGGGGGTCTCCGGGCGGCGCTCGCCCCCCGGCTCCTGGTAGGGCGGCGGGCCCGGTGTCGGCTGGATGCTCATCGGCGGATTCGCGGGTCGATGGCGGTGTAGAGCAGGTCGACGACGAGGTTGATCACCAGGAAGACGACCGCGAACAGCAGGATCGCGCCCTGCAGCACCGGGTAGTCGCGGGCCTGCACCGCCTGTAGCGCGAGCTGCCCCAGCCCCGGCCAGGAGAAGACGATCTCCACGACCACGACCCCGGAGAGCAGGTAGGCCAGCTGCACGCCGGTCACCGTGACCAGCGGCAGCAAGGCGTTGCGCAGTACGTGCCAGGTGAACACCTGCCGGGTGGGCAGCCCCTTGGCCTGCGCCGTCCGCACGTGGTCCGAGCCCAGCGCCTCGAGCATGCTGGACCGCACGAACCGGGTGATGACCGAGCCGGAGACCACCCCGGTCACCAGCGCGGGCATGAGCAGGCGCTGGAGCCAGGCGCCCGGGTCCTCGGTCAGCGGCACGTAGCCACCCGACGGCAGCCAGCCCAGCGTCCCGGCGAAGATCAGGATGAGCACGATGCCCATCCAGAAGTCGGGCACCGAGATGCCGAACTGGCTGACCACCGTGGCGACGCGGTCGATGATCGACCGCGGCCGCAGCGCCGAGATCGTGCCGAGCGGGACCGCGATGAGCAGCGCGACCAGGATCGAGGCGAACGCCAGCGTCAGCGTGGCCGGCAGCCGCTCGGCGATCTGCGAGGTCACCGTCTCGCCGCTGCGGAAGCTCACGCCCAGGTCGCCGGTCAGCGCCCGGCCGAACCAGGTGAAGAACTGCTCGATCAGCGGCTGGTCCAGCCCCGAACGCTCGCGCAGCGCGTCGTAGCTCTCCTGGGAGAACCGCGTGCCCAGCGCGAGGCGCACCGGATCGCCCGGTACGAGGTGCACCAGGCCGAACACGATGACGCTCACCCCGGCGAGGACGACCGCGGACTGGCCGATCCGCCGGACCAGGTAACCGGTCAGGGCAGCTCCACGTTCTCGAAGTTGATCGCCTTGTCGGCGCGGATCTGGTACCCGCTGAGCCCCGGTGCCCACGCCTGCACGACGTCGGGGTTGTAGAGGTACAGGTAGGAGACGTCGTCGACGATGAGCTTCGCGGCCTGGTCGTAGAGGTCCTTGCGGGTGGCCTGGTCGGTCTCCGTCGCGGCCGCGTTCAGCAACCGGTCGACCTCCGGGTTGCTGTACCCCTGGTAGTTGCTGCCCCCGTCGGTGATGTGCTGGGCGTGGTAGAAGTCGAACGGGTCGATGTTGCCCAGCCAGCCGAGCATGAAGGCGTCGAAGTCGCCCTGCGCCTGCCGGTCGAGCCACGTGGCGAAGTCCACGGTCTGGACGTCGACGTCGACCCCGATCGGCTCGAGCTGGCTGGCGATCACCTGCGCGGCGGTGACGGTCTCGGGGAACTCGTCGGTGACCATCAGGCCCATCGTGATCGGCGTCTGGACGCCGGCCTCCTGCATGAGCGCCTGCGCCTCCTCGACGCTGGGCTCGAACGGCGCGTAGTCGTAGTGGTAGAAGCTGTCCTCGGGGATGGCGGTCTGGTTCGGCTGCGCCGCTCCGAAGCGAGCCGCCTCGGTGACCGCGCCGCGGTCGACCGCGGTCGCGATCGCCTGCCGCACCTGCGGGTTGCCGAAGGGCTCCCGGGCGTAGTTCATGCTCATGTACCAGTAGTCGACGCTCGGCGTGGTGGCCAGCTCCACGGCGTCGTCACCCTCGAGCGACTCGATCTGCTGCGGCGGGATGTTGTCGGTCCACTGCACCTCACCGTTCTGCAGCGCCGTCAGCGCCGCGGCCGGCTCGGTGATGTAGCGGAACTCGACGCCGCCGATGCTCGGCGCGCCACCCCAGTAGTCCTCGTAGGCGGCGAGCTCGGTGGTGCTGGCGTCCGAGCTCTCCAGCGTGAACGGGCCGGTGCCCACCGCCTCGGTGGTGAGGTCGAACTCCTCGGCCGCGCCCTCGGGCAGGATCGACATGCCCTTGAAGGCGCCGATCAGCGCCGGGAGGTTGGGCGTGGGCTGGCTGACGGTGATCTCGACGGTCTGCGGGTCGACGGCCTCGACGCTCTCGACGGTGGCGAACCGGTAGGCGTTGTTCAGCTCCTCGTCGATGATCCGGTTGTAGGAGTAGACGACGTCGGCGGCGTCGAACTCGCTGCCGTCGTGGAAGGTGACGCCCTCGCGGAGGTTGAACGTCCAGGTCAGGCCGTCCTCGCTGACCTCCCAGTCGGTCGCCAGGCTCGGCTCCATCGTCAGGTCCTCGGGGTTCGGGACGACGAGGGTGTCGTAGACGTTCTCCAGCACCTGGAAGCTCGGGTAGGCGCTCGTGACGTGCGGGTCGAACTGGTCGGGCTGCGCGCTCACCGCGGCCACGAGCACGTTGTCCCCGCCGCCGCCACCGCCCCCGGTGTCGACGCTTTCCCCACCCCCGCTGCACGCGGTCAGGGCCAGTGCGCCGACGGCGCCGAGGGACAGGAGACGGGTGGTGCGCACGGGAACCTCCGGGGTCTGGGCAGGTGGTGCAGCTCCGACCTTGACCCCGTCCCCGCCGGCCGACAACCCGAACAGCGCCCTGACCGGGATCGTTGCCTGTTCGAGACCTGCCCCGGCCCGCCAGACTGCCCCCGTGGAACTCACCTGCCGTCCCCGGACGCTGCGCCTGCGGAACACGTTCGCCATCGCCCGCTCGTCGGTGGACACCGAGGAGGTTCTCCTGGTCAAGGTCGACGACGGGAACGTGCGCGGGCACGGCGAGGGCGCCCCGGTGGGCTACTGGGGCGAGTCGGTGGCGGGGATGGCCGACGCCGTCGCCGCGGACGGGGCCGCCCTGCTCGGCGACGACCTGCGCGACCTGGAGGGCATCGCCCGCCGGCTGCGCGCCTGGGACGGGCCGCAGGGCGCGAAGATGGCGCTCGACGGCGCCGCGCACGACTGGGTCGGCCGCCGCTACGGCCGGCCGGTCTGGCGGCTGCTGGGCCTGGACGGGGTGCTCCCGCCGACCAGCTTCACCATCGGCATCGCCACGGTGGAGGAGACCGTCGCCCGCGTGCGGTGCGCGCCCGGGTTCGCCGTCTACAAGGTGAAGGTGGGCGGCCCCGACGACCTCGAGCGGCTGGAGGCGATCCGGTCGGTCACCGACGCCCGGCTGCGGATCGACGGCAACGAGGGCTGGACGCTCGACCAGGCCCGCGAGCTCACCCCCCGGTTGCGCGAGCTGGGCGTGGAGATGGTCGAGCAGCCGTTCCCCGCCGCCGACCTGGACTCGTTCGCCCGCTACCGCGAGCTGCCGGACCGGCTGCCGGTCTTCGTCGACGAGGGCTGCAAGGACCTCGCCTCGGTGGCCGGCATCGCAGGCTACGCCGACGGGATCGTGGTCAAGCTGGCCAAGTGCGGCGGCATCCGCGAGGCGCAGCGGATGCTGGCCGCCGCCGCCGCGCTGGACCTGCGGGTCATGATCGGCTGCATGATCGAATCCGAGCTCGGCATCGCGCAGGCCGCCCAGCTCGGTCCCCTGGCCGACCTGGTCGACCTGGACGGGCACCTGCTGGTGCAGGACCGGCCGTTCACCGGTCTTGGGCTCGCCGACGGGCGGGTGGTCCTCCCCGACGCGCCCGGCCTGGGGCTGGAGCCGGCCGAGGAGAAGCTGTGAGCGCCGAGCGGCTCGCCGTGCTGACCGGGGGCCAGCTCGCGGAGTCCTACGCCAAGACCGCCCACGGGGTGCTCCGGTACGGCACCCGCGAGGTGGTCTGCGTGATCGACGACGTGCACGCCGGCCGCCGGGCCGTGGACGTCGTCCCCTTCTGCGCCTCCCCCGCCCCCGTGGTCGCCGACGTCGCGGCCGCCCGGCAGCTCGGTGCGACGACGGTGCTCCTCGGCGTGGCACCGCTGGGCGGCCGGCTGACCGACGCGTGGCGGCGGGCGCTGCTCGGCGCACTGCAGCTGGGCCTGCACGTCGAGGCCGGGCTGCACACCGATCTGCGGGCCGATCCGGAGCTGGCGGCCGCCGCGCGGGCGGCGGGTGTCGGCATCCGGGACCTGCGGGCGGTACCGGCCGGTCTCGGCGTTCCGCTCGCCGAGCCGGTCGGGGCCCGGGTGGTGCACACAGTCGGCTCCGACTGCGCCATCGGGAAGATGAGCGTCGTGCTCGAGCTGGACCGGGCCGCCCGGGAGCGCGGCCTGGCCTCGGTCTTCGTGGCCACCGGCCAGACCGGGGTGGCGATCTCGGGCTGGGGCATGGCCGTCGACCACGTGATCTCCGACTTCGTCGCCGGCGCCGCCGACCGGCTGGTGCGCGAGGGGGCGGCCCGGGGCGACCTGCTCTGGCTGGAGGGCCAGGGCTCGATCCACCACCCGGCCTACTCGGGCGTGACGCTCGGCCTGCTGCACGGCTCCTCGGCCGACGCCCTGGTGCTGTGCCACCGCGCGGGGCGCACCGCGATCGCCGACTACCCGGCCGCCCCCCTGCCGCCGCTGGCCGAGATCGTGCGCGGCTACGAGCAGGCGGCCGGCTGGGTCCGCCCGGCACGGGTCGTCGCCGTCGCGCTCAACACCGCCGGCCTGGACGACGCGGCCGCCCGGGCCGCCGTCGAGGAGGCCGCTGCGGAGACCGGGTTGGTCACCGACGACGTCGTCCGCTTCGGTTCCGGCCGGGTGCTCGACACCGTGCTCGCCGCGCTCGACCGGGGGTGAGCCGGCTCAGCCGTCGACCGTCACGTCGTTCCACGGCAGCCGCGGCTCCACCCAGGGGAAGACGACGAGGAGCAACAGGGCGCAGACGGCGAGCACCAGCACGAGTGACTGCGCGGCCTTGAGGCCCCTGCCGCCGGACAGGTGCCGCCAGATCCAGCCGTACATGGGTCCTCCGGGGAGCTCGGGTCAGCTGTCGCGCAGCCCCGGCGGGCCGTCGGGCATCTCGGCCTTCGGGATGCCGGCACCGTCGAGCTGCGCGTGGACGATCAGCCGCTGCCTCGCGGGGAACCGCGGATGGCAGGTGGGGTCACCAACAGCTCACCGATGCCGCGGGCGACGCCACGCGCGCGGTTCCCGCGGGCGGACGGCGCCGCCGGCGGCCGGGGCGGCGGAGGCACGCGCTCGATGGGCTGCGTGTGCGTCATCTGCTCCCGTCCGTGCTCCAGCGGATCCGTGCGCACGGGTGCGCCCCGGGGACGGAGAGCACGACACCACGGCGCCCGGCGATCTCCGCGTACCGCCACGCCGGGCGCACGACGGCCGCGGCGGACTCGTGCACCCACTTCTGCAGCTCGAGCTGGTACTCGGCGAGGTCGAACGGGACGGCCGTGGAGGCGGACTCGACTATCGGAGGGGGCGGATCGTCGTGACGAGGTGCTCGGTGCCGGATCCCGCGTTGCGGACGGCGGCATCCCAGCCGCCGTCGGCCCGCGCCGTCGACAGCGTGACCGTCGAGGGCAGGAACAGCGGCTTGCGGAAGCCGACGTCGACGGTGAGCGCCTCCGGCAGCCGGTTGGCCACCGCGGCGAGCACCCGCGCCTTGACCCACATGCCGTGCGCGATCGCCCGCTTGAAGCCGAACGCCCTGGCGGTGAGGCCCGAGAGGTGGATCGGGTTCACGTCGCCGGAGACCGCGGCGTAGCGGCGACCGGCGTCGCCGGGGACCTGCCAGGTGGCGGCCACCCGGTCGAGGTTCCCCACGACGACCGTCACATCGGAATCCGGAGCGCCCGCGGGGGCCGTCGCTCCCCGCGCCAGGTACGTGGACCGGCCGCGCCAGACCTCCGCACCTCCGGCCGACACCGAGGCGCACAGGTCGACGGTGGCCCCGCTGCGGTGCGCGGCGAACCGCTCGGCCCACACCTCCAGGCCGAGCACCTCGCCGGTGCGCACCGGGCGCAGCACGTCGATCCGGTTGCGCACGTGCACCAGCCCGGGCAGCGCCAGCGGGAAGGACCGGTCGCTCATCAGCGCCGTCTGCAGCGGGAAGGTGAGCACGTGCGGGTACGTGACCGGGAGCGTGTCGGCGAGCGGAAACCGGCAGACGCGGGCGTAGGCGGCCAGGTTCGCCGGCTCCACGGTCACCCCGGTGCGCGCCAGCCGGGTGTCGGGCAGGTCGCCGCCCCGGCCGCGCGCGGTGAGCGCGGCCCGGGCGAACAGCGCCGCCATGTTCGGCGGCTGCTCCAGCACGGTGCGGGCCACCTCAGGCTCCCAGCATCGACTGGCCGCAGACGCGCACCGTCTGCCCGTTGACCCCCGCGCTGCCCGGCTGCGCGAGCCACGCGATCGTCTCGGCGACGTCGACCGGCAGCCCGCCCTGCTGCAGCGAGTTGATCCGCGATCCGATCTCCCGGGTGCCGAAGGGCATCTTCGCCGTCATCTCGGTGACGATGAAGCCCGGGGCGACGGCGTTGATCGTGGCGCCGCGGCCGGCGAACTCCGGCGCCCAGGCCCGCACCATGCCGATGACACCGGCCTTGCTGGCCGCGTAGTTGGTCTGCCCGCGGTTGCCGGCGATGCCCGACTGCGAGCTGACGCAGACCACCCGCGCGCCCGCGTTGAAGACGTCGGCGTCGAGCAGCGCCTGGGTGATGTCCAGCTGCGCCTGCAGGTTCACCGCCATGACGGAGTTCCAGCGCGCGGCGTCCATGTTGACCAGCAGCTTGTCGCGGGTGATCCCGGCGTTGTGGACCACGACGTCGACGCCACCGTGCCGCTCGCGCAGGTGCTCGACCAGCCGCTGCGGGGCGTCGGGAGCGGTGATGTCCAGCTGGAACGCCGTTCCGCCGATCTCGTTGGCCACCTCGGCCAGCGTGTCGCCGGCTGCCGGGACGTCGACGGCGACCACGTGGGCGCCGTCGCGGGCCATCACCCGGGCGATCGCAGCACCGATGCCCCGCGCCGCGCCGGTGACGACGGCGACCTTGCCGGCCAGCGGCTTCTCGCCGTCCTCCCCGGTGGGCACGTCGGCCGCCGAGAGGGTGAGGAGCTGCCCGTCGACGTAGGCCGACCGGCCGGAGAGGAAGAACCGCAGCGGGCTGCCCAGTGAGCCCTCCGCGCCCTCGGGGACGAAGACCGCGTTCGCCGTCGACCCGGCGCGGAGCTCCTTCGCGATGGAGCGGACCAGCCCGTCGACCGCCTGTCGGGCCGCTGCCTGGGCCGGGGAACCGGCGTCCGACGGCGGGTCGGTCAGGATCAGCACCCGGCCCGAGGGCCGCAGCCGCGTGATCGCCGGGGCGAGGAACTCGTGCGCGCCGGCCAGGTCGGCCGGGCCGGCCAGCCCGGTGGCGTCGAGGATCACCGCGCCGAGCTTCTCGCCGTCGGTCGAGCCGTCGGCAGCCATCGGGGACAGCACGGGGATCCCGGCGTCCCGGAGGACGGCCGAGACCGTGTCGTTGAGCCGGCCCGCACCGGCAGAGCCGACGACCGCCGGGCCCGGCAGCAGCGGCTGCCCGGGCTGGTAGCGGCGCAGCTCGGCCGGGCGCGGAAGTCCCAGCTGCTTGGTGATCGTGGTGCCGAGGCCGGAGTTGGCGAAGTTCGTGTACCAGTCAGCCACGAGGGGCTCCTTCCGAGATGGTGGGGGGCGGCGGAGCCGTCCGGTTCCCCACCGGAGGTGTGTGGGTCAGGACTCGAGGATGGCGACGACGCCCTGGCCGCCGGCGGCGCAGATGGAGATCAGGCCACGCTTGCCCGGACCCGCCTCGTGCAGCTGCTTGGCCAGCTGCGCCACGATGCGGCCGCCGGTCGCGGCGAACGGGTGGCCCGCGGCCAGCGACGAGCCGTTGACGTTGAGCTTGGCCCGGTCGATGGAGCCCAGCGGGGCGTCCAGCCCGAGCTTCTCCTTGCAGTAGCCCGGGTCCTCCCAGGCCTTCATGGTGGCGAGCACCGTGGAGGCGAACGCCTCGTGGATCTCGTAGAAGTCGAAGTCCTGCAAGGTCAGCCCGTTGCGGGCCAGCAGCACCGGCACGGCGTACACCGGCGCCATGAGCAGGCCCTCGCCGCCGTGCACGTAGTCGACGGCCGCGGTCTGCGCGTCGACCAGGTGGGCCAGCACCGGCAGCCCCTTGGCCTCGGCCCACTCGTCGGAGGCCAGCAGCACCGCCGACGCGCCGTCGGTCAGCGGCGTGGAGTTGCCCGCGGTCATGGTGGCGGCGGGGTCGCCCTTGCCGAACACCGGCTTGAGCTCCGCCAGCTTCTCCACGCTGGAGTCGGGCCGCAGGTTGTTGTCCCGGGCCAGCCCCAGGAACGGCGTCACCAGGTCGTCGAAGAAGCCGCGGTCGTAGGCGGCGGCCATGGACCGGTGCGAGCGGACGGCGAGCTCGTCCTGCTCCTCGCGGCCGATCTCCCACTCCTTGGCGGTGATCGCCGCGTGGTCGCCCATGGCCAGGCCGGTGCGCGGCTCGGCGTTGCGCGGGATCTCCGGCGCGATCATGCCCGGGCGGATCCGCGCCAGCGCCTTGAGCCGGTTCTGCACCGTCTTCGCGTTGTTCAGGGAGATGAGCACCCGGCGCAGGTCGTCGCTGACCGCGAGCGGGGCGTCGGAGGTGGTGTCGACGCCGCCGGCGATGCCGGACTCGATCTGCCCGAGGGCGATCTTGTTGGCGACGAGGATCGCCGCCTCCAGCCCGGTTCCGCAGGCCTGCTGCACGTCGTAGGCCGGTGTCGTGGGCGACAGCTTCGAGCCGAGCACCGCCTCGCGGGTCAGGTTGAAGTCGCGGGCGTGCTTGAGGACGGCACCGGCGACGACCTCGCCGACCGACTCGCCCTGCAGCCCGAACCGGGCGACCAGCCCGTCGAGCGTGGCGGTGAGCATGTCCTGGTTGGACGCCTGGGCGTACGCCGAATTGGACCGCGCGAACGGGATCCGGTTCCCGCCGACGATCGCCGCCTTACGGGTAGCAGGCTTCGCGTTCTCAGCCATGGGGACCTCCGGGGTCGGGGAAGTGGCCGGTACCAACAGTACCCGGTACCGTGGGTCCCGTGAAAGTCGAGGTGGCGAGGCCCACCGGGGGAGAGACGGCTGCGGCCGTCCGGGACCGGCGCGACTCCCGGTGGGACGAGCACCGCCGTGCCCGCCGGGCCGCGCTGGTCGATGCGGCGGTCGTCGCCGTCGGCAAGCACGGCGCCGGCGTCGGCATGGAGGAGATCGCCGCCGAGGCGGGGACCAGCAAGACCGTCGTCTACCGCCACTTCGCCGACCGCAGCGACCTGCACGTCGCCGTCTGCACCCGGGTGGCCGAGCAGCTGCTGCCCACCCTGCGCGCGGCGATGGAGGCGTCCGACCAGCCCCGCGAGATGCTCGGCGGCGCCGTCGAGGCCTACCTGGCCTTCCTGGAGGCCGACCCCGAGCTCTACCGCTTCGTCGTCCACGGACCACCGGGCTCGATCGACGCGGCCGACCCGATCACCGGCCTGTCCGACCTCGTCGGCGACCAGGCGGCCGCCGTCCTGGCCCCGGCGCTCGAGCAGGCCGGCCGGGATCCGGCCACCGCCGCTCCCTGGGGCCACGCCGTCGTCGGCCTGGTCCGCGCCGCCGCCGACTGGTGGCTCCGCGCGGGCCGCCCCACGCCGCGCCGGCAACTCGCCGCCCACCTCACCGAACTCGCCTGGGCCGGACTCTCCGTCGTCGTGACCACCGAACCCCGCAAGGAGGACCTGTGACGAGCACCCTGCCCCCCACGGTCGACCCCGCCCGACTCCAGGAGTCGCTCGACGGCCGCTGGGCGCACGTGCGCCGCGACGCCCGCGAGAACCTGCACGACCCGGAGATGCTCCCGGTCTACGGCGAGACGATGGCCGAAGCCCGCGCGCGGGTCACCCGCATGACCCGCGCGCTCGCCGAGTCCGGCCGCGTGACCCTCGGCTTCCCCAAGGAGTTCGGCGGCGAGGCCGACGCCGGCGGCTCGGTGACCTCGATCGAGATGCTCGCCTTCGTCGACCTCTCGCTCATGGTCAAGGCCGGCGTGCAGTGGGGGCTGTTCGGCGGCGCCGTCCAGCTGCTCGGCACGCGCCGGCACCACGAGGCCTACCTGCGCGACGTCATGAGCTACGACCTGCCCGGCTGCTTCGCCATGACCGAGACCGGCCACGGCTCCGACGTCCAGCAGCTGCGCACGACCTGCACCTACGACCCCGCGACGCAGACGTTCGACCTGCACACCCCGCACCAGGCCGCGCGCAAGGACTACATCGGCAACGCCGCCCAGGACGGGCGGATGGCCGTCGTCTTCGCGCAGCTGGTCACGCAGGGGAAGAACCACGGCGTGCACGCCTGGCTGGTGCCCATCCGCGACGAGGACGGCAACCCGATGCCCGGCGTCACCATCGGCGACGACGGCCCGAAGGCCGGGCTGCTCGGCGTGGACAACGGCCGGCTGACCTTCGACCACGTCTCCGTCCCGCGCGACATGCTGCTGGACCGCTACGGGCAGGTCGCCGAGGACGGCACGTACACCTCGAGCATCGAGAACGAGACCCGCCGCTTCTTCACCATGCTCGGCACGCTCGTGCGCGGCCGGGTCAGCGTCGGCGGCTCGGCGGCGTCGGCCACCAAGCTGGCCCTCGACATCGCCGTCCGGTACGGCAACGCCCGCCGCCAGTTCGCCGCCCCCGGCGAGGAGCGCGAGATCGTCATCAACGACTACCTCGTGCACCAGCGCAAGCTGCTGCCCGCGCTGGCGAAGACCTACGCGCTGCACTTCGCCCAGGCGGAGCTGGTGAGCACGATGCACGACGTCCAGACGGCGGTGCACGAGCACGGGCAGCAGATCGACGAGCAGGCCCAGCGCGAGCTGGAGTCCCGCGCCGCCGGGCTCAAGGTGGCCCAGACCTGGCACGCCACGAGCACCATCCAGATGTGCCGCGAGGCGTGCGGCGGTGCCGGCTACCTGCAGGAGAACCGGCTGCCCCACCTCAAGGCCGACACCGACGTCTTCACCACGTTCGAGGGCGACAACACCGTGCTGCTCCAGCTGGTGGCCAAGGGGCTGCTCACCGGCTACCGCGACACCTTCGGCTCGCTCGACGGCTGGGGCCGGATCGGCTTCGTCGCCGACATGGTCCGCGAGACGGTGCTGGAGCGGACCGCCGCCCGCGCCCTCATCCAGCGGCTCGTCGACGCCGTCCCCGGCCGGGACGACGAGGTGCCGATGCTCGACCGCGGCTGGCAGCTCAAGATGTTCGAGTTCCGCGAGAAGCACGCTCTGGAGGGGGCGATCCGGCGGCTGCGGAACAACTCGACGACCCCCGGCATGGCCCCGTTCGACATGTTCAACGACGTCCAGGACCACGTGCTCACGACCGCGCGGACGCACATCGACCGGATCGTCCTCGAGGCCTTCGTCGAGGGCGTCGACCGCGCCACCGACCCCGCCGTCGGCACGCTGCTCGACAGGGTCTGCGACCTCTACGCGCTGTCGACGATCGAGGAGGACAAGGCCTGGTTCCTCGAGCACGGGCAGCTGACCCCGGGCCGGGCCAAGGCCCTGACGGCGACGGTGAACGGCCTGCTCAAGGAGCTGCGGCCGCACATCACCACGCTGGTCGACGCCTTCGCCATCCCGGCGGGCTGGAAGGCCGCGGCCATCCTGGAGGAGGAGCCGGGCCGGCAGGAGGCGATGGCCGCCCACGACGCCGAGCTGCGCGCCCGGCACGGGGGCGGAAGCCCCGAGGGCACCGCGACCGACCTCGACGTCCCACCCGGCCAGTGAAGGACCGCCCCTCCCCCCACGCCTGCCCGGCTCGGCGTGGGCCCTGGAGGGCGGCGGTTCCAGCCCGTGACCGGGCTCATCCGGTGGACGGGACGGGACGTGGTGGCCGCACGTCGGTCTCTGCTTCCCCACGGAAGCAGAGACCGACTGCGCGCCGACCCCTCGGGCCGCGGTCCGGCCGTCGACCGGAGAATGAGCGCCCGTGGAGATCCTGGCCGCGGCCGAGACGCTGCGGGTACCGGCCGCGGTCGACCTCGCGGCCATCGTCATCGGCGCCCTGACCGGCGGCCTGCTCGCCGCCCGCGAGGGCTTCGCCGTCTCCGGTGTCCTGCTGCTGGCGGTCAGTGGCGGGCTCGGCGGCGGGCTGATCCGCGACGTGCTGCTCGCCGAGGGGCCACCGGTCGCGCTCACCAACCAGGCCTACCTGCCCACGGTCGCCATCACCGCCGGCATCACCTTCTTCTTCTCCGGCTGGCTGGCCCGGCTCACCGGCCTGCTGGTGGTGCTCGACGCCGTCACCCTGGGCTTCTTCACCGTCATCGGCGCGCAGAAGGCCCAGCTCGCCGGCCTGCCCAGCGCCTCGGTGGTCTTCATCGGCACGCTGACCGCCGTCGGCGGGGCGCTCATCCGCGACATGCTGCTCGCCCAGCGCGCCGACATCATCGGGCCAGGCCCCTACAACGCCGTCGCGGCGCTCATCGGCGCGACCGCGCTGACCGTCCTCGCCGGCCCCCTCGGCCTGGACCCGATCCCGGTCGCCGCCCTGGTCATCGCCCTGGTGGCGGCGCTGCGGGTGCTGTCGGTGTGGCGGGGCTGGGAGGCGCCGGTCGCCGTCGACCTGCCCGGCCGCACCCGCAGCCGGCTGCTCCGCCGGCGGGAACGCATCCCGCACCGGCGCCGAGCGGGTGCGGCGCTGTTCCGCCGCACGCGCCGGGGCTGACGCCCGCGTCAGCTCTCGGGCACCAGCCGGACGGCGAGGACGGCGACGTCGTCCTCGGCGTCGGGGAGGAACATCTGCTCCAGAACCCGGTCGCAGAGCTGGTCCAGCGGCAGCCCGGCGCACTCGCCGAGCACCTCGAGCAGCTGCTCGGTACCGCTGTCGATGTCGCGGTCGCGCCGCTCGACCAGGCCGTCGGTGTAGAGGAGCACCGTCGAGCCCGGCGCCAGGACGGCCACGTGGTCCTCCCGCACCGTCTCCGGCGCCACCCCGAGGAGCAGGTCGGCCTGCTTGCCGTCGAGGAGCACCACGCTGCCGTCGGAGGCCAGCAGCGCCGGCGGCGGGTGCCCCGCGTTGGCCCAGCGCAGCCGCATCCGGCCGGCCTCGTCGTCGGGCTCCGGCTCCAGGTGGGCGACCAGCGCGGTCGCCATGGTGTCGAGCGCCAGCCCCTGGACGGCACGGTCGAGCTCGCTGAGCACCTCCGCCGGCGAGCCGCCGCTGGAGTAGCTGATCCCGCGCAGCAGGCCGCGGACCTGGCCCATCGCCGCGGCCGCGCGGGTGTCGTGGCCGACGACGTCGCCGATCGCGAGCACCGTCGCGCCGCCGCGCTGCAGGAAGGCGTCGTACCAGTCGCCACCGATCTCGGCGCCCTCCGCGGCCGGCACGTAGCGGACGACGATCTCGCAGTGCTCGGGCTGCGGCGGCTCGGTGAGCATGCTGCGCTGCAGGGCGTCGGCCAGGTCGCGCTGCTGGCCGTAGAGCCGCGCCTGGTGCAGCGCGACACCCGCCCGCCGGCCGATCTCGACGGCGGTGTCCACCTCGGCCTCGCTCAGCGCAGCCCGCTCCTCACGGGCGAACAGGCCGAGGGCGCCGAGCCCCTGCCCACGGGCGACCAGCGGCACCACCACCCCGGAGGTCGCCCCCAACCGGGCGAACCGCTCCCGGGCGCCGGCGTCGGGCAGCGCCCGGGTCACGTCCTCCCAGTCGATGACCGACAGGACCAGGGGCTGACCCGAGCGGGTGACCCGTCGGGCGGCGGACCGCTCGCTCATCGTGGCGACCATCGTGGCGACGTACGCCTCGACCTCGGGGCACCGGGCAGGGTCGCGGTGGTTGCTGGCGACGTCGTGCAGCCGGCCCTGCTCGTCGGTGACCACGATCCAGCACCAGTCGGCGAGATCGGGCACGACCAGCTTCGCCAGGTGCCCGATCTGCTGGTCGATGTCGAGGGTCCCCGAGAGGACCCGGCCCGCGTCGGCGAGCAGCCGCAGGCGCTGGTTGGCCTGGGCCATCGCCGCCACCGCGGCGCCGCGCTCGGCGTCGGCCTGCAGCCGCGAGACGCTCAGCGCGATCTGGGCGGCCAGCGCTTCGAGCACCTCGACGTCGTCACCGGCGAACCGGTGGTCGGTGTTCCAGACCGCCACGAACGTCCCCAGCACCCGCCCCTCGACCCGCAGCGGCAGCGCGGCCACCGCGCGCAGGCCCAGCAGCTCGACGACCGGGGCGAGCGCAGGGAAGCGGGTGACCGTCTTGGCGTGGTCGTCCAGCAGCAGCCGGCGCCCGTGGCGCGCCACGTGCTGGGCCGGCATCGCGTCGTCCATGGGCAGCACGACGCCGTCGGCCAGGCTCAACTCCGGATGCCCCTGCTGCACCGCTTCGAGGAGGTTGCCGGTCATGTGCAGGCGCAGCGGGCCGTCGGCCGAGTCGAAGATCGCCAGCGCGCTGGACTGCGCGCCGAGCACCTGGGCGCCACGCATGACCACGTCGGCGAGCTGGTCCAGGCGGGCGGCGTTGGCCAGCTCCGCCGCCACCTCGGCGATCGCGGCGGCGCGCTGCACCGCGCTGAGGCGCTCCTGGGCCTGCCCGCGTGCCTCCGTGATGTCCACGGCCGTGCCCAGCACCCGCGCGGCCGCCCCTGTCGCGTCGGCCACGACCCGGCCGCGAGCCAGGACCCAACGCACGCTGCCGTCCCCGCGCAACGCGCGGAACTCCACCAGGTAGTCACTGCCCGTCTCGACGGCGTTCCGCATGGACTCGTCGATCGCGGCGTGGTCGTCCGGGTGCACGTGCGTGGCCAGGACGTCGTCCAGCGAGTTCAGCTCCATCGCCGAGTCCATGCCGAAGATGGCCGCGCACCGGTCGTCCCAGTGGATGGCCTCGGTGCGCAGGTCACGCTCCCAGATGCCGACCGAGCTCGCCTCCAGCGCCACCTCGAGCCAGGCCCGTGACGTGCCGACGGCCGACTGGGCCGCGGAGAGCTCCAGCTCGGCGACGACGGAGGCCGCCAGCTGCTCGAGGAGCTCCGTCACGTCGTCGGACCACTCGCGCGGCTCGGGGTCGTAGACGGCCAGCGCCCCGACCACCTGCCCGGAGGCAGCCCTCAGCGGCGCCCCGAGGTAGGACAGCACCTGCCCCGACGTGACGGCCGGCAGCTCGCGGACCCGCTCGTCGTCGGCGGCCGACGGGATGACCAGCGGCCGGCCGGTGCGCACGGTGATCGCCGACAGCGCCCCGGTGAGCAACGCGGGCCCCCCCACCACGCCGGCCGGCAGGCCGTGCCCGCCGACGACGACGTCGTGGTCGGTGAACAGGGTGACCTTGGCGTGGCCGACCCCCATCACCCGCGCGGTCAGCGCAGAGAGCCTGTCGAACGCCGCCGGACCGGGCACCTCGAGCAGCAGCCGCCGAGCAGCGGCGATCCGCAGCGGATCGGCGAGCGGGTCGTCCCCCTGGGAGCCCGTGGGGACGGCGGAGGCGAACGTGGCCACGCACCCCTCCGCCCGGCTCCCCGCGCCCGGTCGAGCGCGCACCAGAGCACATGCTGGCACGGCCGGTCCGACGGATCGAGACGGGCATCCAGGTGACTTCTCTGCCCCCTGTCATCCCGAGGGGTGACACGCCGGAACCGCGGTCAAGCTGCGCGGCCGTCGGGCCGATGCCCCCACCATGCTCGGCACGCGCACGGCCCGTCTCCCGGATTGCCGGCCGCTGCTCGCCGACGCCGACGACCTCACCCTGGTCTTCCAGCCGATCGTCGACCTCGCCGCCGCCACCGTGGTCGGCTACGAGGCGCTGGCCCGCTTCCCCGGTACCGCCGGACCCGACGTCTGGTTCGCCGCCGCCGCCGAGGCCGGCATCGCCGCCGAGCTCGAGGCGCTGGCCGTCCACAAGGCGCTCGCCGCCGTCGACGCGTTGCCGCCCGACACGTTCCTGACCGTCAACGTCAGCCCGCGCCTGCTCGGGTCCGCCGTCGTCCGGGAGGCCCTCGCCTGCCGGGGCGACGACCTGCACCGGGTGGTCGTCGAGCTCACCGGGCACACGCCGGCGGCCGACCTGGAGTGGCTGCGCCGGGAGACCGACGCGCTGCGCGAGCGCGGCGCGCTGATCGCCCTCGACGACGCCGGCAGCGGCTGCTCCGGCCTCTTGCAGCTGGCCGCCGTCCGGCCGCAGCTGGTCAAGCTCGACCGTGCGCTGGTCGCCGACGTCGACGGTGATCCCGTGCGCATGGCGCTGGCCGAGGTGAGCGGCGAGTTCGCCGGCCGGCTGGACGCCTGGCTGCTGGCCGAGGGGGTCGAGACCGCCGCCGAGCTGGCCGCCGTCGCGCGGCTCGGCGCACCGCTGGCCCAGGGCTGGCTGCTCGGCCGCCCGGCGCCCGAGTTCCGCCCGCTCGACCCCGACGTCGCCCGGCTGGTGCGCACCCAGGTGACCCGCGCGCGGCCGACCGACAGCGTGGCCGGCCTCATGCGCCCCGTCCGGCAGTGCGCGCTGGGCGAGGAGCTGCCCGGCGTCCCCCCGGCCGTGCTGGTCGGCCCGCACGGGGAGCCGGTGTCGCTGCTGCTGGCGGACGCCCGCACCGGTGAGGTCCACACCGCACCGGTGTCGCTGAGGGTCACCCCTTCCACCGACGTCGGCGACGCCCTCTCCCGGGCCCTCACCCGACCCCCCGCCCGGCGCTTCGACCCCGTGATCTGCACCGATCCGGCCGGCCAGGTGCTCGGGCTGCTGCGAATCGAGGACCTCGCGACGGCCGGCCGCGCCGCCCGCTGACCCCGGCCTCCCGGCCGTTCGGACGGACACCGGTGGGGCGCTGCCGCTCGTCGTCGGCGAGCGCCAGGTCCTGCGTCGGCCGCAGGGGCCCGGCGGCCTGCGGGCAGGCGTGACGCCCGTGACCGGCGGGTCTGCTGCGGCCCTCCGGAAGGCCCCCCGCTGGCGGGACCTGCGGGCAGCATGGCACCGTGCCCTCCGGCTCGGCCTCCCGCGAGACCGGGCGGCCGGTGCACCGCACCACCCGTGCGGACATCGGGGAACCCCGCCCGCGCTCCGCGCGTCAGGGGTGTGGAGCCGGCTGCGTGCCGAGATCACGGCACGCGCCACCGCCTACGGAAGGAAACACATGAACAAGGCCGAACTGGTCTCCGCCATCGCCAAGCGCGCCGACGTCCCGGCCTCGACCGTGGACGCGGTCCTCGCCGGCCTGCAGGACGAGCTCGTCGACGCCATCACCCGCGGGGAGAAGGTCGCCGTCTCGGGCCTGATCACCGTCGAGCGGACCCAGCGGTCCGCTCGTACCGGCCGCAACCCGCAGACCGGCGAGTCGATCGACATCCCCGCCGCCAACGCCGTCAAGGTGACCGCCGGCTCGAACCTCAAGAAGGCCGCCAGCTCCGTCCCGGTCTGATCGCGCGCCGTGTCCGCCGCCGGGCGGGCGCCCCGACCCCGTGTGCCCGGGCTCACAGCGACGTGAGTCAGGATGCCGGTCGAGGCGTCGCCGGCGGCGGACGACGTCCGGGACCCGGAGGTGTGCGTGAGCGAGGAACTGCAGGTGGGCACCGACCCGGCCGAGGTGGGCATGGACCCCGCTCGCCTGGGACGCATCGACGACCGGCTCGCCCGCTACGTCGACGACGGCCAGCTACCCGGCTTCCTGGTGACGGTCGCCCGCCACGGCAAGCTGGTGCACGTCGGGCGCTACGGCTCCCGCGACGTGGAGAACGGCCGCCCCGTCGAGGTGGACACCCGGTGGCGCATCTTCTCGATGACGAAACCGGTCACCTCGGTGGCGGCGATGATGCTCTACGAGGAAGGCGCCTTCCAGCTCGCCGACCCGATCGCGCGGTGGCTGCCGGAGTTCGCCGAGACCCGCGTGTACGTGGCCGGGTCGGCGATGAAGCCGGTGACCAGCCCCCAGGTCGAGCCGATCAGGATCTGGCACCTGCTGACGCACATGTCGGGGCTCACCTACGGCTTCCACCACGCGCACCCGGTCGACGCCATGTACCGCGCGATGGGCCACGAGTGGGGCACGCCCCCGGGTACGGACCTGGCCGAGGCGTGCCGGCAGTGGGCGTCGGTGCCGCTGGTCTTCCAGCCGGGCAGCGAGTGGAACTACGGCGTCTCCACCGACGTGCTCGGCCGGCTGGTGGAGGTCGTGTCCGGGCTGTCCCTGGACGAGTTCTTCGAGCAGCGCATCTTCGCCCCGCTCGGCATGCGGAACACCTCCTTCGGCCTCCGCGAGGGTGACGACCCCGACTCCCTGGCCCGGCTCTACGCCGCCACCCCGGGGCAGCCCGGGGGCGCCGCCACGGGGTTCGCCCCCCTCGACACCATGGGGCAGGCGGCGCTGAGCAAGCCGGCGTTCCTCTCCGGCGGCGGCGGGCTGGTCTCCACCGCCGGCGACTACCTGCGGTTCCTCGAGATGCTCCGCCGGGGCGGGTCCTACGACGGCGGCCGGATGCTCGGGCCCCGCACGCTGGCGCACATGATCCGCAACCACATCCCCGGCGGGCAGGATTTGGAGACCTTCGGCCGGCCGCTGTTCGCCGAGACGCCGCTGCGCGGGGTGGGCTTCGGCCTCGGGTTCTCGATGGTGATCGACCCGGCGCGCTACGGCGTCGTCTCCAGCGTGGGCGACTACAGCTGGGGCGGGGCGGCCTCGACGGCGTTCTACGTGGACCCGGTGGAGGACGTCACCGTCAGCTTCTACACGCAGCTGCTGCCCTCGAGCACGCTGCCGATCCGCAACTACCTGCGCTCCCTGGTCAACCAGGCCATCGTCGTCTGAGGGCCGCGCCTCCTCGGCCGAGATCGGCGATCTCACCCCCATCAGCACCGTGATGAGGGCGAGATCGCCGATCTCGCCGGGGAGTGCCGGGGCTACAGGTAGCGGCGGTAGACGACGGTCGCGACCATCGCGGGCTTGGACCCGCCTTCGATCTCGACGGTGACGGCGAGGTTCATCTGCACGCCGCCCTCGAAGGGGGTCGCCGCCTCGAGCGTCGCTCCCGCCCGCACCTTGGCACCCACCGGCACCGGCGAGGGGAAGCGCACCTTCTCGGTGCCGTAGTTGACCCCCATCCGGAAGCCGGTGATCTCCACGATCTGCGGCATCAGGGAGGGCAGCAGCGACAGCGTCAGGTAGCCGTGCGCGATCGGCCCGCCGAACGGGCTCTCCTTCTTCGCCCGCTCCGGGTCCACGTGGATCCACTGGTGGTCACCGGTCGCCTCGGCGAACTGGTTCACCTGCTCCTGTGTGATCGTCACCCAGTCGCTGTAGCCCAGGTGCTGACCCACCAGGCCCTGGACCCCCTCGACGCCCTCGGCCGTCGTCTGCGCCATCTGCTCTGCCTCCTCGTGCACGACTACGTTGGCGAACTCCACCACACACCACGATGGGACGGAGAGCGGGTTGCTGCGACTGGGGGTCCTCGACGTGCCCGACGGACGGTTCGTGGTCATGGCGATCGTCAACCGCACCCCGGACTCCTTCTACGACCGCGGCGCCACCTTCGAGCTGGCCGCCGCCGTCGAGCGGGTGGACCGGGTCGTCGCCGAGGGCGCCGACATGGTGGACGTCGGCGGGGTCAAGGCCGCGCCCGGCGAGGAGGTCTCCCCCGCCGAGGAGGTGCGCCGGACCGTGGACCTGGTGGCCGCGATCCGGGCGGCGCACCCGGCGCTGCCGATCTCCATCGACACCTGGCGGGCGGAGGTGGCGCGGGAGGCGCTGGCCGCCGGCGCGGACATCGTGAACGACGCCTGGGGCGGGGTGGACCCGGAGCTGGCCGCGGTGGCCGCCGAGGCGGGGGCCGGGCTCGTCTGCACGCACGCCGGCGGGCTGCCGCCGCGCACCCGGCCGCACCGGGTGACCTACCCCGACGTCGTCGCCGACATCGTCACGCGGACGACGGCGCTGGCCGAGGCCGCCGTCACCGCGGGGGTGCACCGCGAGCGGGTGATGATCGACCCGGGCCACGACTTCGGGAAGAACACCCGGCACTCGCTGGAGGCGACCCGGCGGCTGGGCGAGCTGGTCGGCACGGGATGGCCGGTCCTGGTCGCGCTGTCGAACAAGGACTTCGTCGGCGAGACCCTCGACGTGCCGCTCGAGCAGCGGCTCACCGGCACCCTGGCGGCCACCGCGGTGAGCGCCTGGCTGGGCGCCCGCGTGTTCCGCGCGCACGACGTCGCAGCCACCCGGCAGACGCTGGACATGGTCGCCTCCATCCAGGGCACCCGGCCGCCGGTGCGCACCGTCCGCGGCCTCGCCTGATGGTCAGGTGCCCTGATCGCTCTGGCTCCTGGCTCGGGGTCGACGGTGAGCGGGACCCGGGCGGTGAGCCAGGAGGCCAGGCGGCGCCCGACCACGTCCTCACCGGCCGCACCGCGGGGTCGCAGCGAGAGCTCCTGGGCGCCTCGCTAGGTTCCCAACCATGTCCGCCACCGGGTTCCTGACCGCCGACGAGCTCAACGCCCTGCTGCCGGGCACCTTTCCGGGACTGCTGGGGATCGTCGTCGACAGCCACGAGCCCGGGACGCTGACCTCGCACCTGGACATCCGCACCGAGCTGCTCGCGCCGAACGGCTACCTGCACGCCGGCACGGTCGTCACGCTGGCCGACACCAGCTGCGGCCTGCCCACCCGCGCGCTGCTCCCCGAGGGGTCGACCGGCTTCACCACCATCGAACTGAAGAGCAACCACCTCGGCACCGCCCGCGAGGGCCGGATCGCCTGCACGGCCACAAACGTGCACGCGGGGCGGACGACGCAGGTCTGGGACGCCGTCGTCAGCAACGCCGCGACCGGGAGGACCATCGCGCTGTTCCGCTGCACGCAGTCGGTGCTCTGGCCCCGCTGATCGGGCGAACCCGCCGGTAACCCCCTTGTGAGCGGGGACCCGGCGGGTGTGAGACTGGCGCCACACACCCTGCGAGGAGGAACGACCCGTGGCGCTGTCCAGCCCGTATCCCGACGTCGAGATCCCGAACGTCTCCGTCCCCGAGTTCGTCCTGGCGGCCGGCCGGGAGAAGCCCGATGCGCCGGCGCTGATCGACGGCCTCAAGGGCGACGTCATCACCCACGGCCAGCTGGCCGCCTACGTCGACCGGGTGGCCGCCAACCTGCACGCCCGCGGCCTGCGCAAGGGCGACGTCGTCGCCGTCTTCTGCCCGAACACCCCCTGGTTCCCTGTGGTGTTCCACGGCATCGCCGCCGCCGGCTGCGTCATGAGCCCGATCAACTCGCTCTACACGCCCGACGAGATCGCCTTCCAGCTGAAGGACTCCGGCGCCAAGATCCTCATCACGATCTCGCTGTTCCTGGACCGCGCCACCGCCGCGGCCGAGAAGTCGCCGGTGGACGAGATCATCGTGCTCGACGGCGCCGAGGGCCACGCCAACCTGTTCGACCTGCTCGGCGCCGACGCGCCGTCGGTCCAGGTGGACATCGACCCGGCCAACGACCTGGTCACGCTGCCCTACTCCAGCGGGACCACGGGGCTGCCCAAGGGCGTCATGCTCACCCACCGCAACCTGGTGGCCAACGTGGCCCAGTGCCTGCCGCTGCTCCGGACGGGTGCGGACGAGCGGATCATCGCCGTCCTGCCGTTCTTCCACATCTACGGCCTGACCGTGCTGATGAACCAGGGCCTGGCGCTGGGCGGCGCCGTGGTGACCCTCCCCCGGTTCGACCTCGAGGACTTCCTCCGCACCATCCAGGACCACAAGATCACCCGCGCGTTCGTCGCGCCGCCCATCGTCCTGGCGCTGGCCAAGCACCCGATGGTCGACCAGTACGACCTCTCGTCGCTGACCTCGGTCCTGTCGGGCGCCGCCCCGCTGGACGAGCAGCTGGCGCTGGCCGCCCAGGAACGGCTGCGCAAGGGCGCCGACACCGGCGTCAGCGTGGCCCAGGGTTACGGCATGACCGAGCTGTCGCCGGTCTCGCACACCACCCCCGACGTCGACGCGCAGCCGCCGGGCGTCTCCATCGAGGTGCCCAAGGGCTCGGTCGGCTTCGCCATCCCCAACACCGAGTGCCGGCTGGTCGACCCGGGCACCGGGGAGGACGCCGCCCCGGGGGAGCGCGGTGAGCTGTGGGTCCGCGGCCCCCAGGTCATGAAGGGCTACCTCAACAACCCCGAAGCCACCGCCGGCACCCTCGACGCCGACGGCTGGCTGCACACCGGCGACGTCGCGGTCGTCGACGAGAACGGCTGCTACACCGTCGTCGACCGGGTCAAGGAGCTGATCAAGTACAAGGGCTACCAGGTGGCCCCGGCCGAGCTCGAGGCCGTGCTGATCAACCACCCGGAGATCGCCGACGCCGCGGTCATCGGCGTGCCGGACAAGGAGAGCGGCGAGGAGCTGCCCAAGGCCTTCGTCGTCCGCGCCCCCGGCTCGGAGCTGACCGAGGACGCCGTCATGGCCTACATGTCCGAGAAGGTGGCCCCGCACAAGAAGATCCGGTTCGTCGAGTTCATCGAGACGGTGCCGAAGTCCGCGGCCGGCAAGATCCTGCGCAAGGACCTCAAGGCCCGCGCCTGAACGCACCTCCGGTGAGGAACCGGAGCGGCTGGGCTCGCTGGGCTGCTCCGGAGCCGGCCTCCGGCCCGCCCCGACGAATCGCTTCGCGATTCGTCGGGGCGCCTAAGGTCGGGGCATGCGTGCGGTGACGATCAGCGAACCCGGTGGCCCCGAGGCGCTCGGCTGGGGCGAGGTGCCCGATCCGGTCTGCGGCCCCGGCGAGGTGGTCATCGACGTCGTCGCCACGGCGGTGAACCGCGCCGACCTGCTGCAGCGGCAGGGCTTCTACCCGCCGCCGAAGGGCGCCAGCGCCGTCCTGGGCCTGGAGTGCAGCGGCGTCGTCAGCGAGGTCGGCGAGGGCGTCACGAGCTGGTCGGTCGGCGACGAGGTGTGCGCCCTGCTGGCCGGCGGCGGCTACGCCGAGCGGGTGGCCGTTCCCGCCGTCCAGGTGCTGCCGAAGCCGTCGGGCGTGGAGCTGGCCACCGCGGCCGCCCTGCCCGAGGTGGCCTGCACGGTCTGGTCGAACGTCTTCATGCTCGCCGGTCTCCAGCGCGGCGACTCCTTCCTGGTGCACGGCGGCTCCAGCGGCATCGGCACCATGGCGATCCAGCTGGCCGCCCGCGCCGGCGCCCGGGTGTTCACCACCGCGGGCACCGCCGCGAAGCTCGACGTCTGCCGCGAGCTGGGCGCCGAGGTGGCCGTCAACTACCGCGACGAGGACTTCGTCGAGCGGGTGCGGGAGGCGACCGACGGCCGGGGCGTCGACGTCGTCCTCGACAACATGGGCGCGAAGTACCTGGTCCGCAACGTCGACGTCCTGGCCGACGGCGGCCGGCTGGTGATCATCGGGATGCAGGGGGGCGCCAGGGCCGAGCTCGACATCAACGCGCTGCTGCGCAAGCGCGGCTCGGTGCACGCCACCGCGCTGCGCTCCCGGCCGGCGACCGGCCCCGGCGGCAAGGCCGACATCGTCGCCGCCGTGCGGCACGGCGTGTGGCCCGACGTCGAGCGCGGAGTCGTGCGGCCGATCGTCGACCGGCGGCTGCCCATGTCCCGGGCCGCCGAGGCCCACCGGGTCGTCGAGGCCAGCGAGCACGTCGGCAAGGTCCTGCTGCTCGCCGATCGCTGACGGAGGACCCCGCGGCTACCGGGGGCGCAGCCCGGCGACGGCGTCGACGATCCGGCCGACCTCGTCGGCGGTGTTGTAGTGCATGAGGCCCAGGCGCACCGCTCCCCCGGTCTCGTTCACGCCCAGGGCGTCGAAGAGCTCGCGGGCGTAGAAGTCGCCGTCCCACGCGCAGATGCCCGCCCGGGCCAGCTCCGCGGCGACCTGGCGCGGGCGCATGTGCGCGACCGTGAACGACAGGGTCGGGGTGCACCGCTCGGGCTCACCGAGCACCTGCACGTGCCGCATCGCACGCAGCGCCTGGTCCAGCCAGTCGAACAGGTCGCCCTCGTGCCGGGCCACGGCGGCCATCGAGGCGCGCAGCCGGTCACGCCGCGTGCCCCCGGCCGCGCAGAGCCCCGCCAGGTGGTCGACGGCGGCGCTCACCCCCGCGTAGAGCTCGTAGGGGGGCGCGCCGGTCTCGAACCGGTCGGGCACCCGGTCCGACGAGGGCAGCAGCTTGTCCGGCCGGAGGTGCTCCAGCAGGTCGGGGTCGGCCACCACGGCGGCGACGTGCGGCCCGCACCACTTGTAGGCCGAGACGGCCAGGAAGTCCGCCCCCAGCGAGGCCTTGTCGAGGAAGACGTGCGGGGCGGCGTGGACGGCGTCGACGTAGACCAGCGCACCGACCGCGTGCGCCTGGGCGGCGATGTCGGCGACATCGGGCCGCGTGCCCAGTGCGTTGCTCGCGGCGGTCACGGCCACCAGCCGGGTCCGGCGGTTCAGCAGCGCGGCATACTGCCACGCCGGCAGGTCACCGGTCTCGATGTCCACCTCCGCCCAGCGCACCTGCACGCCGGCCGTGGCGGCCAGCTGCACCCACGGTCGGATGTTCGCGTCGTGGTCCAGCCGGCTGAGCACGATCTCGTCGCCGGGGCGCCAGGTGCGGGCCAGCGCGCGGGCCATCCCGTAGGTCAGCGTGGTCGTGCTGGGCCCGAGCAGGACACCGCCGGCCCGGCCGCCCACGAGGTCGGCGACGGCCGCACGGGCTCCGGCGACCAGCGCCTCCGCCCGGCCCGATGCGGGGAACACCCCGCCCCGGTC
The DNA here is from genome assembly GCF_054051055.1 of Blastococcus sp. SYSU DS0973. Lineage (NCBI taxonomy): Bacteria > Bacillati > Actinomycetota > Actinomycetes > Geodermatophilales > Geodermatophilaceae > Blastococcus > Blastococcus sp. SYSU DS0973. The sequence goes on from NZ_JBJHAN010000002.1 coordinate 537,682, forward strand.
GGCCACCGGCATGCGCATCACCGAGCCGACCGCGTGGGCGACGTTCTCGGGCACCAGCGACCCGGCCGGCCCGTCGGCGTGCACGTACCCGTCGGAGAGCGCCGGGAAGAGGCCGCGCACCCGCGCGACGTCCAGCCGGCCCTCCCCCGTAGCCATGCGCCGCACCCTAGTGGCCCGCCCGGCCCCGCCTCCGGGCGTGCCGGTGCCACGCCCCTGCGACCCGCTGTCCCCGGCGGGGGGCAGGATGGAGGGCATGACGGCACCGGAGAACGGCAGCGAGCGTCCCCAGCAGGTGGTCGTGGTGGGTCCCGACGGGCGTCCGGTCGGTACCGTCCCGATGCCCAAGGGGGCCGACGACGACGGCGACGGCGACGGCGACGGCGGCATGAACGTCGGCGAGCTCGTGGAGCAGCCCGCGAAGGTCATGCGGATCGGCACGATGATCAAGCAGCTCCTCGAGGAGGTCCGGGCCGCTCCCCTGGACGACGCCAGCCGCAACCGGCTGCGCGACATCCACGCCTCCTCGATCCGGGAGCTCGAGCAGGGCCTCGCCCCCGAGCTGCGCGAGGAGCTGGCCCGCATCACGTTGCCCTTCAGCGAGGGCGAGACACCGTCGGACGCCGAGCTGCGGATCGCGCAGGCGCAGCTGGTCGGCTGGCTCGAGGGCGTCTTCCACGGCATCCAGACGGCGCTGTTCGCCCAGCAGATGGCCGCCCGCGCCCAGCTGGAGGAGATGCGCCGCAAGGCACTCCCCGGCGGCCACGCACCCGGCCACCAGGGTGACTTCCGGCCCGGGGGCGGCCAGTACCTCTGACACGGGACGGCGGTCGCCCGGCCGGGTGACCGCCGGTCTGGTCGCGGGGCGCCGCCGAGTGCTACAGGGAGGTGAGGAAGGCGGCGACCCCGTCGTCGTCGTTGCCGCCGGTGACGTCGGTGGCGACGGCGAGCAGATCGGGGTGCGCGTGGGCCATGGCGACGGCGCGGCCGCCGCCGTCACGCACCCACTCGAACGCGGCGATGTCGTTGGGCATGTCGCCGAACACGACCACGTCCTCGGGGCCCACACCGTGCCGGGCGGCGACCTTCGCCAGCCCGGTGGCCTTGGTGACGCCCGGTGCGGAGATCTCGGCCAGCGCGTCGGTCGAGGAGCTGGTGACCGTGGCGCGGTCCCCCACGACCTCGTCCACCAGCTGCACGAAGGCGTCGCGGGTCATCGACTCGTGCCGGGCCAGCAGCTTGGCCACGGGGGCGACGGTCATCTCGTCCAGCGTCGCGGCGGCCACGCCGGGGGCGTCGACGTCCCAGCGCGGGCGGTAGACCGGCTCGTGGCGGAACTCCCACCCGTACTCGACGGCGAACCAGATGCTCGGCCGGCGGGCGCGCAGCTCCGCGGTGATCGCCCGCAGGGCGTCGGGCTCCAGCGGCGCCTCGTCGACGATCTCCATGGGTTCGAGGTCGAGCAGCACCGCGCCGTTGCAGCAGACGGCGGTGCCGTACCGGAGCACCTCGCGGATGCCGTGCATCCAGCGCGGGGGGCGGCCGGTGGCGAGCACCAGCGGCACGCCGTCGGCGCGCCAGCGCTCCAGCTCCGCGACGGTGGCCGCGCTCACCGACTCGTCCCGGCGCAGCAGCGTGCCGTCCATGTCGCTGGCGATCAGGCGGGGGCGCCAGTCAGACACCGAGGACCTCTTCCAGGTAGCGGGCGACCCCGTCGGCGCGGTGGCCGCTGGTCAGGTGGGCGGCGACGGCGCGCACCGCGGGGTGGGCGTTGGCGACCGCGACCGCCCGGCCACCGGCCTCGGCGACGGCGGTCAGCATCGGGAGGTCGTTGGGCATGTCGCCGAAGACGAGGACGTCGCCGAAGTCGACCCCGTGACGCTCCAGCGCGATCGCCAGGCCGGTGGCCTTCGTGATGCCGGGCGGCAGGACCTCGATGAAGCCGAGACCGGCGTGGGTGAGCTCGGCAGCAGCCGGGTCGACGACCGACCGGGCACGGGCGAGCAGCTCGTCCTGGCCGAGGGCGGGCGAGCGCAGGAAGACCTTCAGCACGGCCTCCGGCGGCAGCACCTCGTCCTTGTCCAGCAGCTGCGCGTCCTCCGGGTAGGGCCAGTCGAAGCCGTGCTGCACCCGCAGCGCGCCACGCGCCTCGCCCTGCTGGGCGGCGTCCTCCACCGCGATCACCAGGTCGCCGGTCACCGACTCGATCCGCCCGATCACGGCCATGGCCTGCGCCCGGGGCAGGGCGACGGTGCGCAGGACCTCGTCCCGCTCCAGGTCGACGACGAACCCGCCCTGCGCGAGGACGGCGACACCGCGGCCGTCGAGGGCGGCCCGGACGCTGTCCAGCAGCCGCGGGCCGCGGCCGGTCACGCCGACCACCGGGATGCCGGCGTCCCAGCAGGCCGCCAGTGCCGCGCGGGTCCGCGGGCTCACCTCGCCTGCGGCGTCGAGCAGCGTGCCGTCGAGGTCGGTCGCCACGAGCTTGGGCCGCCACGAGCCCAGATCGCCCAGCTCGACGACCTGGTCGGCGCCGGGCAGCACGCCGTAGGCCTGCAGCGCCTTCGGCGGGCGTGCGCTCATGCTCATGCGATGGGCGGCGGGGTCGGCGCCGCCAGGGTCATGTCCGGTGTCAGCGCCTCGACGCCGCCGAGCCACGGGCGCAGCGCGACGGGGACGTGCACCGAGCCGTCGGCGCGCTGGTGCACCTCCAGCAGGCACGCGATGGTGCGGGCGATGGCGCAGAGCGTGCCGTTGAGCGTGGCGGCCGTCTGCGTCCTCCCGTCGTCGTCGCGGTACCGGATGTTGAGCCGGCGGGCCTGGAACGTCGTGCAGTCCGAGGTGCTGGTCAGCTCCCGGTAGGTGCCCTGCGTCGGGAACCACGCCTCGATGTCGTACTTGCGGGTGGCGCTGGTGCCCAGGTCGCCGGCGGCGATGTCGACGACGCGGTAGGGCAGCTCCAGCGCCTGGAGGAACTCCTCCTCCCAGGCCAGCAGCCGCAGGTGCTCGGCGGCGGTGTCCTCGGGCCGGGCGAAGCTGAACATCTCGACCTTGTCGAACCAGTGCACCCGGATGATGCCGCGGGTGTCCTTGCCGTAGGAGCCGGCCTCGCGGCGGAAGCAGGACGACCAGCCGGCGTAGCGCCTCGGACCATGCGACAGGTCGAGCACCTCGTTCTGGTGCATCCCGGCCAGCGCGACCTCGGAGGTGCCGACGAGGTACAGGTCGTCGCGCTCGATCCGGTACACCTCCTCGTCGTGCTCGCCGAGGAAGCCGGTGCCCTCCATGGCGCTGGGCTTGACAAGCGCCGGGGCGATGACCGGGGTGAACCCGGCGGCGACCGCGCGGGAGATGGCCAGCTGCGCGAGCGCGAACTCCAGCAGCGCGCCGGGGCCGGTGAGGAAGTAGAACCGGGAGCCGGAGACCTTCGCCCCGCGCTCCATGTCGATGGCGCCGAGCTCCTCGCCGATCTCGATGTGGTCGCGCACCTCGAAGTCGTAGGAGGGCACCTCGCCGACCGTGCGGAGGGTGACCGCGTCGTCCTCACCGCCCGGCGGCACCTCGCCGGCCACCACGTTGGGGATCCGGACGTGCACGTCGCGGAGCGCGGCGTCGGCGGCGCGCTGCGCCTCCTCCGCCTCCTTCACCTCGGCCGCGAGCGCCTTGGCCCGCGCCAGGACGGCGGGCCGCTCCTCCGGGGAGGCCTTCTTCACCGCCTGCGAGGCGCTCTTCTGCTCGGCGCGCAGGTCGTCGCCCCGCTTGACCGCCTCCCGCCGGGCCACGTCGGCGGCGAGGAGCGCGTCGACGAGGGACTCGTCGGCCCCCCGGGAGCGCTGGCTGGCACGGACGAGGTCGGGGTTCTCGCGCACGAGCCGGAGGTCGATCACGACCTGATCGTAGGTGCCGCATCGACGGGGTCCGCGGTGTGCGCCGGGCGTCGCAGGAGCCGGCGTCCACTCCGGGTCCGATCGATGCGGGGGACCGGGGATCGGCCGGTCCGGACCGTCCCCCGGGTGCTGCCGTCCCGTCCCGACGTCCTCCCCGGCACAGTCGGTCTCTGCTTCCCACCGGAAGCAGAGACCGACTGTGCGCAGGACACCTCTGGCCCGCCCGGCCGATCGGGGACAATGGCCGCCATGCGCTTCCTGCAGCGGCCCTCGCACGACCTGACCTACTCCGACGTCTTCATGGTGCCGGCGCACTCGACGGTCGGGTCGCGGCTCGAGGTCGACCTGACCACCCCGGACCGGGTCGGCACCACGATCCCGATCGTCGTCGCCAACATGACCGCGATCTCGGGGCGGCGCATGGCCGAGACGGTCGCGCGGCGAGGCGGGCTCGCCGTGCTGCCGCAGGACATCCCCGTCGACGTCGTCGCCGAGGTCGTCTCGTGGACCAAGACCCGGCATCCGGTCTACGACACGCCGATCACCCTGTCCCCCACCTCCACGGTGGGCGAGGCGCTGTCGCTGCTCACCAAGCGCGCGCACGGCATCGTCGTCGTGGTCGAGGGCGGCTCGCCCGTCGGCGTCGTCACCGACGGCCAGTGCCAGGGCGTCGACCGGTTCACCCAGCTCTCCGAGGTGATGACCCGCGAGCCGCTCGCCATCCCGGCCGGCACCGACCTCACCAAGATCTTCGACGTGCTCTCCGGTGAGCGCGTCAGCGCCGCTCCGGTGACCGACGGCGACCGGCTGGTCGGCGTCATCACCCGCAAGGGCGCGCTGCGCTCGTCGCTGTACACCCCGGCCGTGAACGGCGAGGGCCACCTCCTCACCTCCGCCGCGGTCGGGATCAACGGCGACGTCGCCGGCAAGGCCGGCGCCCTGCTGGCTGCGGGAGTGGACGTGCTCGTGGTCGACACGGCGCACGGGCACCAGGAGAAGGCGATCGAGGCGCTGCGCGCGGTGCGCTCGGTCGCCGGCTCGGCCCCGGTCGTCGCCGGCAACGTGGTGACCGCCCAGGGCACCCGCGACCTGATCCAGGCCGGCGCCGACGTCGTCAAGGTCGGTGTCGGGCCCGGCGCCATGTGCACCACGCGGATGATGACCGGCGTCGGCCGGCCGCAGTTCTCCGCCGTCGAGGAGTGCGCCGCCGAGGCGCGCTCGCTGGGCAAGCACGTCTGGGCCGACGGCGGCGTCCGGCACCCCCGCGACATCGCCCTGGCACTGGCCGCCGGGGCGGCCAACGTGATGGTCGGCTCCTGGTTCGCCGGCACCTTCGAGAGCGCCGGCGACGTCCACGAGGACGGCGGCCGGCTCTACAAGGAGTCCTTCGGCATGGCGTCGGCGCGCGCGGTCAAGGCGCGGACGGCGACCCAGTCGGGCTTCGAGCGGGCGCGGGCCGGCCTGTTCGAGGAGGGCATCTCCTCGTCGCGGATGTACCTCGACCCGCAGCGTCCCGGGGTCGAGGACCTGATCGACCAGATCGTGGCCGGCGTGCGGTCCTCGTGCACCTACGCGGGCGCGCGCACCGTCGACGAGCTGCACGAGCGCGCCGTCCTGGGGGTGCAGAGCCCGGCCGGCTACGACGAGGGCCGGCCGCTGCCGACCAACTGGTGAAGCCGCTCCCCGTCCCGGTCTTCGAGGAGCTGGTCGCCGACGCCCTCGACGAGGTGCCGGCCGAGCTGATGGCCCTGCTGGACAACGTCGTCGTCCTGGTCGAGGACCGGAACCCCGAGGAGCCCGAGCTGCTGGGGCTCTACGAGGGCTACGCGCTGACCGAGCGCGGTTGGGACTACGGCGGCTCGCTGCCCGACCGGATCATGATCTACCGCGAGGCGATCTGCGACATCTGCGAGACCGAGGACGACGTGGTCGAGGAGGTCACGGTCACCGTCGTGCACGAGATCGCGCACCACTTCGGCATCGAGGAGGACCGCCTGCACGAGCTCGGCTGGGGCTGAACGGCGGAGCGGTAGCGTGTGACGACGTGCCCGAGAACTCCGCCCACGGCAAGCTGCCGATCAAGATGCTGCACGACCGGATCCTCGTGGCACGGCGCACGGAGGACGGTGACCGTCGCTCCAGCGGCGGCATCCTCATCCCGGCCACCGCCCAGGTGGCCAAGCGGCTGGTGTGGGGCGAGGCGAAGGGCGTCGGGCCGTCCGTGCGCCAGGTGAAGGTCGGCGACCAGGTGCTCTTCTCCCCCGAGGACCAGCACGAGGTCGAGGTGCACGGCGAGGACCTGATCATCCTGCGCGAGCGCGACGTGCACGCCGTCGCCGCCGAGCGCATCGAGGAATCGACCGGCCTCTACCTCTGACGACCGCTCGTCGGGGAGCTCGTCCTCGCGCCGTTCGTGCACATACGGTCGTCCCGCCCGCCGTGAGACCACCGTTCGTGCACGAAGGGTGGTTCGCCCAGGATCAGGACTCCGGCGGCTCCGGCGTGCGGGCGTGCTCGACGACGACGTCGGTCATCTCCACCAGGAACCGGCGGACGACGGCGAGCTCCTCGGGCGTGTAGCCCTCCATCGCGGCGGCGAGGTCGCGGGCGAGCCCGCCGAAGTGCTCGGCGCCGGCCGCCATCGCGGTGTCCGACATCTGCAGCACGACCCGACGGCGGTCCTCGGCGTCCCGGGTCCGGCGCAGGTGGCCGACCTTCTCCAGCCGGTCCACCAGTGCCGTCACCGAGGCCGAGCGCAGCTCCACCGCCTCGCCCAGCCGGCCGGCGGTGAGCTCCTCGCCGCGGCGGGCGGCGTCCATGATCGCGACCAGCGCCCGCACGTCGGTGCGGTTGAGCCCGTACCGCTCGGCGAACCGCTGGCCGACTGCATCCAGTTCGACGGTCAGCCGGCGAAGGAGCAGCGCCAGCTCCTGCCGCGCGCGCACGTCCTCCTCGGGCACCGGTGCCTCCGTTCGCGCTCGGCCGGATCCCGACCTAATCTCTCGATGATCGAGACTTTCGACCTTCGAAGGGCATCGTGCCTCGCCGTACCCACATTCTCCGCTGGCTCATCCCGGCGCTGATCGCCGTGGCCTGGCTGGCCGTCGCCGGCCCGCTGGGATCGTTCAGCGGCAAGCTGGGCGAGGTCTCGGAGAACGACTCCGCCGCCTTCCTGCCCGACAGCGCCGAGTCGACCCGGGTCACCGAGCTCCAGCAGCGGTTCCGCACCGAGCGGACGCTGCCGGTGGTCCTGCTCTGGGAGGGCGAGGACGGCGCGCTCGCCCCCGCCGCGCTGGCCGAGGCCCAGGAGCGCGTGGACGAGGCGGTCGTGATCGCCGAGGACGCCGGCGCGCTCGCGGGTGAGCCGTCACCGGCGATCCCATCCGAGGACGGTGAGGCGGTGCAGGCGGTCCTGCCGTTCGACCCGGACTTGGGCGACACCCTCGGCGAGGTCATCGGCGAGCTGCGCGACCTGCCCGCCGTCGACGGCACCACGGCCTACGTCACCGGCCCCGGCGCCATCTTCTCCGACTTCGCCGAGGGCTTCTCCGGCATCGACGGGCTGCTGCTGATCGCGGCGTTCGGCGTCGTCCTGCTGATCCTGCTGGTCGTCTACCGCAGCCCGCTGCTGCCGCTGCTGGTGATCGGCACCGCCGGTCTGGCGCTGGTCGTCTCGCTCGCGGTGGCCTACTTCCTGGCCAGGCAGGGCTGGATCGCGGTGAACGGCCAGAGCCAGGGCATCGCCTCGATCCTCGTCGTCGGCGCGGCCACCGACTACGGCCTGCTGCTGGTCGCCCGCTACCGCGAGGAACTGCGCCGCGAGGAGTCGGGGTACGCCGCGATGCGGGTCGCGCTCCGGCAGTCGTGGGAGCCGATCCTGGCCTCGGGCGGCACGGTGATCCTCGGCGCCCTCTGCCTGCTCTTCTCCGACCTCGGCTCCAACCGCGGGCTCGGCCCGATCTCCGCGGTCTGCATCGCCTTCGCCATGCTGGCCGCGCTCACCTTCCTGCCCGCGGTGCTCGTGCTGTTCGGCCGCGCGGCCTTCTGGCCGTTCCGCCCGAAGTGCGGCGAGGAGCACGCCTCCGGGCGGGGCTGGGAGCGGGTGTCGACCTCGGTCGGCCGCCGTCCCGGCCGCTACCTGCTCGGCAGCGCCGGCGCGCTGGTCGTCCTCGCGCTGCTCGTCCCCGCCTTCGACGCGGACGGGATCCCGCTCTCCGAGGCGGTGCGCGGCGGTTCGGAGTCCGGGGAGGGCCAGGAGGTGCTCGCCCGCCACTACGAGGCCGGCGCGTCGAGCCCCGCGGTGATCATCACCCCCGTCGACGGCTGGCAGGACGTCGCCGACGCCGCGTCCGGGGTGGGCGGCGTCGCCGAGGTCGCCCCTTTCACCGGCGAGCGGTCCGGCCCACCCGGAGCCGGGAGCGCCGAGCCGCTCGTGGCGGACGGACTGGTCCGGATCGACGCCACGCTCGCCGACGCTCCCGACAGCGAGGCCGCCCAGGACACCGTCCAGGCCCTGCGGACGGCGGTGAGCGACGTCGATCGCGACGCCCTCGTCGGCGGATCGAGCGCGAGCGACCTGGACACCCAGGAGACCGCCGCCCGCGACCTGGCGGTGGTCGTGCCGCTGGTGCTGCTGGTGATCACGGTCGTGCTGGCCCTGCTGCTCCGCGCGACCCTGGCCCCCCTGCTGCTCGTCCTCACCGTCGCGCTGAGCACGGCGGCGACCGTCGGCGTCAGCGCGCTGGTGTTCGACCACCTGTTCCAGTTCCCGGGCAGCGACCCGCAGGTGCTGCTCATCGGGTTCGTGTTCCTGGTGGCCCTGGGGATCGACTACAACATCTTCCTGATGACCCGGGCCCGGGAGGAGTCCATCCGGCACGGGGCCAGGAAGGGCGTGCTCCGGTCGCTGGCGGTGACCGGCGGCGTGATCACCAGCGCCGGGCTGGTGCTGGCGGCCACGTTCGGCGCGCTGACCGTGCTGCCGCTGGTGATCCTCGTCCAGCTCGGGTTCCTGGTCGGCTTCGGCGTCCTGCTCGACACCTTCGTCGTCCGGACCCTGCTCGTGCCGGCCGCCGTCCACCTCATCGGCGACAAGGTGTGGTGGCCCAGCACGCTGGCGAAGGGGCCGAGGGCTCCGGCGGAGGAGCGGGAGCGCGTCTGACCGGCCGGGGAGCGGCGGAATGTGCACGAACCGCCGTTCCCACCTGCGACCGGTATGGGGCAGGCTGGCCACGTGGAGACCATGCGTGTGGCGGTTCTCGGGCCCGGCGGTGTGGGCGGGCTGCTGGCCGCCCTGCTGGCGCGGGGAGGGCACGCGGTCACCTGCCTCGCCCGGCCGGCGACCGCCGCTCACCTCGACCGCGCCGGGCTGGCGGTCACCAGCGACCGCTTCGGCGAGCTGGCGGTGCCGGTGCGCGGCACCGCGCGGCTGGCCGGGCCGGTCGACGTCCTCCTGGTGACCACGAAGGCGACCCAGCTGGACGACGCGCTGGACCGCGTCCCGGCCGACGTGCTCGGCGACGCGGTGGTCGTGCCGCTGCTCAACGGGGTGGAGCACGTGGCGGTGCTGCGCGCGCGGTACCCCGCCGCACGGGTGGTCGCCGGCACCATCCGGGTGGCCGCCTCCCGCCCCGCCCCGGGAACGATCCGGCACGAGGGACAGCTGTGCGCCCTCGAGCTGGGGCCGGGCGCCGAGCCGCTGGCCGACGCGCTGGCCGCGGCGGGGGTCGACGTCGTCGACCGCCCGGACGAGGCCGGCCTGCTGTGGGACAAGCTGGCCTTCCTGGCTCCGATGGCGCTGCTGACGACGGCTGCCGGCGCGCCGCTGGGGACGGTGCGCGAGCAGCGGGGCGAGGAGCTGACCGCGGTCATCGCCGAGGTGGCCGCGGTGGCGCGGGCCGAAGGTGCGGCCGGGAACCCGGCAGGCACCCGCGAGTTCACCTGGTCGCTGCCCGACGCGATGCGTTCGTCGATGCAGCGCGACGCCGAGGCGGGCAACCCCACCGAGCTGGACGCGATCGGTGGGGCGGTGCTGCGGGCGGCCGACCGGCACGGCGTGGAGGTCCCGGTCACCCGGCGCATCGTCGACGAGCTGCGCGCCCGCCTGGGTTGACCGCCGTCAGCCGGCGACGAGGACCCGAGGTCATCAGGGCGGCGAACGCTCACACCTCGCCGGCGCGCACGCGGGTCAGCCAGGTCGCGGCCTCGGCGAACGCCGCGTCGGACGACTCGTCGGGCACCGCCCGGTTCTCCCGGCCGTCGGTCCGGGGGTAGGAGCCGAGGAAGCGGACGTCGTCGCACACCCGGTGCAGGGCGGCCAGCGCCTCGCCCACCCGGGAGTCGGCGACGTGGCCCTCGCAGTCCAGGGAGAACGAGTAGACGCCGAGCCGCTGCCGGGTCGGGCGCGACTCGATGCGCGTCAGGCTGATGCCGCGGACGGCGAACTCCCGCAGCAGCTCCAGCAGGGCGCCGGTGCGGTCGCCGACCACCGCGGTCAGCGACGTCTTGTCGTTGCCGGTCGGCGCCGGCAGCGCGCCGGGGGGCTGCACGAGCACGAACCGGGTGACGGCGCCCGCCTGGTCCGCGACGTCGTCGACGAGGGCCTCCAGCCCGTAGCGCTCCGCGGCGATCCCCGCGCAGACCGCCGCGTCCACCTCGCCCGCGGCCACCGCGGCCGCTGCCGCCGCGGTGGAGTTCGTCGGCAGCGGGGTGGTTCCGGGCAGCAGCTCGGCCAGGCGCCGGGCGGTCTGCGCGAGGGCGTGCGGGTGGCTGGCGACCGACCGGACGTCGGGCAGCGCCGTGCCCGGTCGGACGGCCAGGACGAACGCCACGTCGAGGAAGACCTCGCGGGTGATCAGCAGGGGCTCGCCGTCGGCCAGCCCGTCCATGGTCGCGGGCACCGAGCCCTCGACCGAGTTCTCCAGGGGAACCAGGGCGGCGTCGGCGTCCCCCGTCCGGACGGCGGCCAGCGCCGCGGTGACACTCGGGTGGGGGTCCCGCCGTCCCTCCGGAGTGGCAATCGCCCTGCTCAGGGCCGCTTCGGCGAAGGTACCCTCGGGCCCCAGATAGGCGAACCGCGTCGGAGACGGACTGGGTGGCATCCCGGGCATCCGACGAGGGTAGTGCGCACATCACGAGGCGGTCGCCCCACCCGGGGAACGGGTGCGGGGGCCGAAATCACCGGCCCCCGTGGCCGCCTGGCCCGGAGTGGAGGACGCGTGACCCCCGGCCCGGCCCGTGTCGCCCCCGGCGCACTCCAGGCTGCGCTGTGGCGGCTGCTCGACGCCAGCGACCGGGAGGATCCCGCCGCCTTCCTCGCGCTCGCCGACGACACCGCCGGCGCCTTCGCCGCGACCGGCGAGCCGGCCTGGACCGCCTGGGGCCACGCGCTGGACGCCCGGCGGGCGATGGTCGACGGGGACGAGGACGCCCGCGCGGCCGGGGTGGCCGCCGCCCGGGAGCTGCTGGACCGGTGTCCGGTGTCGTCGGAGACAGCCCTGCTGATTGCCTACCTCGCCCACATCGAGATGACCACCGACCACCTCGACCACGCGATGCTGCTGTCGGTCGACGCCAGCCTGCTCACCGACGGTCCCTCCGCGCAGCCCTCCCGCGCCCTGCTGCAGGCGCACCGCTGGCTGTCGATGACGCTCGCGGGTCTGGACCTGGAGGAGCTCGCCGTCGCGCACGCCATCCGCGGGCACCAGGTGGCCGCCGCCCTGCCCGACGTCGGCGACCGCGGGCGGCTGCTGCTGCTCACCGCGCGCCAGCACGTCGAGCTCGCCCAGACGTTGCGCCGCCGGGGGGAGACCGGGCGCGCCGCCGAGCTGGCCGGCCAGGCCATCACCCACGCCACCGAGGCGCGGAGCCTGGACTGGGACGCCGAGCAGGCCGACGCCGACCTGCTGGACGTGGTGCAGGCCTGGGCGCTCATGTGCAGCGGCGACCTCGACGCCGCGCTGGGGCCGCTGCGGCGCGTCCGCCGCTCGCTGCAGCGCGAGGGCGGCCTGTGGCTGCGCGGCTACACCGACCTGGTGCTCGCCCGGCTGCTCACCGCCCTCGCCCGGCGGGACGGGGACACCGCCGTGGGAGAGGAGGCGATCGATCTGCTGGTCGGGGCCTCGGGGGCGTTCGCCGCCACCGGCGACCGCCGCCGTTACCGGCAGACCCTGCTGGAGCTGGGGCAGGACAACGCCGACCTGGGCCGCCCTGCGGAGGCGCTGCACTGGCTGGAGGCCTACCGCGCCGACACCGGCCGCTCGCACGCCCGGGGCCGACAGCTGTGGGCGGAGATGTTCGTCCGCCGCAGCCGGCTGCGCGAGGCCGAGCGCCAGACGGCCGTGCTCCGCCGGCACGCCCTCGAGGACCCGCTCACCGGGCTGGGCAACCGGCGCAGCGCCGAACGACGGCTCGGCGCGCTGCGGATCGGCGAGGAGCCGCTGTCGCTGGCCGTCGTCGACGTCGACCGTTTCAAGGAGGTCAACGACGACACCTCGCACACCCACGGCGACGCCGTGCTCCGCCGGGTCGCCGACCTGCTGCGGGAGCACAGCCGCACCGGTGACGAGGTCTACCGCTGGGCCGGTGACGAGTTCCTCGTCGTGCTGCCCACGGCGACCGAGTCGCAGGCCGTCGTCGTGATGGAGCGCCTCCGGTCGGCCGTCGCCGAGGCCGACTGGACCGACCTGCAGCTGTCCGGGCCGGTGACGGTGAGCATCGGTGTCGCGACCGCCCCGGCGGTGCCCGACGGACAGAGGGGCACCGTCATCGGCTGGCGGTCGCTGTTCGACACCGCGGACCTGCACCTGTTCTCCGCCAAGCGGCTGGGCCGCAACCGGGTGCGCGCGCACGGCGCCGCCGACTCCGCTCCCGCGGACCGCGGGGCGAGTGCGTGAGCGGGCTCGCGCGCTCAGCAGGGGACGCCGCAGGAACTCGGTCGACGAGCGCCGGCGAGGAGAGCAGGTGAGCATCCCGCACGCGTGGGGCGGGAGAGACGGGACGGACGGAGGACGGCGCGTTCCCAGTCACCTACTCGACACTGTCCGTGACGACATGCAGAGTGCGCTCGTGCCACCGGGAGCCCTGCACCACCGGGTGACCGCCGCCCTCAGCAACTGGCAGCTCGACGACGCCGAGCAGCTGCTGGCCGGGGGTGAGCGCGATCCCTCGCCCTACGTCGCCGCCGCTCCGGCCGCCGACGCGCCCGACGGCGTCCCCGTTCCGCTCGGCCGCGCCTGGGCCGACACCCTGCGCGCCGAGCTGCTGGTGCGCCGGCTGCGCGTCGCCGGCTTCACCCTGGTCGGCGACCCGGTGTCCCCCGACTCCCCCGCCGAGCCGGCGCTCGACCTGCACGCCGGGGTCGCCGAGCTGATCGACGGCCCCGGGCAGGCCGACGGCGCAGACGCCGACCCCCGTGCTGAATCGGCCTCCCGCGCGGCGCTCGCCATCGCGCTGGTCCGTTCGGCCAAGGCCGCGTTCGACGCCACCGACGACGACCTGCAGCGGGCGGCGGGCCTGGCCCGGCACGCCCGCATCGAGCTGCTGTCGCGGCGCATCGACGCCGCGATGGACGAGGCCGTCGAGGCAGCCAGCCTGCTGGACCCGGCCCTGGCGCCCAGCACGCTGCTGGTCGACACCCTGAGCACGCTGGCCGGGGTCCTCGCCGACCTCGAGCTGATGCCGCTCGCCCTGGACTACCAGCGGCGGGCGCACGAGACCGCGCAGGCGGCCGCCGCCGACCCGGGGCTCCTGGGCCCCGACGACACCGACCCCGACGTGCTGGTCGCCGTCGCCGCCACCCGGCTCGGCGAGCTGTGCGCCGAGCTCGGCGAGGGCCTGCTCGACGACGGCGCCACCGACACGGCCGCGCCCTACTTCGCCGAGGCGCGACACCTGGCCGAGCAGGCGCTGGTGCAGCTGCCGCCGGACGCCGAGGGCGTCGTCCCCGCGCAGATCGTGCACGGGTGGGCGCTGGTCGGCCTTGGTGAGCAGGCCGCCGCGACCGGTCCGCTGCGCGCCGCCGTCCGGCTGTCCGCGGCCGTCGCCGACCGGGACCGGCTGGCCTCGGCGCAGCTCGCCCTGGGCCGGGCCCTGCGCCGCCAGGGCGACGGCCGGGCCGGCGACGAGCACCTGGTGGCCGCGCTCACCCTCGCCACCGAGCACGGCCTGCCCCGGCTGCGCCGGGCTGCCCTCCGGGAGCTCTGCACGCTGCACGCCGATCTGGACGACGCCGGCCGCGCGCTGCCCTACCTGCAGGCCTACCTCACCGACGAGCTCGACCGCGTCGACGAGCGGCGCACCCGCTGGGTGGAGCTGTTCGGCCGGCGCAAGAGCCTGCTGGAGACCGAGCGCGCTGCCGGGCAGCTGCGCCGGCAGGCCTACGAGGACCCGCTCACCCACCTGCCGAACCGGCGCTACGCCGAGGCGCGGCTGGACGGGCTGCTCGCCGCCGGAGACGTGCCCGCGCTGGCCGTCGTCGACGTCGACAACTTCAAGGCCATCAACGACGCGATCGGGCACCCCGGCGGCGACGCCGTGCTGCGGACGATCGGCGAGCTGCTGGTCGCCGGCGTGCGCGACACCGACGAGGTGTGCCGCTGGGCGGGCGACGAGTTCGTCATCCTCCTGCCCGAGACGACCGCCGAGCAGGCGGAGCGAGCGCTGGAGCGCATCCGCGCCTCGGTCTCCCGCTACCCGTGGTCCGAGCTCGGCCTCGAGGTGCCGGTGACGATCAGCGCCGGCATCGCCTCGGCCACCCGGGGCGACGACCGCAAGACGCTGTTCGCCGCCGCCGACGGCGTGCTCTACGACGCCAAGCGGAGCGGCCGCGACCGCGTGGTCCGGCTCTCGGCGCTGACCCAGACCCGGGCATCCGGCGTTCCGCTCGACGCGCTCTCCGGGGGCGCCCCGCCGGTGGCCGCACCGGCCGGCGCCGGGCACGACGACGCGAGCCCCGAGCAGCCCGCTCCGGTGGACGACGCCGTCCGCGCCCTCGCGGCCGTGCGCGAGGAGGTCGCCGGTTTCGCCGCCCTGCTCGGGAACCCGCACCCGCCGCTGGGCACCGCGCGGCCCGGCGAGCCGCTGCTGGCCCCGGTCCCGGTGGCCGCGGAGCCGGCCGGCGCGACCACCCCCGAGCCGGCCACGCCCCCGGTCCCGCCGGCCGGCGCCGTCGAGCCGGTGGCCGTCTGGGCCACCGGCCGCACCACCGAGCAGGTGCTGGCGCTGGTCCGCGAGGCCCGCCGCGAGCACCCCGACCGCCCGGCACTGGTGCTGCGCGCCGCCGCCGACACCCTGGTGGCGCTCGCGACCGAGCACCAGGCCACCACGATGGACGTCGCGGCCATGGCGGCGGCGGTCGGCCCGGTACCCGAGCCGGCCGGCCGCACGACGGTCCTGTGCGCGGGCGGCGCGGACACCCCGGTGGCCGCCGAGGTGGCCTTCGTCGCCCGGGTGGCCGGTACCGAGGTGGTGCGGATCGACGACGTCGCCGGCCGGACCCGCGCCCTGGCCGAGGACCGGGCGCTGTTCGACGGGGCCGACTGCGTCGTCGTCGTCGCCGGCATGGACGCCTCGCTGGCGACGGTCGTCGGTTCGCTGACCGACGTCCCGGTGATCGCCGTGCCCACCTCGGCTGCGCAGCCCAGCGCCTTCGGCGGGCTCGGCGCGCTGATGACGATGCTCAACTCGTCGGTGCCCGGCGTGGCCGTCAGCACGATCGACAACGGCTACTCGGCCGGGGTGTTCGCCGCCCGCGTCGCCCGCCGCTCCGGCCGCTCCTGACCGACGCGGGGAAGGACGGCAGCGAGGCCAGCTCGATGCCGGCGGGACCACGGGGCGAGCAGCATGCGGGGCCCTCGGCGGCGGTCGCTACCGTTGACCGTCGACTGAGACTGCCCGAGCCCCGCCCGGCAGTGCCGAGCGAGGAGTGCATCCGTGATCTGGTCGGTCGTCCTGGCCGCGTTCGTCCTGGTGCTCCCGGTCGAGCTGCCCGACAAGACGCTGTTCGCCAGCCTCGTCCTCGCCACCCGGTTCCCGCCGCTGCCGGTCTTCGTCGGCGTCGGGACGGCGTTCGGCCTCCAGGTGGCGATCGCGGTCACCGCCGGCTCCCTGCTGTCACTGCTGCCCGAGGCGCTGGTGACCGGGGTGGTCGCGCTGCTGTTCCTCGCCGGTGCGGTCGTCCTGTGGCGCAGCGCCGGCAGCGGCGCGGAGGACGGCGGGGAGGCCGCCGACGCGCGCGAGGAGACGTCGTTCCTGCGCGCGGCCGCCATCTCGTTCGGCGTGCTGTTCGCCGCCGAGTGGGGCGACCTCTCGCAGCTGGCCACCGCCGGCCTCGCCGCCCGCTACGAGGAGCCGCTGTCGGTGTTCGTCGGCGCCTGGGCTGCTCTGCTGGTGGTCTCCGGCCTCGCGGTCTTCCTGGGCAAGAAGCTCGCCGACCGGCTGCCGATCGCGATCATCCGGCGGGTGGCCGCCGGCCTGTTCCTGGTCTTCGCCGTCGTCGCCGCCGTGGAGACCGTCCGCGCGCTGACCTAGCGCAACGTCGGGATCCAGTCGGCCACCGCGCGGCCGATCTCGTGCGGCGAGTCCTCCGGCACGAAGTGGCTGCCCGCGACGGTGACCTCGGTCAGGGCGGGCCAGCCGCGCACCAGCTCGCGCTGCCGGCCGACCAGGATCGACCCGGGGTCGGCGTCGATGAACAGCTTCGGGACGTCGCTGCCCGCCAGCCACCTCCCGTACCGCTCCACGCGCTCGACGACGGCCGCCGGCTCGCCCTCGATCGGCAGCTGGCGCGGCCACTCCAGCGTCGGCCAGCGGTCCTCGCGCTCGGCGAAGGGCGCCCGGTAGCGGTCGTGCGCCTCCGGGGAGAGCCCGCGGGCCACGGACGCCGGCAGGATCTTCTCGACGAAGACGTTCTTGTCCAGCACTGCGGCCTCGCCGTTCGGGCCGCGCATGAGCTGGAAGATGTTGCGGGCGTCGGCGGGCCAGTCCTCCCAGGTCACCGGCGTGACGATCGCCTCGGTGAAGGCGATGCCCCGCACCGCCTCGGGGTGGCGGGCGGCCCAGTCGAACCCGAGGCCCGAGCCCCAGTCGTGCAGGACCAGCGTGACGCGCCCGGTCGCCCCCACCGCGGCGAGGAAGCCCTCCAGGTAGGCGGCGTGCGTGGCGAAGTCGTAGGTGCCCGCGCCGGGCGTGGGGAGCTTGTCCGACTCGCCCATCCCGATCAGGTCGGGCGCGAGGCAGCGGCCGAGGTGCTGCACGTGCGGGATGACGTTGCGCCAGAGGTACGACGACGTCGGGTTGCCGTGCAGGAAGACGATCGGATCCCCCTCGCCGACCTCCACGTAGGCCATCTCGGCGTCCTGGACCTGCACGCGCCGGCGGGGGAACGGGTCGTCGGGGGAGATCTCGTCGGCCATGCTCCGATACTTGCATCCGGGACGTCGCCCCGCCGTCCCGGTCCTAGCGGTCCTCGCCTGGCGTCAGCAGTGCCAGGCGGCTGACCAGATCGCGCAGCTGCGGGTCGAGCTCCGGCCACGGCACCTCGGGGGCGGCCGCCCGCAGGGTCACCATCCCGTGCAGCGCGGTCCACAGCAGGTTGGCGTCCGCCTGCGGGTCCCGGCTGGCCGAGCGACCGGCGGCGACGCAGGCGCCCACCCCGTCGACCAGCAGCGCGAACGCCTGCGCCCCGCCCGCCACCCGCCGGGGGCCGAACATCGCCCGGTACCGCCCGGGGGCGGCCAGGCCGGCGCGTACGTAGGCCCGGCACCCGGCGACCAGCCGCGCCGCGGGGTCGGTCTCCCGACCGACGGCGTCGGTGACGGCCGCTCCCAGCGCCGCGAAACCCTCGTCCAGGACCGCGTCGAGCAGCTCGCCCAGATCGGCGAAGTGGCCGTAGACCGCCGGCGCGCTCACTCCCGCCTCCCGGGCGACGGCCCGCAGGCTGACGCCGTCGAGCGACCCCGCCTGCTCGAGGAGCCGGGCGGCGGCGGTGATCAGGTCGGCGCGGAGATGTCGTACGGGCACGCGTCGACTTTACAGCCGTTAATCGCGGGCCTACGCTGCTTAACGCCTGTAAAGCCCCGCTCCAGGAGGATGCCGTGCCGCTCATCCCCGACCTGCCCTGGACCGCCGACCGGATCGGCAGTGGCCCCGGCGTCGTCGTCACCACGTCCCTGCACCTGCGTCGGCTGCGCGACGTGCCCGCGTTCTTCCGCGCATCCATGGCCATCCGGTCGCAGACGATGCGCAGCCCGGGCGCGCGGTCGATCGTGCTCCGGGCGCAGCCGCTGGCCCGCCGGTTCACCACGGTGTCCTGGTGGGAGGACGAGGCCGCCGTCCGGGCGTTCGCCGTCGCCGAACCGCACCGCTCGGCCATGCGGCGGTGGCGGCCGCGGCTGGTGGAGTTCGGCTACGCCGCGCACCCCGGCGTCGCCGGCGAGGTGCCGACCGTCGACCGGGCCGCCGCGACGCCCTAGGTTCCGCGGCCCCCAGCCACCGGAAGAAGTGGGTGCGCTGGGTCGAGGAGGCGGAGAGGCCCGAGACCCGTACGCCGACGACGAGCGGTTCACCGCGCACTGCGGGCGGATCGCACCCGGGCCGGCGCCGTGCGTGAGCACCGCCGTCCAGGCCGGCGCCGTCCGCCCGGGCTGAAGCGCCGGCGCCCGCTCTGGGGGTGGTTCGCGTGCATGGGTGGTCCTGCAGGACTGCCAGGGCGAGAGGAACACTGCCAGAGCGCGGTCAGCGCTGGCCATCGGCGTCCAACAGTGGCGGCGGCTCTGCGGGACCAGGCGGCCCGGGTCCGCCGCGGCCTGTCCGCGCTCGGCGCCCCGGAAGCTCCAGCACACCGCGCCGTGAGCGCCGCCGCTCGCATCCGGAGGAGCAGCTCGCCGTGCAGCATGCCCCCAGAGCGGGGGTCCGGTCAGCCCTCCTCGGCGAGCACCTGCTCCGCCACCGGCACCGCGCGCTCGCGGTCCCCGGCCACCAGGCCGATGCGGGTGCGGCGGTCGAGCAGGTCGGCCACCGTCCGCGCACCCTCGTGCCGGACGGCGAACCGCAGCTCGCCCACCGTCTCGGGGCGGCCCGCCACGACCGCGGCCGGGCCCAGTGCCTCCACCAGCGGGGCCTCGGTGCCGTAGCGGGCGACCAGGCGCGCGGGCGCCGCCACGCGGTCCAGCGCCGCCCGGGGCGCCGCCCCGACCAGCGGCAGCCGCGCGGTGGGCGAGCGGGCCGCGCCCCGCCCGAGCCGCGCCACCACGGCGTCCACGGCCTGCTCCGCCATCGCGCGGTAGATGGTCAGCTTTCCGCCGACGACGGAGAGGCCCGCTCCGTCCCAGGCCAGCAGGTGCTTCCGGGACAGGTCGGCCGTCGCGCCGTCCGGCCTCGCGCCCGCCCGTGGCTGGACCAGCGGGCGGTAGCCGGCGTAGGCGCCGATCAGGTCGGCGCGGGTCAGCGGCTCGGTGAGCACCTGGTTCACCGTGTCGAGCAGCTGCTGCACCTCCGCGTCCGACGGCGCGGCATCGTCGTCGGGCACCGGGCCCTCCACCGGCTCGTCGGTGAGCCCGAGGTGCACCAGCCCGTCGGGCTGCGGCAGCGCGAAGACGTACCGGGACCGCGAGCCGGGCAGCGGCACCGTCAGCGCCGCCGACGGGGAACCCAGCCGCACCCCGGGCACCAGCAGGTGCGAGCCGCGCGAGGGCACCAGCCGGATCCCCGGCGCCAGCCGCTGGGCCCACACGCCGGCCGCGTTCACCACCACGCCGGCCCGCACGGTCAGCGGCCCCTCGCCGGTGGTCACGTGCACGTCGGCGCCGTCGACGCCGGTGACCGCCGCCCCGGTCAGCACCCGGGCTCCGTACGCGGCCGCGGTCCGGGCCAGCGCCACGACGAGCCGCGCGTCGTCGGTCAGCTGCCCGTCCCAGAAGACGACGCCACCGCGCCCCGGCCGGACGGCGGGCGTGCGGCGGGCGACGTCGTCGGCGCGCACCCGGCGGGCCGGGGGCAGCGATCCTCGCCCACCGGCCACCGAGGCGCGGACCGCGTCGCCGAGCCGGCCGCCCAGCCCGGCCAGCGCGGTGACGTCGCGTCCGGCCGCGTCGGGCACCAGGAAGGGCAGCGGGCGCACCAGGTGCGGCGCCGTCGCGCCCATGAGGACGGCGCGCTCGCGGGCGCTCTCCCGCGCCAGCCCGATCTCGCCGTGCGCCAGGTAGCGCAGGCCACCGTGCACCAGCTTCGACGACCACCGGCTGGTGCCGGCCGCCAGGTCCGTGCGCTCGCACAGCAGCACCGACAGCCCGCGTGCCGCCGCGTCCAGGGCCACCCCGGCGCCGGTGACGCCACCGCCGACCACCACGACGTCGACGTCCCCGGTGGCCTCCGCGAGGTCGCGGGCGCGGCGCGCGGACGAGAGGGAACCGATCACCTCGTCCTCCGGCGCTGCGGCACCGGCAGACTGTAGCGGTGCCCGAGCAGCCGGAACTGACGATCCAGGGCTGGGGCCCGCGCCCCGCCTCCGCGGGGGACGAAGGGCTCGACGGCGCCCTGCCCAAGGCCGCGCGCCGGTACCTCGGCCGGGAGCTGGGCTGGGAACCCCGGGCCACGCCGCCCGCGCCGGTGGACGCGATCCGGCTGGCGCCCTGCCGGCTGCCCGAGGCGGACCGCACGGCGCTGGCCGACCTGCTCGGCGAGGACAACGTGCGCACCGACCGCGAGTCGCGGCTGCGGCACGCGGGCGGCAAGAGCTACCTGGACCTGCTCCGCCGGCGGGAGGGCGACGCCTCCGACGCCCCCGACGCGGTGGTGCTGCCCGGCACGACCGAGGAGACCGCCGCGCTGCTCGCGCTGTGCGGTCAGCGCGGGGTCGTCGTCGTGCCCTTCGGCGGTGGGACGAGCGTCGTCGGCGGGCTGGCCGGGGTGGACCCCGACGACCGGCCGACCATCGCGGTCGACCTGGCCCGCATGTCCTCGGTGCAGTCCCTCGACGTGCCGTCGTCGCTGGTCACCGTCGGGCCGGGCATGCGCGGCCCGGCGCTCGAGCAGGCGCTCGACCGGGAGGGCCTGACCTTCGGCCACCTGCCGCAGAGCTGGGAGTTCGCCACTCTCGGCGGCTACGCGGCCACCCGCTCGGCCGGCCAGTCCTCCACCGGGGTCGGCCGGTTCGACGACCTGGTCGCCGGCCTCACCCTCGCCACGCCGGCGGGGGTGCTCGACCTCGGCTCCCCGCCCGCCTCGGCCGCCGGCCCCGACCTGCTCGGCCTCGCGCTGGGCTCCGAGGGCACGCTCGGCGTGATCACCGAGCTGACGTTGCGCGTCCGGCCGAAGCCGCCGGCCAGCTCCTACGAGGGGTGGTCCTTCCGCACCTGGCCGGCGGGGCTGGCCGCGCTCCAGGCGCTCGCCCGGCACGACCTGCTGCCCGACGTCGTCCGGCTCTCCGACGCCGACGAGACCCGCGCCAACCTCCTCATGGCCTCCGGGGCCGGGGCGAAGGCGCTGCGCGGGAAGCTCCGCGCCCGCAGGCACGGCGACGGCTGCATGCTCGTGGTCGGCTGGGAGGGCGTCCCCGACCTGGTGCGTGCCCGGATGCGGGCGGCAGCCTCGCTCCTGCGCGACGGCGGCGCCGTGCGGCTCGGCCGCCGGGTGGGCGACTCCTGGCGCAGGCACCGCTTCGAGGCGCCGTACCTGCGCGACCGGCTCCTGGACCGCGGCCTGCTGGTGGAGACGCTCGAGACCGCGGCCACCTGGACCGCGCTGCCCACCGTCTACGACGCGACCCGCCGGGCACTGCGCGAAGCGCTCACCCGTGGCGGTCACCGGCCGCTGGTGCTCAGCCACCTGTCGCACGGCTACCCGACCGGCGCCTCGCTGTACCTGACGGTGATCGCCGACCGCGACGACGCGCTGCCCATCCAGCAGTGGCTCTCCGCCAAGCGGGCGGCGACCGACGCGCTGCTGGCGGCCGGGGGCACGCTCACCCACCACCACGCCGTCGGCGCCGACCACCGCCCCTGGCTGGAGCGCGAGATCGGTCCGCTCGGCGTCGAGGTGCTGCGCGCGGTCAAGCAGAGGCTGGACCCGCAGGGCATCTGCAACCCCGGCGTCCTGCTGCCCGACTGACCCGCGCACGCCCTCGTGTTGCTCGGGTGACCCGGCTCAGGGGGCGGTTGCAGCCTCCTGGGCCCGGGGGTCGGCGTGGTGGTGACGCGGGCGCTCAGATGGCGTACCCGAAGGAGAAGACGCCGGCCGGATCCACGGTGCGCTTGACCTCCCGCAGCCGCTCCAGCGCCGCCGGCGGGTAGGCCGCGGCGACCTCCTCGGGGCCCGACACGTCACCCAGGAAGTTGATCATCGTCTCGGGAGACCGCCACGGCTCGAGCGCGGCGAGCACCCCCCGCACCACCGTCGGGACGACCTGGGCGAGCTCCGGGACGCCCGGGCCGATCAGGTAGACCGCGTAGGCGCCGCTGCGGCCGGGAACGGCGTTGGGCACCGCCGCAGGTCGGCCCAGCGCCCCGCCCATGAGCCGGACCTCCGCCATGACCAGCGGGACGTCGACCTGCGGGCCGGCCGTGGCCAGGAGCGCGTCGACGGCCTCCTCGGTCAGGTCGGCGAGCAGCATGCCCTTCTCCCAGGACGGCACGGGATCGACCGGGTCCATGTGGATGGCGTCCGTCTCGTCGATCCGCATCGGGCCGACGAAGCCCAGCAGGATCGCCCCGGCCGCCTTCATCGGCTCGATCAGGCGCTCGGCCTCGACGAAGTCCTCACCCGAGTAGGCCAACCGCAGGTGGACGAC
Source organism: Blastococcus sp. SYSU DS0973 (assembly GCF_054051055.1). Lineage (NCBI taxonomy): Bacteria > Bacillati > Actinomycetota > Actinomycetes > Geodermatophilales > Geodermatophilaceae > Blastococcus > Blastococcus sp. SYSU DS0973. The sequence goes on from NZ_JBJHAN010000002.1 coordinate 560,350, forward strand.
GGTCTGCCCGCGCAGCGGCGGGGGCATCTCCTCGATCGGCGGTACGCGCAGGATCGCGACCGAGGTGCTCACCTCCTCGGGCATGGTGGGAGCCCACTGGCGGAACCGGTGGAGCACCGCCGGCGCGTCCGCACCGGAGAAGAAGATGCCGCCGGCGTACAACGCCGCCACCGGGACCAGCTCGATCTCCAGCGCTGTGACGATCCCGAGGTTGCCCTTCCCGCCCCGCACGGCCCAGAACAGCTCCGGCTCGGTGTCGGCGCTCAGCCGCCGCACCCGCCCGTCGGCGGTGACGATCTCGACGGCGCGGACGTGGTCGGCGGCGAACCCGTGCTTGCGGCCGAGGGATCCCATGCCGCCACCGAGGGTGTAGCCCACCACCCCCACGTCGGACGACGATCCGCACAGCCCGGCCAGGCCGTGGTCGGCGGCGGCCTCCATCACGCGCATCCACTTGACGCCGGCCTCGACCCGCGCGATCCGGCGCTCGGCATCGATGCTCAGGCCCTGCATCCGGCGGGTGGTGATCATCAGGCTGCCCGCCGCGTTGCGCAGCGGACCGTGGCCGGTGGCCTGCACGGCGACACCGAAGCCGTGCGCGACGGCCCAGGAGACGGCCGCGGCGACGTCGGCCGCGCAGGTGGCGCCGACCGCGACGGCGGGGGTGTGCTGGATCGCCAGGTTCCAGGCGGCGACCTCGGTGGCCAGGCCGTCGTCGCCCGCGGCGTAGACGGGGCCGTGCACCTGACTGCGCAGCTCGTCGAGGGCACCTTCCGGGAAGGACGGCGCGAGGGTGTCGAGAACCGCGCTCCCGAGGACGGCGGCGGGCAGCGCGGGCTTCTCGGTGAGACTCATGAACGGTCTTCCTCCTGGCGGCCGCGGCAGATGGCCGCGGATGGGATGGCTCGCGGTGCGACCGGCGAGCTGGTTCGGACGCCGACGACGGTCGCGCGAGGCCCTTGCCGCGCACTTGCGGCGCACTGGTGAACCGACTGGGAACCAGCCGCGCCCGAAGGGCTGCCCTCCGCGCGCCCCGCCTGGAAACATCCCGCTCCGTGCGATTCCGAGTCCTCGGTCCACTGGAGGTCACGGGTCCCGACGGCCACCCGGTCGACGTCGGCGGGGCCAAGCCTCGGGCGCTGCTGACCCTCCTGCTCGCCGAGCCCGGTCGGGTGGTCGGCATCGACCGCATCGTGGCCGCCCTGTGGGGCGACGCACCGCCACCCACGGTGACCGGAACCCTGCAGGCCTACGTCTCGCACCTGCGCCGCGTGCTCGAACCCGGGCGCGGTCCCCGCGAGGCCCCGACCGTGCTCCTCACCCGCCCCCCCGGCTATCTGCTGCGGGCCGACGCGATCGACCTGGACATCCTGCGGTTCGCGGAGCTGGTCGAGTCGGGAGACGACGCCGTGGGCGGCGGCCATCCGGCCCGTGGCATCGAGCTGCTCGACGAGGCGCTGGCGCTCTGGCGGGGGGAGCCGTTCGCCGAGCTCGGTGACCTGCCGACGGCCACGACGGACCGGTTGGGCCTGACCGAACTGCACATCCGGGCCCGCGAGCGGCGCTGCGACGCCCTCCTGGCGGTGGGGCGCGCGGAGGCCGCCGTCACCGACCTGCACCGGCTGGTCACCGAGCACCCCTTGCGGGAGCGGCTCTGGGCCCGGCTGGTCACCGCCCTGTACGCCGCCGACCGGCAGGCCGAGGCGCTGGACGCCCTCCGCAGGTGCGCCCGGCTGCTGCGAGACGAACTGGGCATCGATCCCGGTCCGGAACTACGGGATCTGGAGGCTGCGGTCCTCCGGCACGACCCCCGGCTGCTGGAACGCCTCCCGCGTCCGGTCCTGCCCACGGTGCAGGCGGGTTCCGCCACGCCGGCGCTCACCCCGGGCACCGAGCTGCTGGTCGGGCGGCGGGCCGAGCTGGCGCGGCTGCAGGAGGTCGCCGAGCAGGTCACCGCCGGCCGCCCGGCGGTCGTCGTCCTCGACGGCGAGGCGGGCATCGGCAAGACCCGGCTGGCCGAGGCGACGGCGGACGGCGCGCGCCGGTCCGGCTGGTCGGTGGCCTGGAGCCGCTGCGCCGACGACGTCGGCGCGCCGCCGCTGTGGCCCTGGACCCAGGTCCTCGAGCAGCTCGGGCAGGACGACCTGGCACCCGGGTCCGGCGCGGCGGGCGAGGACGCCGACGCCGACGCCGACGCCGCACGGTTCCGCCTGTTCCAGGAGCTCCGTGGCCGGCTGGCGGCGGCAGCGGCCGCCCGCCCGGTCCTGGTCGTCCTCGACGACCTGCAGGGAGCCGACACCACGTCCGTGCAGCTGCTCGGCCTGCTCGCCCGCCACCTGCCACGTGTCCCGCTGCTGCTGGTGGTCACCGCCCGCACCGTGGGGGAGCAGCTGCCCCAGGCGGTCACCGACTGCCTCGCCCGGCTGGCCCGCGAGCCGTCGGCGACCTGTCTGCGCGTGGCCGGCCTGGACCTCGAGGACGTGGCCGCCCTCCTGACCGCCGAGCTGGGGTCCCCCGGCGACCGGGCGCTGGCCTCGGCCGTGCACGAACGCACCGGCGGCAACCCCTTCTTCGTCGTCGAGCTGTCGCGGTGGATGGTGGGCACGCACGACCTCCACCTGGACCACCTCCCGGTGCCGCCGTCGGTCGGTGAGGTGCTGCGCACCCGCCTGGAGCGGCTGCCGTCCGGGACCCGCGCGATCCTGGAACTGGCCGCCGTCGCCGGGCGCGAGGTGACCCTCGAACTGCTGGAGGCCGCCGGCACACCGGCCGAGGAGGCACTGACCGCGCTCGACTCGGCGGTGGCCGTCGGTCTGGTCGTCGAGGGCGTTCGGCCGTGGAGCTGGCGGTTCACGCACGCGCTGGTGCAGGAGGTGCTGGTGAGCGACCTCTCGGCGCTGCGCCGGGCCAGGCTGCACGCACGGTTGGGGACCGCCTTGGAGCAGTGGGCCGGTCCGGCCGGCCAGGATGCGGAGGTCGAGCGGCTGGCGCGGCACTTCGTGGAGGCGCTCCCGGTGACCGGCCCGGGTCCGGCCCGGAGGTACTCCGTCGAGGCCGCCCGCGCGGTCCGGGCCCGGCTGGCCCATGGCGAGGCCGCCGTCCACACCCGGCGGGCACTCACGCTGCTCGACCCCGGGGAACCCGACGCCGCCCGGACCCGCCACGACCTGCTGACCGCCCTGGGCAACGACCTGCTGCGCAGCGGGCAGCTGCTGGAGGCGCGCGAGGTGGTCGCGGAGGCGATCACCGTCGCCCGGCGCATCGGCGACCCCCGGTGCCTGGCCGAGACAGCGGCCGTGTGGGGCAGCGTCACGCTGTGGAACTGGCGCCCGCACGGCGTCGTCGACGACGACATGGTCCGGCTCCTGGAGGACCTGCTCACCGAGCGCCGGGACGACGACCTCCCGATGACCGCTCGGCTGCTCGGGACGCTCGGCGTCGAGCTCGCCTTCGGGCCCGACGACCGCGGGGTGCAGGCGGCCCGACAGGCGACCGAGATCGCCCGGTGCATCGGTGACCCGGAGCTGCTCGGCCGGACGCTGAACAACCTGAGCATCGCCGTGTGGGGCCGACCGGGCGCCGCCGAGCTGCGGCTGGCTGCGGCCGACGAGGCGCTCGGGCTGGCCGGACGCGGGCTGCCGAGACGGACCGAGTTCATCGCACGGGTGCACCGGGCGGCGATCCGCCTGCACCTGTCCGACCTCGCCGGCTTCGAGGCGGACCACGCCGAGGCCCGCCGGCTCTCGGCCTCCCTCAGCGGCCCGGAGGTGCGCCCCCACGTGCTCTGGCAGGCCGCCGGGCTGGCCTGGCTCCGAGGCCACGCGGGCCGCGCCGAGGAGCTGACCAGCGAGGCCTACGAACTGTTCCGGCGGGTCACCCCGCACGCCCGGCACGCCTACGCGGCTCACCAGTTCACCCTGCGCCGGGCCGACGGGCGGCAGGCCGAGGTCATCGACCTGCTCGTCGAGACCGGTGACGAAGGGCATCCGCTGCTCCAGGAGATGGCGGTCCTCGCGGCAGCGGAGTCCGGTGACGTGGACGAGGCCCGCCGGCTGCGGGCCCGGTGGGGCCGCACCCTCGTCCGGGACTGGGCCAGCGACGTCGCGCTGTACCTGCAGGCGGAGTCGGCGCTGTGGCTGGGCGACGAGCCGGACTGGGCCGCAGCCGTGGAGTCGCTCCTCCCCTACCAGGGCCGGCAGGCGGTGCTCGGAACGCCGTCGCTCACCCTCGGCGCCTATGACGAGCTGCTCGGCCGGCTGGCCGAGCGGCTCGGCGACCTCGACAGCGCCCGCCGCTGGTGGGCGGCCGCCCAGGACCAGGGTCGCCGGGTGGGCTCCCCACACCAGGTGCGGCTGGCGGAGTGGCACTGCGCCCGGGTGAGCTCACCGTCCACCGGCTCGAGTTCTCCCGTCTGGGGATCGGCGGGCCGCACGTGGTCGTGGCTCACGGTCGACGGCGCGGCGCGGCCGGGGCCGTCCGACGCGGCCGGGTCCCCGGCCGCGCCGGACGTTCAGGCGGTGGTGGCGATCCCGCCGTCGACGGGGATGACCGCGCCGGTGACGTAGGCGCCGGCCCGCGAGGACAGGTAGACGACGACGCCGGCCATGTCGTCGGGGCGGCCGATCCGACCCAGCGGCGCCTTCGCGGCGATCTCGGCTCCGAAGGCGTCGAGCGTCGCGGCCATCATCTTCGACTCGAACGGCCCCGGGGCGACGGCGTTCACGGTGATCCCCTTGGGCCCGAGCTCCTTGGCGAGCACCCGGGTGAGGTGGTGCAGCCCCGCCTTGCTCGCGGCGTAGGAGTAGGTCGGCATCGGGTTGACGTGCAGCCCGTCGATGCTCCCGACGTTCACGATGCGGGCCGGGTCGCCGCCGGCCGCGGCGGCCTCCAGCTTCGGCAGGAAGGCGCGGGTGAGGAAGAACGGCGATTTCAGGTTCAGGTCGAGCAGCTTGTCCCAGGCCGACTCGGGGAAGGTCTCCAGCGGCTCGCCCCAGGTGGCGCCGGCGTTGTTGACCAGGATGTGCACCCGCTCCTCCGAGCGGCCCACCTCCGCGGCGAGCCGGATGCACTCGGCCTCGGTGGAGAGGTCGGCCGGGATCGAGACGGCGGTGCCGAACTCGGCGAGCTCCGCGACGGCGGCGTCCCCGGCCTCGGCCTTGCGGGAGCTGAGGTAGACCTTCGCCCCCGCCTGCAGCAGCCCCCGGGCCATCATCAGGCCGATGCCCCGGGTGCCACCGGTGACCACAGCCACCTTGCCGGTCAGGTCGAACAGGTCCACAGGTACCTCCGGTTCGGCGTCGCGGAGCCGTCGTCGGCACCGCCCCCGGCACCCTAACGAGGGTCACGACGGGCGACGCCGGAGCCGGCTGTGCCAGCCTGGCGACCGTGACCGGGTCCGCCGCGCCGTCGGGTGCGACCAGCGAGGTCGGTCCGCTGCGCACCGTGCTGCTGCACCGCCCGGGCCCGGAGCTGCGCCGGCTGACCCCGCGCAACAACGACCAGCTCCTCTTCGACGGCGTCCCGTGGGTGGCCCGCGCGCAGGAGGAGCACGACGCGTTCGCGCAGGCGCTCACCGGCCGCGGCGTCGAGGTGCTGCACCTGGCCACCCTGCTCGCCGACGTCCTCGCCCTCCCGGCCGCACGGGCGGAGCTGATCGGCGCCGCCGTCGACGACCCGCGCCTGGGCGCGACCCTGCAGCGCGACACCACCCGGCACCTGGCCCGGCTGTCGCCGGAGGACCTCGCCGCGGCGCTGATCGCCGGCGTCGCCCACGACGAGCTGCGCGGGCACGGGCTGGCCTACGAGCTCATGGACCGCTCCGACTTCGTCGTCCCACCGCTGCCCAACCTGCTCTTCACCCGCGACTCGTCGGTGTGGATCGGCGACGAGGTGGCGGTGACGTCGCTGGCGATGCCCGCCCGGCACCGGGAGAGCACCATCACCGCCGCCGTCTACACCCACCACCCCCGCTTCGCCGGTACCGAGCAGCTGTACGCCTCGAACCTGGAGCACCTGGAGGGCGGCGACGTCCTGCTGCTCGCGGAAGGCGTGGTGGCGGTCGGTGTCGGCGAGCGGACGACGCCCGGCGGGGCCGAGCGGCTGGCCCGCCGGCTGTTCGCGCGCGGGCTGGCGCGCACCGTGCTCGTGGTCCCGATCGCCCAGGAGCGGGCGACGATGCACCTGGACACCATCGCCACCATGGTCGACGTCGACGCGATGGTCATGTACCCCGCGGTGGCCGACTCGCTCGTCGCCTGGACCGTCCGGGCGGCCGGTGGCTTCCCCGCCGCCGACGACGACACTCCCGACCTCGCCGTCACCGGGCCGCAGCCGTTCGTGGTCGCGGCCGCGGCCGCCATGGGGATCGACGAGCTGCGCGTCATCGACACCGGCCTGGACCCGGTCACCGCCGAGCGCGAGCAGTGGGACGACGGCAACAACACCCTGGCGCTGGCGCCCCGGCTGGCAGTGGCCTACGAGCGCAACACCGTCACCAACGCCGCGCTCGAGGCGGCCGGCATCGAGGTCGTCCGGATCGCCGGCTCCGAGCTGGGCAGCGGCCGCGGCGGCCCGCGGTGCATGTCCTGCCCCATCTCCCGCGCCCCGCACTGAGGGCAGCCCGGCGAGCCGCCGCGTGACGACCGGGGGACATCTCGCACCGGCGGGCGGCCGAGGCGACCGGGGCCATTACGCTCCCAACTTCCCGCGCCGGGCCCGGCGCCGGCGAAGGGACGATGCGGTGGCACGCACGGAGGCGGCACGGCGGACCGGGCGGATCGCGGGGATCGGCGGCGGGCTCGTCGGCTACCTGGTCTTCGTCGAGTTCACCAGCGGCGTCCTGCAGGGCTACTACGTCCCGCTGCTCACCGACATCGCCCGCTACCTCGGGGTCAACGACGCCGACGTCAACTGGCTCGAGGCAGCGCAGCTCATGCTCTCGGCCATCGCGGTGCCGGTGCTCGCGAAGCTCGGCGACCTGCACGGCCACCGCCGGGTGCTGCTCTGGTCCGCCGCTGTCGTGGCGCTGTCCACGGTGGTGCTGGCCTTCGCCCAGAGCTTCCCGCTGTTCCTGGTCGCCTGGGCGCTGCAGGGGATGTACGTGGTCTGGCTGCCGCTGCAGGTGGCCCTGATCTGGGACCGGTCGCGCCGCACCCCGGGCGCCGCGGGCCAGACCCGGCGCGCGACCGGGCTGATCGTCGCCGCGCTGCAGGCCGGTGCCATCGTCGGGGCGCTGGCCGGCGGGCAGATCGGGCAGAGCCTCGCCGACTCGTTCTGGCTCGTCCTGATCGCGCCGCTGGTCCTGGTCGTCGGCGTCTGCGCCGTCGTCGCCCTCCGCGTGCCGGAGAGCGTGGACCGCACCGGCGGCAGCATCGACGCCACCGGCGCCGCCCTGCTCAGCCTGGTGCTGCTGGTGATCACCGGCGGGTTGAGCTTCGTCCGCCTCAACGAGGACGCGGTGTGGCCGTGGGCGGTCACCGCGCTGGGGCTGCTGCTGCTGGTCCCGTTCGTGCGGTACGAGTTGCGCCGCGACGACCCGCTGGTCGACTTCCGGGTGCTGCGCAGCTCGTCGATGTGGCCGGTGCAGCTGACCGCCGGCCTGTTCGGCATCAGCGTGCTCGGCGCCCAGGGCCCGCTGTCGACCTTCGCGCGCACCGATCCGGAGGTCTACGGCTACGGGCTGGGGCTGTCCACCAGCGAGGTGTCCGTCGTCATCGGCGTGTACGTGATCTCCATGCTGGTCGGCGCCGGCCAGTTCTCCCGGGTGAGTCGGCTGACCACGCCCCGGCGCACGCTGATCGGCGCCGCGACGCTCACCGGCATCGGCTACCTGCTGCTCGTCCCCTTCCACGACACGCTCGCCCAGATGCTGGCCTGCATCGCGGTCGCCGGGCTCGGCTCCGGCGCGCTGGTCGCCGCACTCCCCGCGGCTGCGGCCGCGGCGGCCCCGGTCGGCCGCACCGCGGTGGCCACCGGGCTGACCAACACCACGAAGGTGCTCGGCGGCTCGTTCGCCTCCGCCGCCTTCGCCATCGCGCTGGCCTCCGACGTCCCCCTGCTGCCCGACGGGTCGGCCGGCACCGCGGGGTCGCTGTCGGGCTACATCACGGTCTGGGTGGTCTGCGGCACGGCCGCGCTGCTCGCGGCGCTGGCGCTGCTCGTCGTCCCCAAGCTCGCCTTCTCCGACCCGCCGGCCGCCGCACCCGCTGAGGAGCTCCGGGCATGAAGCGAACCCTCGCGGCCGTCGCCGCCGCGGCGACCGCGACCACGACGGCCCGGCGGGTGGCCCGCTTCCGACCCGAGGACCGCGACGTCGTCCCGGTGGACCTCGCCGGCCTGGACGCCGACGCCGCGGCCGGGCGCCTCGCGGAGCTGATCCGCATCCCGACGGTCTCCTCGCGGAACCCCGCCGAGGTGGACCAGGAGGCCTTCGCGGCCTACCGCGCCCGGCTCGCCGAGCTGTACCCGCGCACGCACGAGGCGCTGGAGCGGGAGCAGTTGGGCGATGGTGCCCTGCTCTACCGCTGGCGCGGCGCCACCGACGAGCCGCCGCTGGTGCTGATGGCGCACTACGACGTCGTCCCCGTGGACGGGCAGCAGTGGAGCCGCGACCCGTTCTGCGGCTCGATCGAGGAGGGCTACGTGCACGGCCGCGGCGCCGTCGACGACAAGGGCTCGATGGTCGCGATCCTGGAGGCGGTCGAGGCGCTGGCCGCCGACGGGTTCACCCCGCGGCGCGACGTCTACCTCTCGTTCGGCAACGACGAGGAGGTGGCCGGCGTCGGGGCGCGGCTGGCGGTCGAGGCGTTCACCTCCCGCGGCATCCGGCCCTGGGCGGTCGTCGACGAGGGTGGCGCCGTGGTGAGCGGGATGTTCCCCGGCGTCCCCGGCCAGGTCGCCGTCGTCGGGCTGGCCGAGAAGGGACTGCTCGACGTCGAGCTGGTCACCACCGACGCCGGCGGGCACGCCTCCTCACCGGTCCGCGGTGGTGCGCCGGCGCGGCTGGCGAAGGCGATCCTGGCGCTCGAGGAGGACCCGTTCCCCGCCCGGCTGCACGACGTCGTGCTCGGCATGGTCGACGCCGTCGGCCGGCGGGCCCCACTCGGCTACCGCGCCCTCTTCGCGCACGCCGCCCAGCTCCGGCCGGTGCTGGCGCAGGTGCTGGCGCGCGCCGGCCGGGAGGCCGGCGCCATGGTGCGTACGACGGTCGCCGTCACCCGCCTGGAGGGCAGCCGCGCCGCCAACGTGCTGGCCACCCGGGCGCTGGCGCACCTGAACATCCGGATCGCGCTGGGCGAGACGGTGCAGTCGACCGTGGCTCGGCTGCGCCGCGTGATCGACGACCCGTCGGTGGAGCTGCGCGTGGTCTCGGGCAACGACCCCTCGCCGGTGTCGCGGACCGACAACGAGGCGTACGCGCTGATCTCCGCGGCCGCCCGGGCGACGTACCCGGGGGCCGTCGTCGCCCCGTACGTGATGGTGCAGGCCAGCGACGCCCGGCACTTCAGCCAGATCAGCGACAGCGTCTACCGGTTCATGCCCTTCGACCTGAGCCGGGAGGAGCTGTCCGCGCTGCACGCCGCCGACGAGCGGATCTCCGTGGCCGCCCTGCACCGCGGCGCGGGCTTCTTCCGCCACCTGATCCGCAGCAGCTGAGGCACCTGTCCGCCGCGACGGTCAGCGGGCGTCGCGCCGCCCGCGCCGGAGGTTCACCACCAGGACGGCGGCGGCGAGCGCGGCGGCCGCCAGCAGGAGCACCCGGTAGCTCGCCGGCAGCTCCGTGAAGAACGAGAGCACCCCGGTGACGCCGCAGACGAGCAGCACCGTGGCGGCGAGGAAGGTCAGCACGCTGCGGCCCCCGCCGGGCGGAGGCGCGAACGCGCCGGCCGCCGTGGCGTCGGCCGGGGGTCGCGCCTGCTCGTCCCGGGCGCGGTGTCGATCCGCCATGACCGGCCGGTCAGCGCAGGGTGATCTGGCGGGACAGCAGGCCGGCCCGCGCGCGGCGCTCCTCGCTGGTCAGCGGCGCGGTCTCGGCGAGCGCCTTCTCCAGCCGGGCCTGGAACTCCGTCGCCGGGGTGATCCACTCCTCGGCGGGGATGTCGGCGGGCAGGTCCCACACGGGGACGACGAGCCCGTGCGCGCGGAACGCACCGGCGTACCGCGTGCCCTCCCCGAGCAGGATCTGCTCGGCCGCGGAGAGGCGGGCCAGCGCGTCGAGCAGCTGCTCCTCCTTCTCCGGCCGCACCCAGCGCAGGTGCGCGCGCTCGCTGCCGGGGCGCACCCAGTAGGCCGCCTCCAGCCCCTCGAGCCGGACGGTCGGCAGGATCGCCTCGTTGGCCTGCTGCAGCCCCGCACGGGCCGCGGCACCGGGCTCGGTCCCCTCCAGCCAGAAGCCGAAGTCGTCGTGGACGATCACCTCCAGCGGCGCGGTAAGGTCCAGGACCTCCTGCAGCCGGGGCCCGGCCGAGCCGGCGCCGCCGATGGGGCCCGGGTCCACGGGAGCGCCGGCCGGGGCCTCCAGGGCGGCCGCGACGGCGGTGCCGAGGTCCCGGCTGACGTCGTCCGACGACGTCTGCAGCTGGGCGCCGACGAGGATCTCGCCGTTCGCGCGCACCAGTGCGGGCGCGCCGCCGGGCAGCACGCTGGCCAGGGTGAGCTCGCGGCCGTCGGCCGCCTTGAGCTTCGCCGTCGCCGCCGGGACCAGCTCGCGCAGCGCCACCCAGTCGGCCTCGCCGGGCAGGCCCTCGAACGGGCGGATGACGGCGGGCGCGTACCCGGAGCCGTGGCAGTGCTTGTAGCGGCGGCCGGATCCGCAGGGGCACGGGGCCTTCGGGTTGACGCCGTCCTCGGCGACGGCGGCGGCGGCGGAGGAGCGCTTGCGGGAAGCCATGCGGAAAGCGTATGCGGCGGCTCCCAGCGGCCGCCGCGAGCCTGCGAGCGGGTGGGGGGCGGGGGTCGTCTTACTAGGCTCGGCGCGTGACCCTGGCCGTCGAGCCCCTCGACCTCACCGCCCCGTCCTTCGTCGCCGACCCGTACCCGGCCTTCGCGCGGGCCCGGACGCAGGCGCCGGTGCAGTGGCACGAGAACCTGGGGCTGTGGCTGGCGTTCACCCACGCCGAGGCCAACGCGGTGCTGCGCGACCGCCGGCTGGGGCGCATCTGGGCCGACAAGGAGCCCGGTGACCGGTTCGAGAGCTTCAACCTGATCCACCGCAACGCCATCCTGGAGATGGAGCCGCCGAACCACACCCGGCTGCGGAGGCTGATCACCAGCGCCTTCGCCCGCGGGCACGTGGAGCGCCTGCGGCCCTGGGTCGAGGAGCTGGCCGGCCGGCTGGCCGGCGAGCTGGTCGAGCGGTCGGGCGGCTCCGAGCCGGTCGACCTGCTCACCGGCATGGCCGAGGAGCTTCCCGTCGCCGTCATCGCGGAGCTGCTGGGCGTGCCGGAGGCCGACCGCCCGCTGCTGCGGCCGTGGTCGAACGCGATCGTGAAGATGTACGAGTACGACCGCACCCGGCAGCGGGAGGACGACGCCGAGCGCGCCGCGGACGAGTTCGTCGCCTACCTGCGCGAGCTGGCCGCCGACCGCCGGCGGCACCCCGGCGAGGACCTGGTCAGCCACCTGGTGAGCGTCCGCGACGCCGACGGCGACAAGCTCACCGAGGACGAGCTGGTCACCACCTGCATCCTGCTGCTCAACGCCGGCCACGAGGCGACGGTCAACGTGACCGGCAACGGCATGCTGGCGCTGCTGCGCCATCCCGACCAGCTGGCCCGGCTGCGCGCCGACCGCTCCCTCCTGCCCGCAGCCCTCGAGGAGCTCATGCGCTTCGATCCGCCGCTGCAGCTGTTCGAGCGCACCGCGACCGCCGACGTCGAGATCGGGGGCGTCACCGTCGCCGAGGGCCAGAAGATCGCTGCGCTGCTGGGCGCGGCCAACCACGACCCGGCCGTCTTCGCCGAGCCGGAGATCCTCGACGTCACGCGCACCGACAACCCGCACATCGCCTTCGGTGCGGGCATCCACTTCTGCATCGGCGCCCCGCTGGCCCGGGTCGAGCTCCAGGCGACGTTCGGCGCGCTGCTGGACCGCACGTCGGCGCTGGAGCTGGGCGGGGAGCCGGTGCGCCGCCCCGAGTTCGTCATCCGCGGCCTGGAGACCCTGCCCGTCGTCCTCACCCCCTGACCTGACCGTCGCGCCCCTACCGCTGGAAGGTGAGCGGGGTCACTGGCAGGATCCGGTCATGCGCGGCCTCATGCAGGACAGCCCACTGACCGTCGACGCGATCTTCCGGCACGTCGAGCAGCACTACGGCGACGGGACGATCGTCACCAACAACCCCGGCGGCGTCACCCGCGCGACCTACGCTGAGTGGGCGCAGCGCACCCGCAAGCTCGGCGGGGTCCTCGACACCCTGGGCATCAGCGCCGACGGCCGGGTGGGCACGTTCGGCTGGAACAGCCAGCGGCACCTCGAGCTCTACTTCGCCGCCCCGTGCACCGGTCGGGTGCTGCACACGCTCAACGTGCGCCTCTTCCCCGAGCAGCTCACCTACATCGCCAACCACGCCGAGGACGAGGTCATCTTCGTCGACCGCACCGTGCTGCCCCTGCTCTGGCCGCTGATCGACACGATGAAGACGGTCAAGCAGGTCGTGGTCATGGACGACGGCGGCGACAACGAGATTCCCGACGACGCCCGGATCCTCGACTACGAGACCCTGCTGGCCGACGCCCGACCGGTCGAGTTCGCCGTCACGGACGAGTGGCGGGCCGCCTCCATGTGCTACACGAGCGGGACCACGGGAAACCCGAAGGGCGTCGTCTACTCGCACCGCTCGACGTGGCTGCACACCATGGGCGTGATGGCGCCCAACGCCTTCGGCCTCGGCATCCGGGACGTCGCGATGCCGGTGGTGCCGATGTTCCACGCCAACGCCTGGGGCATCGCCCAGGCCGCACCGGCCGCGGGCGCCTCCCTGGTCATGCCGGGCGCGATGATGCAGCCGGAGGCGCTGGCCAAGCTGATCGTCGACGAGGGCGTCACGTTCACCGCCGGCGTCCCCACCATCTGGCAGGGCGTGCTCCCCCACCTGGCCGGCCAGCCGCACAAGCTGCGCGACATCGGCTGCGGCGGCTCCGCCGTCCCCAAGGCGCTGAGCGAGGCGTACCGCGAGCAGGTCGGCATCCCGATCCTGCAGGCATGGGGCATGACCGAGACCCACCCGGTGGCCTCCTCCGGCGTGCTGCCCAGGCGCTACGAGGACGCCGACGACGAGACCAAGGCCGCCCAGCGCGCCCGCGCCGGCATCCCGTTCCTCGGCGTGGAGGCCCGCATCGTCGACTCCGACACCCTCGAGCCGCAGCCGTGGGACGACAAGGCCACCGGCGAGCTGCAGGTGCGCGGCCCGTGGTGCGCGCAGGACTACTACAACCCCGATGCCGGCGTGGAGCTGACCACGCCCGATGGCTGGATGAAGACCGGCGACGTCGCCGCCATGGACGAGTACGGCTCCATCCGGATCGCCGACCGCACCAAGGACCTCATCAAGTCCGGCGGCGAGTGGATCAGCTCGGTCGACCTGGAGAACGCGATCATGAGCCACCCGGCGGTCAAGGAGGCCGCCGTCATCGGCATCCCGCACCCCAAGTGGGACGAGCGCCCGCTGGCCTGCGTCGTCCTCAGGGAGGGCGCGAGCGCCACCGAGCAGGACATCCTGGACCACCTCAACCCGCTGGTGGCCAAGTGGTGGATGCCCGAGGCCGTGGAGTTCATCGACGAGGTGCCCAAGACCAGCGTCGGCAAGTTCTCGAAGAAGGACCTGCGCAGCCGGTTCGCCGAGTACCAGCTCGAGTCGTAGCTCCCCGGCGCCGATCGCGCGGGGAGGAGGCCTCCGGGGATCGGACCAGGGGCCTTCTCCCCCGCACGAGAGGAAGCGGACCGCGTGTGAGCGCGGCGGAACCGCTCCCCCGCCCCGACCCGTCATCCTGCGCAGAGGGCGATCCGGCGGAGGGCGAGTGGAGCGGGACGAGGCGTTCACGCGGTACGTGGACGAGCGCTGGCCGGTGCTCGTCCGCTCCGCGGTGCTGCTCGGCTGCACCCGCGCCGAGGCCGAGGACCTGGTGCAGACAACGCTGGTGCGCTGCTACGTGGCCTGGGAGAAGGTCAGCAGCGCGAGCAACCGGGACGCCTACGTGTACCGCGTGCTGGTCAACTGCCACCACGACTCCCACCGCCGGCGGTGGTGGCGGGAGCGGCCGACCGACGAGGTGCCCGACGCGATCACCGAGGACCGCACCGGCCAGGTCGACGACGCCGACGCCGTCCAGCGCGCGCTGCGCCGGCTGAGCGCGCCGCACCGCCAGGTCGTCGTGCTGCGGTACTACGCCCACCTGGGCGAACAGCAGATCGCCGAGGCGCTGAGGATCGCGCCGGGAACGGTGAAGAGCCGGCTCTCCCGCGCGCTCGCCCAGCTCTCGACCGACCTCGACGTCACCGCGCTGCGCGGCGGGAGGGCATCGTGACCGATCGGGAGACCAGCGCGCTGCTCGACGAGCTCGCCGGGCGGGTGGCCGTGGGCCCGCCGCCGACGGCGCGGCTGCTGCGCGCCGGCCGCCGGGCACGGAGGCGTCGCACCGCCGGGGCCGCGCTCGCGGTGGCGGCCGGGGTCGCGGTGGTCACCGGTGGGGTGTTCGCCGTCGTCGACCTCGACCCGGGCGACGGCGCCACGCCGGCGCCGATGGTGGTCGCGGAGGAGCCGCTGCCCGGCGGGAGCGGCCAGGGGGACGAGCCGGCCGGGGCCGCGATGGCCCCGCTGCCCGACGACCCGACCGCCGGCCGCACGGGCCCGCTCGCCGACGGCGCGGCTGCGTCGTGCGCGGTCGCGTACAGCCCCGACGCCGTGCGGGAACGCGACTTCTCCTTCGACGGCGTGGTGACCGGCATCGGCCCCAGCGTGACGGACTGGTCCGGTTCGACCGGTCCGGAGCTGGTCGGGGTCACCTTCGCCGTGAACGAGTGGTTTTCCGGCGGCTCGGGCGCGACGGTGACCGTGGACCTCCCCGTGCCGGCGTCGCCCGGCGCCGCCACCACCAGCGAGGGCGGTCCGGTCTACGGCGTCGGATCGCGGCTGCTGGTGAGCGGCGCCGATCGGTGGGACGGGGAGCCGCTGGAGCCGATCGGCTGGACCTGCGGCTTCACCCGCTACTTCGACGAGGAGACCGCGGCGTCCTGGCGCTGAGGAAGGATTTGGTCCCGTCACGCCCCACGGGCGCGAGATGCGCCTCAGCGGACGAAGGGCTCCTCGCCGGTCTCGCTCACCATCGGCTTGCCCGCGGCCTGCCACTCACCCATGCCGCCGCCGACGTTCACCGCGTCGAACCCGTTCTGGTTCAGCCACGCGGCCACCCGCGCCGAGCGACCACCGCCGCGGCAGGTGACGTAGAGCGGGTCGCCCTCGGGCAGCTCGTCGAGCCGGGCCGGGACGTCGCCCATCGGGATGTGGGTCGCGCCCTCGATGTGGCCGTGCACCCACTCGTCGTCCTCCCGGACGTCGAGGACCACGGCGTCCTCGGGAAGCTCGGAGGCGGGCACGGTCGGAACCTGCTGCGGCATCACGCGCCCCATCGTGCCAGTGCACGCCGCGCGGTGGCCGGGCGACGGCTCCGGATGCCGCTCCCCGGGCGGGGGCGCCTGCGAGGATGGGGGCGATGTCCCCGAGCCACCGGACCGCGCCGCGGACCGCATTCCCGTCGCCCGTGCGCGAGCCCGCCTGGGAGCTCCCGCGGTCGGCGATCGGGCTCTGGGTGACCGAGAGCGTGTTCAGCACGATTCTCGTGTGGCTGGCCGTCGGCGCCTTCCTGCTGTTCGTGCCCGACGACGGGGGGCCGCTGCCGCTGCTGCACCGGCTGCTGCCCGTCGCCGCCGGGCTCCACGCGGTCGTCGCGGTGGGCATCCGCCCGTGGTTCAAGCACCGGGTGTACCGCTGGGAGATCACCGCCGAGGCCGCCTACACGCGCACCGGCTGGCTCACCCAGACCTGGACGCTCGTGCCGATCTCGCGCATCCAGACCGTCGACGTCACCCGCGGCGTCCTCCAGCAGATGTTCGGCCTGGCCACCGTCGCGGTGCTCACCGCCTCCAGCCAGGGGACCGTGCGGATCTGGCACCTCGAGCACGACGTCGCCCAGCGCGTCGCCGACGACCTCGCCCACCGCGCGGAACTGGTCCGCGACCAGGCCACGTGACCGCTCCCCCACCCGCCCGGCGCACCTCCCCCCGGATCGTGCTCGTGCACACGATCACCTTCCGGCAGGCCCGCCAGTTCGTGCCCGTGCTCATCCCGGTCGGCGCCGCCACCGGGTTCGGCGGCGGCACGGGCACGATCGCCGCCCTGGTCCTGGGCGTCACTCTCTTCTCGCTCGCCGCCGCCGCCGTGGCCTGGTGGCGGTTCGGCTACGCCGACGGCCCGACGGCGGTCGTCGTCACCCGCGGGCTGCTCTCCCGTTCGGTGCGCACGGTGCCCAACGACCGCATCCGCGGCGTCGAGGTGGAGGCGCCCGCGCTGCACCGCCTGTTCGGGTTGGTCCGGGTGCGCATCGACGCCGCCGCCGGCACCGCCGGGCAGGACGAGGAGCTGCTCGTCGACGGCGTGCCGCGCGCCGAGGGGGACCGGCTGCGGGTCGCGGTCCTGACCCACCGCTCCACATCGGCGGAGGCACCTGGGGGCGGCGCCGCGGCACCGCCGGAGGAGGAGCTCTCCCGCTGGGACAACCGGTGGCTGTGCTACGCACCCCTGGTCGGCAGCTACCTGGCGCTGCCGCTGGCCGGGATCGGCGCGCTGTTCCGCCTGGGCGAGGAACTGCCCGACGACCTGCTCGGCGACGTGCTCGACGTCGATGTCCCGTCCGGGGCGGTGATCGGCGCGGTCGTCGTGGGGATGCTGCTGCTGGTCCTCGCCGGCTCGATCATCGGCGCCGCGATCGTCAACTGGGGCTTCCGGCTGGTGCGGCGCGGACGCACGCTGGTCGCGGTGCGCGGCCTGCTCACCCGGCGGCACACCGAGCTGGAGCTCGACCGCATCCGCGGCGTCGCGGTCTCCGAGGGTCTGGGCATGCGGCTGGTGGGAGCCGCCCGGGCGGGTGCGCTGGTCACCGGGCTGGCCGACGCCGAGCGGCGCGGGCAGCTGCTGCCGCTCGGCCCCCGCGACGAGGCGTGGGCGCTGACCCACCGGCTGGTCGACGACCCGGGGCCGCTGACCGCCCATCCCCCGGCCGCGTTGCGCCGGCGGATCGTGCGGGCGGTCACCGTGGGGCTGTCGGTCACCGCGGGCGGCGGGGTGCTGCTCGCCGTCACCGGCCGCTGGGACGTGCTGGCGGCGGGCATCGCGCTGACCGCCCTGGGTGTCCCGCTCGCGTACGGCCTCTACGGGGCGCTCGGGCACGCGGCGGGCCCGCGCTCGTTCAGCCTGCGGCGCGGCTGGCTGGTACGCGAGCAGGTCGTCCTCGAGCGCCGCGCGGTCGTGGCCTGGGAGATCCGGCAGTCGGTGTTCCAGCGGCGCGCCGGGCTCGCGACGGTCACCGCCTGCGTGGGCGCCGGCAGCGGGGGCTACCCGGCCGTGGACATGGCCGCCGGTGACGTCGCCGCCTTCGCCCTCGCCGCGTCCGAGTCGTGGGCCGGCGCGCTGGAGCGGCCACGGCGGTGAGGCGATCGGGTGGCGGGAAGGAAAACCTTTCCTGGCCCGCGCTTGACGATCACCGCCCCGGGTAGCTGGCCGGTCGATGCCGCCTCGGAGAGCTCACCCGTTCTCCCGTCCCGGCGCGCCGGAGTCCTTCCCGAGGCCCACCCGGCCGGCCAGCGCCGCCGCCTCCACCCGGGTCGCCACGTCCAGCCGGCGCAGCAGGTGCGCCACGAGCCGCTTGGTCGTCCGCTCCGAGACGTGCAGCGTCGTCGCGATGTCCACGGTGCTCGTGCCGTCGGCGATCAGCCGCCACAGCCGTCGCTCGTCGGCGGTCAGCGCGTCGGCGATGCTCTGCTCCCCGGACGGCGTCGCCTCGTCGAGCAACTGGCGCAGCACCGCCTCCGGCAGCACCGACCACCCGTCGAGGACGGCCAGCAGCGGCCGCACCAGCGCGTCCGGGTCCGCGGTCTTGGGCAGGAAGCCCGACGCCCCGGCGCGCAGCGCCTCGATGGCGGCGTCGGCCTCGGCCAGCCCGGACAGCGCGACCACCCGGACCAGCGGGTCGGCCCGGCGGATCGCCGCGATGGCCCTGGTTCCGCCGGGCGGCGGCATGTGCAGGTCGACGATCGCCACGTCGGCGTGGTGCCGGCGCACCAGCGCCGCGGCGGCCGACGCGTCCTCCGTCGTCCCCACCACGCGGACCCGACCTCCGCTGAGCCCCGGCAGCAGCAGGCTCAGCCCACGCGTGAACAGCGGGTGGTCGTCGACGACCACCACATCCACCGGCGGCCTGCGGTCAGCAGCGGTCGCGTCGTCGGTCTCGCCCACATCGCTCCCTGACGGTCGGTGCGCCTTCCGGCGCTGCCGGCCGGCCTCCCGAGGAGGTGCCCGTGACCCTGGCTGCCGACACGCAGGCGTCCACGCGTGACTGCGGACTGCTCACCGATCTCGCCCGAGTGCTGCGCGCGCACCTGCCGCGCCCGCGCCGGGCCCCCACCCCACCGGAGAGGCCCAGCCCCGAGGACGCCGTCGTCCGCGCGCTCTGCCACGACATGCGCAGCCCGCTGGCCTCGCTGGAGGCGGTGCTCGGGTCGCTGGACCGCGCGCCCGCGCACGCCGCCGAGCTGCTCGCGCTCGCCCGGGCGCAGGCGGCGCACCTGTCGTCGATGCTGCGCACGGCCGACGCGACCGGCGGAGCGGTCCGGCAGTCGCCGACCACCCGCCGCCTCGGCGACGTCCTCTGCGCGTCGGTCGCCGCCTCGGGGCTGCCCCGGTCGCAGCTCGCACTCGAGGTGGACGGCGACGCCGGCGACGTCGGCGTCGCGGACGCCCGCGTGCAGCGCATCCTGATCAACCTGCTGGAGAACGCCCACCGCCACGGGAACGGCGCCCCGGTGCGGCTGCGGGCGACCGCCCGCACCGGCTGGGTGGAGCTGGCGCTCAGCCAGGCCGGCGTGCCCGTCGACCGCGTCGTCCAGCACCTGCAGACCTCGCGGCCGCCGGTGGACCTCACCGGCCTCGGGCTGTGGTCGGTGCAGCGGCAGGCCGGCGAGCTCGGGGGCCGGGTGCTGTGGTCGGAGAACGGTTCCGTGTTCACCCTCGTCGTGCAGCTCCCCGACCGCTGAAAGGACCCCTCGTCCGACGGGCGACTCACATTGGCACCGGCGGGCCACCGGACGGCACCGGTGGGCCACCCGGGGCGGGCAGATCCCCTGTGTCACCGCGATCGCGGGACGGCGACGACGCAGAGGAGACACCGTGTTCACGCACACCCAGGCGCTGCAGTACGAGGCCAAGCCCGACGGCCCGGACCCGGACTTCGCGCGCAAGCTCCAGGAGGTCCTCGGCGGTCAGTGGGGCGAGATGACCGTCGCCACCCAGTACCTGCTGCAGGGCTGGAACTGCCGGCTGCCCGGCAAGTACAAGGACATGCTGCTCTCGATCGGCACCGAGGAGCTCGCCCACGTCGAGATCCTCGTGACGATGATCGACCGGCTGCTCGACCACATCCCCCTGAAGCCGGACGCCGCCGACCGCAGCAAGGAAGCCGCCGCCGGCTACGGGACGCACAACCCGCAGCACGCGATCGTCAACGGCGGGGGCGCCTACTACCGCGACAGCATGGGCCTGCCCTGGAGCGGCGGCTACGTGACCGCCAGCGGCAACCTGATGGCCGACTTCCACTACAACGCCACGGCCGAGATGCAGGGCCGGCTGCAGGTCGCCCGGCTCTACAACATGACCGACGACCCGGGCGTCAAGGAGACGCTGAAGTTCCTCATCGCCCGTGACCACATGCACCAGATGCAGTGGCTCGCCGCCATCGAGGAGCTCAAGGCCGACGGGCTCGAGGGCATCCCGGTACCCGAAGCCTTCCCGATCGAGGAGGAGCCGGGCGACGCCGGCTTCGCCTTCATCCTGGCCTCGGACGGCCCCGAGGCCGCCGCCGGTCGCTGGGCGCACGGCCCGACCCCGGACGGCCGCGGCGAGTTCACCGCCCGGCCGATCGAGGCCGCCGCCGACGCCCCGCAGCTGCCCCCGGGTGACCCGCGCCTGTTCCCGACGCCGCAGATGCCGGGTCAGTCGATGCTGCAGAAGGCCAAGGACATGCTCACCTGAGGCTGGCCCCACCCCGTCGCGCCCTCGCCGTGCCGGTGGCCCACCCGATCCCGGGGCCGCCGGCCCGGCGGGCCACCCCTCCAGGAGGTCCTGCCGTGCACCCCCACCTGCAGCCGCCCCGCCCCGCCCTTCCCGCCGTCCTGCTCTCGCTGGTCTACCTCGCCGCGATCGCCGTCGCGGTCAGCGCCCCCGGCCAGCACGCGGTCGCCGGGCTCGTCGTCCTCACCGGCCTCACCGTTCGCTGGGTCGCCCACCACCGGCGCTCCCCGGCCCCGGCCCCGGCGGGCGCCGTCGTCCGCACACCCGCCGCCGCTCCCGCCCGCGCCACCGCTGCCTGACCCGGACGCGCGGAGGCGCGCCCCCCACCGGACAGGGGAGCGCGCCTCAGGCGGGGGAGCGGACGCACTGCCGGGGTCCCACCGCGAGCGTGCGAGCGGTGAGCGGCAGGGGGGTCCTCGCTCAGTGCGAGCGCGGCTCGTGCGGCGGCTCCCCGTGGGTCAGGTCGTCCAGGTGCCCCTCGGCGTGCGCCGCGACCAGCCGGCTCTTGCCGGGGTAGCGGATCTCCTCGACCAGCTCCTGCATCACCGGCGACGGCTTCGTGGTGAACTGCGACACCACGATGGTGACCACGAAGTTGATCAGCATGCCGATCGTGCCGAAGCCGGTCTCGGGGATGCCGAACAGACCGTCGCTGTTGCCGTAGATGTCGATCGTCCACAGCATGTAGGCGACGGTGGTGGCCAGGCCCGCCGCCAGACCCGCCGTCGCTCCGGCTGCCGTCGTCTTCTTCCAGAAGATCCCGAGCACCAGGATCGGGAAGAAGCTCGCACAGGCCAGGCCGAAGGCGAGCGCCACCACCTGGGCCACGAAGCCGGGCGGGTTGATACCCAGGTAGCCGGCGACGACGATCGCCAGCGCCATCGCGATCCGGCCCACGAGCAGCTGCCGGCCCTCCGTGGCGGCGGGGTTGATCCGCTTGTAGTAGACGTCGTTGGCCACCGAGGACGAGATGACCAGGAGCAACCCGGACGCCGTGGACAGGGCGGCGGCCAGGGCGCCGGCTGCGACCAGGCCGACGACGGGTGCCGGCAAGCCGGCGATCTCCGGCGTCGCGAGCACGATGATGTCGTTGTTGATCACCAGCTCGCCGGTGTCGGGCCCGTAGTCGATGATGCCGTTGCCGTTGACGTCGTCGACCGTGATCAGACCGACGTCGGCCCAGGTGTTGAACCAGCTGGGCGTCGCGCCGATCGAGGTGCCGGCGATCTGGTCGATGAAGTTGTACTTGCTGAACGCGCCCACCGCCGGAGCGGACGTGTAGAGGAGGGCGATGAAGAACAGCGCCCACAGCGCCGAGTACCGGGCGGCCCGCACGCTCTTGGCGGTGTAGAAGCGGACGATCACGTGCGGCAGGCCGGCGGTGCCGAACATCAGTGCCGCGGTGATCAGCACCATGTTGAGCATGCTGGTCTGGGTGAAGGCCTCGGTGTACGCGGCGAAACCGAGGTCCTGCTGCAGGCCGTCGAGCTCGCCGAGGATCTGGCCGAAGCCGATCTGCGGGAACGGGTTGCCGGTGAACTGCGCGGAGATCGCCACCACGGGGATGAGGTAGGCGACGATCAGCACGCTGTACTGGGCGACCTGCGTCCAGGTGATCCCCTTCATGCCGCCGAGCACGGCGTAGAAGAAGACGATCACCATGCCGATGACCACACCGGCCGTGGTGCCGACACCGAGGAACCGCTGGAACACCAGGCCGACGCCGGCCATCTGTCCCGCGACGTAGACGAACGAGACGACGATCGCCGCGACGACGGCGACCAGGCGGGCGCTCTCGGAGTACCGGTCACCGACGAAGTCCGGGATCGTGTACTTCCCGAACTTGCGCAGGTACGGCGCCAGCAGGAGCGCCAGCAGCACGTAGCCGCCCGTCCATCCCATCAGGTAGACCGACCCGGCGTACCCGTTGCCGGCGAACGCGACGATGCCGGCCATCGAGATGAACGACGCGGCGCTCATCCAGTCCGCCGCGATCGCGGCACCGTTCGCCGACGCCGGGATGCCGCCACCGGCGATGTAGAAGCCCGCCGTGGTGGACACCCGACTGGCGTAGGCGATGTAGATGTAGATGCCGAAGGTGATGACGACGAAGACGAGCGTCCAGACCTGGATGTCGCTCATGAGTGGTGGACCTCTTCCTCGTACTCGTCGATGCCGAACTCGGCGTCGAGCTTGTCCATCCGCCAGACGTAGACGGCGATGAGGACGACGAAGGTGACGATGGACCCCTGCTGGGCGAACCAGAAGCCGAGGGGGAAGCCGAGGACCTGGATGGTGTTCAGCGGCTCGACGAAGACGATTCCCGCACCGAACGACACCAGTGCCCAGATGACGAGCAGCACGCTCATCAGGCGGATGTTCCTCCGCCAGTACTCCTTACGTTGCGTAGCGTCCACCCGCTCCTCCGAAGGGTCGGCCGTGTGTGCCAGATCACACGCGCGCGAGAAGGGAACCAGACCAGCCCGGTACGGTCAAACACTCGGACGGCAACGGACACGAAGGCGTGACGTCGATGGACTTTCGAGCGAGCCGGTGCGCGACGGGCTACCGGGCCGGCGCTGCAGCACCTAGAGTTCCGACCTCGTGGTGATGAGTACACGGGAGACAGGGCGCCGCACCCGGCGTCGCAGCCCCGGGAGCAGGCGGCTGCTCGGCGCTGCACTCCTGGTGCTCTTCGGAGCCTTCCTTCCCTGGGTCGCCACCGCTGCGGGCAACGTCGCGGGCGTGCGAGGAGCAGGTCTGTGGACGATGTACGCGGCGCTGCTCGGCATCGCCGGGGCGATCATCCGCTCCTCCACCCTCGCCGCTGTGCATGCGCTGGTGCTGGCCGTCGTGGCCATCGCCCTCCCGCTGTGGCAGGTGCTGCACCTGGCGGGCCTCGTGGGTTTCTCGGGCTGGGCGCCTGGCCCGGGTCTGGTCCTGACCGTCGGTGGGGGGATCCTCGCCGGCTCCGCCGCCGTCTCCTTGTTCCGGGTCTCCCGAGCCGCTTCCCCGACGAACTGACCCGTCGCCCGACGCAGCACCCTGCGGAGGGTCCGGCCCCGCTCACCGACCGCGCGACCGTCGGCTGACCCACAACGTTGCACCGCGCGTAACCCGGTCGGAACCGGCCACCGGTGCAATGGCTCATGGCCGCATCCAGTGCTGCGTCGTCGGGATGGTTCGCGGTGGCCCGCGCCGCCGAGATCGGCACGACGCCGGTGCCGGTCGGCGCGGGCGGGCGCGCCTACGTCGTCGTCCGGCTGCGACCCGGGGGCGAGGTGAGCGCGTTCCCCGCCCGGTGCCCGCACCGGCTCGTGCCGCTGGCCGGGGGACGCGTGACCGACGGCCGGCTGGTCTGCCCCGCCCACGGATGGCGGTTCGACGGCGACGGCCGCTGCACGGAGGTCCCCACCCTGGGAGCGGACGGCTGCCCGCCTCCGCGGGCGGACCTGGTCGGCCCGTGGGCGGTGGAGGAGCGGTACGGCTGGATCTGGCTGGCCCCCGAGCAGACCAGAGCCGGCCCACCCCGGCCGGTCGCCGAGCCGCGACCCGAGCCGGCTCCACCGCCGGGTCCGCCCAGCGGCCGGGTCCTCGACAACCTCGACCCGTCCCTGGAGCACGCCTGGCACCCGGTGGCGCTGGCCACGGAGCTCCGGCCCGGCGGCTGGCTGCAGGTCCGGCTGCTGGGCCGCACCTGGACGCTGGGTCGTTCCGACGACGGCCTCGTGGTCGCACCGCCGGCGTTCGGCGTCCGCGAGCGGCTCGGCGTGGTGTGGCTGGCGCCGGCCGACCCCATCGACCAGACGCTGGACGTGCCCGAGGCCGCCGATCGGCGTTTCGTCCCCAGGTGGCTGCCCCCGACGCGGTCCCCCGGCCCGGCCGGACCGCTCGCGGACACCTTCCTCGATGCGACGCACGGCCCGTTCGTCCACGCCACCACGATCGGCACCCCCGACCGGGCCGACGTGCATCCGGTCGAGGTCCTGGCCG
The DNA here is from genome assembly GCF_054051055.1 of Blastococcus sp. SYSU DS0973. Lineage (NCBI taxonomy): Bacteria > Bacillati > Actinomycetota > Actinomycetes > Geodermatophilales > Geodermatophilaceae > Blastococcus > Blastococcus sp. SYSU DS0973. The sequence continues at coordinate 584,678 of NZ_JBJHAN010000002.1, forward strand.
AGCCGGGTGGCTTCCGGGTCGTGCGCGAGCAGTGGGTGGACAACCCCGTGGACCCCGAGGTGGCCACCGGCGCCCGCCCCTTACGGCAGCGCCGCCGGACCACCTACGTCTTCCGGGCGCCGTTCCGGCTGCGCCTGCGGCAGGAGTTCCTGGACTCAGGGGCAGCCACGACGCTGCTGTACTTCCTGCAGCCCGAGGACCTGGACTCCACCCGCATCTACACCTGCCTGCTGATCTCCGCCGGCCCCGGGCAGCCCTTGCCCACCCCCGGCTGGCTGGCCGACCAGGTGGCCCTGCAGCGCCGGATCCTCGCCGAAGACGTCCGCTCGCAGGAGCTCCTGGCGATCAGCGGGCTGCCCCTGGACCCCCGGGACGAGGTGCACGTGCCGGCCGACCGGGCGGCTGTGGCACTGCGGCAGGGGCTGTGCGAGTTCGTGGCGGCCACCCGGCACCTGGCCGGCCGCTCCGCCGCAGCCTGAGCGCTCACCCGGCCGGCAGCCGCTCCCCGCACCGCGGGCACACCGTCGGCGGGTCCTCGTCGGCCAGCCCGCCGCACGCCGGGCACACCCGGCGCAGCCAGCAGGCCGGGTCCCCGCCGTCGTCGCCGGGCTCCCGCGAGGCCCGGTCGTCGTCGCCCACGTGCCCTCCCCAATGCGACGACTGTGTTGCGGTCCGCCCACCGGCGCCGTGCCGGTGACCGCCCGGGGGTAGCCCTCGACGGTCGCCCGCCATCCGGAAGGACCAGCATGACCCGCCGCACGCGCACGTACCCGTTCGCCGCCCTGCTCCTCACCACGGCCCTGCCCCTGGCCGCGTGCGGCGGGGTCGCCGAGGAGGAGGAGTCGGCCAACCCGATCGAGGACATCGGTACCGAGGTCGACGGTGGCAACGCCGGGCCGGACGAGTCCGTCACCGAGGACGTGTCGCTCGCCGACGCGGAGCTCCCCTACCCCGCCGACGGCCTCTACAGCGCCGGCGACGACGCCCCGCTGACCTTCGCGGTCACGAACTCGGGGTCCGACGCCGTCACCCTCGACACCATCACCGGGGAGGACTTCGCCGAGGCGCGGATCTTCGCCGACAGCACCGAGCAGGCGGCCTCGTCGCTGGAGGTGCCCGCGAACGACAACCTCTACGTCGGGGCGCCGGACCTGCCCTCGGTGCAGCTCGTCGGGTTGGACCGCGACCTGCGCTCGTCGCAGTCGATCCCGGTCACCTTCTCCTTCAGCAACGGCCAGGAGGTCACCGTCGACGCGGTCGTCGCCGCCGCGGGCGACGACATCCCCGAGCCCGACGAGGACCCCTCGTCGGGCAGCTGATCCTCCTGCGGGGGGACGCGGAGATCCTCCCGGGGGGCGACGAGGTGCGGCGCGGCCGTCCCTAGGCTCTCCGGCATGGACGGGTCTGCCCCCGGAGAGCGCCTGGTGGCGGAGCTGCGCGAGCGGCCGTTCCTGGTCGACCTGGCGCTCGCGACGGCGATCGGCATGGTCACGGTCGTGCTGCCCGCCGGGTCGTACTGGCCGGACGAGGGTGCGTCCTTCGTCGTCGGGGTGCTGCTGGTCGTGCCGCTGGCGTGGCGGCGTCGGGCGCCGGTTCCCGCCGCGGCAGCGGTGGTCGCGGCCGGGCTGCTGGAACTGGTCGTCTCCTCGCAGTTCCTGGCCGCCAACTACGCGGCGCTGGTGATGGTCTACTCGCTGGCCGCCTACGCCCCGCGCTGGGCCGGCCGGGCCGGCCTGGTCGCCGGCCTGGTGGGCGCGGTCCTGGCCGCCGCCCGCTACTTCGGCGCCGACACGTCCGACAGCACGCTCATCACTGCCGGCGCCATCGGGGTCTCCGTGGTGGCCGCGTGGGCCCTGGGGGATCTGCGCCGGGCGCGGGCGCTCCGCATGGCCGGCCTGGAGGAGCGCGCCCGGCTGCTGGAGCTCGAGCGCGACCAGGAGATGCGGCTGGCGGCCACCGCGGAGCGGGCCCGGATCGCCCGCGAGATGCACGACGTCGTGGCGCACTCGCTGTCGGTGGTCATCGCACAGGCCGACGGCGGCCGCTACGCCGGCAGGGCCGATCCGCAGTCCGCCACCGACGCCCTCGATGCGATCGCCGCCACCGGCCGCCAGGCGCTCACCGACATGCGCGCCCTGCTCGGCGTCCTCCGGGACGGCGGCGGGGAGGAGTACGCCCCGCAGCCCGACGTCGACGCGATCCCCACCCTGGTCGAGGACGTGCGCGCCAGCGGGCTGGACGTCGACCTGATCGTCGAGGGCACCCCGCAGCCCCTGCCGGCCGGCCCGCAGCTGGCGGCCTACCGGATCGTCCAGGAGTCGCTCACCAACGTGCTCAAGCACGCGGGTCCGGCCGGGCGGGCCTGGGTGCGCCTGCAGTGGCGGCCCGACGCGCTGGAGCTCTCGGTGCTCGACGACGGCCGCGGGGCTTCGGCGGCCGTCGCCGGCTCCGACGGCAGCGGCCAAGGGCTGCGCGGCATGCGGGAGCGGGCCCAGCTGCACGGCGGGCGGCTCGAGGCCGGCCCGCGACACGGCGGAGGGTTCGGCGTGCACGCGGCACTGCCCTACCGTCCGGCTCGATGAGCGCGATCCGGGTGGTCCTCGTGGACGACCAGCAGATGGTCCGCGCGGGCTTCCGCATGGTGATCGACTCCCAGCCCGACCTCACCGTGGTGGGGGAGGCCGGCGACGGCGCGGCCGCGGTCGAGCTGCTGGGCGGCACCTCCGCCGACGTCGTCCTCATGGACATCCGCATGCCCGGCACCGACGGGATCGAGGCCACCCGGCAGGTCACCGCGCTCCCGGATCCGCCACGGGTCGTCGTCCTGACGACGTTCGACCTCGACGAGTACGTGGTGGCCGCGATCGGCGCCGGGGCCAGCGGCTTCCTGCTCAAGGACGCCGCGCCCGAGGACATGCTCGCCGCCGTCCGCACGGTGCACGCGGGCGACTCGGTGATCGCGGCCAGCTCCACCCGCCGGTTGCTGCAGCACGTCGCCCCGCTGCTGCGCGGCGGAGCGCCGGTCGTGCCGGCCGGCCAGGCCGATCCGGGCCTGGCCGCGCTCACCCAGCGCGAGCGCGAGGTGCTGGAGCAGATGGCGTACGGCGCGACCAACAGCGAGATCGCCGCGCACTTCTTCGTCAGCGAGGCGACGGTGAAGACGCACGTCGGCCGGGTGCTGGCCAAGACCGGCTCGCGGGACCGGGTCCAGGCCGTCGTCCTGGCCTACCGCACCGGCCTGGTCGCCCCTGCGGACCTGCTCCGCAACGCGTAGGCCCTCGCGGGGGCCGCGGCGGGCCCGCGAGCGGTCGGGCAGGGGAACCCGTCTGTACGACCGGGGGATGACGCCGCAGATCATCCCGCGCTCCGACGCGGGACGACGACGCCGGAGGAAAACGTGATCCCCGTCGTCGTCCCCCACCTCGGAGGCATCCGTGCCCGTCCCGGTCCTGACCGTCCCCGGCGAACCGCCGGCGTCCCTGTCCGGCGCAGCCGTCCGCGCCACCGGCCTGCGCAAGACCTACGGCAGCGGGGAGACCGCCCTCCACGCGCTCGCCGGCGTCGACGTCTCGTTCGCCCGCGGCGAGTTCACCGCGATCATGGGCCCGTCCGGCTCGGGCAAGTCCACGCTCATGCACTGCCTGGCGGGGCTGGACGCCGCCACCGCCGGGCAGGTCTGGCTCGGCGACACCGAGCTGACCAGCCTGCACGACGACGAGCTGACCGCGCTGCGCCGCTCGCGGATCGGCTTCGTCTTCCAGGCGTTCAACCTGCTGCCGGTGCTGCCCGCCCGCGAGAACGTCGTGCTGCCGATGCAGCTGGCCGGCCAGCGCCCCGACCCGGTGTGGTTCGACGACGTCGTCGCCCGGCTCGGCCTGCGGGAACGGCTCGGGCACCGGCCGCACGAGCTCTCCGGCGGCCAGCAGCAGCGGGTGGCGATCGCCCGCGCCCTGCTCCCCCGTCCGGACGTCGTCTTCGCCGACGAGCCGACGGGCAACCTCGACTCCCGCAGCGGCGCGGAGGTGCTCGGCCTGCTCCGCTCCAGCGTCAAGGAGACCGGGCAGACCGTCGTCATGGTCACCCACGACCCGTCCGCCGCCGCCTACGCCGACCGCGTGGTGCTCCTGGCCGACGGGCGGCTGGCCGGCGAGCTGTTGCACCCCACCGCCGAGTCGGTGCTCGACGCGCTGCGCGGACTGGGTGCCTGACATGCGCGGCGTCACCCTCGCCACCGCCCGGGCGCACGCCGCGAGGCTGATCGCCTCCACCCTCGCGATCGTCATCGCAGTCGGCTTCGTCGCGGCCACCCTGGTGCTCAACGAGACCTCCCGCGCCACCGTGCTGGAGGCCCTGGGCGCCCCCTACGTCGGCACGGACGCGGTGGTCGTCTCCGAGGACGCCTCCGGCCTCGACGACGAGCTGGACCGCATCGCCGCCCTGGACGGCGTCGCCGCCGTCGACGCCACCTGGGAGACCGGTGTCCAGGCCTTGCTGCCCGGGCGCACGGGCGCGCAGTACCTGCTCGCCGAGTCGGTCGCCGGCGCGCCCGTCCTGCGCTGGCAGGCGTTGGCGGAGGGCGAGCTGCCCGACGCGGTCGGCGAGATCGCGGTGAGCGAGCGCACCGGCGCCGCCGTCGGCGACACGATCGACCTCACGTATTTCGCGCCGGAGGACGGCGCCGAGCGGAACGCCACCGCCACGGTCACCGGTGTGGTGGACCTGGGCGGCGACCCCACGGCCGGCAGCTACGGCCGCATCTGGGGCACGACCGACCAGCTGCGCAGCTGGGGCGCGGTGGACCCGTCCGAACTGCGGGTGGCCGGAGCCGACGGCGTTCCGGCCGCGGACGTGGCGCAGCAGGTCGGCGCCGCCCTCGCCGACCGGCAGGTCGTGGTGCGCACCGGCACCGAGCAGGCCGAGCAGGCCGCCGCCCAGCTCAGCGGTGACACGATGGCCCTCACCGCGGTGCTCCTGGTCTTCGCCACGGTCGCGGTGCTGGTCGCGGGCCTGGTCATCGCCAACACGTTCGCCGTCCTGCTGGCCCAGCGCACCCGCGAGCTCGCGCTGCTGCGCTGCGTGGGCGCCACCGCGCGCCAGGTACGCCGCAGCGTCCTCGGCGAGGCGGTGCTGACCGGGCTGGCCGCCTCGGTCATCGGGGTCCTCGCCGGCATCGGCCTGGCCGCCGGGGTGTCGGCGATCGCCGAGGCCGCCGACTCCCCCGTCCCCCTCTCGGACCTCTCCGTGCCGCTGGTCGCGGTGGTCGCCGGTCTCGCCGTCGGCACTCTCACCACGCTGCTCGCCGCCCTCGCGCCCGCCCGTGGCGCCACGACGGTCGCGCCACTGGCCGCGCTCCGGCCGACCGACCCGGCGCCGCTGCGGTCGCGGGGCGGCGTGCTGCGCCTGGTGCTCGGGCTGCTCCTGGTCGTCCCGGGGGTGCTGCTCATGGGGCTCGGGGTGTATCTCGCCGACGTCCTCATCGCGCTGCCGGGCGGGGCGCTGAGCTTCCTCGGCGTCGTCCTGCTCGCCCAGCGGGCCCTGCCGCCGGTCGTGGGGGCCGTCGGCCGGCTGGCCGCCCGGCTGGGCGGCGTGCCGGGCCGGCTCGCCGCCGGCAACGCCACCCGCAACCCGCGGCGGACGGCGGCCACGGCGACCGCGCTGCTCATCGGCGTCACGCTGACCACCGCCATGGTCGTCGGCGCGGCGTCCACGCGGGCCACCGCGCAGGCCGGCCTGGCCGCGCAGTACCCCACCGACGTGATCGTCTCCGGCGGCGAGCCGATGCCGCCGTCGCTGCCGGGTCGGCTGGCCGCGGTCGACGGCGTGGTCGCTGCGTCGGCTCTCACCGCCGCGACGGTGATCGGGCCCGACGGCGAGGAGACCGGCGTCGCGGGGATGGACGCCGCCACCGCGGCGAAGGTGATGCGCTCGACCGGCGACGTGCCGATCCCCGCCGCGGGCGAGGTCGTGCTGCCGTGGTGGGCGGAGTCCAGCTGGGAGGTCCCGGTCGGCGAGCAGGTCACCTTCACCTCCGGCGGCCGGACGGCGACGGCCACCGCGCTGTACGGCGACGTGGAGCGGCCCACGCTGCCCGCCGCGGAGCTGGCCCGGCTCGCGCCGGACGCCGCCGTCGACACCGTCTGGCTGCGGCTGGCCGACGGCGCCGACCAGGCCGACGTGATCGGCGAGGTCACCGACGTGGCGGGCGCGGCCATGCCGTTCGCCTTCGTCACCGGCCTGGCCAGCGAGCGCGCCGCGATCGACTCGGTGCTCGACGTGCTGCTGCTCGTCGTCACCGGCCTGCTGGGGGTGGCGGTGGTCATCGCGCTGATCGGCGTCGGCAACACCCTGGCCCTGTCGGTGGTGGAGCGGCGCCAGGAGAACGGGCTGCTGCGGGCGCTCGGGCTGACCCGGGGTCAGCTGCGGCGGCTGCTGGCCTGGGAGGCCGCGCTGGTGGCCGGGGTGGCCGCGGTGCTCGGGGTGGTGCTGGGCAGCGCCTACGGGCTGATCGGGGTCGCCTCGGTGCTCGGCTCGTACGGCGAGCTGGTGCTGAGCATGCCCTGGCTGCAGGTGGCCGCGATCGTCGCGGTGGCCACGGCGGCGGGGCTGGTTGCCTCGGTGCTGCCGGCCCGCCGAGCGGCCCGCACGGCCCCGGTGGCCGCCATCGCCGGCTGACCCGCCCGGGCGGGATCTGCTCAGTGGCCTCCGTCGACCGGCTGACGGGCCACCGTGCAGGTCTGGCCGCCCCCTCCGCGGCAGCGGCCTGGGATGCTGGGAACCGTGCCGTCCCGCCTCGCTCGTCGCGCCGCCCTGACCGCCGCCACCCTCGCCGGTCCGGTCGGCTGGCTGACCGCGGCCGCCTGGGGTCTGCCCACCGCGCTGGGCGCGCACCGCCGCCGGTTGCGCCCCGTGGTCTCCCGCTCGGCGCAGTTCGCCGACGGCAAGTTCCACAACCGGATGCCGACGCCGGCGCTCTCCCCCGCGAACACCCGCGACGGGCTGCTCCGGCAGTGGCACGAGGAACGGCACGTGGGCCTGCCGGGCGGCCCGATCCCGCTCGCCTCCGCCGAACTGCCGGCCGACGCAGCCGAGCTCGCAGTCGCCTGGTTCGGGCACGCCAGCGCGCTGCTGGAGGTCGACGGTCAGCGCATCCTGGTCGACCCGGTGTGGGGCTACCGCGTCTCGCCGTCGCCGGTGTTCGGGCCGACACGCCTGCACGAGCCGCCGACGGCGATCGAGGGCCTGCCACCGGTCGACGCCGTCCTCATCTCCCACGACCACTACGACCACCTCGACCTGCCCACCGTCCGGGCCCTGCTGGCCACGCAGTCGGCGCCCTTCGTCGTCCCCCTGGGCGTCGGCGAGCACCTGCGCAAGTGGCACGTGCCCGAGGAGCGGATCGTCGAGCTGGACTGGGACGAGACGCACGTCCTCGGTGGGCTGACGCTCACCTGCACCGAGGCGCGGCACTTCTCCGGCCGCTACTTCCACCGCGACACCACCCTGTGGGCGTCGTGGGCGATCGCCGGGCCGCGGCACCGGGTCTTCTTCGGCGGTGACACCGGCTACACGCCCGCGTTCGCCGCGATCGGGGCACGGTTCGGCCCGTTCGACCTGACGCTGCTGCCGATCGGGGCGTACAACGACGCCTGGCACGCCATCCACATGGACCCCGAGGAGGCGATGCGCGCGCACGGCGACCTCGGCGGACGGGTGCTGCTGCCGATCCACTGGGCGACGTTCAACCTGGCCTTCCACCGCTGGGCCGAGCCCGTGCAACGTCTGCTGGCCGCCGCCGAGCGGACCGGCGCACGGGTCGCCATACCGCAGCCCGGCGAGCGCATCGACGTCCTCGACCCGCCACCGCTGCGCGACTGGTGGACGGCGGTGGGCTCGGCGGCGCCCGGGCCGCACGAGGACGCCGGCCTCGGCTCGTCGGTGCTGGCGCGGACGATGACCCGGTTGCTGTCCCTGCTGCCGGGCTGACTCTCAGCGCAGGAGCTTGGACATCCGGCGGTCGGCCAGCGGCTTCCCGCCGGTCTGGCAGGTGGGGCAGTACTGCAGCGAGGTGTCGGCGAAGCTGACCTCCCGCACGGTGTCGCCGCACACCGGGCAGGGAAGGCCCGTGCGGGCGTGGACCTGCAACCCCGAGCGCTTCTCGCCCTTCATGGTGGCGGCCCGCTGGCCCACCTGGCGGTCGAGGGCGCCGGTGAGCGTCGCCCGCACGGCGTCGAAGAGGCGGACCAGTTCGTCGTCGGTGAGCTTGTCGGCCATCTTGAACGGCGAGAGCCGCGCCGTGTGCAGGATCTCGTCCGAGTAGGCGTTGCCGATGCCGGCGATCAGCGTCTGGTCGGTCAGCGCGCCCTTGAGCTGGCCCGAGCGGCCGGCCAGCAGCCGGACGAAGGTGTCACGGTCGGTCTCCAGCGCGTCGGGACCCAGCCGCGCGATGCCGGGCACCTCGCCCGGGTGCCGGACGACGTAGATCGCCAGGCCCTTGCGGGTGCCCTGCTCGGTGAGGTCGAAGCCGTCGCCGTCGTCCAGGTGGACCCGCAGCGCCAGCGGCCCCTTGCCCGGCTTCGGCGGCGCGGTGGGCAGGCCGGTGCGCCAGTGCAGCCAGCCGGCGCGGGCCAGGTGGACGACGAGGTGCAGCCCGCTGACGTCGAGGTGGAGGAACTTGCCGTGCCGGCCGGCTCCGGTGATCTCCAGCCCGGCCAGGGACGACAGCGGCGGGTCGAAGGTCTTGATCGCCTGGACCGCGGCCAGGTCCGCGCGCGCCAGCACGTGGCCGACGGCGTTCTCCCGCAGGAACGCCGCCAGCGCCTCCACCTCGGGCAACTCGGGCACCCGGCCATGATCGCGCGGATCGCGACGTCCCGCCGTCCCCGATCAGGCGGTTTCCGGCGGCGGCGTTGCGGCGGCGCGACGACAGGATGACGGCCACGACGACCTGGTGGAGACCCTGTTGCGGCGGCTTCCGGAGCCCTCGCGGACGAGTACACCTCCGTCCGTGGGCCCGTTCCACAGGGCACGGGCACGAGAGAGGGAGGTCATCGTGAACAGGTTCCGACTCGGTTCCCTGGCGGTCCTCGCCGGCGTGATCACGCTGCTGGGCGGCGTCCTCACCCCGGCGTCGGCCGCGGCCACCCCCGCACCGTACTGCGGTCTGGTGTGGGGCTCGCTGCCGGAGGCCGGCAACGCGGCCACCGCCGGCCTGACCGTCACCGACGTGCGCGCCGGCCGGCACGCCTGCTTCGACCGCCTGGTCGTCGACCTGCGCGGTCCCGCGGCGGCGACCGGCTACGCGGTGCGCTACGTCGACGCGGTGCACCAGGCCGGCTCGGGCACCCCGGTCCCGCTGGCGGGCGGAGCGGCGCTCGAAATCGTCGTCGACGCCCCGGCCTACGACGGGTCAGGGCGGGCCACCTACCTCCCGCCCAGCCGCAGCGAGGTCGTGGACGTCGACGGCTTCGGCACGTTCGAGCAGGTCGCGTGGGCCGGCTCCTACGAAGGGCGCACCACCCTGGGCATCGGCACCCGCGCCCGGCTGCCGTTCCGCACCTTTCCGTTGCTCGGCACCCCGGGGGACGACGCCGTCCGCCTGGTGATCGACGTCGCGCACCGCTGGTGACCGGTCCGGCCCGGAGGCGGTCTGCGCACCGGCTCGCGCCGGTGTGCAGACCGCCTCGTCTCAGCCCTGGTGGAGCACCTCGACCACGACCCGGTCCGGGGCCTGCAGCCGGTACACCCGGAACGGACGCTCGGCCGCGGCACCGACGAACGATGCCATCTGCCCCTCGAAGACGGCGTCCAGCACGACCTCGCGCACCGCCGGGTGCCCCGCGACCACCGGATCGGGCCCCGCGTACGGGGGGATCCCGGTGTCCCCGGGCAGGCCCACCCCGGTGAGCACGAGCCGGAGGACCGCCTCCCCCGCCACGTCCACCGGGGCACCACTGCCCGCCGACCGCGCCTCGGGCACGTAGCGGGCGTCCCAGCCGGGCAGCCCCGCGCCGTCCACCTGGAGGGTGACCCGGTCGAAGCCCTCGTGGCGGCCGACGCGGACGTCGGTCACGGTGACGGCAGCCCCGGGTGACGCCGCAGCCGTGTCGGGCCGGGTGTCGGCGACGAAGGGCGACGCCACGGTCGGCGGCGGCGCACCGGGCGACGACCGGGGCTCGGTCGGGACGGGCTGCGGCACAACGGTGGCGGGGTCCGACGGGGACGCCGCGGGCGGCGGTGGGGTGAGGAAGACGGCGTAGTCGGCCGGGAGCAACGGCGCGTCGGTGAGCGCACCGGAGGGAAGCGGCGCCTCCACCGGCTCCCCACCGCTGGTCAGCAGGACCGCCTGCACCCCCGGCAGGCTCGTCGCGGTGAGCACGATCTGCGCCACGGCCCGGCGGCTGGACGACAGGGCCGCGGCACCGGCGAGGTCGATCGTCGCCGTGGCGCCGTCGATGCCGGCCACCGACAGCGTCATCCCCGTGGGCAGGGCGGTGGACAGCCCCTGGGCCCGCTCCTCCTCGGTCGGCCCGGCGGAGAGCGCCGCCAGCACATCCTCCAGCCGCTCCTCGGTAGGTCCCGTGCCGCTCTCCCGGGCCCTGGGCACGAGCGCCTCGTCGGCGCCGACGAGGTACGCCCAGCCACCGTCGCCGGGGACGGACGACGGCGCGGCCGTCGGCGCCGGATCCGGTGCGGCGAGCCCGTACGGGACGTCGGACGGCGCGATCGTGGACGGGCCGTCCCCGGTGGGGACCCCGCACGATGCCGTCACCACGAGGACCAGTCCCAGCCTGCCGGTGGCACCCAGCCGACGCAGGCGCCTCACGCCGACGCCGCCGGCAGCGAGAGGACGAAACGGGCGCCCCCGCTCGGACTCGCGGCGCACCACGCCGCGCCGCCGTGCTGCGCGGTGGTCTCGGCCACGATGGCCAGCCCCAGCCCGGCTCCGGGCACCGAGCGTCGCGCCGAGCCGGGCGCCCGGGCGAAGCGCTCGAAGATCCGCTCCCGGTCCAGGGGCGCCACCCCCGGACCGGTGTCGTCCACCGTCACCACGACCGAGCCCTCGCAGCGCCGGACCCCGACCCGGTCCGGCCCTCCTCCGTAGCGGTCGGCGTTGTCCAGGAGGTTGCGCACGGCCCGCTCCAGGCGCGCCTTGTCGCCGAGCACGGTGGTCTCGGGTTCGGGCCCGGCCTCCAGCAGGGCCACGGGCCGGCCGGTTCCCTCGAGCACCTCCCGCACGAGCGCCGTCAGGGACACCGGGACGGCGTCGGGCACGTGGCCGGCGCCGTCGAGCCACGCCAGCTCCAGCAGGTCGTCGAGGGTGACGCGCAGGCGCGTGACCTGGTCCTCCACCAGGGCGAGGGCCTGCTGGGCCCGCGGCGGCAGCTCCTGCCGCCGGGTGGCCAGCACCTCGACGCTGGTGGTGAGGCTGGTCAGCGGGCTGCGGAGCTCGTGGCTGACGTCGCCGACGAACCGGGCGTCCCGCGTGATCCGCGCCGCGAGGGCGTCGACCATGCTGTTGAAGGCGGCGACGATGCCCACCAGGTCGGGGTCGTCGGTCGCCGGGAGCCGGGTGGAGAGCTCACCTCCGGCGATCCTCGTCGCGGCGCCGGCGACCTGCTCCAGCGGGTGGACGGCGCGCCGGCTGGCCCACGCCCCGAAACCGGCACCGGCGACGGTCGCCACGCCCGCGCCGGCGGCGAGCACGACCGCCAGCGTCCGCAGCAGCGTCTCCAGGTCGTCCAGCGGCGCGACCTCGTAGAACTCCACCCCCGCGCTGACCACGGGGACGGCGACGACGAGCCGCGGGCCGTCCGCCGTGTCGACCCGCACCGCGCCCGCCGCGCCGGTGGCCACCACCTCCTGGAGGGCCGTCGGCACGTCCCGTCCACTCACCTCCAGGCTCGAGGAGTACCAGTCCTCGCCGCGCCGGACGACGACCTCCGCATCGCCGAACGGGACGAGCTCGCCCAGCACCCGCCCGACGTCGGCGCCGGCGCCGGACAGCCGGTTGCGCAGCACCTCGGCGTCGGCGAACGCCTGCTGCGTGAGCGCCTGCTCCCGCTGCTCCACGACGAAGCTGCGGGCCAGCAGCCAGGTGGTGGTCACGAGCACGGCCGAGACCAGCAGCGTGCTGGCCGCGAAGCCCAGCACGATGCGGCGCCGCAGCCCCCGCCGCCCCGGGATCCGGCTCACCGGCGGCTCCGCGCGCCGGCGGACGTGCCCGTCACTGCGGATCCAGGCGGTAGCCGAGCCCCCGGACGGTGACCACCAGCCGGGGACTGCCCGGATCGCGCTCCACCTTCGTCCGCAGCCGCCGCACGTGCACGTCGACGATCCGCTCGTCCCCGAAGAACCCGTGCTCCCACACCCGCTCGAGCAGCGCCTGCCGGCTGAAGACCCGCCCCGGGGCGCCGGCCAGCTCGCACAGCACCCGGTACTCGGTCAGCGTCAGGGGGACCAGCTCGGTCCCGCGGTAGACGGTGCCGCTGGCCTCCCGGAGCACCAGCGGGGCCGCGGGGTCGTGGTCGAGGACGACGCCCGCCCGGGTGCCGTCGGCCGGGGAGCCTGCCGGGGCAGCGGCGGTACGGCGGCGCAGGGCCCGCAGCCGGGCGGTGATCTCCTTGATCTGGAAGGGCTTGGTCACGTAGTCGTCGGCGCCCACCTCGAGTGCTTCGACGATGTCCTGGGTGTCCGCGCGGGCACTGACGACGACGACCGGCAGGTCGTGGGCGCGGCGCACCTCCCGGATGACGGCGAAGCCGTCCATCGATCCGAGCATCAGGTCGACGATCATCATGTCGGGCGCGGCGATGCCCACCATGCGGACGGCGTCCTCCCCGCAGGCGGCCTCGGCTACGTCGTACCCCTCGTCCTCCAGGGCCCACCGCAACGCAGTCCGGATGGAGTCGTCGTCCTCCACGATCAGGATCCGCAGCGACACGCGGCCATGCTGCCACCGCGGGACCGCGCCCCCGCCCGCGTCGGCCACCGTCATCCGATCGCAATGTCCCGACCCGGGAGATCGCAAAGTCCGGCGGCGAGGCTGCTGGGCGACCGTGCGGAACCGACCGCCGAGGAGACCGCCGTGCGCCCTGCCGACCGCGACCACCGGAATCCCGGTCCCGACGACGAGAGCGGCTCCGGCGAGGTCGTCCTGCGGCTGACCGAGGAGATGCTCGCCGACGGCGTCGCCGACATCCGCTGGCTGCTGCACGACGCCCTGCTCACCGGTGCGCGACGGGTGGTCGTCGACGTCCGGGAGGTGGAGCACCTGTCGAGCCCGGCGGCGGCCAGCCTCCTCACCGCGCACCGGGCGTGCCGGGCCCGCGGCGGCAGCGTCGTCGTCCGCGGGGCCAACCGGCGCACCCTGGCCCTGCTGCGCCGGACGGGGCTGTGGCGGGTGCTGGGGCTGGAAGGCCTGGACCGCTCCGCCTGAGGTGCCGGGGAGCGGGGGGGGGGGGCGGGGGGGTCGTTCCTCGGCTCGGCCGGTGCCCACCGCGCTGCTCCGGGTCCGCAGGGGCCTGCGGCTGCAGGAACACCCCGCGCTGCTCCACGCGCTGGACGCCGACCTGGGCGGCGCGCTGGTGCTGCGGTCCGGCGACCCCGAGCGAGTGCCTCCCGGGGCTGGCTCGCGAGGTGGGCGCGACCTCGGTGCACGTCAGCGCCGACGCCGGCCCCTACGGCCGCCGCCGGGACGCCTGGCCGGGTCACCAAGTCCGACGGGACGCCCTTCCGGGGGTACTCCCCGTTCGGTGCCGGGACCTGTCATCGACCACGCGGACCGGCGCCAGGTGGCGCTGGTCCGCTACGCCCGCGTCCGCGACCGCTGAGCTCCGGACGTCCCCGCCGGCTCAGCCCTGTAGTCGGGGGGGCCGAGGCGGCCGGGTCGGTGACGGTGCCCGGAGCCGCGGCCAGGGCCCGCGCCCACGCCACCACCCCGTCGACGTCGACCCGGTGCGGTGGGGAGGCCGCGTACCCGGCGACGTTCCCCGCGCCGCGTTCGAGCAGGGTGGTCGCGCCGCGCTCGTTGCCCCGCGCGGCGTGGGTCAGGCCGACGGCGAGCTGCGCCAGGCCGCGCCACAGCTGGCGCTCCTCCTCGGGCGCGGACTTCCAGGCGTCCTCGAGGACCTCGTGCGCGTGGAAGGGGCGGCCGGCGTCGAGCAGCGCCTGGGCCTCGGCGAGCGCCACCTCCGGCGCCCGGACGACGCCCTCGGGAGCGCGCTCCTCCCCCACGGCGCCACGCGGCAGGGGACGCCCGAGGGCGTCCCGCGGCCGTGCGTTGCGGGCCCGCCCCTCGCCGTCGCGGTCGCGCTCGTCCATGCCGCCATCCTGCCCGCGCCTGGCGGGCGACGCCTCGCGGGGCCGCCGGCGGGAACGGAACCGACGACGATGCGGCCCCGCGCCGCACTCGGGTGTCTCAGTGGCCCGTGGAGAGCTGGACAGCCGACCGGCGCCTAGCGTGCAACGCGTGACCGCCCCGCACCACGACCTGCCCTCGCACGACCTCGGCGCCCACTGGCGCGCGGTCCGCCCCCGGCCGCCGGGCCGACACCTGGACAGCGCCGCCTCCAGCCGGCAGAGCCACCGTGCGCTCGAGGCCGCGGCGCACCACGCCCGGCACGAGGCGGAGCTCGGCGGATACGTCGCCGAGGCCGCCGCCGACGACCTCCTCCAGCAGGGCCGCTCGGTGCTGGGTGGGCTGGTCGGCATGGCCGCCGCCGACGTCGCCTTCGTGGAGTCCGCCCAGGCGGCGCTGGTCGCCCTCCTGGACGGCTGGCGGCTGCCCGCCGGGGCACGGGTGGCCTGCCTGCCCGGCGAGTACGCCCCCAACGTGGCGCAGCTGCGGGCCGCCGGTCTGCAGCCGGAGCCGCTGCCCGTCGACGGCCTGGGCCGGGCCGACGTCGAGGGCGTGGCACGGCTGCTCGCCGCCGATCCCCCGCGCCTGGTGCACCTGACGCACATCGGGAGCCACCGCGGGCTGCTGCAGCCGGCGCGCGAGATCGCGGCCCTGTGCCGGGAGGCCGGCGTCCCGCTGGTGCTGGACGCGGCCCAGTCGCTGGGGCACGTGGACGTCGACCTCGGCGCCGACATCGTCTACGGCACTTCGCGAAAGTGGCTGGCCGGCCCCCGCGGCGTGGGCATGCTGTTCGTCCGCCCCGTCATCGCCGCCCAGCTGGCCCCGGTGCTACCGGAGCCCCCGGGCGTTCCGCCGATCCGGGCGTTCGAGTCGGGGGAGGCGCACGTCGCCGGCCGGGTCGGCCTCGTCGTGGCCGTCGGCGAGCACCTCGCGGCCGGTCCCGACCGGGTGCGTGAGCGGCTGGCCGCGCTCGGCCGGACCACCCGGGAGCTGCTCGACGGCGTCGCCGGCTGGCGGGCCGTGGAACCGGCCGGGGAGCCGACGGCGACGACGACGCTGCGCCCGCCGGACGGCGTCGACGTGGTCGAGACGCGCACCCGGCTGCTGACCGAGCACGGGATCGTGCTGAGCGCGATCGGGCCGGAGCGGGCGCCGGGCGAGATGACCGGTCCGGTGCTGCGGGTCTCCCCGCACCTGGACGCGACGGTCGATGACCTCGAGGCGCTCGCCGCGGCCCTCTGAGGCGCGCCGTCAGCCGGGGGCGTACTCCGACCCCCGCGGGCAGCCGAAAGACTCCCAGTGAGCAACGAAGGACTGCCCACGCATCCTGGCCGCCCCGACCCAGCGTCGTACAGCCTGGGGCCCTGTTCCGCCACGTGACGGAACAGGGCCCCAGGCTGTGGACGCCTCCCCAGGGCGACGACCACTGCTATCCCGCGGGCCGACGGGGCGGACGAGAGACCACCTCGAGGCCGTCTCGGTACCAGCAGCGCCGGCGCTCCGGCGGGACCTGCCTGCGGCGGGCCTCGAACGGCTCGGCGATCTCGCCGGTGGGCCTCCGCAAACATCACCGCCATGGCCGGTGCAGGTAATGCCGAACGCACGAAGGGGCCCCAGCACGGATGCTGGGGCCCCTTCGGGAATGGTTGTCCGGCGGCGTCCTACTCTCCCACCCCGTCTCCAGGGCAGTACCATCGGCGCTGAAAGGCTTAGCTTCCGGGTTCGGAATGTGACCGGGCGTTTCCCTCTCGCCATGGCCGCCGTAACTCTGTGA